>NZ_LMKA01000093.1 GCF_001421435.1 Chryseobacterium sp. Leaf201
CAAATATAATTATATGTATAATAAAACATTATTATTTATGATAAATTCTTAGTCTAAATTATTAAATTTGGCAAAATAATTCTTACAGATGAGCATTTTAAAAGGAGTAGGTGTGGCTCTTGTAACACCCTTTAATGAAGATTTATCCGTGGACTTCGACAGTTTGACAAAACTTGTGGAATACAATATTGAAAACGGAACCAGTTATTTAGTTGTTTTGGGAACTACAGCGGAAGCTGCAACACTTTCCGGTGAGGAAAAGAAACAGGTGGTAAATCATATCATTAAGGTGAATAATAAACGTCTGCCTTTGGTATTGGGAATTGGCGGCAATAATACCCTTGAAGTGAAAAAACAGATTGAAGAAACTGATCTTACCGCTTTTGAAGCAGTGCTTTCCGTATCTCCATACTATAATAAGCCTAATCAGGAAGGACTTTATCAGCATTATAAGGCACTGGCGTCCACAGGGAAAAACATTATTATTTATAACGTTCCTTCAAGAACGGGACAGAATGTTGAAGCGGAAACAACATTGCGTCTGGCAAAAGAATTCCCGAATTTATTCCTGATCAAAGAAGCGTCACCGAATATTCTTCAGTATTTTGATATTTTAAGAAAGAAACCTGAAGGCTTTTCATTGGTTTCCGGTGATGATGAATTTACGCTTCCCGTAACTTTAGCCGGAGGCGACGGGGTTATTTCAGTAATCGGACAGGGATATCCGAAAGAATTCTCTGCCATGGTTCAGCTGGCTTTTGAAGGGAAAGTGAAGGAAGCTTATGAAATCCACAATAAAATGGTTGAAATCACAAGATTAATTTTTGCCGAAGGCAATCCATGCGGAATCAAAGCGGTACTGGCTGAAAAAGGTATTGTGAAAAACTATTTGAGACTTCCGCTTGTAGCTGCTTCAGAAGGTTTGCATGCAAAGATAAAAGCTGAAATGGAAAAAATATAACAGGCATCAGTACAAATGGGCAGTTTTTTAGAACTGATAATCCATCTGAACATAAACTCATGACTGATTTAATGAAACAAATAAAGAAAGTGAAAGGCAGTTATGCTTTTCACTTTTTTAATCATCATATTTAAAATAATGGAATTAATAAAAGCAACAGTAAACGAGATCCCTCTAATTCAGGATTTGGCGAAAAGGTCCTGGGAGAGTGCTTATGCAGGGATAATTTCGGACCGGCAAATTAACTATATGCTGGATTTAATGTATTCCGAAAAGGAAATATCAGCACACTTTCAGCACCCGGATTATCACTACTATTTGATTTTTGATGAAAACAACAAGTCATTTGAAGGATTTATCGGGTATGAACACGGATATGAAGAACAGACAACGAAACTGCACAGGATTTATCTTGTTCCGGAAAGCAAAGGCAAAGGTTTCGGAAAAAAGGCTCTTGATTTTTTAAAAGTACAGGTGTCGGATCAAGGTGATAAAAGAATTATCCTTAATGTTAATAAAATAAACACAGCCAGGGAATTCTATGAATCACAAGGATTTAGATTGTACGGCGAGGTTGTAGTGGACATAGGAAACGGTTTTGTAATGGATGATTTTGAAATGGAATTTTTAATTCACAAATAATAGACTTAAAATTCTGTAACATTTAATTGCAATTCTATAAAAGGTGAGATATTTATTTTAGCCATCTTTGCAATAGAACCAAATTGCTTATAATAAATACATTCATATGCTTGGTCATAAGCTCAGGCTTTTAATCAGTATATTTTTTTTCATCCTTAGTGTTTAAATTCCTGCATTTTTATAATGCAGGGATTTTTTTTATCATTGTAATATTTATTTTCTTGTATTTCACATTTAATTGAATAAATGTTTATATTTACGCTGTTATTAAATACATTAAAAGGGATGAAAATGTATGTAAAATTTGACTTCAATACGCTGTGTAAAAAGGTGTTGGAGGAAAAGCTCAAAGAGCATGGATTAAAGTACAGACTGGTAAATTCCGGTGAAGTTGAATTTCTGGAATCAATTAACGGAGAACAGCGTCAGGCAATTAAAAGCAGCCTGGAAGAATACGGAATGGAAATCATAGAAAGCCAGAAAGTAGCTTTGGTACAGAAAATTAAGGATATCATTGTAAAGCTGGTCTTTTCCGGTGAAATGATTTCTGTGAAAGCCTCAGTGTATATTGCAGAAAAAATGAACCACAGTTACGGCTATCTTTCTACCTTGTTTTCAGAAGTAGCCTGTACTTCAATTGAGAATTTTATCATACTCCAAAAGATTGAATACGCAAAAGAACTCATCATCAGCAAGCAGTACAGCCTTACGGAAATTGCGCACAAGCTCAACTATTCCAGTGTAGCACACCTGAGCACCCAGTTTAAAAATACAACAGGAATTACCCCTTCTTATTTCCAGAAAATCATTGCCGGCAGAAGAAAGGCAGACAGTTTCAACCAGCAATACCGTAATGCGGTATGACCAGGGAATGTCTTAATGTGATGCTGATGGATCACGATGAAGGAAACCATATTTTCTTTAAGAATATATTTCAGGATCTCAAAATCAGGATAAAAACCAGGGTGTTTTTTACCGGGCACGATATGATGAATTACCTGAAAAGTGAAAAAGCCGTTATCCCGGAACTTCTGTTCATGAATTTTGATGTCCCTGAAAAAAATGTCCTGGACTGCCTCACTGAAATCAGGTCATGCTGTAAACTCAGCCAGATGACTGTTGCTGTTTATTCATCAAATTTATCATCGGATGGAGAGGAAGAAATCTTTATAAAGGGAGCAAATGTCCTGATGAAGAAGCCGGATAATTACAAAAGCCTGAAGAAGGCACTTACTGAAATCGTGACAGTTAACTGGCAGTATCACACATCCGGACTCAATAAAGATAATTTTATCATGAAAGTGTGAAAAATTATCATTAAGTTATTTCCATATTAAAATTAATTGTCTATATTTGCTGTATAATATTCACGTAATAGTGAAAACACAGTGGATCTGCACGTCAGATTTACAGCTTGTTTTCTTTATGAACATGGATTTTAAACTAAATTATATAATCACAATGTTAGTAAAACAAAATGAATTATATCAATTTCCAGCTAGAAGCGCAGCAGATCTTTAAGCAAAACGGTACAATCATGAAAACTCGGAAGGGTTAAAGGAAATTATAAATGGCATTCATTGTAATCCTTTGGCAACAACAAGTTAGTTTTTATAAATAAGCAAGTTGGAAACATAATTCATTTTGTTTTTTTTACTTTATTTTAAGCTTAGCATCAAATAATTAAATCATATTCAAATCACCAAATCACAGAATATTAAGCGAAAAATAAGTATTATCAATGGAGTAAAGTAATTTTCTTCAAATAACAGTTTTATAAGGGGAGACCGCGGAAGATTATTTCTTTTCGCGGTTTTTTTATGAAATTTTACTCCATTTGTTTTTTCCTTTGTACTGCCTTAAGTAATAATTTTTAAGTACCTGATGCTCTGGCAGGGCCAGGAGGGAATCTTTTGTCAGGATTTTTTCTACTGAACTCTTTGTGGTCTTGATAATTGCCGAATCATTCACCAGGTCTAGTTTTTTGAAATCTACGACACCGCTTTGCTGTGTACCCAGGATATCCCCCGGACCGCGAAGCTGCATGTCTACTTCCGAAATTTTAAAGCCGTCATTGGTTTCTACCATTGTTTTAATCCGGGTTCTGCTGTCGGATGACAGTTTATCTGAGGTCATGAGGATACAATAGCTCTGTTCCGCGCCACGGCCTACACGCCCGCGAAGCTGATGGAGCTGTGACAGGCCGAACCTTTCCGAACTTTCAATAACCATTACGGAAGCATTCGGAACGTTTACGCCCACTTCAATAACGGTAGTGGCCACCATGATTTCCGCTTTTCCGGAAGCAAAATAACCCATGGCCGCATCTTTTTCGTCAGGCCGCATTTTTCCGTGAAGCATGGTGACATTGTAATGCGGAAAATTATCCATCACATTTTCCAGTCCTGTCATTAAGTTTTTATAATCTAAAGTCTCGGATTCTTCAATTAACGGATAAACGAAATACACCTGCCGCCCTTTCTGTATTTCTTCACGACAGAAATTATACACGTAGGCCCTGTCTTTTTCACGTCTGTGGGCTGTAATAATCGGTTTTCTTCCTACCGGCAGTTCATCAATCACCGAAACATCCAGATCAGAATAAAAGCTCATAGCCAAAGTTCTAGGGATAGGAGTGGCCGTCATGATCAGGATATGCGGTGGAATTTTATTCTTGGCCCAAAGCTTGGCCCGCTGTGCAACCCCGAATCTGTGCTGTTCATCAATAATCGCCAGTCCGAGATTCTGAAACTTAACTTTATCCTCAAGAACGGCATGGGTTCCCACCAGGATGGAGAGCTCGCCGTTTTCTAATTCCTGATGGATGATTTTCCGTTCAGAAGCTTTTACAGAACCGGTAAGAAGCCTTACGTTCACGCGGGTTTCTTTCAGAAGGTCTTTAATTCCGTTGTAATGCTGCTGGGCAAGGATTTCCGTCGGCGCCATGATGCAGCTCTGAAACCCGTTATCCTTTGCAATAAGCATCGTTAATAAAGCAACCATTGTTTTTCCCGAACCCACATCACCCTGCAGGAGCCTGTTCATCTGGACCGGACGCTTCATATCCAGCCGGATCTCTTTAAGCACCCTTTTCTGGGCACCGGTAAGGTCAAACGGAAGATGGTTATTGTAGAAATCATTGAAATAATTACCCACAACCGGGAAAGGGTTTCCTGTCGTATGGCTTTTGTGATGGAGCTTTTTTAAAGCGTAGCCCAACTGGAAGAAAAAAGATTCTTCAAATTTCAGCCGGTAATTGGCCTTCTCAAAATATTCCATATCCTTTGGGAAATGGATGTTAAGATAAGTATGCTGCCTTGACAGAAATGAAAAAGCTTTTATCAGGTAATCCGGAAAATTTTCATGAATAAGATTCGGGATTTCCTTGCAGATGTTTTTTAACACCATCTGAAAGAATTTCTGGTTCAGTCCTCTTTTGGTGAGCTTTTCAGAGCTTGGATAAATAGGCTTCAGCCGCATATCCGTGTCTTTTTTTTCTTCAATTTCTATCTCCGGATGTGCCATGGAAAACTGGCTGTTGAAAACATTGATTTTTCCGTAGATATAAATTTCCTGATTAACGGGAAGCTGTTCTTTGAGCCATTTTGAATACTGGAACCACACGAGATCCATGGCACCGGTATCGTCATTGAATTTTGCAGAAAGTCGTTTTATCTTTCCGGTCTGTATTTCCTGGACACCGGTGATTTTCCCCTTAAGCTGAACATCAGTGCTTACCTCATGAAGCTGAGCGACTTTATGAACCTTACTTTTATCCAGGTAGCGGATCGGGAAGAAGTTCAGCAGGTCTTCAATGGTAGAAACGCCCAATACATTTCTGATGAGTTTTGCTTTTTCAGGACCTATTCCTTTGACGTATTCTATGGAGGTTTCTAAATTCATTTAAAAGGTCCACGAATTTCGGGAAAAATTAGAAATTAAAAAAGGCCTTCATGAATGAAAGCCTGTATTTTATTCTTTTATTTTAGATTTAAATTTTTTCTGGTAATCTTCCCACTGTTCTCTTGAACGGATTTTTTTGAAAAGGTCCTTGCAGATAAAATCCAGATAGGGTTCCAGTTCCCTGGCAGAAAGCTCTCCCTGAAGAATGGTAATCGGGCCTCCTTTTTCATCAAGGAACACCGTGCTTGGCACTGCGCCTACATTCATATACTGGGTAAATTCATGTAAAGAATTACGGCCTTTTTTATGTTCCGTATTCGGGTTTGAGAATGTTCTCCCGAAAATTTCAACTTTATTTTTTTCTTCTGCATTGAACTTAACAGCGTAATAATTTTCGTTTAAAATTTCAGCAATAATGGGATGTCCATAGGTTTTTTTATCCATTATTTTACACGGGCCGCACCAGTCTGCATAAAAATCAATAAGTATTTTTTTTGGATTTTCTTTCTGGGCTTTTAAAGCTTCTTCAATGGTCATCCATCTGACTTGGGCAAAACTCAGGGTCAGCATGAACAGGCAGATTATGCTTATGATTTTCTTCATGATTTGATATTTAAATAAAAATAAGCATAATGTGTATGTCTATTTTACATCCTGCATTAATTTTTTTACAAATGGAGAGATCAAAATTAACACTACTCCGGCAATTAATGCATAGATTGCCAATTGATAGTATCCATCGGTATAAGATTGTAATTTAGATAACAGATCATCACCGGTATTAGACTGTGAAATTTCAGCGCCTAGTTTTCCTGCTGCTAACTGGCCAAAGGCACTGGCCAAAAACCAAAGCCCCATCATCATTCCAAAAAGTTTTTTTGGTGATAATTTAGTAATAATAGACATTCCGATTGGTCCTAGGCATAATTCTCCGATTGTAGTTACAAAATAAGCCAGTGTGAAAACATTTAATGAAGTAATACCCTGCGCATTTGCGAAGAATTTGGTATAATAAAAAATATAAAACGAAGCTGATAAGAATAAAAAACCGATTCCAAATTTAATAAGTGTATTGGGTTCTAGTTTTTTCTTAGATAAAAATAACCAGAGTAAACCGATAACCGGACTTAAAATGATAACAAAAAGGGTATTAGAGCTATTGTTTACTACATTAGGATCCATATTAAATCCTAATAAATTATGATCCAGATTATCTTTGGCAAATAATGATAAAGAGCCACCACTTTGTTCATATATGGCATTGAATAAAAAATAAAAGAAGATAAATGCAAACGCAGCAACTAACTTTTTTTGTATGCTTACTTCCTTAAGTTTTATCAATTCAAAAAGAAAGTATCCGACTGCAATTATACCGATGGTATACATGAAATAATCTGTAAAATGCGTATTTTTAACCATGATAAAGATAAGCGGAATGCTTAATATCGAAAGTACATAAACGGCAATTTCTCTGAGTTTTCTTTTTCCTGGCTCCATATTGATTAACGGCGAATTGCCAATCGGGCCCAGGTTTTTCTTAGTGAAAAGAAATGTTAGCAGGCCAATAATCATCACAATTGCAGCAGCAAGAAAACACGCTGTCCACGAATAGTACTTACCTAAATAAATACATAAAGCACCTCCAAGAAGCCCGCCAATGTTAATCCCTGCATAAAACATCCCGTAACCGGCATCTCTTCTGGGATCTTTTTCATCATACAGTTCTCCGACCATCGATGAAATATTCGGTTTGAAAAAACCGGTACCAATAATTGAAAATGCAATACCGTAATAAAACATTTCTTTCGGTGCAAAAGCAATGAGGAAATTTCCGAGGATCATAACAATTCCTCCAAAAAACAAAGATTTTTTAAAACCCAAAATTTTATCGGCAAAAATTCCTCCAATGAATGTAAATGCATATACAAAAGCTTGAATTGCCCCATATTGAAGGTTGGCAACATCATCTTTCAGCAAAAGCTGGTCTACCATAAAAAACGTAAGAACGCCGCGCATTCCGTAGAAACAAAAACGTTCCCACATTTCTACCGTAAAAAGTGTCCATAATTGCTTAGGATATTTCCCTTTAAAATTTTGTATTTCTTCCAGCGTTAAGCTCATAATTTCGTATAATTATTTAGTTTGGGTTGTTATTGTTTTCCTGATCGAGCCCGAAACGTATCCTGTCCTGATCAATGATGTATTTAATTTTATTAGTAAGCGGTAATGCGTCCTGCTTAATTCGTGACGCAATGCGCCACATATCGGAAATAAATGATAGAAAGCCCTCAGATTTCTCAGGTTACTCTCATCAAAACCTTTTCCGAATTCCTGGGTAAGTTTCCCGAAAAGGTTTTTTTAAGGTATTTTTCCCATATTCTGCGCGTTCTTTTCCTTTCTGTTGATCCTCCACAATAAGTTTTCCGATCTGCCAGTAGGTGAGCAGGGTAGCGTTCGCGATGCGGGATACCTTTCACGTGATTGGGCAATAATCTCTTTTACCGACTGAAATAAAGAATCTTCGGAAACTTCCATCATACGAAAATAAAAAAAACCTCCGACTTAGCAGAGGTTTTCAGTATATTTTATTGATGCGGGTTAGTTTACACCGTGCATCATTTTCTTTAATCTTGGTGATAATATCGCTAAAATTACAGCAGCAATACCACACAATACTACGAATACCATGAAGAATTCAAATAAATTATGAATTTCCACTCCGGCAAATGTTGTATTGGCAACAGGTAACTGTTCTTTTTCGAATAAAGCGACCTGTTCCGGGGTAAGCGTTACTTTTTTATCCAAAACATCCTGAAGGTTGAACCCTAATTTTTCTGCTTTTACAAATTTGTCTCCGGTTGCCGGAATAATGGCTCCCAGGGAACCTGCCAAAGCATAACCCGCAGCATTTGAGATGAAGAAAACACCGTATAATAAAGAAGCAAATCTTTTAGGAGCGAGTTTACCTACCAATGATAATCCGATCGGTGATAAACAAAGTTCACCCATGGTCTGGATAAGGTACAGTAACATTAACCATTTGATGGCCAGTAATCCTGTGTTTCCAAGATCTTTTACGTTATATGCAATAATGAAATAAGATAATGCAATTAATGCCAGACCCATTGCCTGTTTCATCGGAGAAACCGGCTCTTTTCCTTTTGCTCTTAATTTATCCCAAAGGATACTGAAAGGTAAAGCCAGGGCCACAACGAATAATCCGTTGAAAATCTGTACCATGGACGGCGGCATATTCCATCCGAAGATATTTCTGTCGGTCTGGTTATCTGCGATGAAAGTTAATGAAGATCCTGCCTGCTCAAATGCAGCCCAGAAGAAAATAATAAAGAATGAAACGATATAGATTACCCATATTCTCTGTCTTTCCACTTTATTTTCGGCAGAGCTCATAATCAGAAATGCCAGTGAAATACCCGCAGCATAGATAAAAGGATAAATAATTCCTTTGATCAGCTGTCCCATTCCTACAGAACTGAATCCGAATTCTCCCACCAAAATATATCTGAATACGAAGAAAAGAGCAACAAATAATATGGCAGAAATTCCCATATTTTTACTTGAAAACTTTGCAGTCTGAGTTTCCCCTTCTTCAAAATCTTCACTTGTATTATTCTTCGGCAGTCCACCGATTGGCCTTCCTTCCGGTGTGACAACATACTTGTTTTTAAGAATGAAGAAGGTTACTGTACCAACAAGCATCGCGATAGAAGCAGCTAAGAATCCCCATTTGAATGCGAAGATATCCCTAACTCCTTCAGAATCTTTAACATCACCTAAATATGGACAGATAAACTGACCTAAGAATGCTCCGATGTTAATTCCCATATAGAAAATGGTAAACGCGGAATCCAATTTAGATTTTTCCTGTTTCGGATAAAGACTTCCCACCATGGAGGAAATATTTGGCTTGAAGAAACCGTTTCCAAAAATAATAATGAACAAAGCCAGCCACATTAAGGTCTTCGCACTAACGAGGTCAGACGAAAACGTTGAAGCACTGAAGAATAAAAGCAATTGCCCGATAGCCATCAAACTTCCGCCTACCAAAATCGCATTTCTGTTACCGATGTATTTATCAGCAATGAAACCTCCTAAAAGCGGGGTTAAATAACACAGTGCGAGGAAACCTCCATAAATAATTGCTGCATCTGCTTCTTTGATGAGAAGAGAGTTTACCATAAATAAGGTAAGTAATGCTCTCATTCCGTAGAAGTTGAATCGCTCCCACATTTCTGTACCAAATAGTACCCATAATCCTTTAGGATGTTTAGTCTTCGACTGAACGGCTGTATCCATATATTGATTGTTAAATTTTTGTTAAGACTGACAAATATAGTTTTTTTTGAGTTTTTGGCAATATTTAATTTTTATAAATACTGAAAAAGCTGCAGAATTAATCTGCAGCCCGATATGGTGTAAGAAAACTGGAAGTTAATGTCCTTTTTCTTTCATGATTTTGTTGAGCCTTTTCAGCATGGAGACCCCTAAGAGTGTGGCAAATATCAGCAGGGCAAAATTCACCAGAAAATAATTCATCTTGTTGTCATAGCTGTACCAGGTACTGGCAAGGATGCCTGAAAGCTTGTTTCCGACCGAGTTGGCGAGGAAGAAACCGCCCATCATCAGAGCTGTAATCCTGGCCGGCGAAAGTTTTGAAACAAAAGACAGCCCCATGGGGGAAAGGCACAATTCTCCGATGGTAATAACTCCGTAACTTGCAATAAGCCACCACGGTGATACTTTTACGGCACCATTGTCTCCGGCCCAGACCGCCAGAACCATTACCAGACAGGAAAGTGCCGAAATAAATAATCCCAATACGATTTTCGTAGGGGTCAAAGGTTCTTTTCCTTTCCTTCTTAAGAAAGCCCAGACGCCTACCACCACCGGCGTTAAAGCAATTACCCAAAACGGATTAATCGACTGAAACAGCTCGGTGTTGTACAAATAGACTTTGCTGTCCGGTTCTTTTTCCAGTCCGGCTTTTTGTTCAGGAGAAATATTTCTGAAGTAAATATCTTTTCCGGCCGTTTTTATGGATTTTCCGTCCTTACCTTTCTGAGACTGATACTGGTCGTCATACACAGGGACTTCTTTATCTGCATAACTTTTCCCGTCTACCATATAGATTCCTTCCAAAGGCTTTTCCATAGAGGCAGGAACGCTTCTGTCCGTATAATAATTGGCCCACCGGGTCAGGGCCGTTCCGTTCTGTTTGAAAACTGCCCAGAAGAACATACTGATCAGGAATACTGACAGTAAGGCACCGATGGATGCTTTTTCAGTCGGTTTGGCTTTAAAATACAGGGAAGCATAAAAATAAATAACCGGCACACAGGCAAAAATAAAGGCATCCGTACTGTCGCTTCCGAAAATATTTCCGGGAATAACCCAGCCGATAACCCCGGCAATAATCGCAGGAACAAAAACTTTAAGCATGATTTCAGAAAGCTTGGTGTCACCTTCCTGTACAGGTTTCATCTGTGCGGCATGGATGTAATGTTTCCGTCCGATGGTGAAGATCACCAGGCCTACCAACATCCCGACGCCTGCCGTGATGAAGGCCTCGCCCCATCCGAATTTATTCCGCATGAAAGCAGCGATAATATTGCAGATGAAAGCTCCGATATTGATTCCCATATAAAAAATATTATACCCGGAATCTTTATTGGCTTTGTAAGGTTCTTCTGAATATAAATTTCCCAGAAGGGTAGAAATGGTCGGTTTAAAGAACCCGTTTCCGATGATAATTAAGGCTAATGAGGAATAAAACAGGGGAAGGTCTTTGAAAACACCCATCCCGATGTATCCCGCTGCCATCAGGATCCCTCCCAGATAAATGGATTTGATATACCCTAAAACCCGGTCGGCTAAAAACCCTCCGATGAACGGTGTAAGATAGGTCAGTGCGATATAAGTCCCGAAAATATCGTCCGCAGTTTTATCCGGAAGCCCGAGGCCGCCTTTGATCCCGGCAGGTTCAATAACGTATAAAACAAAAATTCCGAGAATCAGGTAATACCCGAAACGCTCCCACATTTCAGTAAAGAAGAGAAAAGGCAACCCTTTAGGATGTTTGGTCTTCATAGTTTCAAAATTTCAAATTTCACAAATATAAAATTTTAAAAACAATAATTGAATTTTATTAACTTTGGATAAAACTTATGAAATGGAGATTACCATTAAAGAAATTGAAAAAAGTCTGAAATCGCTTCCCAAAGAATTTTTTGGGCAGGTAAATGATTATATTGAGTTTTTGAAATCAAAATATACAGAAACGAAAGCCGGAAAAGATTGGGCGGAGAATTTAACCGATTCTCAAAAGATATCAATTGAAAAAGGGATTGATGATATTAAAAATCAGAAAACTTATTCTCATGAAGAAGCGAAACAGAAAATCAGGCAGTACCTTTCAGAAAAGTCGGAATAATGGAAATTGTTTGGTCTAAAGAAATTTTACGAAACTATCTGGGTGTATTGGATTATTTATTTGAACATTGGTCTGTAAAGGAGATCGAAAGTTTTGAAAATACGTTTGATAATTTAATTGCAAGAATAAAAGAACATAAAGAAATCTGTCCTAAATCTCTGCTTCTGAATTATAGAAAGTGTTTGATAGATAAAAATAACTCATTAATTTATCAGGAAGTTAATGATGTCATTTTCCTGATAGCTATCATTGATAATAAAAGTTTACACCAATATTAAAAGTAAAAATCACCCAAATTTTTGAGTGATTTTTTTAGTATTTAAATTGATTTTAGATTTACAGATTCTCCAGGATAAAATCAGTCATTTTCTGATACAGCTGTGGTCTGGTCTGCCCGCCATAAATTCCGTGGTTTTTATCCGGATAGGCCATAAATTCAAACTGTTTTTTATTCTGAATCAATGCTTCGGAAAATTCCATGGAATTCTGGAAATGTACGTTGTCATCAGCCGTTCCGTGGATCAGCAAAAATTTCCCTTTCAATAAACTGGCATATTCGGTAGGAGAGTTCTTGTCATAGCCGTCAGGGTTTTCCTGTGGGGTTCTTAAAAATCTTTCGGTGTATACTGAGTCATAATACCTCCAGTTGGTTACCGGTGCCACGGCAATTCCCGCTTTGAAAACATCGGCACCTTTGGTCATGGCTAAGCTCGTCATGTATCCGCCGAAGCTCCATCCGAACATTCCGATTCTTGATTTGTCGATGTATGACTGGTTCCCAAGCCATTTTGCTGCAGCAATCTGGTCTTCGATTTCATACTTTCCTAAATTCATGTAAGTAACTTTTTTGAATTTAGTCCCTTTATAGCCTGTCCCGCGACCGTCTACACAGGCTACGATATATCCTTTCTGCACCAGGTGGTTGAACCATAATGCATTTCCGTTATCCCATGAATTTGAAACCTGCTGGGAACCCGGGCCTGAATACTGGAACATAAACAGCGGATATTTTTTATTCTTGTCAAAGTTTTTAGGCTTCATGATCCAGGCATTCATCTGGTCTCCGGCTTCATTCGGGATGGTGATGAATTCTTTGTCAATAAAGTTGTCAGCTTTTAATTTCTGGAGCTGGTCATTATTGTTCTGAAGCTCTTTTACCACTTTCCCGTTCCCGTCTTTTAAAACAAATGTATAAGGTTTGGAAGCGGTAGAAGATGTTTCGATGAAATAGTTATAATTTTTGCTGAAGTTCGCAGCGTTGTTTCCGTCTCCGTTCGAAATCAGCTGGGCTTTTCCGTTTTCGATATTGATTTTGGAAATTACTTTATTGATGCTTCCTTTCTCTGTAGTCTGCACATAGATTTCCTTTGATTTCGGATTGAATCCATAATAATCAGTTACTTCCCAGCTGCCTTTTGTTACCTGTTTTTTCAGCTTGCCATCCTGGTTATACCAGTATAGATGACGGTTTCCGTCTCTTTCGGAACTCCACAGGAAACTGTTGTCGTCCATGAATTCCAAAGTCACGTTATCGGTGTCTACCCATTTGTCATCTGTTTCGGTAAACAGTTTCTTTACATCCCCGGTTTTTGTATTTACCTTCAAAACGTCAGAAGCATTTTGTATCCTTTCAGAAGTGATCAGAACGATTTCATCAGCTTTTGCAGTCTGAATAACGTTAGGAATATAATATTTTTTAAAGCGATCCAGATTTATTCTCGTTTTGTTGTTGCTGTCCAAGAGATAAATGTGCGCGGAAACTACAGAATTTTTTTCTCCTGCTTTCGGGTATTTGTAACGCATTTCACCCGGATAAAGCATTTTTCCGTAGATGGGAATATAGATTTCAGGAACTTCGCTTTCCTCGGATCTCACAAAAACCAGGGCATTGGAGTTTTTCGTCCAGTCATACAGCCTTGCATGACCGAATTCTTCTTCATACACCCAGTCGGCCAGACCGTTGAGCACCGCATTTTTCTTTCCGTCGTTTGTAATCTGGGTTATTTTACCGGAATCAAGATTCTGGTAGAATAGATTATTATCGGCAATAAAAGCTACTTTGGTTCCGTCAGGTGAAAATCTCGGCTCCTGAACGAATTTCCCTTCATTTAAAGAAATCACTTTGCCTGATTTCAGATCTTTGATGTGAAATTTCCCTAAGAAAGAATGCCTGTAAATCGGCTGGCTCTCTTTTAACAGCATGATCTTGGATTCATCATCAGAAAATTCATAGCTCTCGAATCTTCCGTCAACAATATTTCCTTCTTTCTGAGACGTTTTATACGCATATTTTGCAATTCCGCCCTGTTCGATCACCAGATAATTTTCACCGTTTTTCATAGAGGCGATTCCGGCAATGCCTTTTCCGCGGTAATATCCTGAATATATTTTATCTAATGTGATTTCCTGGGCAGATAAACCCTGGGATATGGCAGCTACTGCAAGTGTTAATAAGAATTTTTTCATTTCTAATTTTAAAGATTTCAAATATAACAATTTTATTATATGCATAAAAAAGCATTTGAATGAGATATTGGCAAAAAAATTGAATAGTTAAAGTCTAATCAATTCAATAATAATTATGGAAACAAATGCATATGACCAGAAGCTGAACCGGTATGAACTGGAAGATAAAATTTTATACACCGGATTTTCCAGTTATGAAGATGCTCAGAAAACAGCTGAGGAAAAAGGCGGAGAACTGGTAGAAGCAGCGTTCAGGGATGGTAACGATAATCCGGCAATTACAAGTGAGGCAGGACTTTTGGATAAAAAGCTTCATTATTTTGTAGATGCAGGGGAAGAATATAAATTTATCCACTCTTCAGATCCGGCTTTCAAAGATTATGCGGATGAACTTCAGAAAATAAAGGCTAAATTACGGGAAGATGCTCCGGATGAGCGTTATATTACCAATTTTGAAATAGAAAATGCAGAAGACCCGATTGTGGTGATCAAAGACGGACATTTTGAGTCTGTAACTTCACGGGAGCGTTCAAAATACCTGAAGAACGCGAAAGTATATGAGATTGCCGTATCTGTACCTAAATCTTAAAATATAAAACAATGAGCAAGACAAAGTATTCAAAGAAAGCTCAGGAGAAAGTAGAAGAGGTCATGAATGAATTCAAGGAAGGGAAACTGAAATCTTCTTCCGGCGATAAAGTGACCGACAGGAAACAGGCTGTAGCCATCGGTATTTCCGAGGCACGGGAAGAGGGATTGAAAGTCCCGAAGCAGAAAAAGAAAAATGATTAATCAATAAACCGGCCTGAACTAAGTTCAGGCCGGTTTTATTTTCTATTGAGATCAGCTGGCTGTCAGTTAACCTTTATGATGATAGAGTACTTCATAATACTCATCCGCCATCCGGTCACTGTTGAACTGGTCTTTCACATCATTCATAGAGTTGTACTGGATCTGTCTCCATTGCTCCGGATGATCATAATAAGCTGGAAGGATTTCGTTTTCAAGAATTTCATACAGTGCATTCAGGTCATAATTGTCCTGTTCATAAACACTCATGTTCTCGTAGTCACATTTAGGAACCACAAAGGAATTCACGCCGTGTTTTGCAAACTCAGGAATCCATCCGTCATCTGTTGACAGGTTAACAGTTCCGTTCATGGCTGCCGTCATCCCTGAAGTACCTGAAGCTTCTCTCGGAACCCGTGGGTTGTTGAGCCAGAGATCAGAGCCCAGTTTTAAGGATTTGCTTAATGCAAGCTCATATCCGGTGAGAACTGCCATGCTTTTATAATTTTTACTTTCTTCCACCAGGGAATTGAACGTTGAAATTGCAGAATAATCCATCGGGTAAGGCTTTCCTGCCCAGATGATCTGAACCGGATATTTCGGATGGTTAAGCAGTTTGGAAAATCTTTTTTTGTCATGCAGAAGCAGGTCGGCACGCTTGTAGCCGGCAAATCTCCTGGCCCAGACAATAGTGAAAATATTGGGATCGAATAAATTTCCGGTCTGGTCTGCTACCGTTTCAAACAGTTTTTCCTTCAGGTGCTTTTTACGGGCATCAAAACCTGCGTCATCATTACCTTCTTTAGCTTCATATAACGGCTGGTCTGCCCAGTATTTAAATTCCTGAGCATTGGTAATGGAAGTGATTTCACAAATCCCCTCATATTTACTCCATATCTTCCTTGAAACGGTCCCGTGAAGCTCAGATACCCCATTGGCTATTTTTGCCATTTTCAGGGCGCATAAAGAATGGTTAAAGCTGTCGTCATCAGAACCTTCAATGCGTTTTACCTCTTCCATGCTTAACCCTGAAAAATAAGACATATCATGGCAGAGTTTCAGGCTGTGTTTTTCATTTCCGGCCTCTTCAGGCGTGTGGGTAGTGAAAACCAGTTTTTCTTTTACCTTATTCAGATCTCCGTTGTATTTCTTCAGCAAATGGAAAGCCGCAGGAAGTCCGTGGGCCTCATTTAAATGATAAATTTCCCTTTCCATATTCAGTTCATCCAGCAGCTGGGCACCGCCTTTTCCGAGCAGGATATACTGGGCCAGCTTGGTGGCTTCATTGGCATCATACAGACGGTGGCAGATGGTTTTGGAAACGTGGTCGTTTTCCGGGACATCCGTTGAAAGGAAAAACATCGGGGCCGTATGGAAGATCTCAGGATCAAGGTACCATACTTTCACCCATACCGGGGCGCTGTGGATTTCAATCTGAAACTTAATTCCCGTGTCTTCAAGGAAGCTGTACATTTTTTTTGTCCAGACAGGCTGTAGCGTCTGGTCATGGTTCCTTGCCTGGTCATAATATCCGAACTTCCAGAGAATTCCTATCCCGATGAGGTCCTGTTTAAGATTGTAGGCACTTCTCATATGAGATCCTGCCAGGAACCCGAGGCCTCCCGAGTATATTTTCAGAACCTGTTCAATGGCAAATTCCATAGAGAAATAAACTGCCTTCTTAGAATATTTTGGGTTAATGGTAAAGGGTATCTTAAAGTTATTAAAATCCATATATGCAATTTTATATTTATATAAAGATATTAAATATGAAAACAAACTCTATGTTAATTATTCAATAAATTGTTTTAAAAAAATACCTGCCTGCCGTTTTTTTAAGTACCTTTAAATGTAAAATTTTGATAATCAAAAACTTCATAATTTAGAGTGAAGCTCATATGTGTTCCGCAATCATAAAAATGAAGCACATGAAAAAAACATTTTCTGATGAAGATTTAATCAAGAACCTGAGTTTATATTACCTGAACCGGC
Organism: Chryseobacterium sp. Leaf201; assembly: GCF_001421435.1. Taxonomy (GTDB): domain Bacteria; phylum Bacteroidota; class Bacteroidia; order Flavobacteriales; family Weeksellaceae; genus Chryseobacterium. Next base: position 17,205 of record NZ_LMKA01000093.1, read on the forward strand.
ATCTGAAAAAGAAGCCGATTGAAAAATACCACCGTACCATAGACGAATCCAAGCTGCACGACCGCGAAAAATACAGGAAGAAAGCAGAGATCCTGCTGCTTAACTCTTTTATGCACCATTTTCCTGACGTTAAGTTTGAAAATTTAACCTGTGAAAGCCCTGACTTCATTGCAAAATTCAACGATAAAAAAATCGGGATTGAACTGACTGAAGTTATCAACCACATGGGAATGAAAAAGATCGAAAGCAGCCTGAATAAAATGTTTCGCCAGGCCGAAATCTTATTGGAACAGGAAGACACCGCGAAATACCGCGGTGTTTATTTTTTAGAATTCCATCCGGATATAAAGTGGAGTACGTTAGAACACCAGCAGGAAATAATTTTACATATCTGTAAAAGCATTAAAAAAGGAAAGCCTTCGGGCTGCATAAAAAACGTCAGGAAGTCCTCTCACCGGAGGAATGTTTTTATTGCCAATGAATACAATATGAATCTGTTTGATGAACTGTGTTCAGAGAAAATTGTGGAGCTCATCAATAAAAAAAATGAAAAATTCCCTTATTACGACAGTACGGTTGATGAATGCTGGCTGGTTATTGTTTCGGACATGAACTCTATTGCGTCACGGTATACTTTTATTCAGGACAAAGAACATCTGCAGCAGGTAAAAAGCCCTTTTCATAAGATTTTCCACCTTGAGAATCTTTGCGGAAATATAACCAGTATCAAGTAATTTGTTATTGATATACCATGGATTTATATTTTTTTATGAATTATTATTCTTTGAGATGCGATTATTGATGTGGAATGTTTATATTTGATAAGCACAAAGTTACCTCAACTAATCACCATCAAATTGAAAATATGAAAAAATATCTATTCCTTTTTTTTCTGCTGGTCTCACGGATGCTTTTCTCTCAGGCAGATTGTTCCACGGCTCTTGCTGTATGTGGAAATTCCAGTATTACCTATTCGCCGTCCGGGATCGGAGCTGTTAATGAGAGCTTAGGCGGATGTCTGATTACAGGAGAGCACAATTCGATCTGGTATAAAATCACCATTGCTACAGGAGGCACACTGACTTTTGACCTGGTTCCGGGAGATCCTGATGCTGATTATGACTGGGCGATCTACGGACCGAATGTTTCCTGCGCAAACCTGGGGGCTGCCATACGGTGTAATGCCGCTACGGTAATCGGAGTCGGTGCCTCTACAGGACTGAATATGACCAGTACGGTTACCAGTGCTGCCGGAGGTTCTCTCACGCCTTACTGTAAATATCTGGATGTTTTGCCGGGGCAGACGTATTACTTATACATAGACAACTGGGTGGATGTATTTAACCCGACCCTGGCTCCGTTCTCTTTAACCTGGGGCGGAACGGCTACTCTGGCTTCGCCGTTTACCAATCCGGCAATTCAGACCCAGCCCTTTACACCGCCGGGTGTGCCTGCTGCCAATCCTGCGGATCCCAGGGAAATTATTATATGCCAGAACCCTGCAGTTTTTGACTTCAGTTCTTTATCTGCCGGAATCCTGAACGGAAATGCCAATTTCCAGATCAGTTACCATACCTCTCAGAATGATGCACTTTCAGGCTTAAACCCGATTCTGGCACCGCAAACGGTGAGCACAGCCGCTGTTTACTACTTCAGTATCCATTACCAGGACCCGGCAAACCCCAATAACCCGCTTAATGCCTGCAGGCAGGTAGGAGCTTTTAAGTTTAAACAGGGGAATATTACAGGAACAAATGTGAATCTTTTCAGCTGTAACAATAACAATGCGGGTGTGGGGACATTTAACCTTACTTCTGCCGCTGTCTTCGGTGATCCGCTGGCCATCAGAAAATATTATCATACCCTGGCTGATCTTAATGCAGGCACCAATGAAATTACCAATCCTACAGCTTTTGTATCTGCAGAAGGAACCGTGTACGTAAAAATAATCTCACCATTCGGATGTACGACAACAGCCGTTATTACTCTGAAGTTTTATCCTGTTGTGGTAGTAACCGAGGCCAGTTTAAGATCATGTTTTATAGAATCAAACCCATCAACAGCTTTATTCAACCTGACAACTGCAGCGGTGACCACACAGACGGGCACTAAAAGATATTATCCTTCTCTAACAGATGCCCAGAACGGAACCAATGAAATCCTGAATCCAACCGCTTACATAGCTCCAGGCGGAACTGTTTTTATAAAGGTTACCGACGGAAACGGATGTTTTGCCGTTGCAAAGGTTAATTTATTGGTGCTGCCTCCCGTATATTCCAATATCCTGCAGGATAAAATAATCTGCATAGAAGATAAAACAACCCTGGATGCAGGCCCCGGCTTTACCGCTTATGAATGGAGTACAGGTGCTACTTCCCAAACGATTAATAATGTCGGTGTAGGAACATACTGGGTAAAACTGAAAACAGGTGAATGCATTACGCAGCAAACCGTAAAAGTGTATCCGTCCGAACAGCCGGTAATTTCAGATGTGGATATTGCCAATACTACCGTTACCGTAAATGTTAAAGGCGGAACCCCGAAATATCAGTATTCAATGGACGGTATCAACTGGCAGGATGCCAATGTCTTTACCAATGTGATCAGAGGCGATCATCATGTTATGGTAAAAGATGCTTATGACTGTGAGCCTATTGATATCACCATTGTTGTCCCGAATCTGGTTAATGTAATTACTCCTAACGGAGACGGTGTCAATGACCTTATTGATTATTCTGTATTGGGAAACAAGCAGAATCTGGTATTTAATATTTTCGACCGTTACGGAAATAAAATATTCGAAGCCAATAAATTCAATGCTTACAAATGGGACGGGACGATTGCCGGTAAAAAAGTTCCTACCGGTACATATTGGTATTCTGTAACATGGAATGAAAATGACAAAAAGAATACCTTGTTCAAATATTCAGGATGGGTCATGGTAAAAAACAGGGAATAGAGATTATCTGATGATAAAAGGCCATCTTGCGAAGATGGCTTTTAATTAAATGCATTGGTATCTTTAAAATAATCAGAGAGGTACAATATTTTGCCTTTCTCAGAGAACTGGATGACGGTGCAGATTTCATTCTGGTAGCTTCCTTTTCCCAGTCTGTTTCCTGATGAACGGGTCTGATAAAAATACCTGTTGTTTCCCAGATTGAAAATTTCAGAAACATGCCATTCCAATTTTTCATAACGCCTGAAAATAGCCCTGAACAAAGCCAGAATCCTGTTTTTGCCCGACACCTCCTTCATCGGCGGAATCCAGATGGTGCTTTCATCCGTAAACCATTTTTCAAGATGTTCCGTATTCAGAGAATTTAAGTCTTTCATAAAATGGCTGATCCTGCAATTCATAAGTCCTGTTTAACATAATATACGCGAAAAACCTTAATCTGGTTTTAAGTTTATCCTTATTAAAGACTTATTTATAAAACGGTTTGGATATTAAAACATTAGGCGATCTGGTATTTGGATAGCTTCGATGAAAATATTCTGAAAATAAATCGGAAGAATTGAATTCTGATCTAAAAGCTCGTTTCTCAACCGATAATTCAGGTTCAAATACTTCGCCGGTATACTACCTGAACAGCCCTGGAATAAGGGATAAATTTAAGCAATAGATCAATCAATTTAGAATTCATATTAAATTATTATCTTTGCAACCACAAAATTCAGAAACAATAAATGTCTCAATTTCACAGAACTGCCGCATTTCATACCCTTGGCTGCAAATTAAATTTTGCGGAAACATCCACTATTGCCCGTCAGCTAACCGATGCAGGATATGATAAGGTAAGTTTTGACGAGAAAGCGGATATCTATGTCATCAATACCTGTTCAGTAACGGAAAATGCAGACCGCGAATGTAAGCTTCATGTAAAAAGAGCAATGAAAGCCAATCCTGAAGGACTGGTGGTTATCGTAGGATGCTATGCCCAGCTGAAGCCTGAGGAAATTTCTCAGATTACAGGAGTAGACCTGGTACTGGGTGCCAAAGAAAAATTCAATATTCTAAGTTATCTGGATGACCTGGAGAAGTCAGGAAGTGAAGGGATTGTTCATTCCTGTGAAATTGAAGAAACCGATTTCTTTATCGGAAGTTATTCCATCGGAGACAGAACGAGAGCCTTTTTAAAGGTCCAGGATGGCTGTGACTATAAGTGTACCTACTGCACGATTCCTTTAGCCAGAGGGATTTCCCGGTCAGATACCATTGAAAATGTATTGAAAAATGCTCAGGAAATTGCAGCAAGAGATATCAGGGAAATTGTTCTGACGGGAGTGAATATCGGCGATTACGGCAAAGGTGAGTTCGGAAACAAAAGACACGAGCATACGTTTTTAGATTTAATTAAAGAATTAGACAGGGTAGACGGGATCGAAAGAATCCGTATTTCTTCCATTGAGCCCAATCTTTTGAAAGATGAGAGCATCGAACTGGTTTCAAGAAGCAGAAGCTTTGTTCCGCATTTCCATATTCCTTTACAGTCGGGAAGTGACGATTTACTAAAAAAAATGAAACGCCGTTATCTTACCGGGCTTTACAGAAACCGGGTGAATAAAATCCGTGAAGTGATGCCTCATGCGGCGATCGGGGTTGACGTTATCGTTGGTTTTCCGGGAGAAACTGAAGAATTATTTATGGAAACCTATAATTTCCTCAATGAACTTCCTATCAGTTATCTGCATGTTTTTACGTATTCTGAAAGAGAAAATACCGAAGCTGCCGGAATGAAAGGTATTGTACCGATCCCTGAAAGAAAGCGACGCAATAAAATGCTGAGGATTCTTTCCGAAAAGAAAAAAATGGCCTTCTACCACACCCAGCTTGGAAAAACGCTTCCTGTTCTTTGGGAGCACGAAAATAAAGACGGAAAAATGTTCGGGTTCACAGAAAATTATGTGAGGGTCCAGAAAAATTTCGATCCGGCTTCTGTTAATCAGATTGAGTTTTTAAAGCTTGAAAAAATTGAGGCAGACGGTGCCGTTTCTGTTATGAATTCTTTTGAAAGTTTCTTAGAAAAGATTTAAGCCTAAGCCTATTTATTTCTTCTCTTTCTTAATATAAAAAATAGAATAATACCGCCTATAAATCCGTAAAAAGAAAGCGTTCCCACCAGTTTGCCGATATTATATGCCGGTGAATCTTCTTTATCGGTGTTGAATTGATTTTTCTGAGTCAGGCCTTTCCTGAATTTAATCGAAGGAATGATTTTTTCCTCAAAGAACTGCGTATTTTTGGTACTCTCAGGAGAAGCCATCAGGATAAAAGTGTATGAATTTTTATTAAGCAACAGCAGATAATTATTCCAAATCTTATCAGTACCGCTGATTCTGGTTCTGAAACTTGATTTAAGAAAGTATAATCCATTGATCTGTATAAACGATTTGTTGATAAGTTTTCCTTTGGTTTCATCTAACATTCCTGTCTGGAAATCTTCATAAAATTTCAGAAGTTCATCTTTGTCTTCTATATAGGAATCTGATTTCTTATCGGAATTCATGATCAGAAGAACCTCGTCTTCTAAAGGCACCCGGATTATATTCTGGCCTAAGGTATCTGTAGTAACGAATTCCTGTGGAATTTGTATTGAAACATCTTCGCTGATTTTACGAGGAACCAGTTGCTGTCCAAAACCTTTTATGGAAAAAGTGATAAAAAAGAGAATAAGGGTACAGTAATAAAAATTTTCGATAATTCTTTTGCTTACATTCATCGGTTGATTAATTTTTTTCTAAAGATAATAATTTGATATCTATAAAGTTTTATTAAATCTTTGGGATTGATCGTGACTTTACTTAAATTCCGTTATATTTAAGTTTTACTAACTTTTAAATCTACATTCTTATGAGAGATAAATTTTTATCTTGGGGATTGGTATTGGTAATTGTTACCTGGGCTGTGGCACTGCTCATCAGGGCGCATTACTGGATTCCCATGCTCTTAACGGCAGTATACGTTCTGGGTGTTTATAATGCCTATCAGACAAAGCACGCCATTCTGCGGAACTTCCCTGTATTAGGTTATTTCAGATATTTTTTTGAAGGCATTTCCCCGGAAATGCAGCAGTATTTTATTGAAAGGGAAACGGATGGAAAGCCCTTTCCGCGAAATCAGCGTTCTGCAGTATACAGAAGGGCTAAAAACCTGAGTGATACGGTACCTTTCGGGACACAGCTGGAAATCAATCACCGTAAATATGAAGGGATTAAGCATTCCATCTATGCCAAGTCTCCGGCAGAAGACCTTCCGAGGGTATGGGTAGGAGGAGCACAGTGCACACAGCCTTACCATGCTTCCTTACTGAACATCTCGGCTATGAGTTTCGGATCTTTAAGTGACAGGGCTCAGATTTCGTTAAACAGAGGGGCTAAAAAAGGAAACTTTTATCACAATACCGGTGAAGGCGGAATTTCACCTTATCACATGGAGGGCGGTGACCTGTGCTGGCAGATCGGGACCGGATATTTCGGATGCCGGAACGATGAAGGGAATTTCAGTCCGGAATTATTTGCAAAATATTCTAATCTGCCGAACGTGAAGATGATTGAAATCAAATTGTCACAGGGCGCAAAACCCGGACATGGCGGTGTTCTGCCGGGTGTTAAGAATACACCGGAAATTGCAAAGATCCGTCACGTAACTCCGGGAATGACCATTATTTCTCCGTCGTCGCACTCTGCTTTTTCGGATGCTGCCGGACTGCTGAAGTTTGTACAGCAGCTGCGGGAGCTTTCAGGCGGGAAACCTGTCGGATTTAAGCTGTGTATCGGAGATACGAAAGAGTTTGAGGATATCTGTGCCCAGATGAATGTCCTGAAAATCTATCCTGATTTCATTACGGTTGATGGTGCGGAAGGAGGAACCGGAGCCGCGCCGCCTGAGTTTTCAGATGGAGTGGGAATGCCTCTGGAGCCTGCTCTTATTTATGTGAACAGAACACTGATACATTATACACTGAGGGATAAATTAAGGGTAATTGCCAGCGGAAAAGTATTAACCAGTCTTGATATTTTAAGGGCTGTAGCTATGGGAGCAGATATGTGTAATAACGCAAGAGGGTTTATGTTCTCTTTAGGCTGTATCCAGGCTTTGAGATGTAATACCAATAATTGCCCTACAGGCGTTGCGACTCAGGATAAAATGCTGATTAAAGGCCTTGATGTCACCGATAAAGCTGAAAGGGTGTACCATTTCCATAAAAATACGCTTCATACCTGTAATGAGCTGATTGCAGCGGCTGGAAGGAGTTCCTATGAAGAAGTGGATGCCAGTATGTTCATGAGAGGCGATGAATTTGATCATCTGTCAGATCATTATTTCCCGGATATTTTAGGAAACGTAAAGCATAAAGCTACATTTTAAAACATAAAAAAAGCGCTCCTGAAAAAATTAGGAGCGCTTTTTAATTTTTATTTATCACCATCAGGCCTGGTATTGGCCTTGTAGATTTCAAAGTTAAAGACAAACGTAGTATTCTTTAAAGAAAAATTGTTGTAGTTGTAATGGGCATCTCTTGCAAAAGCTGCTCTGGAAGGAACGATAATCACACCCTGAAGATTATAAGGATCTCCGTCCGCCTTATCTGCATATCCTTTGAAATACGTCAGGCCTTCCTGAAGCCCTTCAATTTCATAGTAGCTTCTTTGTTTTGCAATATCTGTTGCCCCCAAGTCTGTGACAGACTTTTTAGCATAATAAAACAAAGGATCGGTAAGCGGCGAGCCGCCTCCGTTAATGGTATTCGTAAGGCTTCCTCCGGATGCAAAAGCTACATTGCCGTCCGTATTGGTGGCAAGAAAATAGTTGGCCCTGATCATGGTTCTGATCTGGGTGGCTGCATTCGCTTCTATCGTTACGCCTGTAGCCGGCTGTGCACCGTTTCTTACGATATAGATTACGCCGGAAGGCAGTTTTACAGGATTAAGTTCAGAAAGTTTTTTCTCATTATCATCAGCGGCATCTGTAGAGCTGAACGCTTTTATATTTCCCTGGGCATCCAGATAGTTCTCAGTCATGTACTTCTGAATGGCCTGGTCGTCATATGAGTTTCTTACTGCGATATCATCAGGTTCTACAAAAGTTTCAACCTCATCGTCATCCTTTTTACAGGCAGAAAAACACAGTGATCCCGCAAGGATATATAAAAATATTTTTTTCATTTCAAAAAACTTTAATTACTTTACAAATAATATAACGGCAAAAGTATAAAAAATTATGAGAATAGATAAATTTTTATGGAGTATTCGTTTTTATAAGACAAGAACCATTGCTACAGAAGAAATTAAAAAGAACAGGGTAGCCATTGGCGAATCTGTGGTGAAATCCTCCAAAGAGGTGAAAGAAGGAGACATCATTAAGATCCGTAAAAACCAGATCGACTACAAAATTAAAGTCATTCAGATCCCAAAAAGCAGGATGGGAGCCAAGCTGGTGCCGCTCCATATCAAGGATGTAACGGATAAAGAACAGTACGAAATGCTGAAAATGCGCAAGATGTCCCAGGATTATTACCGGAACAGGGGAGAAGGAAGACCTACCAAAAAAGACAGGAGGGAAATGGACGATTACGTTGAAAACGATGTTGATTCAGATTTTACGGATTGGGATGATTTCTTTGGAGAAACCAATGATGATACTGATAAAAAAGAAGATTAAGTAAAAGCTCTAGAGATAGAGCTTTTCTATGATTTCATCCACAATACCCTCAGGCTGCCGGTGATCCGTACTTACGCTGAATTGTGCCTTGCCGTAAAACTGATTTCTTTCAAACAGGTGCTTGGCAATAAACTCAGGCAGGTTCTCATCAGAAATATGGGCAATCAGCGGCCGCTTTTCCTTTTGTTTGAAAAGCCTTTCAGACAGGGTGCCTACAGAAGCCTTCAGAAATATACTTTTTGAATTATTGTTGATGATTTCCATATTGTTGTAATAAACGGGTGTTCCGCCTCCCAGGCTTAGAACCGCATTTTTTTCCTTCGCTAGGATTTCTTCTAAAACTTCCCGTTCCATCTTCCTGAAGTAGAGTTCTCCCTTTTTTTCAAATATTTCAGCAATGGTTAATTTGTTTCGCTGAAAAATCTCTTTATCGAGGTCAATAAATTTAAAATTGAGTTTCTCGCTTAATATTTTGGAAATGTGAGTTTTGCCACTTCCCATGTATCCGACCAGTGAAATTATCATGAATTTTTTTTAAACAAATTTGCAAAAAAGTTTTGAGAAATAAAAAAAAGCTATATCTTTGCACCACTTAAAACAAGGGACATTACTTAAATGAAAACTTGGTGATAAAGTGACCGACTCGGTAGCTCAGCTGGTAGAGCAATACACTTTTAATGTATGGGTCCTGGGTTCGAATCCCAGCCGGGTCACTAGCAAAAAAAATTACTGGATTTTTGTAATTTTATTGCCTGCGTGGTGAAATTGGTAGACACGCCATCTTGAGGGGGTGGTTTCCTAAGGATGTGCTGGTTCGAGTCCAGTCGCAGGCACTGCAAAAGAAAAATTAATGATTAAAGTGAATTACTTCACTTCTAATTGTGGCCGACTCGGTAGCTCAGCTGGTAGAGCAATACACTTTTAATGTATGGGTCCTGGGTTCGAATCCCAGCCGGGTCACAAGTTTACTGAAAAGTAAATTTTTTTCATATTAATATTTTGTGATTTGGTGTTTCAAAGGCTTCCTACAGGAGGCCTTTGATTTTGTATATAGTCCCGGATTGACGAATGCCGATCAATCTCAAAACTTGGGGACTAGGCAAAAAGTTTAGACAACCTGAACAGGAAAAATGTTTTATCCCGCACGCCTCTTAATTGTAATCTGAAGTTTTTTATTTTAGCATTGAATGACTCGGCGGAAGCATT
>NZ_LMKA01000094.1 GCF_001421435.1 Chryseobacterium sp. Leaf201
AAAAAATGATTAGATTTGTTTAATTAATATATTGAGAAAGTTATGAAGAAAAATTTTACTTCTTTCTTTTTCCTCTTTTTGTTTGCGATTACCAGTGCACAATGGAGTCCGACGACATTCAGAGGAGAAAAATCCAGAGCAGGTTCTGATATTAAGAACTATTATTCTCTAGACATTTCTTTACTAAAGTCTCAATTGGCAAAAGCACAGGAAACGGGCAAAAATGCAAAGCCCGTCACCATTTCTTTGCCAACTTTAGAAGGAAAAATTGAAAGATTTGCCGTTTACAGCTTCCCTGTGGTAGTGAAAGAACTGGCAGATCAGTATCAACTGGGCTCCTATGTAGGTGTCGGGATTGATGATCCGGGCAAGTACCTTAGATTCAGTCTGGCACCCGATGATTTTCAGTCGATGATCATCAAGGATGGGCAGTACGAATTTATAGAGCCGGCTGACAAGTCTAAAACAGTGTATGGTGTGCATCCAAAAACTGATAAAAGCAATGAAGGTTTCCTCTGTTCCATGAACGAGGACAAGCTGTCCAAACAGGAGATCGAAAAACTGTACACAACCGGTAAAGCTTTTTCCAACCAGACAACCAATTTCGCAAAATCTTCTGACAAAAAATACAGAACGATGAGACTGGCCATGTCGGTAACAGGAGAGTATACCCAGTTTTTTGGGGGAACTGTTGCGAATGCGTTAGTCGCAATCAACGCAAGTTTAACCAGAGTAAACGGCGTATTTGAAAAAGATTTCGCCCTGCACTTGGATCTGCAGAACTATCCGGGTGTTATTTACACAAATCCGGCAACAGATCCTTATTCACCTGCAGCAGCGGGTGCCGGAGGAGCATGGAACGGAGAATTGCAACAGGCACTTACTGCCAATGTGGGCAATGCCAACTATGACATCGGTCACTTATTTGGTGCTTCAGGCGGAGGTGGAAATGCAGGCTGTATAGGCTGTGTTTGTATCAACCCGACCACTTCAGTGCCAAACGGTAAAGGTTCTGGCTATACTTCACCTGCGGACGGTATTCCACAGGGAGATAATTTTGATATCGACTACGTAGCCCACGAAATCGGGCATCAGTTAGGAGCCAATCACACATTCTCTCATGGATTGGAAGGAGCAGGAGTTAATGTGGAGCCGGGCTCCGGGTCTACTATTATGGGCTATGCAGGGATTACAGGTCCCAATACAGATGTTCAGCCGCATTCGGATCCTTATTTCCATGCCGTTAGCATTACGCAGGTTCAGAATAACCTCAACAGCAAAACGTGTGATGTGGAAACAACCACCACAAATAATCCACCTGTAATTACGGCTTTGCCTACGTACAATATTCCTAAAGGTACTGCATTTGTGTTAACAGCCTCCGCAACGGATGCTGAAAATGACCCAATGACCTATACCTGGGAACAAGTGGATAATGCATCTGCTACCATTAATAAAAATAATTTAGGAACGACGCTTACCGGAGCATCGTTCAGGTCATTTACACCTACTACCAATCCTGTAAGATATTTTCCAAAATTATCTTCAGTATTGGCCGGAGTTTTAAATAACGCTAATAACGGTTGGGAATCTGTTTCTACAATTGCCAGAACCACTAATTTCCGGGTAACGGTAAGAGATAACAATCCCGTAGCTACTCAGCAGCAGACTCAATTTGCCAACCAGCAGATTATTGTAGGAAATGACGGCCCTTTTAAAGTGACTACTACCACTGCCTATAATAACGGTCCTACCAATATTACCTGGGATGTTGTTAATACAACAGCTGCTCCTTATAATGTAGCTAATGTAAAAATTGACTATACTACAGATAACGGAGTAACCTGGACGGTAGCTTCAGCTTCTACAGCTAATGACGGTAATGAGTCTATCAACTTAACCGGTCTTACGCTGGGAGGTAATGTTAAAATCAGAGTAAGCGCTATCGGAAACGTATTCTATGCTATCGGAAGTTCTACAGTAGCTTCACTGGCAAGTTGTACAGGAGCGGCTCCGACAGGTATTGTGGTTTCAGCAATTACGCAGACTACGGCAACTGTTTCATGGGTGGCTACGGCGAACTCAACCTATGTAGTTCAGTACCGTCCGTTAGGCAGCACAACATGGATTACGGTTCCTTCTACAGGAAACTCTATAAACCTCACAGGATTAACAGACGGTATCCAGTACCAGGTACAGGTTTCCACTGTTTGTTCAGGAGTTCAGGGGCCTTTCTCTGCGATTACAACCTTTACTACTTTAGGTCTTAGTTATTGTACGATGACCTCAAGTAACTTTGCATCGGAATATATTTCCAATGTTACGGTAACTCCGGTTGGTGCACCTGTTATGAGCAACAACTCTGTGGGATCTACTTATACAGATTATTCACCGACACCTAGTGCATTAGTAAACCTGGTGATCGGATCTGTAGGAAATACAGTTTCTGTATCTAAGTTTTACCCTGGCGGTTTCAGTTACAGTGAGGCTGTAGGTGTTTGGATTGATTTTAACAGAAACGGAGTGTTTGAAGCAACTGAGCAGGTAATGAATTCTCCTGCAAGTGCAACAACGCCTGTTACTGCTACCTTCAACGTTCCGACAACGGCTTATAACGGACCTGCAACAACAAGAATGAGAGTAGCTATGAGATACTCAAGTTCTCCTGTTATGTGTCAGAGTTTCGGAGACGGGGAAGTGGAGGATTATGCTGTGAAACTGATCCAGCCTATCCCTTGTACGAGCAATGCTCCGCTGAACCTTTCTGTAAGTAACATTACAGCTACTTCTGCCTATGTAATGTGGGATCCGGCTGTAGGTGCTACTTATGTATTGCAGTACAGACCTTTTGGTTCTACAACATGGACTACAGTTCCTTTAACCACCAGTGCTTATACCATCAACGGTTTAACGGAGCAGACCCAATATGAAGTTCAAGTAGCCTATGTATGTTCAGGAACTACAGGAACTTATACGGCACCAATGCCTTTTACAACTCCTGCAGTTACTTATTGTACGATTACTTCAAGCAATAATACAAACGGTTATATTTCAAACGTAACCATTTCCCCTACGAATTCTTATGTGATGAGTAACAACTCAGGCGCGAATACATATACAAACTATTCTGCTGATCCTGCGAAACTGATTACACTGGTTCGTACGTCAACCAATAACAGCATTTCTGTTTCTAAATCATGGTTAGGCACTACCACTTCTTCATTAGCAGTAGGCGTGTGGATTGATTTCAACAGAAACGGGATTCTTGAGACAACTGAAAGAGTAGTCAATACAACAGCCAATACAACAACGCCGATCACGGCAACGTTTACGGTTCCGACTACTTCTTACAACGGTCCGCTGACCCTTAGAATGAGAGTAATCTTCTCTACCAGCACCATTACAGATCCTTGTGCTACGGTAGCGAACGGTGAGATTGAAGACTATGCCGTTAAGATCATTGATCTTTCGCCTTGTACTACAGCTCCGCCGTCTCCGATTATTGTTTCCAACGTAACAGCCTCTACCGCTTTGGTTTCCTGGATCAATGCAACAGGAGCTACTTATACATTGAGATACAGAACAGGAACGGGAGCATGGACAACTGTTGTGGCAGCAACCAATCCTTACACAATCAGTAACCTTAACGGTGCTACTACCTATGAAGTACAGGTGGCAACGATCTGCGGCGGTACTACCGGAGCATGGTCAGGTTCTGTGAACTTCACTACCCCTGCCATTTCATATTGTAATTCCGGTACAGCAACTGTCAATAATGCTTATATCAGTAATATTACAGTATCGGGTACCAATACGCCGGCTATGTCCAACAATTCCGGACCTAGTACTTATACGGATTATTCTAATGATGTTACCAAGATTATCACCTTAGCCCGTAACTCTACGAATAATTCACTTTCTGTAGGAAGAACCATAACATCAGGAACTTATTCCACATATGCATGGATCGACTTCAACGGAGACGGAATATTCAATAATAACCCGACTACTATCGCAGGAGGGGAGAGAGTCATGAACTTAGGATACTCTTCTACAACACCGGTTACTGCTACCTTTGCTGTTCCGGCAGGAGCTTATATCGGAACCAATAAGCTGAAAATGCGTGTTATTGTGTATTTCCTTACACCAACTGATGCATGTTCACCGCTTACAAGTGATGGAGAAGTGGAAGATTATCAGGTTAAATTCATTGATATCCAGCCATGTACTACAGCAGCACCTACAGGTATTGTATTAACCAATGTAGGAGCTACTACCGCTACAGTTTCATGGATCTCTTCTACAGGAGCCACGTATCTGGTAAGATGGAGAACGACCAACCCGGTAGGAGCATGGAACGTATCTCCGGCACCTATTACAGGAAACAGTTATAATATTACAGGTCTTACAGAGCAGACGGCATACGAAGTGCAGGTAGCTACAATTTGTGGCGGAACCCAGGGACCTTGGTCTACTTCTACACCGTTTACCACTACGCCGATTACGTACTGTAACATGACCGGTACCGGAACTACTGATTTCATTTCCAATGTGACAATGACTTCTGTTAACCCGGGCATACCTCCGATGAGTAATACCTCTGTTCAGACCAATTATATCAGTTATACAGCTCCGGCTACACTTGTTAATTTGGAAATCGGTTCTACAGGAAATAAGATTTCCGTATCTAAAGGATGGTCCGGAGCGGCACAGAGTGATGCGGTTTCTGCGTGGATCGACTTTAACAGAAACGGTATATTTGAAACTTCAGAACAGATTATGAACTCTGCAGCAAGTGCTACCACTCCGGTAACATCATTGTTCAATGTACCTACAACAGCGTATAACGGTCCGTTAACCACAACCATGAGAGTGGTTCTGAAACGTTCAAGTGCGCCTGTAATGTGTCAGAATGCTGTTAATGGAGAAGTTGAAGACTATTCGGTAAAACTGAGGCCTTGTTCTACAACGGCACCGACTAATTTAGCATTCAATACCATTACGCATACTTCTGCTAATGTTACATGGACAGTGCCTACAGGCAGTCTTACCTTTATCGTAAGATACAGGGTAGCCGGAAGTACAGCACCATGGACAGAAGTTACAGCTTCTACATTAACAGGAAACCCGCCTTTGAGCTTAACAGGACTTACCCCTGCAACAACATATGAAGTACAGATTGCTTCAAGCTGCGGAACAAGCCCTGGGCCATTTGCACCTGTAAAAACATTTACCACAAGATGTGATCCTACACCTCCGAATGTAACAATCGGTACAGTAACAGCAACCTCAGCAGTAGTCAACTGGGCTCCTGTGGCGGCAAGCGCAACTTATCAGATCAGATACAGGATAGTAGGAACTACAGTGTGGACAACGGTAAACGTTACAACAGCACCTTTAAATACGTTGACCCTTACAGGTTTACTTCCGTATACGACATATGAAGTACAGGTAGCCAATATCTGTAACGGTGAAACAACGGTTAACCCTTGGTCTAACCCTAAAGTATTTGTAACAGAGAGAATCTGTGAATTACCTCCTCCGGGATTAACGATCACTAACCTTACACCGACTACTGCAGTTGTAGTTTGGGATCCTTTCCCAGGAGCAACGTATGTATTAAGATACAGAAAAGTAGGGATTCCAAGCTGGACAACGGTAGCGGTTGCAACCAATACGGTTACATTAACCGGACTGATTGAGCTTACACAGTATGAAATGCAGGTAGCAAATGTATGTAGCGGTACGCCGGCTACTTATACACTGCCGTATTTCTTTACAACGCCTACCATTGTATACTGCCAGATGAGTTCTGCGGCAAGTACAGATTATATTTCAAAAGTTACCGTTACACCAAACGGTAAACCGAAAATGGAAAATATATCAGTTGCTTCTAATTATTCTGACTTTACGGGTAACCCTCTTAAGTTTATTGAATTGGTACAGGGATCTACAGGAAACCAGATTACCATTGATAAAAAACTTACAGGAGGTTCGAAGGCAGGTGTAGCTGTTTGGATTGATTTCAACAGAAACGGATATTTCGATATTAACGAAAGAATCATGGCTGTTGACCCGAGTACAGATGCTACGGCCAATGGAACATTTACAGTGCCTGCAGATGCCTTCATCAGCTTGACAGACTACAAATACGTAGTGATGAGAGTAGCGATGGCAAAAGATGCAATCCCGGTAAACTGTGCTAATTTCCCTGTTGGTGAAGTAGAAGATTATACAGTAAGGATTTCTAAACTTCCTGTTCCTAACCCGGTTAATCAGACGGATATATTAATTTATCCTAACCCGGTTAAGACAGTGTTATATGTGAAAAATATCAGCAAAAAAGCAGATTATAAGATCTATAACGCCGCAGGACAGCTGGTATCCAACGGTATTATCCTAAATAACAGCATAGATGTACATAACCTGATAAATGGTGTTTATGTAATAGACATTCAGGACGGAAACGAAACTTCTGCCCAGAAGAAATTTATCAAAGAATAAGTATACATTTAATTATTAATCATTTGTAATAGGCTCCCGTTTACGGGAGCCTATTTTTTGTATTTAAACACTTGATTTTTTCAAATTCAACAGAGAAACAAGATCAGAATCGGTTTGATTTATTAATGAATAGGGGATAAGAATATATCAGTCAAAAACATCTTTAATCTTTGGGATTTATTGTTTCTGATAATTATTGGTTCTGTAAAGATTACCTCTTTTAAACACGCCCGATGTTGGTTACCGGTAAATTTAATTCATTTAAAAAAGCTCAATAAAAAACCCGTTAGGTATTTTCTAACGGGTTTTATGTTTATTCGATATCGAAGATGACCTTTTCAGTCTGTTCCTTTAAATCGTCTATGTTTGTGTTGTTGTGGATAACACAGTCTGCGAGTTTTATTTTATCTTTTTCGGGCATCTGCTTTTCCATAACGGCCTGTACTTCGCGGTAGGTTTTGCCGTCCCGGTCCATTACCCTTTTAATCCTGATATTGTCTTCAGCAGTAATCAGCAGAGATTTATAGCACTGCCGGTTGAGCTTTAATTCAAACAGTAGGGCAGTCTCTTTAAAAACCAGGTATTTGGTCTGTTGCTGCAGCCAGTTTTCAAAATCAATCCGGACAGCGGGATGGATAATTTCGTTTAGCTGATCGAGCAGTTCTTTATCATTAAAAACTTTTTCGGCTACTGTTTTCCGGTCATAAAGGCCATTTGTATCATAGGCTTCATTTCCTAAAAGTTCCTTTATTTTTAACCTTAAACCATCGTCCTCATTGACTATAGTCTTTGCACGGTCATCCGAATAATATACCGGAAATCCGAATTCCTCAATGAAACGTGCAACGGTAGTTTTTCCTGATCCGATACCTCCTGTAAGCCCGATAACTTTCGGTGCCGATAACGGGTCCGGTTCTGTGGTAAGGTTTTCTGAATGTAATTCTTCCATTGTTAACAATTAATATCCGAAAACATCATTAAAGCTAAAAGTCTCGTCAAGCCTTACGCCCTTTTCAGTCATTTTAAGGCTGGCCAGTTCATGATGGGCATCGTGCTCAAAGAACAGCAGATATTCATTTTCCACACACTTTTTCAGGAATTTCCCTTTTTCTTCCATTGTTAAAAGAGGTCTTGTATCATATCCCATTACATAAACCTGGTTAATGTGCCCGGCTGTAGGGATCAGGTCTGCAGCAAATACAATCGTTTTTTCCTGGTACTGGATAACAGGCAGCATCTGCTTTTCTGTATGGCCGTCAACAAAGATCACATCCATTTTCAGATCGGGCATGAAACCATAGTTTCCCGTGTTGGGAAGGGATACGAAATTAAGCTGTCCGCTTTCCTGGATCGGGATGATATTTTCCTTCAGGAAGCTTGCTTTTTCCCTCGGATTGGGCTCGGTTGCCCATTGCCAATGGTTTTCATTTGACCAGAACTGTGCGTTCTTAAAAGCCGGCCGGTATCCTGTTTTGTCATCATTCCATTCAATGGCACCGCCACAGTGGTCGAAATGAAGGTGGGTAAGGAAGACATCAGTAATATCCTCCTTTACAAAACCGTATTTTTTTAAATTTTTGTCTAAATTATCATCTCCCCAAAGCGAGTAGTGACCGAAGAATTTTTCGTCCTGCTTATTGCCTAGGCCGCAGTCGATCAGGATCAGTTTTTTCCCGTCTTCCACAAGAAGGGAACGGGTTCCCAGCTCAATCAGGTTTCTTTCGTCTGCCGGGTTTGTTTTTTCCCACAGACTCTTTGGGACGACTCCGAACATGGCGCCGCCGTCCAGCTTAAATTTTCCACATTGTATTGGATATAATTTCATATAATATTAAGTTTTTATCGTGTCTTATCTTTTCAGCTTTTTCATCTGATCAGCTGTTTTTCGTTCATTGTCGCTTCCGTTTTCAAGATTTGAAATGATGTTTTGGAAGTCATGCTCTTTTCTGTTTTGGGAAAGTTTCTGCTGGATGAAAATCTCATCCGGAATTATTTTGATGCCGAATGCCCCTTTCATCTCTTTCTCTACAAATGCCCTCCCCATATCTTCCACCATCATCGGGCACTGCTGGTTTTTTTCAAACCGGGAAGTTAATTTTTCCAGATGCTTATACAGCTCTTCCTGATCCATCAGCTGTACCTTCCCGTAGATTTGCACCGCTTCGTAATTCCATGTTGAAACATTGATATGGTCATACCAGCTGCTGGAAATATAGCTGTGTGCACCCAAAAAGTCGCACAGTACTTCATCTCCGTTCTTCAGTGTTTTTGACTGAGGATTTGCTCTTGAAATATGGGTTTCTATATAGGTGTTTTCCGGATCATCTTCATTAAGCATCATCATAGAATGGGTGGCTCTTATTCTGTCTCCGGAAGAAATCAGCATTGCAAAGGCATTTTCCCTGATGATTTCCTTCATCACGTTATAATCTTCGCTTCTGTATAATTTAGGTACATACATAGATTAAATTACTTTTCTTTAAACCGCAAACCTGCAAAGTTAATTTTAAAATAAAACTAAGTCCGGCTTAAAAAAGTTCTCCCGGGTTTCTCGGTATCGGAATATTTAAATGCTTATAGGCTTTCTCTGTTACTTCCCGTCCTCTCGGGGTTCTGATGATAAATCCTTCCTGAATCAGGAAAGGTTCGTACACTTCCTCCAGCGTTTCCGGATTTTCTGCGATTGAGGTGGCCAGGGCAGAAATTCCCACCGGCTTGCCCTTAAAATTCTCAATCATTACGCGCATGATCTTATTGTCCATTTCATCCAGTCCGAATTCATCTACATGCAGAGAGTCCAGCGCATATTTGGTGATGTTGATTTCAATTTCACCGTTTCCTTTTATTTCGGCAAAATCCCGGACCCTTCTCAAGAGTGCATTTGCAATTCTCGGGGTTCCGCGGCTTCTTCTGGCAATCTCAATGGCTGCATCTTCATAAATTCTCACGCCGAGAACCCGGGCACTCCGGATAATGATCATGGACAAAAGTTCAACCGTATAATATTCCAGCCTGCTCTGGATCCCGAATCTTGCCAGCATCGGTTTCGTCAGCATTCCGCTTCTGGTTGTTGCACCTACCAGGGTAAAAGGATTTAAGCTGATCTGGACACTTCTTGCATTCGGGCCCGTTTCCAGCATAATATCAATTTTATAATCCTCCATGGCAGAATACAGGTATTCTTCCACAACAGGCGACAGACGGTGGATCTCATCAATAAAAAGAACGTCGTTTTCCTCCAGGTTGGTGAGTAAGCCCGCAAGGCTGCCCGGTTTATCCAGTACGGGGCCGGAAGTAATCTTGCAGCTGACCCCGAGTTCATTTGCAATAATATTGGCCAGGGTTGTCTTACCTAGGCCGGGAGGGCCGTGCAGCAAAACATGATCCAGGGCTCCGCCACGCCTTTTGGCAGCATTTACAAAAACTTCGAGGTTCTCCAAAGTCTTTCTCTGTCCGGCAAAATCTTTAAAGCTCTGCGGACGAATCTGTTCTTCCTGCATCAGTTCATCGCTGGAAAAATTGTCTTTATCGGGATGTAAAAAATCAGGCATTAATTCAATTTCATTTACCGTAAAGATAGGAAAAATTGAGGTTGAGATTACGGAAAAATTAAGATTTGAGAACAAGAGATATTTTGAGTATTTTTGAGAGAGAAATTTAAAGATAAGAATGTACAGCGCTTCTGTCTGTGTCCGGATTACCGCGGAAACGCATATGAAAATACAATCCGGCATTCTGAAGCATCCCGTATTTTTATCTGAATTACAGTTTAAACCCGATACATGAAACTTATAGGTCCTTTCAGGCAGGTAGTAACCCTTGCCGATCTCCCGTTAAGAGGAAAACTTTCTGATGAACAGATAGACGTCATCTCTGATGGCGGAATTATTGTGAACAACGGTAAAATTCACAAAACCGGAACTTTTGAAACGTTAAAATCTGAATATCAGGATATCGAAACTGAATCCGTAGAAGGCGTACAGATCGTTCTCCCTGCGTTCACAGATTCGCACACCCATATTTGTTTTGGCGGTAACCGGGCGAATGATTTTGCCATGCGTAATGCGGGGAAGACCTATCTGCAAATTGCTGAAAGCGGAGGCGGGATCTGGAATTCTGTACAACATACCAGGAATGCTCCGGAAGAAGAACTGTTAAAGACACTTCTGGAAAGAATCAATTTTTTAATTTCTCTCGGGATTACGACCATTGAGGTGAAAAGCGGATACGGACTGGATGTTGACAACGAGCTGAAAATGCTCCGTACCATTAAAAAAACACAGGCGCAGACCCCGGCAACCCTGGTGCCAACCTGTCTTTCAGCGCACCTGAAGCCAAAGGATTTTGAAGGGGATAATCCGGCCTACTTACAATATATCCTGACCGAGATTCTGCCTAAAGTAAAAGAAGAAAGCCTTGCAGAACGTGTTGATGTATTTATTGAGAAGTCTGCTTTCCAACCTGAAGAAAGCCGTGATTTTCTGCTTAAAACTAAAGATTTAGGTTTTGAAATTACAGTCCATGCCGATCAGTTTACACCCGGAAGCTCAAGAATTGCAGTGGAGGTTGGCGCGAAATCTGCTGATCACCTGGAGGCAACCATTGATGAAGATATTACCTTTCTGGCAGAATCTGATACGGTGGCCACCGCTTTACCGGGAGCAAGCTTAGGATTGGGCGAGAAGTTTACACCGGCCAGGAAATTACTGGATGCGGGTGCCATTTTAGCCATCGCAAGCGATTGGAACCCAGGGTCTGCACCCATGGGCAATCTGATTACCCAGGCTTCAGTGTTGGCCACATTTGAAAAGCTTACCACCGCTGAGGTTTTAGCGGGAATTACCTTCCGTTCTGCGTTTGCGCTCGGGCTGGAAGACAGAGGAAAACTGGAAGAAGGGATGAAAGCGGATTTTGTTACTTTCAAAACCGATAATTTCCAGAATATTTTATATTATCAGGGGAGTTTAAAGGCTGAAAATGTTTATATTAACGGAAATATAATTTAAAATATCCAACACACTTTATCACATACACACATTAATAATGAAAAATATTTGGCAGGGAAGATTAGACGGGGAAGAACTTCTTTTCCACAGAATATTTCAGAGGATAAGAGAAGAAAATAACTACGATACAATTTCAGCAGATGACTTTGTACTGCACGGATTTGCCGTAGACGAAGGTGTCCGCAGAAACAAAGGCCGGCAGGGAGCAAAAGAAGCTCCGGATCTCATCAGGAAAAATATGGCCAATTTCCCGGTTATCCTTCCTGATTTTTCACTGCTGGATTTCGGAAACATCGTATGCCCGGACGGAAATCTGGAGAATACCCAGCATGACCTTGCCAAAAGGGTTTCCAAAGTTTTGCTGAAAGGCGGCAAATCGGTAGTTCTCGGAGGCGGTCATGAAGTTACCTATGCCCATTATTTAGGCGTAAAAACCGCATTTCCGGAGCAGAAGATCGGGATTATCAATATCGATGCCCACTTTGACAACCGTCAGCCTGAAAGTGCAGGTGCAAGTTCCGGAACAGGTTTCTGGCAGATTGCCCAGGAAGGCGAAATGAATTCACTCCATATCGGGATCCAGAGGAATTCAAATACCTTAAAACTGTTTGATACTGCGCACCAGTACAGGATGAAGTATATCCTGGCGGATGAAATTTTCTTTGAAAACCTTCCGTCCGTTTATCAGCGTATTGATGACCTGCTGGGCAGTGTGGATTATCTTTACCTTACCGTTTGCATGGATGTTTTTAATGCTTCCATAGCACCCGGAGTTTCGGCTTCGGCATACAACGGGATCTTTGCCGATGCTGCTTTCATGCATTTTTACAGGCATATTTTAAAGAGCAGAAAACTGCTGGCTTTGGATGTAGCGGAAGTCAATCCTGCCTATGATATTCAGGACCGCACGGCCAGACTTGCAGCAACGCTTGTTAACGAATGGTTTATGGCCTGATTGGATGGTGATGGTATCCATAGATAAAATCACTGTAACTGTTGGTGGCAGGGAACAGAATTTGCTGCTTTTCCGGTGCTTAAGAAGCTACAATATATTCATCATATCATCTGAATTAAACAGATCTTACATTATGGAACAATCAATTGAAAATAAATTAATCAGGGCAGGCAAGACCTTCAAAGAATGGAAAAATGTACCGTTTGAAGACCGTCAGAAATATATTGCCAAAGCAGCTGAGTTATTAAAAACCAATGCTGAAAAGTTCGGCAGGATCATTACTTCAGAAATGAACAAGCCGATTTCACAATCGATTGCTGAAATTGAGAAATGTGCCCTGATGATGAACTATTATGCAGATGCAGAAAATATTTTAAAGCCTGAAAAAGTAGATTCGGAATACAGCTACTCGGAAATTCAGTATGTCCCGAAAGGAGTGATTTTAGGCGTTATGCCATGGAATTTTCCTTTCTGGCAGGTGTTAAGGTTTGCGGTCCCTGCCATTTTAGCGGGCAATACGGTAGTTCTTAAACATGCTTCCATCTGTTTCGGAAGCGGGAATGCCATTGAAGATATACTGTTGGAAGCAGGTTTCCCGGAAGGGGTTTTCCAGAATCTCGAAATAGGCCATAAAGATGTAAAAGAAGTCCTGGAACATGAGGCTGTTGCAGGCGTGAGCTTAACGGGAAGTGAAAAGGCCGGAGCTGAAGTGGCTTCCATTGCAGGGCAGAATATCAAAAAATCCCTGCTGGAACTGGGAGGGAGCGATGCTTTTATTGTCCTGGATGATGCAGACCTGGATGAAGCGGCAAAAGTGGGAGCACAGGCAAGGCTTCAAAACTGCGGACAGACCTGTGTGGCAGCTAAAAGATTTATAATTGATGAAAAAATAGAAGATACCTTTCTTCCTAAATTCATTGAAGAATATAAGAAATACGTTCCTGCTGATCCAATAGATAAGGAAACGAAAATCGCAGGAATGGCCCGCCCGGACCTTGCGGACGACCTGGAAAAACAATTCCGGAAAGCTTTGGAGAACGGAGCCGAAATCATCATTCCGCTTGAAAGGATTTCCGATAATGAATTCATGCCCGGACTGATCAGGGTACAGGAGGGCAACCCGATTTTACAGGAAGAACTTTTCGGGCCGCTGGGAATGGTCATGATTGCCAAAAATGATGAAGAAGCCTTACAGATGGCTAATGATATCCCTTTCGGACTTTCCAATTCGGTCTGGGCAAAAGACAGAGGCCGCCAGCTTTTCTTTATTGAGAACCTTGAATCCGGGACGGTAAATATCAACAGGATGACCAGTTCTGATCCGCGTTTCCCTTTTGGCGGTACCAAGACATCGGGCTACGGAACGGAGCTCTCTTTACTGGCTTTAAAAGAATTTGTGACGGCAAGGACGATTGTGGGGAATTAATATGCAAAAACTGTATATTTCATTCTTTCTCCTCACCTGTTGCTTATACTTTTCTCAGAAATTGATCTCTATTGATAGATACGGAATAATGACAGATTCTGCAGATATTAATAACCTTCAGGAAAAATATATGATTATAGGGACATTTCAAAAAAGTCATGATGAAGCTGAAACAAGGAGAGCCAGAGTTTTAAAAAGAGAAAACAATCAGTGGGGCTTTATAGATCAGGCAGGTAAAGAAGTTATTCCTGCTAAGTATCTGTCAGTTGGTGTTTTCAATATATTTGGATATGCAAAAGTAAGGGAAAACATCTCACTAACCCGAAAAGTAAATTGTGGACAGCCAAATCCCTGTATCGAAAAAGAAAATTTACCTTTTTATTATTTTATAGATAAAAATGGGGTTCAAAGAAGCAATTACTTTGAAAACATTAACGATTGGGATGATAATGAAGACTATTTTATCGGTGAAATCAATAAAAGAAATGAAATTGTCAGAAAAAAAGATATGCATGTGATCTGTCAGTCTAAAGGTAACACAAGACTTTCGATTGATGCAAGCCGTTATAAATTATCTGATTATTTTATTAAAGAATCCAGAAATGATGGTAAAAAAGATCTGGTTGATATAAAGGGACATCATCTTACGAACTTTCTTTATGAAGATGTTATAGCCTATAATAATTTCTGCTTTGGATTGGTAAAGAAAGACAATGTATATACATGGTATTTACTAAATAAAGATTTAAAGCCTTATGGAGAAGATTTTTATACTGAAACAGAAATGCTTGACTATAATTTCAGTAAAGATGTTATAACCCTGCAACAAAAAGAGGGTTTCTTTTTAATAAATGATAAAGGGAAAATTATTTCAGAAAAATATAAAAGTATTCGGAAAACAGGAGATCTTTTCTTAGCATTTAACGGTAAATTTACAGGATTGATTGATAAGAAAGGAAAAATTGTTGTGCCTTTTGAATACAATCAGGCAGATTATTATAAAGACGGATTTATCATCCTCCGTACCAACAGAAAAGATAAAACACTGTACAGCTTTTATAATATAAAGACTAAGAAATTAGTAAATAAATCTTTATACATACCTTATAAAAAATATATTGTTGTAGAGCACAATAAAAATTTCGGAATTCTAAATCAAAATCTTAAGCCTCTTATTCCGGAAATGTATAAACAAATCCAGCCGCTTGGAGATACAGGATATTTTCTGGCTGTCAATCACCAGGATAAAATGGGCTTGCTTAACCGCAAAAATAAAGTTGCAATTCCTTTTATTTATGATATCCCATATCATATGCTGACTTATAATTTTATCGCTCCGAAAAATGAAAGCGAGATCAATACTATTTCTAAATATTGGCTGTGCTTTAAAAAAGATGATACATTTGGGATATTAAATTATAAAGGTGACATTATTATCCCTTTTGAGCATAACATAATGACCTGTTTTTCGGTAATAGCAGTTTCTGAAAACGGTAAATTAGGATTAATTACTAAAAGTAAGAAGCGTATTCCTGCAGAGTATGACTATCATGTGATGGCTGACGGTGAAAAGAATGGCTTTTACTTTGTGAAGAAAGAAGGTAAATTAGGAGCAGTAGATGAGAATAACCAAGTAGTAATTCCTTTTGAATTTGAAAATGTGGATGAAGTAATGGATGATTTCTATGCTGAAAAGTTTTTTGTTTTCAGAAAAAGATTCGGCTACAGTCTGGTGCAGAAGGACGGAAAAATGTTTTATCCATATGATTTTGAGTATGAACCTCCAAAAATGAAAGAAGGGATTACAATCTTTGATAATAAAATTTTATATGATATTTATAAGAATCAGATAAATATTTATGAAGCTGAGCAGGAATATCTTGATAAAACCGATTACGAATAAAAAAACTCCCGGAATTTTCCGGGAGTTTTTTATTGATAAAGCTGAGGTTTAAATTAAACCGTAGTTAATCTCAGCGTATTTGTTTTTCCGCCTTCGTAAGATGGAGTAGCATTGATGTTGATAACAAAATCTCCGGCCTCAATATATCCGTAGTTATGCGTCAGCATGTTTACCTGGATAATCGTTTCATCTGTAGATTTCTTCATGTCGTAATAGAATGCATGAACACCCCAAAGCAGGTTCAGCATGGTAATGACCCTTTTGTTTCCGCTGAATACGATGATGTGGGAATTCGGACGGTGGGCAGCCAGCTGGAATGCGGTATATCCTGAACTGGTCAGGGTGACGATAGCCGCTACATTGGTTGTTTTGGCAATTCTTACGGCCGCAAGGCATACCCTGTTGGTAATAAACCTTTCATCGATGCAGTTGAAGTCTTTTTCAATCGGTTCGTTTTTATGCTGGTAAAAATGAGTCGTTTCAATATTCTTAACGATCTTGGTCATATTTTCAACCACCTGAACAGGATATCTTCCTACAGAAGTTTCCCCGGAAAGCATTACTGCATCGGCACCGTCAAGTACAGAATTGGCTACGTCATTTACTTCCGCTCTTGTTGGCGTTAAGCTGTTGATCATTGTTTCCATCATCTGTGTGGCAATGATTACCGGCTTGGAGTAGAACCTTGCTTTTTCAACCAGTGTTTTCTGGATCGCAGGAACTTCTTCCATCGGAACCTCAACCCCTAAATCTCCACGGGCAACCATCAGGCCGTCGCACTCCAATAAGATTTCCTCAATATTTTTTACCCCTTCAGGCTTCTCGATTTTTGCGATAATCGGTGTCTTGAATTTTCCGTTGGGATGTTTTGAAATAAGTTCTTTCAGGTCAATGATGTCCTGGGCATGGCGCACGAAAGAAAGGGCAATCCAGTCTACGTCATGGTCAAGCATGAAGTTCGCATCCTGAATGTCTTTTTCCGTTAAGGCAGGAAGGGAAACATTGGTATTCGGAAGGTTTACCCCTTTTTTAGAGCTTAAAGGCCCACCCTGGATGGTTTTTGCCTTTACCGTATCTATTTCGTTGGTTTCAATAACTTCAAGCATCAGCTTTCCGTCATCAATAAGGATTTTCTCACCTACTTTTACGTCCTGCGGGAACTGTTGGTAAGTCATGTAGACTCTGGTGGAATCACCTTCTATTTTTTCGTTTGTAAAGGTAAGAATGTCTCCAGGATTAAGGTAAGAACCCTCCTTTACTACACCTACTCTCAGTTTCGGGCCCTGAAGGTCGCCGAGGATCCCTACAGAAAAACCGTATTCTTTATTGAGTTCTCTGATGATGTTAATATTGGATCGAACTAAATCATAGTCTGCATGCGAAAAGTTGATTCTGAAAATATCAACACCTGCTTTCATTAACCCTAACATTACTTCCTTCGACGATGAAGCCGGACCAAGTGTCGCGATAATTTTTGTCTTCTTTAAATACTTATTCATAATACTGGATAATTTGATAAAGCTCTTCTTCAGAACTTAATGTATAATCTTGAATTGGAAACACAAGATTTTCAGGGAGCAAAATTACGGAAAAATCAGTAAACTGTTCCGGACTGTACAAAATATATTGTACTTCTACCTGGTTATTTAATAAAAATTTAATGTTATCTTCCTGTAAGAAGAGTTCTGTGTGTGTTTTTTTCTGCCTGCTTTCAAAAGACCGGTTAGAAATGAAAGTGAAGCAGGTCTTTGTAAACTTATCGTAAGCCTCAAACCTTGAAAAATGATAGTCATAATGGGCTCCCTGGAAGATAAGATCAGCAATACGTTTAAAATTAATGCCATTCTTCTGGTTTACGGTAAAGAAAAACTCATGGTCAGGGATATGCTTTGCCAGTCTTACCAGTCCTATGGTAATATCATCAGATTCTATATCATCAAGATCATAAAGGTTTTGGATTTCCAAGGATGTTTTCTTTTTTGTTTAAAATATAAAATGCCCTCTGTGCTGCTTTTTCTTCTGCTTTCTTTTTGGAAGTTTCCGTAGCGTTGGCTATTTTCTCTTCTCCCAGCCAGACATGGCAGCGGAAAACAATAGATTTGTTTACCTGTATCTCTTCGCAGGTTTCGTACTTTATATTCAGCTTTTTCTTCTGGCTCCATTCGAGCAGGAGGCCTTTGTAGCTTACAATTTTATTTTCGAGCTTATTGATCTCGGTAGCGGTCAGCAGCCGTTCCATGATAATTCTTTTACAGGTATCATACTGGAAGTCCAGATAAACTGCACCGATTAAGGCCTCAAATAAATTTCCGGAGATGTTTTCCCCTAAAGCCACGGAATTCTGCTTTTGCAGCAGATCAGTCAGTTTTAAGTCTTCTCCTAATTTGTTGAGGTTTTTCCTGTTGACAATCTTGGATTTCATCTGTGTCAGGTATCCTTCATTGGCCTGAGGATAGGTATGAAACAGATGGCAGGAAATCACGGTACCCAAAACAGAATCCCCTAAAAACTCCAGCCTCTCATAGTTGCTGTCTTTGTTTTTAGAAGAACTTTTCACAGAAAAAGCTTCACGGTAGAGCGCGATATTTTGTACCTCAGTCCCGAGGATCTTGCTGAGCCTGGTGCTGAGAAAATAATCTCTCTCCGTTAATGTTCTTTTTCTTTGTTTGAGAAGGAATTTAGAAAAGTATTTCTGTAACTCCATTCAGTAAAATTAGATTTTCGTAAATAGAACGCAGGCATTGTGCCCGCCAAACCCGAAAGTATTGCTCATGGCTACTTTTACATCTTTTTTCGCAGCATCATTGAACGTGAAGTTCAGTCTGCTGTCGATATTTTCATCATCGGTAAAATGATTGATGGTAGGAGGAACAATACCATGAATAATAGTTCCCAACGCAGCAATTGCTTCAATAACCCCTGCAGCACCCAGAAGGTGGCCGGTCATTGATTTTGTAGAATTAATCTGAATGTTGAAAGCATGCTCGCCGAGTAATTTTGAAATGGCATTGGATTCTGCAATGTCTCCTAATGGAGTAGAGGTACCATGCATGTTGATATGGTCTACTTCATCAGCAGTTAACCCTGCGTCTTCCAGACAGTTCTTCATTACCAGATAAGCGCCCAGTCCTTCAGGATGAGGAGCCGTCATGTGATGTGCATCTGCACTCAGGCCTCCGCCTTTTAATTCTGCATAAATTGTTGCCCCACGTTTTACCGCGTGCTCATATTCTTCAAGGATGATGCATCCTGCTCCTTCGCCCAGTACAAATCCGTCCCGGTCTTTGTCAAATGGTCTTGAAGCTGTTGTAGGGTTATCATTTCTTGTAGAAAGTGCCATCATGGCGTTGAATCCGCCGACACCGCTTGCTGTTACGGCTGCTTCGGAGCCTCCGCATACAATGACATCTGCTTTTCCGAGCTGGATCAGCATTTTGGCATCAATCAGGGCATTGGCAGAAGACGCACAGGCAGAAACCGTTGTGTAATTCGGTCCGTGGAAGCCATATTCAATAGAAATATGCCCCGGAGTGATGTCTGCAATCATTTTAGGAATAAAGAACGGGTTGAACCTCGGAATATCCGTGTTGGCCCATCCCAGGACTTCATGTTCAAATGTTTCCAGCCCTCCGATTCCTGAACCCCAGATTACCCCGACTCTGTCTTTGTTTACGTTGTCTTCAATAATTCCCGAGTGTGCCACTGCTTCTCTGGCAGCCACCATACCAAGCTGTGTATTTCTGTCCATCTTTTTAGCTTCTTTCTTGTCGAAATGTTGTAGCGGATCGAAATTCTTTACTTCGCAGGCGAATTTTGTTTTAAAGTTTGTGGCATCAAAAAGAGTAATCGGAGCGGCACCGCTCTCGCCTTTTACAAGGTTTTCCCAGTATTCTTTTGCATTATTCCCAATCGGCGTTATTGCTCCAAAACCGGTTACAACTACTCTTTTCAATTCCATAAACTTTCTTTAATTTTCTTTTTTGTTGAAGAATATTATTTATTTACTACTTCTTCGATATAAGCGATAGCGTGACCTACAGTAGTAATTTTTTCAGCCTGATCATCAGGGATTTGAATGTTGAATTCTTTTTCAAATTCCATGATCAATTCAACTGTATCCAATGAATCTGCTCCCAAATCGTTTGTGAAGCTAGCTTCAGGAGTCACTTCAGTTTCTTCAACGTCAAGCTTATCAGCGATGATAGCTTTTACTCTTGATGCAATGTCTGACATAGTAAATTATTTTTTTAATTGTTAGATGGTGCAAATATATAAAATTCTTTACGATAAAACATTTTTTTAGTCTTTTTTGTGGCTCATAGGTACTTATTTTATTGCCCGGCAGTTTAGTGTTTTAGTTTTCAACGGTTTATATTTTACGGCTTTACGGTGCCTGAAATAACTTTTATTCTTGGCATAACGTTAAATAATGATGAAGATACAGACACTTGTTTCAAAAGGAATTTTAACAGACCTTTGGTGCTTTTATCGGGATCAATAAAGGAATATGGATTCAGGGACAGGGTTAATTTTAACATATTGATTTTCCTTAAATCTGCTCTTGTACAGACCTGATTTAATGTCTAATGCTTACTATATTTTCTTATCATTTAAATGAAAAAATTTATCTCTCTTGCTTTATTTTTTATTTCCGTTTCCGTTTTTTCACAGATCAAAGGAAAGGTCATCAGCATAAAAGACGGTGATACCGTTGTGGTCCTGCTGGCCGGCAATACCCAGCAAACCCTGAGGTTGGCAGAAGTGGACTGTCCTGAGAGCAGCCAGGCTTTCGGGAAGAATGCAAAAGCATATACCGGCTCACAGGTTTTCGGGAAGACGGTTACCTTTTATACGGTAGGAAAAGACCGGTACGGACGGTCTGTTGCCGGGGTTTTCTATGATAATGACAAATACCTGTCCAGGGAAATTGTAAAGGCAGGATTCGGATGGTGGTATTTTAAAGCATCAAAAAATACGGAGCTGCAGAAGCTGCAGGATGAAGCCAAACAAAAGAAACTGGGTTTGTGGGCAGACCGGAATCCGGTATCACCCTGGGATTTCAGGAAGGCGAAGAATAAGAAGAAAACAACGCCGGCAAAAAGCAAAAGCACAGGTGCTAAAGCGGTTAAGTGATCCGCGGGATTTCTCGGTGCTAAGGCGGCTCGGAAGCAGTGGTAAAGTTTCACTTTCCATTTCAGGTTTTCGTCTGCTGTTCTTCTCCCGGATGTTTTTGTTTTCATTTCTATCAGAGGGTAGCGGCATCCATATTCAGGATGATTTATTACCTCAGTTTACCTCAGCAAAAAAGTGACTGGTTTTGAAGTATTTTGACTCGTATAATTCAGCATTTCTTCGGAAACGCTTCGGGTATTCTTCGATAGTTCTTCGGAAAAAACACCTTTTTTCCGAAGAACTATCGAACAGGTATCGAACAACACCCGAACAAAATGGATAATAAGATGAAAAAACAGACGGCATAAGAGGGAACCTATAAACTGCTCTAAAAGTTACTTAATCTGATATTGTAAAGAAGATAATGGAGTATTGAAATCCTATTGAATTTTTCAGGATTTTGGAGAAGCGTAACAAGAGAAGGGTAGAGTTTACGAAAAGGGTTGAATAGTCTAAACATACCGATGCCGTATCATACGACATTCTTTGTCGCATCAAACTAGAGATTGTCTGAACAGGCTAAATTACAGTCAGTATTTTAACAAAATTAATCCACATGCCGGAAATAACGGATGATTATATGGCCTTTGGGTTGCCTTGTCGAATCATTCAAAATAAATCCGGGAAATGCACATTCTACTTTATTCAAAGATGGCAATGCCATTTCCAGACTTATAATTCTTTATTGAGGATAGATACAATCTTATCAATCACATCCTGTTTTTTAGATTTTGTCTGATATTCAGCTTTAGGTTCAGAAACAATAGACTGTTGTTCATTGCTGAAAAGGGCATACAGGTCAATATCCGGATGTTTTTCAATGTACCAGGCCAGGAAATTCAGGGGTATTGCATTTTTTCCTGCAAAATACAGCTGGATAGACTGTGGCGTGACACCATAAGCATCTGCAATTTCTTTCATGGTTTCTCCTTTTCCCTTGCTGTACTCCCGGATCTTTTGGTAAATTTTCATTTTATATGTTTTGATTGTGATAAAAATGCATTAAGCAATAATTAATTGTTAATAATCAATAATTTGTTGCTTTTTAAATATATTATTGTACCTTAGTATTTTAATTTGGTACCAATGTCTATACAAAATTACGAAAAAAGGGTTAATGTATAGGTACGTAGCATGATCTAAAATATCCCTATACTGGTTATTGCTTTTAAAAACAACAATTGCCGCGGTATTTTGCAGAACAGGCAGTATGGGACTGGCTGATACAAAATACCGCGGCAATGGAGTGTTGTGCGTTTAAATTACTCAGGTATTATATCCCTGATTTACAGAATGCATCCCAGGTAGTCCAGAATACAGCGTTGATAGCGCCCGGAGCCGGATGGGTACTGTCTGCAACAATTCCTACCATAGAAGCACAGTTGGAATTACAGCCGATCTGGTTTTTGCTTCCTTCCTGAGGCGGGATGGCGCGCCATGTTCCCGTAGAACCGTTCAGGGTCTCTACTTTAATGTCAAAGATCCCCGAAAGGCCGTTTGTTCTGATCTGCTGTGTCGGGTTGTCGCTGGTAATCATTTCGCTCCAGTTTCCCTGCGAAAAAGTTACCCTCCATTTGGTAATCATTTTAGCTGTTTCGTTTTGCGGTGAAATATACACCCAGAACTGGGCTCCGCCTCCTAATTGGATTTGTCCTGAAGAATTTGCATTGTAGCTTGTGTTTGTCTGATCCATGATAGATGGTTTTATGGGTTATTTTGTAATTCAAAGTAACGCAGAAAAAGATATCCGGAATAGCGTAGAAATGACCAATTCTGATTTTAGGTATAAATACGATAGAGATAGATTTATAAATTAAAGACGATAAAAGATTGAGATATAATATTATATCGGGTATCCTGAAATAAAATGACCAGCGTCTACAACTATTTGAACTCCAATTTCTGTTAAAAATAAAATGCCCATAAAAACACATGTTTTTATGGGCATTTCCATCATATAAATATTAAATCCTTAATTATATTCGGATTAAAATCGAATAGGAAAAAAGGCTATTTCTTTTTGCTTCCTTTAACGGCAACACTTTTCTTTATTTTTCCTCCGGATTCCTTAAACTCGGTAAACGCATCCGCTAATGCCTGCATTTCCTCATCCAGTCCCGGGGCAAATTCTTCCGGACGTTCCGGTGCCTGTGGGATCGGGTAAGATTCACGGGGTTCTTTAAGCGTCGTAAGCTCTGTACCATCATTAAAAGGTGAAGGGCCGCTGAAAATCTGTTCCATCAGGGATCCGTCCATACGGAAAGTGTACTGCTCCCTGTGAAGGCCTAAATCCAGTAATCTTTTTACTTCCGGAAACTGTGAAGAATCGAATTTCGGCACAGGCAGGGCTTTGGCCCAGTCTATACCGAGCGTTTCCAGGGCTTTTGCAAAAGCAGCCTGATGAGCCTCGTCCCGTACAATAAGGAAGGCAACCGTGGCGCGCAGGGTTTTATTGCTGCTCATCTGGTAAATCCGGCATTTCTGGATCCTTCCGGTAGCTTCTACCACCAGGTTGTCCATCAGGTCGAGAACCAGGTTCCCGTGGTTGTGCACATAACTGCCGCTCCACGGGTTTCCCGCAGCGTCTACCGGCAGTGCAGACTGGGCACCTACAATGTAATGATGCGGATTTTGCTGTTCCTTAGCCATTTCCAGGGCAACGCCTCCGCCTTTGCTGGGTGCTTCGTATTTGTCTCCCTGATATCTTGGGGAACCGTCCAGCAACTGGGAAATGGTTTTGGTAATAAGCTCTACGTGGGAGATTTCTTCAACCCCTACGCCCTGGATCAAGTCCAGGTACGGCGTAGCCTTGCCGCGGAAATTAAAACTCTGGAAAAGGTACTGCATCATCGTACGCATTTCCCCGAACTGTCCGCCCAGGCCTTCCTGTAAAGCATTGGCTGCTGACGGATCCGGTTCATCCGGTACAATCGGGTTGATAAGGTTTTGTGAATGGTAAAACATAACTTATATTTTTTAGGTGGCTTTATAATCCCCTAACATTATGCCACTTACTGATAATGAGGTATGTATAAGGTACTGAATGGGAGCAGTTTAATCATAAGCTGAGATTATCAGTTCTGATTATATGTACAGATTGGTTATTATGGTTAAACAGCAAATGGAGAAGGAGGCATTGAAAATGCAGAAATTACAGATATCATATACATGAAATAGACGGATGGGTTTGTTTTAATTTTCAGACCGGTTATTTGACAGAATTAAAAAATCCTTTATCAGTTCATCAAATACACAAAGGGTTTCTTCATCAAGATAAAACGCATTTTTATATAAGTTTTCGGATGGGTTCAGGAACTCAAAGAAATCAAACGGCAGCTTCCCGATGAGGTAGCCCAGATGTTTCACCTTAGGTTCGGCGTATTCACACAGTTTCCACAGGATGCGGATATCAATTTCATTGGGATGGTACCGAATACGCATATAAATGAACACAGCACAGGCCCTGTAAAAGAATCCGCTTAACATCAATCCCAGCCCTTCATGGGAGTCAGATCCTGCCCGGGAGCGCAGTACTTTATATTTTTCGTACAGTGCGGTGCAATGCTGGCAGTAAATCTCTATGTCGGTGTACAGGTTTGTTTCCGGATGCCAATGGATCACGGACGGGAAATCTGCGGTGTAGACTGCATTTTCCGGAGCCATTACTTTCCGGAAGAATGCCTGGGATTCCCAAAGATGCTCCTGGATCCATGATTTGGAGTGGGCAACCGCAACAATGGTGAACCTTTCTTCGGTCTGCTGCTGGGTCATCTGCATCATGTTAAAAAGCTGGCCGTTACTGATGGTATTGCTGATCAGGAGAAGGTACAGGACCTGGGTTTTCTGCCCGCCAGTATACGCTTCTTCCTGATGAAAGAGGTAAATCTCTTCAATACGGAAATGCCGGATCAGGAGGTCAATCACGGGCTGGTAAGGAGAGGCTTCTTTATTTTTAATCATCACCTTTGAAGGCTCAGGATGTTTCACCGCTTTTTTCATTTCCCGGAAAGTCCTTTCTGCGAGGTGATGCAGTTGTTGTGCTGTCCCGGCAATGGCTTCCTTAAACTCTGCCTTCAGGTGCATGCCGCCTTCCTGTTCATCCGCTTCTTTAGCACTGAGAAGCGCATCAATGATAAAATAAGCCGTCCCTGTTTTTTTCAGCATCAGGGTTCTGATTTCAGGCAGGAAACCTTCCAGTCTCAGGAACCGCTCGTTCAGGGTTTCTTTAAGGAAATACCTGCCCAGGCAGAGGAGCTCCAGATGGAAAAGATAGTGTTCGAAAAGGCTGGTGTAGAGGTGATAGGCCACTGCCGTCGCGTTGACGTTTTCAGCCCTGCGGATCTCGGTATCCAGAATTTTGCAGGTGCGGGAGTATTCCTCCCTGAAACGTTTGAATTTTTTAAGCTGCCGGGGAAGCCCGGGATAGGTAAGCTCATGGTTTTCCGCTTTATAGATTAAGGATGAAGCGTTACAGTGCCGGCTGATGAATAAGCTTCCCAGTTTCAGGTGCCTGTTGACATCAACGCTGCCCAATATGATAACATAGGTGTCTGAATGTTTTTGTGCTTTTTTAACCCATCTGCTTTGAGGAAGATCGTCAGGAACGGTGGAATCGCTGAGGTGGATGATGATTAGGTGTTTCCGGGAAGCCTGCGGACAGCTCAGGAAGACCCGCTGTACAGAGTGCCTGCCTGCAAAAGAGTTCATCATATCTGTCAGTTTCTGATGGTACGGATGCGTGTCTGGGATAATGATACGGTGTGGCATGGGGAGAAATTTTTCAGCAAGTTGGCCATACCAGTCCGGGTACCGAACCACGGGCAGGTGTAGGTTACCAAACGGGAAATGTAAAAAACCGGACTGGCAGAATCGCTTATAATTTTATATCTTTGTTTTAAATCTTTAACCCATGGCAGCTACAGCACAGAAACATATCGGGAGGAATATCGCAAGAATCAGGGAAATGCGCGGCATGAAGCAGGAAACCCTGGCCGAAATCTTAGGCGTCAGCCAGCAGAAAATATCATTGTTTGAAAACGCCGAAGCGCTTGAAGATACCAAACTGGAACCCATCGCCAAAGCTCTGGAAATCTCCGTGGAAGCCCTGAAGAACTTTTCTGAGGATGCGTTTTTTAATATTATCTCGAATACATTTAATACCAACGATAATGGTATTGCTATTTTGAGGACAGAGATTTACCAACCTACTTTTAATCCATTAGATAAATTGTTGGAATCTTACGAGGAGAACAGAAAGCTGTATGAACGTTTGCTGGAAACGGAGAAGGAGAAGAGTAGGGTGATTGAGGAGTTGGTGAGGAAAGTGATGAGGGACTAATTTTAAATAAGACTGTATAGAAGGGCGGTTTTTTTTGAATGATCGAAACAATATCAAGACTGTCTTAATGAATTTTTATAATTTAATTTACATATGAAGCAAGATTATATTCTACAAGCGCTTAACTATTATATGTTAATTTATTAGAAAATTAGTCATAACAAATCATTAGGGAATTATATTGAAAGAAATGTTTTTTATGTAAACATATAATAACTTCCAGAATATGTCTATACAATTATTTTAAGTCGCTCTTCTTGTCTTTGTATGTGTACCTCTAAAAATCGATATGCGGATTTTCGCAAATCGTTTTGTAAAGATGTAATAGTTGAATCTTTAGTGTAATTAAGTAATTGATATATCTTATAAAAGAAATATTACT
>NZ_LMKA01000095.1 GCF_001421435.1 Chryseobacterium sp. Leaf201
ATCTTTGTCAAGTACTTGGTACATCATAGGCTTGCTTTATATTTTTATGTCTCGCAACACAAAAATAAGCAAGCCTTTTTTTATAGAAAAGTTTAAATGACCTCAGTAATTTAACACCGTACCCTGCCCTGTTTTAACGGTAAAGAATAACCGGTATTGATCATTTTAAATAACTATGGTTTATCTGAAATTTATAAATAACGAATACTGTTTTTGAAGGCATTTTTTATTCCTGCCTTTGCCATGAACTTTTATTTTTCTGAGATTCAGAAATACCGGATATTGAAATTTATCACAATAACCGAAAACATCTATATCAAGACATAATCCCGGCCTTCCGATCAAAAAAAATCTACCTAAAGCTCCGGCTCCGCGGTTATGTGCCACACCTGCGAAAAATTCAGTCCATTTTTGTATTTTTGTGCTTCGATATTTAACCGCTATACTATGACTGAACCCGTAACGCCCCTGAATTCTGAACAGTTAACCGAAGTACTTTCTTTCAGCAGTACCGCTACTGCTGTCCATGTGGGTGAAGATGCCCGGATTGAATTTGCAAACCAGGCGATGTTAACCATCTGGGGCCGGGGTACTGAGGTGATCGGAAAAGGGCTGGTGGAAGCAATGCCCGAGCTTTCAGATCAGCCGTTTTTGGGAATGTTTGCCAGGGTATGGCGTGAAGGCATAACAATTTCTGGAAATGATACTCCCGCAGAACTGTTGGTCGATGGAGCCATAGGCACATATTACTTTGATTTTGAGTACCGTGCCGTCAAGGACAAAAGCGGCCGGGTAATCGCTGTCCTGCATACGGCTACCGATGTAACTGAACGTTACCTGAACAGACGTACCCTGGAGGAAGCGGTGCAAAACAAAGAATTACTGATCCGTGAGCAGTCACTGAACGAGCAGCTGGCCGCTTCAAATGAAGAGCTCAATGCCATCAATGAAGAACTCCAGACAAGCAGAGAAGAACTTTTCCGGATGAATATCGAGCTTGAATCCATGGTGAACGACCGTGTAAAAGCATTTATTGAAAGCGAGGAGCGTTTCAGGTCGATGGCTGACAACACCGACATCCTGGTAGCCGTCCGTGAAGAGACAGGAAAGCTGATTTATTTTAACAAAGCCTGGATAGAGTTTACCGGAAGAACCGCAGACCAGCTGATCAGCATCGGATGGCATGACCTGATCCATGACCTGGACAGGCAGAAATTCCTTGACATCCATCAGCAGGCATTTAATAAAAGAGTTTCCTACAGCGATGAAGTCCGGGTACTCGGAGCTGACGGATCCTACCACTGGCTGCTGAAAAAAGGAACGCCCCGGTTTCTTTCTGACGGAAACTTTGCCGGGTACATCAGTTCCTGTATTGATATCACCCAACGGAAACTGGATGAGCAGCTGCTCCAGGATATGAATGAAGAACTGGCAGCCTCCAATGAAGAGTTTGCGGCCCTTAATGAAGAACTTGCGACAACCAACGAGGAACTCGCGGAATCCAATGATGAGCTGCTGCTCAGTGAAGCACGGTTCCGGAACCTGATCAACCAGGCACCGTTTGCCATATGCGTGATCCGGGCAGAAGATCTGATCGTGGTTGAAGTGAATAACGCCTACCTGGAACTGGTGGGCAAAACCCGCCGGCAGTTGGAACACCATACCATCTGGGATGGCGTAGCTGAGGTAGCTGAGGTCTATGCCCCGCTGATGCAGCAGGTTATTGACACCGGCATTGCCTTTCATGGAAAAGAGCATGAACTGATCTTAAACAGGAACGGCATTGCCGAAACAGTGTGTATTGATTTTGTTTACGAACCGGTGACGGATTTAAAAGGTAAAGTAACATCAATTATGGTGGCCGGCAACGATGTAACTGATAAAGTAACGGCAAGAAGGCAGATTGAAGATGTGGAAGAACGCAACCGGCTGGCCATTGAAGCGGCAGAAATCGGAACCTACGAGCTCAGTTACGGAGACCAGACTCTGAAAGGTTCAAAACGTTTCGATGAAATCTTTGGCGTAACCAGCCCTGTTTCCAGGCAGCAGGTACTGGCAACTTACCATCCGTTGGATGCCCACCTCAGCGACGAGGCCCATATGATTGCCCAAAAAACCGGCAGGCTGTTTTATGAAACCCGTATTTTGCTTGCAGACAACTCCGTAAAGTGGATCCGTTTACAGGGGGATGTGCATTACGACAGCCATGGCAACCTCAAAAAGATGCTGGGTACCGTGATGGATATCACGGCTTTCAAGCAGCTTCAGCAGCAGAAGGACGATTTCATTTCGATTGCCAGCCATGAGCTTAAAACACCGCTTACCAGCCTGAAGGCTTCCCTGCAGCTCCTGGAACGGATGAAAACCAATCCGACCGCGTTGCTACCGAGGCTCGTTGAACAATGCAACCGAAGCATGGAAAAGATTTCCGAGCTGGTGGAAGACCTGCTGAATGTGACAAGAATAAACGAAGGCAAAGTAATGGTGAACAAAAAGAAATTCAGCCTGGCCCATCTGGTAGATGAATGCTGCACCCATGTGGCACAGCGCGGTACGCATGAGCTGATTGTGGAAGGCGAAAAAAATCTTGAAATTGTAGCAGATGAAAACCGGATCGAACAGGTGGTTACCAATTTCATCACCAATGCCATAAAATACGCTCCTAACAGCAGACAAATATTCCTGACCATTGAACATCCCGGTGATTCGGTAAAAATTTCACTCCGGGATACCGGTCCCGGCATTCCGGCTGATAAGCTCCCGCATCTGTTTGACCGCTATTACCGCGTAGACCAGAGCGGCATACAGGTTTCAGGCCTGGGCTTAGGGCTTTATATCTGTTCAGACATCATCCAGCGTCATGGCGGACAGATCGGTGTAGAGAGCATGGAAGGTGAAGGAACGACTTTTTGGTTTACACTGCCGGATTGATTATAGCTGATGCGGCAGCGTAAGCGTTTGTCATTGGTCCGGTAAAAATAGAGATTTGTATTTCTTATTTATTTATACGTAATAAAGGTTAAAGAAGTTGGATTATTCCGCCTCTCTACCTTGAGGTATGGACATGAGCTGATAAATCCTGCTCACTAATGATATTCTGCAGCAAAGTAACAATATCAGAACCTGTCTACTTCACAAGGCTGTTGATGTATTCTTCCAGATTTGTATAACCCGTCCGGTTAATAACCGCTGCATCTGAAGCATCATCAGCATTCAGCTTATGTTTATTTTCCCATCGGTCAGGCATGCCGTCGCCATCTCTATCTTTCAGCTTTGATCTCTTTGGCCTTATTTCCGGCTGTCCGCCCGCGTCTGCTTCAGTTTTAAAAATCCGGCCTTTCTTACCAAGACTCTTAAAGTATCCGATGATCCGCTTATCTACAGCATCCCTTTTCAGAGAAGAACCGGCTTCTGCCATAACGATCTTCACGGCATCTGCGGCGGTATTTATGGTAACGTTGCTCCTCTGCATTGACGATGGCTCCTGTAACAGGGTGGCTTTTTCCCGGATAAAATCTGCATCAGTAACAACACGGCCGTTTACCCTGCCGTCTTTATTCAGGTCTGCATAATTATCTTTATGGTATACATGGTCTGTAGCGGTAAACATGCTTAGAAACTCATCGGTAGAATTTGGTCCGGCAATAAAATAATTACCTGCCAGGTCCTGATAATGGTCTGTTGCCGAATGGCCGCCTACGAAAGCGCTTTTCCCCCAGTTGTAGACGACATTATTAATATATTCAATCTTTGCTTTTGCTTTGGGATTACGGCTCTGGTTTCCTGTCCATAAACTGTGGTGCACCGTGATATCAACAGGGTGTTCCAGTAATGCCCCGAAACGCTGGGGATCTATCCCTTCACCGATCAGGCAATACTGAAAGGTAATGTTTGCGCTGTTTTTTACATGCAGGTTATCCCATCTCCCCCATTCAATGGAAACATGGTCAAAAATAATGTCCTTCAGATTATCCGCTACTACCGTACAGGCACCTTTAGGCATATTAATGCTTCCCCTGAACCTGATATATCTTACAATGGTATTACCGCCAAACGACACACTGTTGCCATACACCGTAATCCCTGTTCCGGGCGCCGTCTGGCCTGCAATGGTAATTCCGGAAGCAGCCGCAATTTTTTCTTTGATTCTGATGACACCGGAAACATCAAAAACAATCGTCCTGCCCGTCCGGCTCACGGCATCCCTGAATGAGCCTTTACCTGTGTCATTCAGGTTGGTTACATGATAAACGCTTCCGCTTCGTCCGCCCGCTGCAAAACGGCCGAAACCTTCTGCTCCTGGAAAAGCCAGCTGCTGTGCGTATACCGAACTGCAACAGGTAATCAGAAGAAATAAGGATAAAGACAACTTCCGGCTCATACGATTTTAATTTTGCTTGGTTTAAAGCTAAATTAATCCAAACACCACAATGGAGTGTCCTGCACTCTCGGTGATTAGAAAAACATTTTGGCTGTGATGTGAAAGCTTCATTTATGAAATTAATGCAGACGGGCGAAACAAGACTCGTTCATATTGAATTTTAAATCTTTTATTTGGAACTTATTGCTGATTTATGTGAAGTATACTGTACCTAAATTTACATTGCTTTTCAATGGGATTTCTTGAATATCTAAGGTCGCATGCGGTGTAACTATATTTGCCACTACTTGTATAAAAAGCAAATATTACATAGTGAAATATGTTAAAAAACTTTTTTGGATAAGCATATTTATATTTTTAATCTTATGATGACGTCAAATTTTAAGCTGACGTCATCATAAGATTATTTGTCACTTGTGATTCATTTGTTTGGTCCCTATGGACAGATGATATCTGGTATAACTTGAGGTAATCCTACCGTATGCAATTTTCATATTGTAATTATTTAAAATATAATTGTGTAAAAATAGATTAACTCTTATTTCTTTTGTTATGTATACGTTTATTTGGTTTACTCTGATAATCAAAAGTTTATTATATAAATATATCACAGAAAATTATATGTATTTGCCATAATTCGCACCTCTATCACTAATTGTCTTATTTCTCGGAAATTTGTTAATTAAATAAGTTTACACAAGTTTAATATTATCTCAAGTATTTATAGTGTTAAAGCTAATAGTGTATAAAATCGGATGATTCTTCATTTTCAAAATATCTAGAGATTGATCTAAACTGTTTAAATCTTCTATCCGAATATTATCTTCAACCAAACGCCAACCATGCTCTATTCCTGCATCTGGTCGTATAATAATTCTATATTGATCATTTGAAAATTCAAAATAACGATAATGTGGAATTTCATCACTTAGAATTTCCATATTTTCTAAATCAAGATCATATTTATAAAATTCAATAAAAGATTTTCGGGACTTTTGATTTCGAAAATCATGAAATACTCTTGAAGCGTTTCTATCATTATTAAAATCCTGCCCATAAAAAATAAAGTCTTGCAATTCAAAATTAAGCTCTGTTTTTAATTGATCGATAAACTGTAACATTAAAAAGCACCCAAAAGGTGTTTTTAAATATCGATCATAGTAAGAAACATTAAATTTTTGCCCATTCATTATAGATTGTAGATCAAATTTATTTGCTAATCCCGTAATTAAAATGGAAGCCAGATTTTTTGACGAAATATTTTCAGTGGGGTTTAAATATACTTCAAAGATTTGATTTGAATTAAGATAATCCATAACGTTAAGTGGATCACAATCAATTTTCAGTAATTGGTTGATTCTATATAATTCACCGTTATCAGTATCTCCCCAATATTGATTTAAACTTAGGTTAACTTGGCCGCTAACAAGGTAAGAGTGGTAATCTACATCCGACAATTTGATTAAAGCAACTGCTTTTATATCTTCATTGTTATTATCTTTCTGAACACATACTTTTGCCCATGAAGAAACTTGAATTAATGTCATTACATTTTGAGGATTCGAAACTATCGGTTTAGTTTCAAAAACTAAATTAATCTCCGACTTATTTTTGAGATTTTCTAAGAAGATTATATTCTCTAAATCCCAATTAGAAATTTCATGATCAACTTTTAACCAGATTTCGTCAATTTGATTGGTATAAGAAACTTTGACAATATCTGCTCTTATACCATCTAATATTCTTTTTGGATTTGGATAACTATATTCTATCTCCTCTGGAATGCTCAATTTCGCAATATTCTGCAACCAATCCAGAGCTTTATTGCGATCTAAAAGATTAATGTGCCATTGGGTTTTTCGGTCAATTAAACATTTTGTACAAGCTCCTGTGCAATTACATTCTAATTTATCTTTAGCTGCTTTTAATATTTCGTCGGCGTACAAAAAGAACTTGGTAGAATATCCTGCACCTCCTTTTGTTGTATCAAAAATGAAAATTGTGTTGTAATGATCATATTTTTTTATGCCAAAGTCGATTTCTGCGGCTTCTACAGCAAGATATGATGCCAATTCTTTTGCAAAAACAGAAGCTAGGGAGTATAGAAGCGTTTCATCAGTAGAATATCTATCGTTTTCCTTAATTCTAATCTCACAAAAATTGGTTTTAAAACGTCCACCCAAAATAACGTTGGGGCGAATAGATGATGGTGTAAAATTTCCCTGACAAATTGCACCATTCTGGTCGTCTTTCCCACCTCTCAAACGTCTGTGATCTTCCAATTCTTCAATAGAAAATCCCGTTTTACCACAATTTAAACAGACATGAAAACCATTTCCGTTACCAACGTTGTAATATAATATTTCCCCATTATCCTCGCTTTCTCTAATATCAATGATATTCGTGGTATTTTGCTCC
The DNA here is from genome assembly GCF_001421435.1 of Chryseobacterium sp. Leaf201. Lineage (GTDB taxonomy): Bacteria > Bacteroidota > Bacteroidia > Flavobacteriales > Weeksellaceae > Chryseobacterium. The sequence goes on from NZ_LMKA01000095.1 coordinate 6,800, forward strand.
CACGGTTTTACATTAATCAATAATGGATCAACATACTGTGTTCTTGAAGTTTCAGATATCTTCCTATTAGGCATTTGATAGACATCTACTGCAAACCCGGCAGGTTGAATCATTTCGGTGAAACTTCCCCGATTGCCTTCATCATCGAAAATCAAACCTCTAAAACTTTGATTATTACAATGTGGACAGCTAGAATCGATAGTTTGATTATCTGCTATTTCCACAATTCTTTGGTAACCACAACTATTACACAACTGGATAATTTCTTTGCTGGCCTGAGAACCGCGATTATTATCTAAAATAATTCCGGAAGATTTGTAATTCATCCCGTCAATGACAACATTGTTACCGGGAGCAAATTCTGTCAGTGCTCTGGTGATAAAATAAGAAGGATTTTCCTTTTTTTGCTTTCTGTTTAGGTTATCAATATTTGTGGTTTCAAACTCTACTATTCCGGTTGGAAGCCCTGCTGTTGGAAGAAATCCTTCCTGTGCTAAAAAAGAAAGTGCGTTTTTTTCTATAAACTGTATATACTGAATATTTACAGCTTTATAAGCAGGGGAATTTTGGCCAAATTCATTCTCAAACTCTGCCATTTTTCTCTCAAATCCTTGTTTTTTAGCTTGTGTAAAGTGTAGTATTCTATTGAAATTTGAAAATACTTTATTAATTATAAAATTAAAATTCCTGTCTGAAAAACTTGTGTTTTTAGTAATGCTCTTCAACCTGCCATCTAATGAAGAAATTTCGTCATTGAGTAACCAACTTATGAATCTTGAAGCAATAGGATTTATTTCAGCAAAGAAAAAGTCGCTAATCTTATCAGTTACTCTCATACCTCCTACTTGCTCAGTCTGAACAAACTTTCCTAGAAAGAATGCATTAATATGTCTTTCGATAACCTGCTGACTATTGAAAGAGATAAAAGGTGGCGCAATTTTATGAGTCAAAGCCCATGTAGGTGTATTGAATGCATTTAAACCAACAGGGTTTGGCGCACATACAGTAAAGGCCAGAGATTTTGATTCTTTACGGCGGCCCGCACGGCCTGCTCTTTGTAAATAATTTGCAGGGCCTGGAGGAACATTGTTCATTACAACCGTAGAAATCCCGCCGATATCCACACCCATTTCCATAGTTGTGGAACAATTAAGAATATTGATTTCTGAATTTTCAAATTTAGTCTCAAGCTGCTTTAAACGTTTCTCATTTTGTTGAGCAGAATGTTCCCCAGATAAATAAATAGGTCTATTTAGAATTACTTTTTCGTGAATGTTATTCCAAATACCCTGTTGTTTCCAATCTACTGAGTTTTCAGCAATCCATTCTTTTACCGTTTGCATTACATCATTATCTCCCATTTTCAATTTGAGTTCAGGAAATATTATTGATTGTATGTTTTCGATTCGGTAATGACGAACATTCTCGTCTGTGAAAGTTCCATTAATCCAAGGTGAAACACCTTTGAAATGAGCGTCAATCAGACGTTTTTTTACAGGGCAAAGCCAAAGTCCATTGGCAAGTTGAAATCTCGTTTTTTCTTCTAAGTTTAATTTATAAGATTGATTTCCATCTTGGGTTAAAAGGGGTTTGATATTTTGCCATATATTTTTTAGTAACTCGTTAATATTGTCCTCAACTTCATTGGTAATTTCATCCCTTTCAGAAAAGCCTAAACCAACACACAGTAGTAAAGCAAGTCTGTTTGGTCGTAGATTGTTTTTCTCGAAGGTTGGCCATTCTATTGCACCAACAACATTTGAATTTGGATTATGAATCAGAGAACTTCTTAAGAAAGAAGTTGAGTAAGGATAAATTACGGGATCAACAAAAAAATTGAATTTATATCTGATAATATAATCTAAACCAATTTTTAAAAGACTTTTCCATTCTGCTAAAGAAATATTGCAGCGTTCTGCAATTGATGGCAATTGTACATTATCTAAATCCGGATAGACCAAACTTACCAACCCCAAATTTTCCAATGAACGCTCTCTGGGTAATCTTCTCGAAAAATTATCGAATAAAAGAGCACGTGAATATTTTTCAATGTTTACAATATCTTCTTCCCGAGGATTGTTATTTCTAAATATTGTCTTTAAATCTGTTTTTGGATTTACAAAGTCATAAACTTGTTTCCAGCTTAGTCTTATTGAGTTGGTGATTGGAATTGGTAATTCTGCTAATTGTCTTTCAAATTCTCTCTTGAAAACTGGATTAGTTGCATTATGAATTTGAGCTTCCAAAACACTCCTGTAAGGATCTGGCGTAGCATTATTAATGTTTTCTAATGAGAGCTTATGAAAGACCTGCGATCGAATCCAATTGCTTTCATTATCAATATTAATAAGTGCAGATATTTTGGCCGTTCCCTGACGACTATCTGTAAATGAAATATATTTATGACCGTTCCATAAAGTTTCTTGTCTAATTTCACCCGCTTCTGGTGTGTTTTCAAGAAAAATGTCGGATAAATTTCTGTTCATATACGAAGAAGAAATTCTAAAATGCAAAGGGTTTTCTAATGAAGTTGCACAATGGGGACATACACATTCACCATTGTTATTATCTGCTTCTATGAATTCATTTCTATTTCTATCTATCTTACCGGTGTCCTCAATACCAAATTCATTAGTTCCCAAGACAAATCTTTTGTTAGGATTTTTCCTTGTAAAGAAAAAAGAAAGCGTAGGAAGCTTTTCTTCAGAATCCTCATCATTATCAATATCGTCTAATACAAAATTATCCTGATTGAGAGATGTTGAAAGTTGAAGCGTTTGAATTCCCTGTTTGTTTATTTCTTTTTCTGCTTTTAATAGTTCATTGCCACAAGATCTACAGGCAACCAACTCGAACATCGGAAAGTTACAATGAGAACAAGTTTTCTCTGTATACGTTGTCAAATTCCCCATGTGACTTATGTTTTTAAAATTATTGTGCTTGTCACATTCCGGATTTGAACAGACATATACGCCTCCGATTCCGCGGGAAAACAAATGCATTCTTAGCGGTAAAATAGAATTATCAAGATGATCTTTTTTCTCAACAATATGATCCAGCCAATCCAGTTTATCTTCAGTAGAACTATTATTAACTACAAAGCCATCAGTCATGTCAGAAAGTTTAATAGCAGCAGATGTGTAGGTTCTGGTTCTAAGTTGCTCAATTCCTTGTTTGTTTTCAATTTCAAAATCATCTTGCAGCGGAGTGAGTTCGCGATTTCCCGTAATAACCTCTATTTGGCTGCTATCAATGCCACAAAGATTTGCCATGAAATCTTTTAATTTTCTATCACTTTCTTCCCCTGATCCTACCGTTGCTGAAGTAATTGCAAAACGTAAATCTTTTACATCGACTTCAAAGGCATCAACTACTCTTCTAATTAATAATGCCATTTCTGTCGCAGCAGAACCAACCAATGTATGTGCCTCATCAAGCAAAATCCATCTTAATTTCCCTTTAGAATTTGTGAGGAGCGAAACATCCTTATCCCTTACCAACAAATACTCCAGCATCGATGGATTTGTAAAAAGTATTTGAGGCGGAGTATCTCTTATTTGTTTTCGTGATATAAGCTCAGGAAGAGCATTTTTTGCATGAGCCGCTGTAGCATTTTCGTCTGTATTTCCATTGTATACTGCATAAGTCAACCCACCGATTGCTTTTACCCAAGTATCAATACGTTTTTTCTGACTACCAATCAAAGCGTTTAACGGATAAAGAAAAATTGCTCTTACTCCAGATTCGTTTTCACAGTTTTGATATAAATCTTGTAAGACCGGTAACATAAAACACTCAGTTTTACCAGAACCTGTACCTGTTGTTACTGCAATAGATTTTTTGTCTGAGAGAAGTTTTTCCCAGCTTGTCACTTGATGTACATATGGATTTCTATTTTTGGGAAATTCGTACTCTCCTTTTATTTTATCTAAGTTTTTAATAAGATTGCTATCAAAAAGGTGGGTCAAGTCTCCAAATGTCTGTGATGCTGGAGTCCAAGGAAAGGTATTTTGAAAGACGGGTTCAGCCAAAAGTTTTTCTTTGTTCAGTAACTCTTCAAGATAGTTCTGAAATTGTGCATCTCCTGTTGCCCACAAAGAAAGTATCGAATCTAATAGTCTGTCTTGAATTTCTGTGTAGATTTTATTAAATATAAGCTTACTCATAAGTTTTAGTTTTTTTTAATTTTAAATGTTCCTTTGTGTTTAATTTAGATAGAAGATTAGTGAATCTTCATACCATTTTTTATCGATATTTTCAACGTATTTTATCATTCTGCGATAACTATCACCGTTTGTATGCCAAAGTCCGGCATTATCTTTTTTTATAGAAGATGCTACTGCCAATGGCGCAATCACCAAAATATTTACTTCATCATTCCAGTGCTGATGCGGGATTGGTTTTATATAAGAATTTCGATCTGTTAATAAATTGTATTTAGGTAATTGGCTAAGAACACGATTTCCTAATCTTTCTCTTGCTTTATTCAATTCTGCGAGGAAGACAAAATCCCTCTTTGATCTGTTTTGAAGTAAACAAACTTTAAGTTCAGGGAAATGATGTCCCAACATTGTAGCAATTGCTTCACTCATATGTAAGTGATTGTGCCAATGTTCTAGCTTCACCCAATGGAAAGAAAAGCCCAAATCATTTTCAAGTTCGGCAAAATCATTCCCGGAGAAGGCAAATTGGCCATTATCAAATTTTTCAGATAAAAATACAAAGGCTTTTGCTGCTAGTTCTGAAGAAGTTGTAATAGACTTTATGATATCGAAGGTTGCAAAAGGAAGATCATTCTCTTTACACAAAATGTAATATATCCAGAGTTTATTCCAAATAATTCCCGGAAAGTCCTGTTCTAATAGTTGAGAAGCAAAATCTAGCATCCTTGCATTTCTATCATCATCAGTTGTGAATTTATTTTCAGGATTAACGCTTATAAACACTGGTTTTATTTTTGGAAATGAATTTTTAACTGAAAACAAAATAAATTTCTCGATATTGCTTTTCTGCAATGAGAAAGAGTCTTGTTCTTTTGAAAGTTCTATTTTATCTATTTCTTCAAGCTCACATTCTAAAGGCAATGCAAAAACTGAATCAGCAAAATTAATATCATCATCAATAAACTGAATTTTATTATGCTCATTCACTTTCCAAACTACTGTTTTCGAAAATTGTTTTATCTGGTAGCTTTTGATTTTTTTTGTTTTAGAGTTAGTAAGAATTTCTGAAATCATTATTTCAATATAATTTTCTTCATCTATTACATTGTAAAGCTGGAACAATGATTTAAGAGTATCATGAAATTCAATAAGAGGAATTATTTTTCTGTCAATCGCTTTATTAATGATGATTTGATCGTTTTTGTGATTTTTGAAAGAAATTTCAAATTCCTTTTCATGTAAATTGGATACCAATCGCCATCCTCTTATATTATCGAGATAAAGAACTTTATCATCAACTTTTTGATTATTCTGGTCAACAATACAAAGTCCTTGAAAGGGAGAAGCTATTTCCGCAATGAGACCGGCAGATTGCCTTTGTATACTAAATCTAGTTTTTACAGATGTTGGAAATGAACTGTGTTCTATAATATTAAATCTAATAACAAAATTCTCTATTTCAAAATCATAAAGAGCTGAGGGATAAATTTCTGTAGTAAAAGGTTCACTGTTTCTAAACACAAAATGATGATGTTTAGATATCACGTTAAGATCCAAATCTGCAATATTAAAAACCCGGTCGAACTCTTCAATCTCGTTAAGCGAAATTTTAATATCTAGAACTCCTTTGGAAAGTGGGCTATTTATAGAATTCCATTCAGATCTGTGTGTAGGTTTCCACTGAATAATGGGGTTAGAAATTCTTTCTCCATTTTTATCACAAACAAATAACCGAAGTTGATTTCTTACAATCTCTAAATTCGATTTCAGAATCCATTTTGGCCGATCTGACAATATCGTCCACTCAAACATATTTTGTGCATTGGTTTTAAATTTAAAACCATTTTCATTGTCTTTTTTGACATGTAATTGATGCTTGAATTTAACAAAATAATAGTCGTCATCATTTATGATTAACTTTTCCTCTACATCTACATCGCCTTGCCAGAAATAAGAACTTTCACATAAAACAAATGCTGAATTGTTACGTGTATGTCGTGATTTGTCTAAATGGTAAATTGCATCACCACTACTATTCCACAACGAAGGTATTTCCAAATTTAACTTGTGGTACAACAAATGATTAGCAGTATAAGTTTTATCAAGAGTGTCAATAAAGTATATTTCCGGATCTAATTTTCCATCAAACTTAATTGTATTTGTTACTTGAATAACTTTAAAGGTGTCAGCATTTCTCTTGACTAATTTTGCAATCAAACTACTGTCAACAAATAACCTGTACTCACTTATTGAATCATTGACATTGTCGTTCAATAAATATTGTAAGTCAGTTTTATTTAATTTTAAATTCAATGATGTATTTAAAAAAAATGTTTTCTTGTTACGGTCATAGAACCACCTAAACCTTAGGGAGTTTCCTTTTCTTACAACTTTGTCTCTTTCTGTAATCAAATCATTAGCAATATCAACTAAATCCTTGTTGTGTTGAAAAGAGGATAACATTGATTCATCATTATCCAAAACAGCTCGTACAATTTCCAGACAGCTTGAATAGATAATATCATTCTGACTTGATTTTGGTAAGAGGCTTATAACCTCATAATCAGACGAAAAATCTTCTATAGTATTAGGATTTAGATGTATGATTTTGACAAGAAAGTCACGATATTTCCCTTTATTATTTTTAATATGATTTACTGGTAAACCACCTTGTAACAATAAGGTTTTAAGGTATAGAGTATTTTGAATTCTAATCCATTTGAAATTCAGATAATTACCTCCTTGTTTTGCTAACTTGAAAAATTCTTCGTCATCGAAACATAATTGTTTTCCGCCAATTGATTCGTAAATCTCTAGTTTAGAAGGATAACCACCAATATACTTTCGCTTCCACCATTCTGCATAATATAATGCACAAGTTCTGGGATCCAGTTGAGAAGCTCTTTCAACATTTTGAAAACGTACTTTTAATTGTTCAAATTCAAAATCTGAGATATTATATTTCCACAAGGGTTGACCTGTGTGAAAACTCAGTGTTCTTGCCTGTAATATTTTAATAAATTCACTCATCAAAGTAATTTTTTCAAATATAAAATAAATCAATGCAACCTATCTATATAGATAGATTTTGATAAATGTCTACTTTTTTATGTATTTACGGAGAAATTAAAACCTAAGTAATTATTTGAATTTGTATGTTTTTTCATTTTTTTATTTTTGAGTTTTCTGATTAGTTAGTTTTATTTCATTGGTTGGCTATGATTTGATTATAAATAAAAGTTAAGATATTAACCCCTATATTAATTATAATAGTTTAATTCTGGGCTACGGTATTTTTTGAATAGAGAAAGAACAATATAACATTATAAATTTATTTTTAACAATACCAGAATGCTGATAGCAGCTTAAATGTTATACATAATTTGTTCTACTTTTAATCGCTTTTCATTTCAGTGTGATACTTTATGAATTATTATATCAATTTTCAGTTAGCGAATATTATAATTTATATTCTGCTTGTATTAAGTCGGAAATTTAATTTACTCTTTCTTTTATAATTAGAGTCAATTTTTTCGGTTCTAACACACACATATTTTTACAATAATAAAGAATTAAAGCTTCGAGCTCGTAATCCAATTTTACTTGAAAATAAAGAATTTTCTTTAATCTTTTGTGACCCGTCAATTGAATTTTTACATCGACATTTTTTTTGATTCGTCATTGCTTACACCTATAATATCTTTAAGTATCAAGTGCTTTATATCTTATCTGTGCATTTTTGTTTCGAGCCATTTATATTAGTCGGAAAACAAAAATAGTTAAGAAATTGCGAGAACTGATATGGAAAACCGTAAAATAACAAAAAAAACTTAGATATTCCATAGCGACGTTTTATAACAATCAAGAAAACTAATACTAATTTAGATTAGGATTAATATTTGTGTTGTTAAAGTTCACCACTTTCGTCACTTAATTTTTCATCAAAAATTTTCGCATAGTATTGTAGATAAAGATTTCAGCAACATTAACTTACTTTTTAGCCTCTATATTTTTTGATACTAGCGCAAAACAAAAAACGCTGCAAACAAATGTTTACAGCGTTTTAGCTTATTTTGGTTCCCCAATTGGCGGAGAGTGAGGGATTCGAACCCCCGGACCTGTTACAGTCAACAGTTTTCAAGACTGCCGCAATCGACCACTCTGCCAACTCTCCCTGAACTCCGGCGTTGCCATCGTTTTCAGTGGTGCAAATATACAACTATTTTTGATACCGGCAAATATATTTTAAAGGCTGCTGAAAAATTTATGCCCTGTATTCAGCGGTTAAAAATGCATGCCCTTTTACGGAAAACCGCAAAAATTTATGGAACAGCATCGGTAATTTTAAAAAATAAAATAATTAACCAAAAACAACACTTGTATTATGGGATGGAGCTATAGAAAAAGAATCCGACTGATGCCCGGTGTTCACCTGAATATCAGCCAGAAAGGAGTTAATACCACCATCGGTAAACGGGGCGCCAGTGTCAATTTCAGCTCGAGAGGTACGCGGATCAATAATAATTGGGTGAGCCTCTTTAAAAAGCTGTTCTAGCTGACGGTTTCATAGAAGGGCCGCTGTCACGGTTTGTGAGGCGGCCCTGTAATATTTTCCTTACTACTGTGGGATTTCAATTTCCGATATGATCAGCCTGTTCTGCTCCAGCTGCTGACTGATCCTGGAATCTGTACTGAAGAAACCGGTTTCCCGGAAAAGGTTTTCATAATAACCGATTCCCTGCAGAAGGTTATCTTTAAAAGTTTTCCATTTCTTAATCTGGGCATTGGTAAGCGCTCCCGAAAATTCCTGTATTTCTTTTTTAAGGTGATCTACGTACATCTTCAGTTCGTTGATGAACATATTCGGACGGTCATTTTCTGCAAGGATATTTTTGTTTCCGTAAATATGCTGCACCATTTCTGAAAGGGAAACTTCTTTATCAAAATAAGCCAGGTTAGGCCCCGGACAAATTACCACGCCCTGTTTTTCTCCTTTGATCGGAAGGTTCTGTTCCATATAAGCGGCGTTGACCAGCCCCACACAGAGACAGGCTTTTTCAGTGATGGTTTCCTTTCTTTTCTGAAAGACCTCTTCAGTCATGTTTTCTTTCTCAGCGTCCAGTTCCCTGAACTTGATGTCCTGGTATTTTTTTGATGCCGTACACATGCCTTCCGGTGAATATTCCCTGCTTAAAGCCAGGAATTTTTTAGGGCACGAGCTTCCGTACCGGTTTCTTTTCTCTTTTTCATGCCTGATGATTTCATTGGATGTTCCTTTTACGGTATTAAAAGGCACGCCCAAAGGCGAGAGGTTGCTGAGGTAGAAATCTTCTTCTTTTGACTGTACAAGCAGTTCCCTTGTTTCCCCGTCAACAGAAGTCGCTTCCGGCACCAACAGGAACGGAGAGCCCCAGCCGACACTTTCAATAGCATAGGTCTTTAAAAGGAAATCATGTTCTTCGGAAGTCCCCACGCCGCCTTGAACGGTTATTTTTATTTCCGGAGGTTCGGAAACAGGATATTTCTGCTTCTGTTCCAAAGCTTTGGCCATCAGATCACAGGCAGACCGGATCAGCTCATTTTTCTTCTGTCTGAATTCTTCCAGAATCGTCCCCAGCAGCAGCCCTTCCGTAGCAAAAGCATGCCCGCCGCAGTTCAGTCCGGATTCGATCCTGTATTCGGAAACCCAAAGCCCTTTTTTAGCCAGGAAGTTTCCCTGCACCATTGCAGAACGGAAATCGCTGACTTTCAGGATAATTTTTTTCTTAAGGATTCCGTTTCTGTCGGGGAAAAAATCATCGAACTCTTCAAGATAGCCATATAAGCGGGGATTCATTCCTGCAGAAAGCACCACTGATGAAGACAGCCTGCTGTTGGCAAATCCGCGTAAGGAAGCATGGGCATCGTTGTAAATAACAGGCAACGGCTCATTGTTCCTGAAGTTATCCTTATCCACCTTCGTCATGATATTGACATCAATGTTTCCGGGAGAAAGATGCTTTTCGATAAAATTTTTAACGGAAGCAACGGTAGGGTTCTGGTCCAGGATATTTTTCAGTCCGGCTTTTACCTCTGAGGTATTGGGAAGCATGTCCGTGAAATTCCTGAGTGCGGCTGCATTCCTGGAGATTTCTTCTTTAAACGCCTCGAATTTTTCATTCACAATAGTATCTACCATATCCAGATAGGCGGTAATCCTTTTGGCGCGGTAGTCGTCAACCCTGTCGGAGATGCTTAAATCACCGAGGTTGAACTTTTTACTGTAAAAGTTTTTCATTTTCTCTATAATCTCATCATCAATTATAGAAATTACGGAAGAGATTCCGTACTGTGCCACACGGATAGGGCTGTCTATCGTGTAAGCCAATCCCATTACGGGAATATGGAAATTGTGTAAAGGCTTTTTGATCATTTTTATATTGATTAAATAATGTCTTACCTCTAAATTCCCATCAAATCATTCACTGGTGCAAAAATATCCGTTTTAAATGAATTATGCATTAAATAAGAGATGAATTTCTCAAATGATGTATAAAATCACCTTTTGGACTATTACTTTTATTAGTCTACTCCATCCCTTTAATATTAAAAAAGTTCCGGGCAAATCTTCGATTTGCCCGGAACACTCAGTATTATTTATTATCAGAAAAGCATTTGATCAGATAAATGAGGATGATCATGATTTATTTCCGGAAGATTTAGACTTGAGAAACATAAAGGCCAGCCCTAATCCAAGCCCGGCTAGAGCAGCCATTCTTGTTTTTTTAGAAACTACCGGAAGAATGGTCTCTCCGTAGATTCTGTGAGGGTTGGATGACGGCTGTAAAACATTTCCGGCATCAGAAGGTGCATTTTTAATCTTCATCATCAGCCTCATTCCTGCAGAAGCAGTATTAATGACCGGTTTAGGGAACAGCTTATAAGCAGTGGTAAGGATTTTTGACATCGCATCCGGAAACATTTCTTTCCGCGGGTTCTTGGCCAGTTCCACAAACTTGGCAGCCGTATCCCGCGGGTCTGCGGCAAATGGAGGGACTTTAAAATCCAGTCCGGAAAATTTAGCCGAATGCATATTTCCCGTAGAACGCTGGATCTGCGGATAGACGTTACAGATATGGACATCAGGAAAATCTGAAATTTCCCCATGAAGACATTCCATCATTCCGCGGATCCCGAATTTTGTTGAGGAATACACCGCGCTGTACGGAGCCGGCATAAAGCCTCCGATGGAAATATTATTGATCAGGATTCCTTCTTTCTGGCTTTTGAAAATCGGCAGTGCACTGTATGCCCCGTGCATATACCCGAAAAGATTGGTTTTAATTATCTGCTCATTCAGATCCATCGGGATTTCTTCAAACTTGCCGCTTGCCATTACCCCCGCATTGTTTACCCACACATCTATCCTCCCGTTAAACTGCATGGCTTTATTGGCCAGGTTCTGAACATCGGCTGCAACAGACACATCGGTAGGAACACCCAATGCTGCAACCCCCAGATCCCTGCACAAGGCAACAGTTTCATCCAGCGCTTCTTTACCTCTGGCTGCCACCACCACATTACAGCCTTCCAGGGCAAAAGCCTCGGCCACTGCCCTTCCTACTCCACTGCTGCCCCCGGTAATGACCACTGTTTTTCCTTCAAGGGTTCTTTCAATGCTATGGTCTGATTTCATTTTGCGAATATTTTATTGGTTTATGATTACAGTCAACCTATTATTATGCCATAGGGGTCCTTTGTATTTAATCTTTTGTTTAATTGTAAATAACGATTCAGGTATCATATAAACAGGCATCATAAAAAACACCTTCAAAAAAAAATCCCCTTATGGTAAAGGGGATCTGATTGGTTGGTTGTATTATTCTCCGAAAGTTACTTTGCTGTCATAAAGCAGCCTTCCGTTAAAAGGTTCGCTCCAGAAGATTTCCACATAATCGTCATGACGGTGTATGTTGGCCAGCACCACTTCATGTTCGCCGGAATCGTTAATCCGTTCTACCGTAAGGTCTGAACCGATCCCGATGTCATCTTTCCGGTACCGTAATTTATAATCTTCCGCGTCACCTTTTATAAAATCTTCCTTTCTAAAACTTTTCTCTGCCATGATGTTTATTTTTATGTATCAGACATACAGAATAAATTGTGCCAGAAATAAAAACTATTAATTTTTACTAAAATTTCTTAATTTTTTCTTAAACACACGTTTGACTTTCCGGATTGGCACAATATTTTAATATAGATAATTACTCATGTTTAATTTGAGTTTTCATGGTTATTAGTTTTTATCCTCAGATCCTATCTGAGGATTTTTTTTTGGAATAATATCAAAGTCTGCTTAAGTTTAAAAAGCGCGGCAACTAAATCTGGCAAATATAAATAATCACTGAGAATTTATTTTGAATCTGTTTGAAAGACACTTTACTCCAATAAAAAAACAGCCTGTTAAAGCTGTTTATATGTATCGTGGGTTGATCCTTAGGTAATTCATAAATAGTAATTATACTGCATACGCACCTTTGTTCTGAAATACGTTAATCCCTTCCACTTTATTATTCCGTGTATTATAAATCATTTCCACGGTAAAATGAGAAACTTCATACAGCACATATTTTATGGTATTGATCGTTCTTTCATTCATCACACGCCCCTGATTCATTACCAGACTGCACTGATCCTGATCCGGCATATTTTTAAAATCGTAATAAGAAATATTCATAGCTGCTGTTTTTTAATACTTTCTTTTAGATATACACAATTTCTTTGCCAACTTATGTTAAAATGCTTAATTATTTATGTTCTTAATAAAAATAATTCATTATTGTATTATTCATGGATCTCTGAAATTTCACGGATCATCCTGAATGTAAGGTTAATCCTCGGCTCCATTGCCTTATCAGACTTGGCAATACGGTGCTCCCAGTGCACCTGAAGATCACCTTTCATAATTAATAATGAACCGTGCCGGAGCGGCAGGCTGTATTTATTTTTGCGGTCGTCCAGTTTCCTGAAATCAAAATTCCTCACCTGTCCCAAGCTCACAGAAGCTATAACCGGGCGGTCGCCCAGCTCGCTTTCTTTGTCCCGGTGCCATGCTACGGAATCATTTCCGTCGCGGTATAAATTAAGCAATACGGTATTGAAGTGGTAGCCGGTTGCCTTTTCAATTTTCTTTTTAAGATTCAGCAGTTCGGGTGACCACTGGTTGACCATAAACTCATTACCGCCCAGATGATAGGATTTATTTGCATCGCCATACCATGCCGTTAAGCGCGGGGTCTGAACCGTTTTATCATAGATCTTCTGGATGTTCTGCTTCCAGGGTGTAGCATCCAGGAGTTTCTGCAGGAGCTTACCGGCTTTTTTGTCATCTAAAAAGTCTGCGGTATATTCCAGCAACTCTTCCGGGAAACGGTAATATTCATCGGGGTTAAATAAGCTCAACTGATTCATCTTCCTTTACCTTTATTTTTGCTTAAGATCTTTACTGATTTGTTTTTCGGAATTTTTGGCTCTGTCTTCCTGAACTTCTTTTTCTTTCCGCTGCTGTCTCTTTGTTTTCTTTTCAGCCCTTCTTTCCTGGCGGACTATTTTATTGGTCTTCTTGTTATAGATGGCATCAAGGATTCCCTGCCCTTTTTTACTGAAGATTTTAATCTTCGGCTTTTCATGCGTACCGGTAACCACCACCGGGAAACCGATGATCCCGCCCGGCAGAATCCCTATCCTGATCCTGAGGTCCAGAAGACCGTTGAAACTGGAAGTACCGCTTACCGTAGGCCTCAGGATTGAAACCTTAAAGGTAAACTTATCTACATGAATCAGGTTGTTTTTGATATGGGTTTCAATATTCACGCCCTTCATATCCGGATCATTGAATGCTTTTGCCCCGAGGTTATCCCCTACCGCAGAAAGCATCTTGAGGTTCTTCACCTCCACATCCCTGAGGTTCACAACGCCGCCTCCTTCAAGAGACGGATAGATAGGCTTCATGTTTTTATCAAAATCGCCTTTCAGCTTATAGTCTATGGAAACAATCCCTTTCACATTTTTTGCAGCCGTTGCCATTTCACGCACCATATCGATTTCCTTATAAGCCCGCTGCACATTAAAATCCAGTACTTTAAGTGCCACGTCATAGTTGGCCGTTAACGGAGATTCATCCTGGTACCTGGCATCAATATTCATCCGGCTCCCGATAATATCGAAAGAGGTATTTTTAAGGTAAACCTGTCCTTTTTCCACCGCTGCGGTTCCTTTGATGTGGTTTAATCCCAAACCTTTAAACTCAACCTTTCGGGCATTTACGTCTAAGGCAACATCAAGATTTTTCGGGACAATCACCACTCCGCTGCTTTTCGGGTTCTCTACTTTGGCGTATTCTACGTCTATGGATTTCTTGGAATTATCGCCGTTTTTCAGGGCCATAAATTCATCAATCAGAATGTAATTGGAGTTCAGCCCGAATTTCCCATGTAGCGTCCCGCGCCTTTCGATAAAATAATTGATGGTGTTTAAAAGGTAACCGTTCAACGCGAAATCAGATTTCCCATAGGTGGCAAAAAACTTCCTGAACCACATCTTCTCATTTTCAAACTGGAAATTTCCTTCTTTGATGAAAAATGACTTAGGCAGATATTCTGTAGTTGCCTTTATATTTTTTAAGATCAGGTTCCCTCTATTGTCAAGCTTGCTGTACTGCCCGTTTGTGGCGTAGCTCTGCCTTCCGTTCAGTGAAAGGTCGGCCATGATGAGGCCGCTTACATCAAACCCTTTCTTTGCAAAAACCTTATAGATCCTTCCGATATTCAGTACTCCTTTTGCGCGGACTTTATACAGTACATCTTCAAAGTTCTGAAGGTCAGCATTGATAAAAACCGGATTGCCTTCAAAATCAAATTTAAACGGATTCAGCTTTACTCCCAGGCTTTTGAAAGTACCGTCTGTATTAACAATATTGGCCACCATGTTGATATTCCGGATGGCATTCGGGTAGTATTTCGTTTTCAGCCAGCCGTTTTTCAGGTTAAGGTAGCCGTTGGTTTTCGGGAACAGTTTTTTATCCAGACTGAAAATACCTTTTGAGCGGATATTGGTATCCATCAGCCCCCGTACATCAATATCTTTAAGCCCCAACGCCTGATCCAGAGTCTGCAGGTTGACGGCCCCTTTAATATCGGCATTCACCATCATTTCATTCAGACCTTTGGTCTGTACCACTGCTTTAAAGCTGTTGTTCGGGCCCAGGTCAAAACTCAGGTTTTTAAGGTCAATGCCCAGCTGGTCTGTGTTCAGGGAAGGGAGATCAACATTCAGGTCCATATTCAGGTGGTTCATCGGTACCGGCGCTTTTCCGTTGGATACATAGCCGTCCTGCACAAACAGCCTTGCGTTTAATCTCGGCTTCAGGTTTTCAGGTTCACTGAACCTCCCTTTTAAGCTGAAAAACAGATCACTTTTTCCTTCTATCTTGGTATCTTTTGCCCAGTTCAGGTATTGGGGCGGCAATACGGAGATCATATCGCGGATGGTTGTTTTTTCTGAAGCGGCTTTAATATCGAGATTATACCCGTCTTTCAGGATACTTACGAAACCGGTAAATTTCAACGGCAGATCATTGATCCTGAGTTCGTTTTTCCTCAGAACAAAAGTTAAGGCGTTGGTATTGATGCGGGTAATCAGGTCTGCATGAAGCGTTTTTTGCTGGGCATAATAAATCCTGTTCAGGCTGAAATCAAGCTTATCAATATCAAGATCGGTTTCAAGATCAAAAATATCTTCGCTCAACCCTCCTTCTCCGGTATAGTTAAGTCCTTTGGCATCTACCAGAACCCTTGCTGCGTGGTCGTTGTATTTGATGTTCCAGTTTTTCAGCTTAATCAGGTCCAGCTTTATGGATGGCCCTGCAGCCGCAGTATCTTTTGGTTTTTCTGATGGCTTTGAGACATAGACGTTGTAGTTGGCCTCCCCTTTTGTATTGACGAATACATTGGCGTACGCATCGGTAACATATATTTCGTCTATTTTCACCTGCCTGTCGAAGATCAGGTTTTTCAGGTTGATCCCTACGGAAACTTCCCGTGCGGCCAGCAGCGTATCATTCTGGAAAGGTTTAGAGCCTTTCAGCAGAAGATCATCTACGGTAACGGTAAGGGATGGGAAATGCCTGAAAAAAGTAAGGTGCGTTTTGCGGTAATCCAGCTTGCCGGCCAGGTGCTTGTTGGCAAATATCTTCACCTGTGAAGAGATGGTTCCCGGGAAAAGAATGGGCAGGATAAACATGAGAAAAAGAATGGAGGCTACAGAAATCCCCGTCCATTTGAGGATTTTTACTATGATGTGTTTAAATTTTTCCATCTCCGTATATTTTTGCAATTAACTCTTAACAGTTATCTAAAATCAAGCCATTGCCGTGATAATCCGGCCCCGGAAATACCACAAGGCTTAAGTATTGTTTAATAATGAGACAATTGGCACAGTTTATTCATAGCTTCACCAACCCCATAAAAATACAGGTATGAATTATCAGGAAGCCTTAGCGCACAAAAAAGAATCTTTTAATAACGCAGATGAATCTGTTTTAAAACTGTTTCACGTTGTTATTACCCCGGCCAATACGGATGAGAGTGCGAAGTATATTGAAGATTTCCTGAAGTCTCCGGAATCATTTACCGATGAAAGCTGTAAGGAGTACTGCTCAGACGGAAAATACGAAGTGGTAAGCTTTAAGAAAGAAAAGGACAGCGAATAATATCTTTTAAGCTGTCTGAAGCCGGAATCTAAACATCATTCAGCACACGCTCAAGTTCTGCAATAAATTCTGCCTGCGCAGGATTTATTTTTTTGCAGGCTTCTTCGGTATCAAACCATTCCCATCGGTCTACTTCGGGAATTTCCAGTTTTTTTCCGGATCGCGGCGGCCAGTCTATCAAAACAGTATTGCTGTACAACCCGGACAGTTCCAGGTCACCTTCCAGTGCCCAGGCATGCACTGTTTTACCGGATTTCTGTTTTATGGGTTTCAGGGCAATGAAATCTCCATGTATCTTTTTCCCCGTCTCTTCTTCAAACTCAATAAGCGCCCGCTCCAGTAAGTTTTCCCCTTCTGAGGCTTCGCCTTTCGGGACAGACCATGCGCCCAGGTCTTTATTCTTCCAGAACGGACCGCCCGGATGCACCAGGAAATAAAAGATTTTTCCCTGCTCTTTTTTGAACAATAAAATGCCTGCGCTTGTTTTCATATTGAATAATCTCCGGGTTTACCCGTTTTTGATAAGGGCATCCAGCCTGGCCATCATTTCGTCTTTCTCTTTAAGCATACGCTCATAAAGAGAAATTTTTTCTTCGTGAATTTTGATGATTTCTACAAGGGGATTTATATTGTAAGTACCTCCTGAATTACCGATGTAGGCTCCTTCATTAAATGTATTTGAAATTACATTAATAGCCTGCTTGTCATCAAAATTCTGAAAAGCTTCTACCGGAATTTTCATGGCTTCGGAGATTTTTTGCAACAATGGGTTTTCAATAGTTTCTTTCTGCTCCAACAGTGAAATTTTCTGTTCCCAGTCTTCGCTCAGATCAGAAGCTAAAGCTTCCTGCTCGATGCCTAATATTTCCCTGAATCGTTTAACATTGTGTCCCTGATGTATTTTCTGTTCCATTATTACCGGTATATTTTCATATTGGTGAATAAATGTAATTGTTTATTTATCTTGTATTAACTTCTCAAGCTTATCAATCATTTCTTTTTGCTGTTGTATCATACGTTCATACAATTCTACCATTTTATCTACCGGATTAAAGGAAGGCTGATAACTGAATCCGGAAGCAACTGCATTATCCTTAAAATCCTGAAATGAATAGGTGTTCGCAATTACATTCACCGCCTGCTCCTCATCGAAATTCTGAAAAGCTTCTACAGGGATTTTTAAAACTTCCGATATTTTTTTCAGAAGCGGTTCGTCCACTACTTCTTTCTGTTCCAACAAAGATATTTTCTTCTGGTTCCAGTCTTCGCCAAGATCAAAGGCTAAAGCATCCTGCTTAATGCCCAGCATTTCCCTGAATCGTTTGACGTTGCGCCCCTGATGTATTTTCTGTTCCATGTGTTTTTATTTTTTATCAGCGTAAATATACGGTGGTTCATTTAAAATCCGAAGGGTAAACGTAAAAATTATTCCGGTAAAAATCCTGATTCCCTGACTATAATATCCAGACAGGAATTGGATACCTTTTCGCAGCTGCCGTACTTCGCATAAAAAACATATCCTTATGAAAAAAAGAAAAACAGATTTTGAAGCTGCCTTCTGGGCAGGATATACCGGTGGATGCCCGCTGCAGCTGTTCGATGCATTTTTCGGTAAACATTCTTTAAGCGAAGCCAAAGGGCTGCTGTTTTCCATGATGGAATATCCGGTGAAGAAAAAAGTACTTTCAGAAAAAGATCCTTCCGTGGTCTTTTATTTCTATCTGTCACTGCGTTCTTTTATCCGTGCAGGTTTCAGACTCAGCCTGATGCCGGATAAACATACACTTACACAAGCTGCGGCAGGCATGTCTCAGGTCATGCAGGGAGCATTGTCGGATGAAGAATATGCAGACCCTTTCCTGGTATTCCAAAGGGCTTTTAACAAGCACAGCCTGAAGGATTTTGATTTTTTCATCACCGGGATTGCTTATTTTTCCCTGGGCCCTTACGGAGACTCCCCGGAAGGAAACAGTATCTCATCGTTCCTGCACCTGCAGAAAATGCTGGATGCCGCGCAGATCATTCTTGAGCGGCGTATAAAGGACTGATCCCATTTGGTAGAAGCGCAGTTTGTTTAAAACAGGGTTGTTTGTAACCTCCCGCAATTGCAGGAAGTCTCATGCAGCTTGCGGGAAAGTTCCGGCGAATGCAGTTTGTTTAAAACAAGGTTGTTTGTAATCTCCTGCAATTGCAGGAAGTCTCATGCAGGTTGCGGGAAAGCTCCGGAGGACGCCGGTGATTTAAAACAGATGTGGTTGAGACTTCCGGAGTGCTCCGGAAGTGTCCTGCAAGTTGTGGGAAAGCTCCGGAGGGCTCCGGTGGTTTAAAACAGAGGTGGTTGAGACTTCTGGAGGACGCTAATGGTACGTCACTTTGGGTTGCTTTTGAAGAAAGCGTATCGAGAAGTTGGTGATTAATAGACCTTAATGTATAAGAAATGTTTGTTTGGAAGTTCACCGGTTCTCGATATATTTTTCTCCGCTTTGCTGCGAAAAACACTCGAACTGACGGAGCGGTTATTTAAAGGACAAATTCTTATATACCGTCACTTCGATTTCTATGACATATGCAACTTATTTTCATAGACAGAATTGTTTTTTATTAGGGCATAAACTCTATGGATGATTTTATTTCTAATTGCATTCAA
>NZ_LMKA01000096.1 GCF_001421435.1 Chryseobacterium sp. Leaf201
TCAAGAGTTCAGGTAAAAATAATTTGAGGAGTTCGGCATCGTTTAACATTCCTCAAAATTATCAATATTTCTTTTTCTCCCCAAGTTTTGAGATTGATCCGTAATGACTTTCCGCAGGCCGTCATGAAACTGCCTGTACTCTTTTATGCTCTTTTCCAGTTTCTTTCTGTTGGCCAAATATTCCTCATACAGCTCCAGCAGTTCAGAAAACTTTGATGCAACGTCAAAAGACTGAGCCTCATGCTCTTCCATGGCCTGGGTGAGACTGCGGTACGCTTCAATACGTTCGGCAAGGCTGTTGTGAAATTTAGGCTCTATTCCCTGCATTTTCTCAGGATTATCTTGCAGTTCCTGCAAAAGGGTTATCACTCTGAAACAGAACGTTCAGCTTACCTTCCGGCATCTGTCTGCCGGATGATGATTTGGAATAAATCTTATTCAAAGCGGATGAAAGTAAAGTTTCCTCAGGATTGCCAAGCGGTAAAAGCGGTAATGCATCATATTCATCCACTGCCATCTGCGGGGCAATCCCGTTGCTGTAGCCGCCGGCTCCGTCAGCATTGAAAACTTTGTAAATAACAGGGTGAATCTGCCATGAAATCTTTTTCGGTTTCCGTTTGTCTTCAATAGGAAAGCCTGCCATGTCTTTCCCCAGTGTTTTTCCCCCGATCTGGATCACCTGCATATAAGGTTTTAAATTATTAATAACAATTTCCGAAGCCGAAGCCGTACTGCCTGAACTCAGGATATAGACTTTATTCAACCCTAATGAACTGGCATGAAGGGTATTAAAATCAAGGGCATCGGGATCATAAGCAATCTGCTGTGAAAAGGTACGCTTCACCTCTCCTCCGTTTTTGTTTCCTTTATAGGTAATGAAGGGTGAACCGGCTGATATTCCTGAAGGGATCAACGAGCACAAAGCAGCAGCAGATGAAACCGAACCGCCGTAATTGTACCGGAGGTCCAGGATCAGTTCCTTGATTCCCGCCGCTTTAAAGGCACTGAATTTCTGGTTCAGGCTCTGCGTCATGCCATCAGGAAAATCATAAATATAAAGGTATCCTGTTTTTTTGCCGCCTTCCTCAAAAATTTTCGCATCAACAGGCTGCGCCAGGGAATACCCGTAATAAACCGTCGTGGTTTTTTCATTAACCACCGTATTATTCTGCCAGTCCCCAACGGTGAGCTCAATAACGGTCTGGTCCTGGATTGAGGAAGTAAGCTGTTGTGCATTGGAAGCGGTAACTGCCGTTCCGTTGATCTTTTTGATGACCATTCCTCTTTTTAATCCGGCATTCATTGCGGGAGAATTGGTAAGGACCAGCTTTATAACGGTAACTGCTTCACCATTTGGAAGCTGCAGCACAGCATAGTCGAAACCATACATTCCCCGTACGGATCGCGGATAGGTGGAAGCATCTTTGGTATCCACAATATAGGAAAAACGGTCCTGAGGCGACAAAAGGGTTTTAAAGAAATCTTTTACGGGAAGATGGTAATCCGGCTTTGCCGGCATCTGGTCTGCCCAGTAATAATACCGCTTCATACTGTCCTGCACCCACACATTTACAGATTCCCTGCTTCCTTCGGGAAAATCCGGAAAGCCATCATCTTCATCCCTACATGACACTACAGCAATGCCGGTAAAAATTATCAGCAAGCCGGTAAATACAAAAAATTGCTTTATTTTTTTCATGGTTTACAGATAACCCACAATGTCTATATCTCCATTTACAACTACGGTCCCGTTCTCCGTTTTCTCCTGGATGACGATCATATTTGCGCCGATGTCCTGCTTTATTTTCACCGGGATAATTCCGGAACCTGTATACGGTTCTGTGGTTCCCGGCTTGTACAGTTCCAGGTAAACCGGAGCGGAAATGCTGAAAAAATTATAGATTTTTACGGCTGTGAAATTTTCTTTCCCGATATTGTCAAATTCTGCCAGAACTACCCCGTTTTCCCTTTTCAGGACTCCTTTAACATGGGTAAGCGGAGATCCTGAGAATTCGCCCAGGTTGGGGAAAATAAATTCAAACCCAACTTTCCCCAGGTTGACCTGAGGTTTTACGGCATATGTTTTCAGGAAAATGTCCGGAAGGTTAAAGAAATAAAGGTTTTTATAGTCCTCCCAATTATGGTAGCTGATATCGTATTTTGCAATCCGTGCACCCGTCTGGCTGTTGTAAATACCCAGTTCATCGGTTTCGCCTTCATCAAGCACGAAAGTGATCTGGGTTTCTATTTTATCGGCATATGAATTATTTCCGTTGATGGCAACCGGAGATCCGTTGAGCCTCAGCTGTACTGCATCCGGTTTGGAATAGCCTTTTACATTAATTTCGGCGCGTTTCTGTGCTTTGTCATACGGCTGCATCACCTGATTGTCGGTACATGAAAACAGTATGGAAAACAGCACCGTTGCTATGATATTTTTCATTGATATTATATTGATTGATGAATCTGATTTAAAACTGCCCCGCCCAAAAGCAGGGCAATAAGAATTATAAAAAAAACTAAATCGGATATTTTAAGATGAAAAGATTACTGTTATTTAAAATCTTCATGGTTTATTTTAGATATAAATAGGTTTAAGAATGGTTATTTCTTAATGAATTTCAGTATTTCTTTTGTATTCCCATCAGAAACCTCAGCCATATAAACGCCTGCTGATAATGCGGATACATTGATATTTCCTGAATATTTTGCCATCATTACTTTCTGGCCTGCCATGTTATAAATGGCTACTGTTACTGCATTTTCTTTTAAAGCCGGACTAAGCTGCAACTTTAAGGTATTGGTTACAGGATTTTCTGATATTCTGGTTGGATTTTTAACGGTTTTCACATCATTTGTTTTTAAAACGGATGAATAAATCGCCATCTCATCAATATTGATATTCTGAGAATTGATAGGTGCGGCCACGATCCTGTTTGACCATAAACCGATGTAAATCTTTTTCCCTGCAAAAGCAGAAAGGTCAACCAGCGATTCTGCAAACTGGGTAAGGTCTGCCGGCAAAGTGGTACTGGCGGTAAATTTATAGGTGGCTCCGCCTGCATTCTGTGCCGCTGCAGCCAGTTGCTGAAAATCAGAGAGTTCAGGCACCTGCTTCTGGGGCGTGCTCACAAAAATATAAAGATCCCTTCCCACGCTTGCATGGGTAGATCTCTGCCTTCCGATGTAGCCGGCCAGCGTGATGGTACCTCCTGCCCCGGTAAGATTGATTTCAGGTGAAATAATCCAGTCGTTTTCCGTGGCAAAGCCCGTGGCATTACCTGAAGGAACCAAATTTATGGAATGACGAAGAACGCCTGAAGTTCCGTACGCCAAAGTACTTCCGTTGTGGTAGATATTCTGTCCCTGCACCCATCCGTTACCGTTGCCGTTCAGGTCATGGAAAGTCCAGCCCTGCAAAGAAGCCGGTGTATCGAAGGAATTGCTCCAGACCGGATATTGTGCAAAAACGGATTGCGCTAAGAATATAACAGATAATAAAATTAATTTTTTCATAATAGCAATTTTTATGGTTTTTGTTTGTAGTAAAAGCAGGGATGACAATCATGCCCTCCCTGCATTTTTTAAGAAAGATTATTATTCTACAATGGAGAAATCATATTTCGTCCACGTACCCTGGAAGTTTCCACAATTTCTTGGAGATACATTCCAACTTAAGCTGAAGAAAGGACTTACCATTCCGAAAGCATTTGCGGATGCTGAAGAAACGATGTTGGCAGCAGGAATCCCCGCAGTGCCCAAACCTGTTACAACAGCTGCATTGAAGCCGTGTACTTTGATTGAGCTGTATGTAGAGGCTGAAGATAATTCAGACCCTGAACCTTCTACTTTGATTGCTGTAGGATACCCTGTAATAACAGCATCATTTAAAGTCAGTCTGCCGTTTCTTCTGATGTGGATTCCGTTTTCGTAAACAGGTCCTGTATATGGAGAAGATAAAGTGGAATTCGTACGCGTTCCGATGATCGTAAGGTTGTTGATCACAGGATGTGTAAGCAACGGAGTGGATGTACCCCCTGCATTGTTGTCAAGTTCAATACCGTTTGTGTCAGAAACTATGCCGCTTACCGTGTGTTCTGAGCTTAAATCTGCCAAGGCAAGGGCACAAGTGATTGTACCTGTATACCCGTTGTCGAAGTCGAAGTTATCATCTTCTGCGGCAAATGAAACCAGGTTTGTTGCATTAACCGTACCTCCGAAGAATTCAAAAGAATCATCCTGACCATAAGAAACCTGGATGTGATCTATTGTAGTACCGCTTCCTACACCGGCCAATGTCAAAGCATTCACCTCGTTACCGGAGTTAGCACCTAAGAAATCGTAACCTGCAAACTCGATACGAACGTACTTCATGATTCCGGCGCTATGACCAGAATTAGCACCACCATAATAGAATTGGGAATTCTGAGGAAGACCTTCCACTACCGTTGTTGTAGGTACGTTTGTAGGCGCATCTCCCAATAAAATCACTCCTCCGAAGTCTCCTGCTTCAGCAACAGTATCTTCATTTCCGTCTAATAGTCTATAACTTGTAAAGATAATAGGCTGGGATTCTGTACCGGTAGCATTGATTCTGCCTGTTTTGGTAACGATTAAAACCCCTCTGCCTTCCCCGTCAGCGTTGGGCTTGGCTTTGATAAATGTTCCGGGCTGTATCGTAAGCACGGCACCGTCTTTTACCGAGATGTTACCATCCAGCTCTATTACCCCGCTCCATGTAGTATTGGTGGTAATGTCTGCATTAACAACAGTTACGGGAAGTGCCGAAGCCGTAATATATTCTGCAGAAGCAGACTTCATATCAAAAGCGTTTGAAGAATCTGCTAAAGAATCATTTTGACAGGCAATAAGTGATAAAGCTGTTGCTGCAATCAGAGTTAATTTTTTCATTGTTAAATTTTTTTGGCCAGGCCGGTTGTTTATGTTTCAGGCCTGAAGTTTTTTATGTTAGAAATACCCGCCTCTGTATTTCTGCGATTTGGTTAATTTGTGTACCTGTGCACTGCATGAGGAGCTGCCCTGCAAAGTTTCCCGGTGAGAAATACTAAGCTGCTGCCCGGGAAAAACAGCCGGCTTCCGGTTTTGTCTGAATCTTTTACTGCTGCTGCGCATCACCAGTGTTATTTTTTGATTCTTCTCAGGTTACCGGAACCTGTACGTCGCTATACTGAGCTCTTTTCTTTAATTTTTTAATGGTTTAAAAGGTATAATTCACGCTTAATCCCAACATTCTTCCGCTGTAGGCGCGAAACAGGATCTTGTCTATGTCTTTATCATATTTATCGGTAGCTCCCGGCAGGAGTTCCAGCATTTCCCGTTCTGTCTGGAGGCTCCCGCCCTTTGACACGGAATAGGAATTGTAATTATTGTAAAATTCCTTCACCCTGTTGAAGAGGTTTCTGGCATTAAACTTCACTTCCAGGTTCCGGTCCCTGAGAAACCTGTAAGAAACCTGCGCATCAGCAACGGCATACGGCCTCTGTATTTCTTCCCCGTTGTAGCCGTACCCCACGGTAATGTACTGGTCGCCTTTTGCATTGTATAAAAAGCTTAATCCCAATCTTTCTCCGTCATACATCAGGCCCAGATTATAAGCATAGGGCGTCTGCCCGTACAGCGGCCGGTCCACTTCGTATGTTTCGTCTGCATCCGTTGTTTTTGTCTTGTCTTTAAAAGCAATTACTTTGGTATCATTGTAGGTAAAATTTCCGCTGATAAAAAGCTTTTCCAGAAAAGAATCTGTTGCTATGAAGCCTAAGTTTTTTCTTACCTCAGCTTCTAGGCCTTTCAGTTTTGCATTTTTAGAATTTCCGTTGAAAAGGTGCAGGTTGCCTTCATTGGAAATATATCCTTCCCTTTCAATGGGCTTGTCAATATTTTTATAATATAATCCTGCTGAAAATATTTCTCCTAATGCCGGAAACCATTCAAACTTAAAGTCATAATTATTCACTATTGATGATACCATTTCGGTGTTATGAATCAACCCGTTGGCAATAGGATCAAAATACGGCAGGCCTGTTCTTTCATTAAACTGCGGGCGGATGGCCATTTTGTTATAAGCCAGTCTCAGGTTGATTTTATTGGTCGGGCTGTAGGTAAAGTTGGCGGAAGGCATAAACTGCCAGGGCTTGTCTTCTACCCCGGTTTTGAATACATTCTGCTGATCATCAGGATCTATCTGCTGAGAAATTAAATTATATCTAAAATATTCCGCTCTCAGTCCCCAGACCAGCCTCAGTTTATTCCAGCGGTTATCAAACATGATAAATCCGGCATGCTGATCTACTTCGCCTTCGTATTTCTCGTCATTATAGAGTGGCCTTGTCTGCCATCCTATCCCACCGGGAACGTAATATGAACCATCCAGCCAATCGGAAAGCGAGCCATCCAGCCCTCTGATTTTAGGTGCACCGTTGCTTTCATCTGTTCTCAACAAAAATTTCTGCTGTATGTTGGTATTGTGTTTTGAGGCACCTGCATATCCGGCTTTAATATCATTTTTAACATTTCCGATATCCATGTTCCATTTGAAGGACACTCCATAATTGTAATCGGTTTGTCTGTTTTCTATATAACCCCTTGCAAAATCACTTGATGAGTTATTGATCTGGTGATAGGACATGATTTCACTTCCTATAATCTCATAAAATGTCTGGTGCAGCGTATAATCTTTGGTATCAGAGGCTACACTTGTTCTCGCTGCAAACCAGTCTACCACCACGTTTCCTATCTTATGGTTCCCTTCCAGCTTATTCTGCAACAAAGTCTGGTAAACAGGGTAATTGGCATTGTCTGCATACGGTTTATCCAAAAACTTTATCTGTTCCGGATTATTACCGGGGATGATCCCGTTGTAAAAATAATTATACGCGGCCTCTGCATTGCCCGGCAATCCGCTTCCGCCGGTATATTCATTCCAGCCTGTAATTCTCGTGACGGTATTGTCATAAATATGGGTATAGGAATTACGGAAGGAAATCCTGCTTTTTCCCAGCTGCAACCCGAAATTCAGCATTCCCGCCACCGTGGAATTATAGGTATAGGAAGCTCCCCGGTTTTTAAAATCATAAAATTTAACGGGTGCAGATCCGGTTGATTCCCAGTCGTTGACCAGTTCCGTAGTATCCAGCCAGTTTCCTCTTCCGGTATGGTCAATATCTAATTTTGTCTGTTCGTTCCTTAAAGTTAAGGCTCCGGCAAATCCCCATTTGTTGTTGTTGTTGTTTTTAAGCTGAAAGATCCTTCCCAAAGCCAGCTGCATATTGGATCCCATATCAGCAGTTGTTGCATAGTTGGTAAAATTATCATTGGTAAACTGCCTGGACTGCTCGAAAAACAGCGGGTTCTCCCAGTTCATTGCCTTAAGGCCCATCGGGAAATCCCTTGTCCCGTCGTCATATCCGAAATAATCGTACTTTCCGCGCTGGCGTGTTATGGATTCTTTAAAAGTGGCAATATCATTATAAGAGGCTCCCATACTGATGGTGGTAAAATCCTGACTGGGAATATCTTTCGTCCTTACCTCAACATAGCCTCCTGCAAAGCTGGCATTCATGTCCGGAGTTGCCGTTTTACTTACCACAATGCTTTCCACCATGGCGGTAGGGATAATATCAAATGAAAAATTCTGGTTGTAGGCTTCCGTACTCGGGAGGCTGATCCCGTCCATCGCAGCGGTATTCCACCGTTCTCCCATGGAGCGCACCACCACATATTTATTGTCGATGGTTGTAATTCCGGTTACCCTTTTCAGGGTTCCGCCTACGTCGTTATCAGGTGTCCTGGAAATCTGTTCGGCAGAAATACCGTCGCTCATCTGGGCCGCTTTCTTCTGCTGGGCCAGTAATCCGGCCTGGGTATCCGCTTTTCGCGCTCCCGTAATCACCACTTCCTTTATATCCGTTATCTGGTCTGAAGCCGGTTTCATCGCAAACGAAACACTGTTGGTTCCGTTAGACGTTACCGATAGTTTTTCTACCCTTAAGGTGTTAAATTTCCTGGCTTTAACAGACAGCGTATACAATCCGGAAGGAAGATCTACTGCAAATGCTCCGTTATTATCCGTAGTAACGGTTTTCCCGGCCACCGTCACCTGAGCACCCACTACAGGGTTTCCCACTTCATCAACAATTTTTCCGGAAATCCGCCCGTTTCCCGATACGGAAACATTTCTCCCTTCATATTTTACCGAAATAAGATCTCCGCGCAGACGGAAGACTACAGGAAGGCCCGCTGTGATATCTTCGAGACAGCGGTCCACGGGAATATTTTCACATCTTGTCTCTTTTACTTTTAATTCTTTAATATCAGATTTAGAATATGCCAGCCTTGTTCCTGTCTTTCCTGCAAATTCTTCTAAAACTTCAACCAGCGGCCGGCCTGCCGGAACAGAGAACGATACGTTCTGTACCATTTCCTGTGCCCCTGCTGTTGCCGTAAAAAACAACACCGCGATTGTAAAACTACATTTCAAACTTTTCATCTTCTTTTTCAGTTAAAATTTCTGGTTACCTGTTTTATTTATTCGTGTTTTCAGATCTGTTATTTTATTTCAGGGTATAGATGGGGCCTTCCTTTTCAACTTTCAACCCCAATATGAAGGCGAGTGCCTCTATATTTTCATCACTGCTTCCGCCGGTGAAGTCTGCCGTTATTTTTTTGCCTGCAACTTCCTGAGGGTATCTGATATTGATCTGATGGCTTTTCTGTAATACCTCGACCACTTCTTTTAAAGAGACATCATTAAAACTTAAAGACAGTAAAGCGGAAGTCTTTTTTGCTGAATTTTTTACGGCGGCCACTGAAAGAACGGCTGCCGTTCCGGAAATCCCGAAATTGGTCCATTTCTGCTGGGGCTTAAGAAAATAAACGGGAACGCCTTCAGAGGAAACCGCAACTTTACCTTCATAAAGATCAACCGCCTTATCATTTCCTGACTGGGAGATTTTAAAAACCGTTCCCAGAACTTTTGTACTGAAACCGTCAGCCTCCACCACGAAAGGATGTATTTTAGATTTTGCTACGGAAAAAATGGCGTCACCTTTTAATGCAACTATTCTGGTTTCTGCAGGAAAGGACTTTTCTACCGTAAGTTCCGCACCCGGAAATAAGGTTACGGATGAGCCGTCTGCCAGATAGACTTTTCGGTTTACAGATTCTGCGATATACACATCCGGTTTAAAGAAATTATAGTAGGTAAAAATTCCTCCCAACGATAGCAGCAGCAGGATGACCGCCGCAGCCCGGTATATGTATTTTTTGAAACCGATTTGATGATCCGTTATTACCGGTTGGGTAAAATAAGGCTCCAAAGCGGCTAAAGTTCTTTCCTTAGATTCATTGATCTGATTTTTATCCAGTTCTTTTTCAACATGGATTTTCCATTTTTCCAGGGTTTCAGTTTCTTTCGCAGATATCTTATCTCCGGAAACTTCCCTTTGCCAAAGCCTGAAAACAAATGCTTCAGCTTTTTTATATTCTAGACGCTTCATATAATACTTGATTCTAAATTCTGAGTGTTTCTATTGATAAGACTGCGGAAAATAAAAACTTCCCCGGGCTGACCTTAACATCTTATTCATATTAAAATCAGGTTGTTAACAATTCCGGGGATTTCTTGTGCTTTATCAACATTCGCTTCATATTGGGGTACTGTTTCCCGGAAATAATTAACACTGGATTTACGAAAGTTCACAAAAAGTTAATTTTACATTAGGTAATTTTGCGGGGTAATTATGAAACCTACAGATCAAATTTTACTGAACAGGATAAAATCAGGAGACCGGCCTGCTTTCATGCTGCTGTATGAAAGATACTGGGACCCTCTTTACGGTTTTGTTTTCGGGAGAACGAGGAATAAAGAGGCTGCAGAAGAAATTTTACAAAACCTCTGGATTAAAATCCTTGAAGATCCCGGCGCGATACAGACTGACGAATCCGAAAGTGCAAAAGGCTATCTGCTGCGCCACCTCCACTACAGAATACTGGATTATTACAACAGTTCCAAAAAAGACCAGCCTACGGTAAGCATTGATGAATCTGACATCCCGATAGAAATAACGGACACCGAGTATTTTGAAATTCTTGAAGAAAACGATATTTCAGCTCTGTTTGTCATGATTGACGAAGTTGTTTCCCAACTTCCGGTGACCGAGCAGAAAGTCTTTGATATGAGGATCCGGAACAACAGGTCTGTTGATGAAACTGCAGAGGCACTCGGTTTAAGCAATAAAACAGTCAGCAACAAGCTGAGCAAAACGCTTGGCGAGATACGCGGACAGCTGAATCCGGACTACCAGTCTTCCAAAAAATTCGTGACTTTGTTAATGCTGATGGAAATTCTGGCAAAACACTGAAGAGAATCTTCCAACATATTGCAAAACTGATCATTAATTATGGTTTTAATGAAAATACGGGCTGAGTTGAAATATATCTTTTCACATCTGTAAAAGTTCAATATATTTGTTAATGAGATATCCTTTACCCATAAAAATTCATTAACCATTGCTCAATGAAAATATACTTTGGATCTTTAGCTTTACTGGTCTTGCTTCCGTTAACCATCTACGGCCAGCAAAATGTGTCTGTAGACGAATTATTTGTGAAGGCCAGAACAGCCGCATTTGAAAACAAGGACTATCCCACCTCTATCTCACTGGCCAGACAGGCATTGGAAACGGCGCCTGACTATACTGATATTTCTGTTTTTTTAGGAAGGGTTTATACCTGGAACAAAGATCCGGAGTCTGCAAGAATGGTTTTTGAAGAACTGGGAAAGAAAGATGTTAAGGATGAAGATTATTTTGTTGCGTACGCTTCCCTGGAGTACTGGAATGACCAGAATGCAAAAGCAATCAGCATTACTGACAAAGGATTGGGATATCATCCCCAGTCTGAAGCCCTGTGGCTGTTAAAAGCCAAAGCCTCTTATGCCAACAAAGAATATACTGAATCTGAAAAGGCCGTTAAAGCGGTTTTAACAATCAACCCAAAGAATACGGAAGCCAACAGCCTGGCTGTAAGAATCAATGAGTTTACTTCTAAAAATGCCGTCAGCCTTACTTATAATTACTCCCATTTTGACAGGCAGTTTGATGACGACTGGCATGTTGTGGGGCTGAGCTACAGAAGAGCTACCTCTATCGGGTCTTTCATCCTCCGGGGAAATTATGCCAATAAGTTTGCGCAGAACGGAACCCAGATTGAGCTGGAAGCTTACCCCCGGCTGTCTAAAATGTTTTATCTGTATGTAGGGGCTGCCTATTCCAATGATGTAGGACTGTTTGCAAAATACCGCACAGGGGTTTCCTTAAATGCCAGCCTTCCGCACAGCTTTGAGGCAGAAATCGGTTACCGACAGCTTTATTTCAGCAACAGCATCTGGATGTATACCGCTTCGGTAGGGAAATATTACAAAAATTTCTGGTTCAATCTCCGTACGTATATCACGCCTGACAACAGGAATATTTCACATTCATATACGGGAACAGTAAGGTATTATACCAAAAGCGCACAGGATTATGTTGCTTTCCAGATCGGCACGGGAATCAGCCCGGAAGAGAACCGAAACAACCTTCTGGAAAATGAAACGTTCAAACTTAAGACATTTAAAATCGGTGCTGAATATAATTTCACCTTAAAAACCAATGCGTTTTCTTTGGGAACGATGTATTACAACCAGGAATACCGCCCGGATGAAAAAGGAAACCAATTCGACATTACATTGGGCTACACCAGAAAGTTTTAGCCGTTTCCTTATCTGGATCTGCTCTTTTTCATGAAATTAACCATTACCGAATCCGGCATCAGCTTTTTGGTGGCATAAAACTTTGAATTCATGCTTTTGAAATGGCTGAACCGGCGGCTCACCATCTTTAATGCGGCTGCATCGCCTGAAGCATCTTCTTCCAAATCGTTAAGCGTAAACAGCTGCCCGTCATGAATATAGTGTTTTCCGGAAACGAAATCCACCAGCATGTTTTTACTCTGCATGATCGGGATATCCGTATTGCTGATTTCCAGGTCAGGCGAAAGGCCTCTTCCTACCCAGGTCACCGTTGACGGCGTTTTTATTTTATAATTGTTCCTGTAATATGCCAGAACGGAAGGTGCAATATCAAAATGGCTTACCGTTTTACGGAAATGCTTCGGTTCTTTCAACAGGGGCGAATAGATCAGCAACGGAACATGGAACCGGTCAATGGTAGACTGCAAAGTGATTTCCGGCATGCTGTGGTCTCCTGTGATGATGAAAATGGTATTTCCGAAATCCTCCCGTCTGCTGTACTTTTCAAAAAAACTTTTCAGGGCGTCATCGGCATTGAGAACGGAAACCAGCTGATTCTTAAAGCCGGCAGCCCATTTTTTCTGTCCCGGAGACAGCTGCCCCGACTGTAACTTCCGGTTGTACAGCTTTTCATAATACGGCCTGTTATTGATTAAGAAAGGATTATGGGTAGACAGCGTAAGCAGCATATTGAAATATGGCCTTTTCTGTATTTTCTGCCCGTTCAGCATTTTACTGAAAACCGCCTGGTCTTCATACCCCCAGCTGTCCCCGTGAGCAGAAGGAAGCTTCCGGTAAGGTTTCCCGAATGAAGGTTCATCCACAATGTGGTCTACTTTACTGTACTCCAGAAACGGCCTGTAACGGTCAAATGACAGATTGCCGCCATAATAAAATCCTGTTTCAAACCCGTTTGCTTTCAGGATGTTATACAGGTTAAAATTCTCCGGGGTCTGCTGTATTTCCAGGAAGCCGTTTTTTCCGAAAGGAAGCGATCCCGTAAGAGAAGGCAGGGCCCCGAATGTTCTTCCCGCTGAGCTTAAGCTGTTTTCCCAGTGCAGGCTTTTTTTGGATAAAGAGTCCAGGAAAGGCGTGAAACTGCCGATGTATCCTTTGGGAGAGGTATAGGCATGGCCAAAGCCTTCCATGACTACAAAGACAAGATTCGGGACTTCTTCAGACCTGTTAAAATAATCTCCGAGAAAATCCGGGGTATTTTCTTTTCGCCAGAAAGGAAATGCTTCGTCCAGCGTTTCAGGACTGGCAGTGAAATCTTCCGTTTCATTCAGGAAACCGCTGATTTCCGGGTGCCCGCTGATGAAATCGTCTTCATTGGAGGTAAAGAAATAGGCCCATTTGCTTTTGGCAGCAGTCTGGCTGAATGTGTCGGCCCGGCTTAATTCCTTCGACTGTAAAACAGAATCCGGAATGAAGAAAGCGATCAGCCCGATACAGAAAAAAGCAATTCCTACATATATTGACTTCAATGCAGACCTTGAGGCAAACCACAGCGGAGTTACCGATACTGCAATTAAGATCACTAAAAGTGCAAAGTTTTTGAAATTAAGCATTCCGCTTGCCCTTAAAATCTGTTTCAGCTCGTCCTTGCTGTAATATAAAAAGTCTGCCCCGAGCATATTACGGGTTTCAGAGAAATACAGAAACAGCATGTACTGCGTAATCACAACAAACGCAAATACGACAAGCCCTACGGTTTTAGCCCAGCTTTCCTTCAGAAAATTAACAATGAGATAAATAACCCCGAGGCCGAAGATCAGCTTAAAGGCAAACAGGATATTCCCGAGGAAAAGGCCGCTCATAATAAAGGAAGTATCCAAGTCGGGGAAAGAATACCGGTACCAGAACCATTCGGTGACCATCCCCACCACAAACAGCAACAGGAAAACCACAGACAGCATTCCCCATTTTTTAAGGCCGTTCTGAAGAATGGCTGAAATCCGCTGCTTTAAAGGCAGATTCTGGGTATTCTGATTGAAGCCCTGCCGCGTCATTTCTCCCCATCCGTGGGATTTTTTAAAGTAATCTATAAACCCGTTCACCCCTGCTTTCACCACGATAGGATGGAAATAAAACGGTTCTGAAAAAGCGGTTACGATCAGGGTGAGAAAATCTTTTCTTTTGGTGTACACCTGATGGCTGACCAGGTCTACCAGTATCCCATAAATAGAATACAGGAACCCCATGGAAACCACCAGGGCAAACAGAATGACAAAAAACGGCCAGTTGATAATCCCCAGCAGAAGAAAAACAATAAAGACAATATAGCCCAGAAATTCTACCAGCGGCCCCAGAAACTCAAAAAAGAACCAGTAAGGAAGGCTTACCATTCCCAGTTTTCCGTATTTCGGGTTGAACATAAGCTTCCTGTGCTTCCAGAGGGTTTCAATGGTCCCGCGCATCCACCGGTTCCGCTGTTTTTTAAGGATATCCTTGCTTTCCGGAACCTCCGTCCAGCAAAGAGGATCCGGGATGGTAAGCACTTCATAAGACTCCTTCCGTTCTTCCATGTACTTGCGCATACGCACCACCAGCTCCATGTCTTCACCTACGGTGGTTTTATCGTAACCACCACATTCAAGGACAATTTTCCTGTCGAAAACCCCGAAAGCCCCGGAGATCAGGATCAGCCCGGAGGCACGCGCCCAGGCCATTCTTCCGAGTACAAAAGCTCTTATATATTCCAGGGCCTGCGTCCTTCCCAGAAGTGTTTTGGGCATATTCACGCTTACGACTTTCCCGTCTTCAATGACACAGTTGTTCGCCAGGCGGATTACGCCGCCACAGGCAATAATTTTTTTATCGGTCTGTTCCAGAAACGGTTTTGCCAGCTTTAAGATCGCATCCTGTTCCAGGATACAGTCCACATCAATACAGACCAGATATTCCCCGGAAGAAACATTGATCCCTACATTCAGTGCATCTGCTTTGCCGCCGTTCTGCTTATCAACAACAATCAGTTTTTTAAAAGCCGGATTTTTACTTTTATAGACGCCTTTTACGGGATTGGTTTCAATTTTTCCCTGTACAAAAAAAGCTACGCATTCCAGCTCATAGGCTTCGATCAGCTTCTGCATGGAGTCGTCCTTGCTCCCGTCATTTACGATAATAATTTCCAGGTTATGGTAGTAAAGGGAAAGCAGAGACCTTACATTTTCCACAATGGTCATCCCTTCGTTGTAAGCCGGGGCAAGAAGGCTGAAAGCAGGTGCATTGGGATTGGCTGCAATCAGGCTGTAATCCGTAAATGTATTTTCTTTTTTATACCGGATCACGGCTCCCAGCGCATAGATCCCGATCCAGCCATAAATAACCGCTACGGCAGTCCCGTACAGCAGGAAGAGCCAGATGACAACTTCGTAGATGATGTGTGAGAATTCTAACATATTTTTTCCCGGAGTGCATATTTAACAATTTGAATTAATTCCCCGGATGAAGATGCATCCTCGGCCAGCTGTAATAAATATTCCCGGTGACCGAGTGAAAAAAGGGCCTCCGCAGCGTTCACTTTGATTCCGGAAGCATTATTTTCCGATAATTCTTTTTTAAGCAGGTCTGTACAGCATGGGTCTTTTGAAATCTTCATGACCCGGAGGATTTCCAGCTGGACTTCATAAGGCTGCTGGTGGTAGACCTCAGTAAGATAATTTACTGTTGATGGGTTTTCCAGAGACAGCAGGGTCTGTACAGCCTGTATCCTGACCTCATCAGAAGAATGGTCCAGCAGGCTGAGCACGGCCGGATAAAAGGAAAACAGCCGGAATTTCCTTAACAGTTTAAGGGTAAATACAATAACAGAATCATTCGTGCTTTTTAGCCAGTTTTCGATGTGCTGCCCGGAATTTTCCGGGATGCCGGTAATGGAAAGGAGAAGCCTGAGCTGCTGCCATTCTGAGATTTTACCTGAAGCGGTATCCAGGAAATCCAGGCCCCCGAAACCTTTAAAGCTTACCATTGCATACTGTGCTTCCTGATACACCTGCGCAGAAGGATGAGATACAAAGGAATCAATTTTGGGAAGTGCTTCCCGGGCATCCATTACCGTAAGTTCCTGTATCCCTCCGGCAATCATGTATGGTTTTTTCTGATCCAGCTTTTTTATGGCTTCATGTTCCAGATGGTATTGCTTAAAAAGCGTCTTAATTTTATTTTTTGCCGCTCCTGAAAATTTCTTCTCGGAATCCACCAGCCTGTGCAGGAATACATTCCTGAATGAAGAATTCCCTGAATAGGCTGCAAAGACCGGATCAGCAGGCGTTTCGTCCTCATCATACACAATGGCTTCGGATATTTTCTGATCAATCATCTTCAGCCATCCGGACATGCGTACGGATTCTTTATACTGGAAAAAGCTGTACAGAAGCACAAATATGATCAGTAAGAGCACCAGCAGCAGCATTCCGATGAAAACCAGAAAAAGAAAATGTACAGAGGTGGTTAACAGCATTTCGGTTTATTTTGGGATGAATCTTTTGATCCTTAACATCAGTTCATTAGGACTGAAAGGTTTCACGATAAAATCCGAAGCTCCCAAATCGAAGGCATTAAGCACCACTTCTTCCTGCCCCATGCTGGATAGCATAATCACCGGAATCTGCTTCCCCATGGCCTGTATGGCAGAAAGTATTTCAATTCCTGAAGCAAAAGGCATCATGATATCCGTAATGGCGAGGTCAACATCTTTTTCCTTTAGGGTTTCTATGGCCTCCTTTCCGTTGCGGGTAAGGATTACTTCATGCCCTTCTTTCAACAATTTGTGCTCTATCGTTTTTAAGATCAGTTCATCGTCTTCAGCAATCAGGATCAGCATAGCTTTTTATTTTTTATTGTATTAAATTTTTTATCAGGTCCAATCCGATCGATATTTCGTGGATTATTTCCTGCTGCATACCCCGGAAATCCATATTCTGAGTTGCTTTCTCCTCCCAATCTGAAGCCGTTTCCGCGAGGCTGACCAATCCGGCCGTTCCGGCTGTGCCTTTCAGTTTATGAAGAATACTTTTCAGATCATCCGCATTTCCTCCGGCGGCGGCAGTTTTAATCTGTTCTTGTGCATCGGTAAGCTGCTGAATAACCAGGTTCAGAAACATTATTTTAAAATCTTCATCGTCTCCTATCTGCTCATTTAAAATTCTGGCATCCAGATAGGTCTCCTTTTTTACAGAATTACTGTTTTCTGAATGATCGCCGGAAATATATTTCTTCAGCATTTCCAGCAGGTCAGACTGTCTCAGGGGCTTCGGCAGGAAATCATCCATCCCTGAACTCAGGCATTTTTCTTTTTCCCCGGCTATGGTCCCGGCCGTAACCCCGATAATGGGAACAGCGGAATATTGCGGCAGCAGACGGATCTGTTTTGTGGCTTCAATACCATCCATCACGGGCATCTGCACATCCATCAGTACAATAGAGAACTGTCTTTTTCTGCATTGCTCCAGGGCTTCCAGTCCGTTTACCGCTTCTGTAAGGTGCACATCCGGAATAAGGGATTTCATCATCCTGTTGTTAAGGACCATATTTACAGGGTTGTCATCTACCAGCAATACCTGAAGGTCTGGTGTAAAAGAGGAAAGCACTGCAGGTTCAGGTGCTGTTGCAGGTATTTCTTTTTCATTATCCTGTACGGCACGCCTTAAGGTTCTGTATAATTCTTCCGATTTTATGGGTTTTAAAAGGAAATATGAATTTTCTTCCTGGCGGAAAGAATTGATGACGTCATGCTCTTCTGAGGAAGTATGAAGGATTACAAGCGGAGAAACCTCGTTCTTGTTATCAAACAATTGTTTAATTTTTTCAATGGTTTCGAGCCCTGAAATAACAGGCATGTGATAATCCATTAAAATAACATCAAAAAGTTCCCCGGCCAGCAGAATCTGCAAAGCTTCCATCCCGTTGGCTGCCAGTTTAGACTCAATATTCTTGTAAGCCAGCATATGCTGAAGGATCACCCTGTTCGCTTCATTGTCGTCTACAATAAGCACTTTCCGGATCGTCAGCTCTTCATCTTCATTTGCATCGGATATTTCATAAGGGACTTCAATATCAAAGAAGAACACTGAGCCTTCCTGAAGGGTACTTTCCAGTGAAAGGCGGCTTCCCATATATCCCAGGATGTTGTTTGAAATGGTAAGGCCGAGCCCTGTACCGCCGTAACGCTTGCTGATGGAGCTGTTCTCCTGTGTGAAGGCATTGAAGATATGCTGCTGCTTTTCAACAGGGATCCCGATGCCCGTATCTCTGACCGCAAACCTTAATGTTATATTTTTTTCATTGCTGCTGAGCTTCTGTACCTTAAGTTCGATCTCGCCTTTTTCTGTAAACTTTACGGCATTCCCCAAAAGATTGATAAGGATCTGTTTCAGGCGGGATTCATCAAGCCATACTGTTTTCGGCAGCCCCGGTTCGATGTTCAGCAGCAGTTCAATATTTTTTTTCTGGGACTGGTAGAGAATGACATTGATTACCTGGCTCACCAGGTCATAGACATTGGATTCTTCAATCAGCAGTTCCATTTTTCCGGATTCTATTTTGGAAAAATCCAGAATATCATTGATGATGTTCAGCAGATTTTCTCCTGATTCATTAATGTAATTCAGGTACTGGGTCTGCATTTCATTCAGCGGAGTCTTCAGGAGAAGATCAGAAAACCCGATTACCCCGTTCAGCGGTGTTCGGATTTCGTGGCTCATGTTGGCCAGGAATTCAGATTTGGCTTTACTGGCGGTATCAGCAGCTTTCTTTGCATTTTTAAGCTCTTCATTGGTTTCTATCGTGCCTGTGATATTCTGCACGGATATGATGACACCGCCTATCACCCCGTCTGAAAGGTACCAGGGGCTTACTCTGAGATTGTAATGCTGTATGCCCTCTTTGTGGTCTACTTTCAGCGCAAAATCCTCGTTATTATAAGCGTTGCCCTGCAGTGCATTGCGGTAAATTATTTTTCTTTCTTCGGGAACATCCGGGGAAACGGTAAAGATATTTTCACCAATCAGTTCCCTGTGGTTCATATCGAACTCTTCTTTCCAGCAGCTGCTCACCGAAACATAGTTAAGGTCTTTATCAAGCATAGCCACGGCAACAGGTACATACGTTGCAAAAGACTGCATCATGGCTTCTTTCTTAGCCAGCTCAAGATAGATGTTTTTAAATGCATCAATATCCTGGATGATCCCGAAGACCCTTTTGCAGACTCCGTTTTCAAATTCAGGAATCCCCTTTATCCTTACCCAGATCTTAGCGCCGTCTTTGCGGACGAGCTGCAGCTCTTCATCATAGGTAACCCCTTCAGATACGGCCCGGTCTATTAACCCCCCTATTTTTTCGCGGTCTTCTTCCGTGTAAAAGCCAATCGCATTTTCAAAATCCGGCTGAAAATCCGGATCTACTTTATGGATTTCTTTTGCTGTTTTAGACCAGAATACGGAATGGTCTTTAAGGTTGAGTTCCCAGCCTCCTACCTGCGCTACGGAACTTGTCTGTTCCAGTATTTTCTTTACATAGAGAAGGTCTCTTTCCAGCGTCATCCTTTCGGTGACATTCAGGGCGGTACTCACTACATACGGTTCGCCGTTTTTATTGGTTTCCACCAGGTTATGGTACATCCAGATCAGCTCCTCGCCTTCTTTCGTGCTGAGGATCATGTTTCCGAAATCTTCTTTATTATTGTTGATGCGCTGAAGGTACTGTTCCAGCAAAGGCCAGTTGGCTTCAGGAACCAGATTTTTTAAATTCAGCTTACTGACCTCATCTGCAGAATAGTGCAATGTTTCCCGGCCTTTTTCATTGACTTCGAGGATGTTGCCTTCCATATCATGCATGCTCATCAATCCTATGGCATTTTCAAAGAAGCTTCTGAAACGGCGCTCTGAGCTTTCCAGCTGCCGCTTTTCTTCTGTATACTGGGTGACATTAATTCCGAAACAGAATATTTCAGAACGGTTCATGCTCCATTTCAGATACCATTCCACAATTATAGGGACATCAGCATTATTCATGCTTTCCGTAGAGGTTGTAAATACCAGTTCTTCACCGGAATGAATGAAATTTTCTAAGCGGGGTTGCAGTTCCGTGCTCTGCTTACCCAAAAGTGTCAGAAAATCATGATGCACTGCCTGGTTTTTGGAAAGATTAAAAGCTTTCTCAAAAGCAGGGTTTACATCTTTCAGGATACATTCATTATTCAGAACACAGATCAGGTTATTGGAAATATCAAAAATCTGCCGGAAATATTCTGCCTGAATATTCTTCTTTTTAGACATGAACAGCTTCGTAACTGCACTGCCTAGTTTTGTAAGCGTCGCAATCTGGTTTTCAGACAGGGTTTTGGGCTTGTAATCTATCACGCAGATGGTTCCCAGCGCAAAGCCTTCATCATCAATCAGCGGAATGCCCGCATAGAAACGGATCCCGCCTTCCAGGATCAGCGGATTGTCAGATGACCTTTCGTCAGAAAGCGTATCATTAATCACCACCACTTCGCCGCTCGCAATGGAATACTGGCAGATGGTATTTTTCCGGTCTACAGAATCCATTGAAATCCCAATACAGCTCTGTATGGTCTGGGTCTGGCTTTCCATGATGCTCACCAGTGAACTCGGGCAATCTGTAACGAGACAGGCTGTTTCTGCAAAAATATCCAATTCAGGATCTTTAGATAAGTTCAGGAGATCGAACAGTTCCAATTTTTTGATTCTTTGATCCTCGTTATCAGGAACCGGATAATTATTCATAGGTAAAGTCTTTCATTCTTAAGCTAAATATACTAAGAAAATTGTTACTACAATTCCTTTTGTGTAAAGATGCAATTTTATATCACATAAAATAGAGTAACAATCAGTTAAAAGCTCTGACTGCAGCTGATACCACTGATTTTCATATCAATAAATTTATAAAAAGTATACAGAAACCCCTCTCCTGCCTTTACATTTTCTTATAAAAACTGCCATTATTTCTGATTATTTTGACCTGATAATCACTTCCAGTCAATAAAATCTGCTGTAAACAGAATATTATTCAGTCATAAAGGCTTTATATTTATCCTATCGGATTAAAACATTTATTATTATTAAAAATATTCCTTACTTAATGACTATCGGTGTATTTTCATTAAATCTTAAGCAGTTTAAATTTAACTTTAAATAAAGATTCGATGAATCCAACTTCTTCATAGAAAATGGCAGTTTAAAAATGTACTGTTTAAAAACTTTGCCGGAGCTGCTGTAAATATTAAGCAGTCCGGATCGGCTGTCTTTAAAATTAATAGTGGTAAATTAGTCTTCTCTTTATTTCAGGATTAAATACTATATGTTTGATGTTCTAATTTCACATATCAATAAAAAAGTTGATCTCAGCAACGGTCAGAATGAACTATTAAAGTCGTTTTTCACTGAGAAAAAGCTTCGCAAAAAGCAGTTTCTGTTACGGGAGGGCGAACTTTGCGGACATTTATCTTTTGTAAGCAGAGGCATTCTGAAATCATATATCATGGATGAAAAGGGCCAGCAGCGGATCAGCTTATTTGCTTTTGAGGGCTGGTGGATTTCAGATTTCAACAGTTTTATCAATCAGGAAAAAGCGGTATTGAATATTGATGCGGTTGAAGATGCTGAACTCCTGCTGATCAGTTATGAAGATTATGAAAAACTGACTTTAGAAATTCCCGTGATGGACCGTTATTTCAGGATCCTGTATCAGAACAGCCTGGTTACAAAGGACCACAGGCTGATGGTATCCAACAGTTTTACGGCAGAGGAAAAATACCTTCAGCTGGTAAAAAGCAATCCTGAAATGATCCGGAAGCTTTCCCACCGCTTAATCGCTTCATACTTGGGGCTGAGTCCGGAAACCGTGAGCAGGATCCGGAAAAAAATACTGCTCCGCTAACCTGTTCTCAACCACAGAAAACTCATGATCTATATCAAGTGTTTTTGCCCTGAACCGTTTCTATCTTTGTTATGTGATCTGAAAAAGATCAGGTAAACAATGAAGTAACAAATTAATTTACATTATGGAAAATATTGCATTAGTCGTCGGTTCCACAGGAATCACGGGCAGCAACCTTGCTCATGAACTGATCTCACAGGGCTGGACCACATATGGCCTGGCAAGGAATCCCAACCGCTCTGTTTCAGGACTGAATCCTTTACAAGCAGACCTTCTGGATGAAAAAAGCCTGACGGATGCTTTGGAAAACATCGCTCCCACCCATATTTTTTTCACCACCTGGATGCGGAATGATACGGAGGAAGAAAATATACGGATTAACAGTGCCCTGGTAAGAAACCTCCTGCAGGCCTTATCTCCGAAAAAATCAGTGAAGCATGTTGCTTTGGTGACCGGCTTAAAACACTATTTAGGTCCGTTTGAGGCTTACGCCAATGCCGGATCACTGCCCGAAACTCCTTTGCGGGAAGCCCAGCCACGTCTGGAATATCCTAATTTTTATTATGCCCAGGAAGATGCTGTTTATGAAGCTGCCGAAAGAGACCATTTTACCTGGAGTATCCACCGCCCTCATACGGTGATCGGATATGCAATCGGCAACCTGATGAACATGGGAACTACATTGGCCGTGTATGCCAGCATCTGTAAAGAAACGGGAGCAAAATTCATCTGGCCGGGATCCGCTGCCCAGTGGAACGGATTATCTGATGTCACGGATGCCCGCGTTTTAGCCAAGCAGCTGGTTTGGGCCTCTACTGCTGAAGCCGCAAAAAACCATGCCTTCAACGTGACCAACGGGGATGTATTCCGCTGGAAATGGTTATGGAGCAGAATTGCCGATTATTTCGGGATTGAAGCGGAAGGCTTTAATGGTTCTGTAAAACCTCTCGAAAAAGAACTGGAAGGCAGGCAGGAAATCTGGAAAGAAATTGCCCGACGTTATGAACTAAAAGAAAATGACCTTCTAAAACTGGCTTCAGCCTGGCATACCGACCTTGACCTGGGAAGGCCCATCGAAGTGATGACCGATGTCTCGAAAAGCAGGAAAGCGGGATTTACTGTTTTTGAAAGCACGGAGAATTCTTTTTTTGATCTGTTTGAAAGGCTGAAAGAAGAAAGAATAATTCCTTAGTGCCCTGCCTTTATAACCCGCAGGATTATCGAATCGGTTATTGGGGCAGCCTGCTGCTTCTGTTCTGCGCTGCATAAATATATTCCAGGCCATCAATTTTGGCTGGGGTGCTGCTGCCTTAATCTGTTACCGAAGTCCTGTAAAGATCTACAAGTCTTAGTTTGAGCACGAGCAAGATGCTCGCGTTAGCGGGGGAGCCTTTTATTTGAATTTTATATAAATAAACTTGTACACAAATATTCTGGACTAACTTCAAATCTAGATAGAGTACAGCTTGAAAAGGATTTAAGAAAAGCACGTCAAAAAATTAATAATGCAATAAGTAAAGCAAATAGTGATACGGCAACTGAAAAAGGAATTGATTATTATAATTTACTATTTTCAAGGGAAAAAAAATATGACGGAACAGTAAATGAATTTGATGGACTGAATTTATTTATTAAAAATCGTATGGGAAATAATAATTATAATTTTCTGGAAGCTTTAGGACGTTTTGTACAAGGTGCAATTGCTTATAATAATTATCTTAACAATGTTAAACCAGGTTTACAAGAAAATGAAGATTTTGGAATAGAAGATTTTGTAGATTTGTTTTCTTTTCTTACAAACATTTTAGGACTCGAAGTAAATTTGGAAGCTATGCTTGGTCCTTCTTGGGGAGGACATATAGGTGGAGGTTCCGGTGTGGGTGTAAGAGGTGCCGTGCATGGTTTTGCCAGATTAAGCTATCAAGGGGCATTATTTAAAAACGGGCAATTAACAGACCTGTCTCTTAACGACCCTTTACGTGCAAGTTTTGATGAGATCAACAGGCTTTTAGTATTAGCATCTGAAAAGAAAAGAGTAGGAATTAAAACATTGTTAAAAATATTAACTAATTAAAAATGAGAACCATTATTGTTGTACTTTTCCAAGTATCTTTTTTAACTCCTTTTTATGGACAGAATTTTAATGAAAGTGCTTTACTAAATTTGAAACAAAATCGTAGTGAAAATGTTAATCTGCATGGTCCAATAAAATCTGCATATTGGTATTATACTTATGTTTCAGATACTTTAGAAACAAGTATTCCTATTGAAGATGCAAAAGGTGAAATCATGTATTTCAATAGAAATATTGGAGGAGCTATTTTTACTTCTTTTGATAATAAAGGTAGATTGATAAAAAGAATTCAGGATTATGGGAATTCGATGGATTTGAAGAAAAATCCGCTATTAGAAAAATATGCAACGACATATCTATATGAAGATAGAGACTTACAACAGAAAGAAAATATCAGACTTTTAAGCTATCCTAAATATCCTGTATTTAATGATTATCAGTTAGTAAAGCAAAATTTTTTATATAAAGACAATAGAAGCCAAAATAATTATAAATCATTATTTGGATACACGTATTTATTAGATGATAAAAAAAGAATCAAGCAAGAAAAATTCTATTTGACCTCGGAGTCTGATAAATTTATTATAAAGGAAGAAGACTTAATAACAAAGACCGATTTTATTTACAACAATAAAGGTAATCTCATTAAACAAACGATTAAGCCAGGGGCTTTTGGAAAAGAAATGCCTTTTACAGCTATGGATACGGAAAGTTCATATTGCACTGATTTACATTTTTCTTATGATTATGATGAATTGGGTCGTATCACGAAAATGATTTTTTTTGGTTGTGGTAATAGCATACAAACAGAATCTTACAGTTATGATACAAATGAAAATACTATTTCTAAAAATGAAATAAACTTTAATTCTTCTTTACGAAGCAAGGTATATATCACTAAGAAAACGATCATGTATTATGATAAGTTTGGAAATATAATTCACAAGCAATATGTAACGGATTCTCCGACTCAAAAATTAATAGGCTTTATGTATCAGCTTCCGGAGCACACTTACTATAAATATAAATATGATCAATATAACAATTGGTATCAATGTGATATTTATATGAAGGGAGAGAGTGGCCCCATTA
Organism: Chryseobacterium sp. Leaf201; assembly: GCF_001421435.1. Taxonomy (GTDB): domain Bacteria; phylum Bacteroidota; class Bacteroidia; order Flavobacteriales; family Weeksellaceae; genus Chryseobacterium. The sequence goes on from NZ_LMKA01000096.1 coordinate 24,879, forward strand.
CGGCAACAATTAAAAGAGAGCTAGAATATTACTAAAAAGTAATATGATCTAGCAAACCAATTGCAAAATAAATAATTGAATTATGCCAAATCAAAATATACATCCAACACTAAGTCAATTGATTTCGTTGGATGACATCCCTAACGAAATAGAGGGAATCCATGATGCACTTGTCAGTGTTTTCGATAACATTTATGTAAAAGACTTGATTGCATCAAAAAGTTATGATGGCTCTTCTGTTGTGTAGGCTTCCCCTTATCAGTACTAATCAAAAGTAGTAATTTCTGTTAATATTTTGTTGTTGTTGTTTAATGTGGGAAAGTGGGCAGGATCCAGCATTGGGTTTGCTTTGGCTTGCTGTCCATTTTTCCACATAACAGGTGACAATCCACCCAATGCGTCGTGCGGACGATAATGGTTGTAATCTTTGACCCATTCTTCCGCTACCTCTTACTTCATCCAGATTTGAAAATAAATACGCATCCAAAACCCCTTCTCTGAATGATTTGTTAAACCTTTCAATCAAAGAGTTCTGCGTAGGTTTCCCCGGCTGGATGTAAGCAAACTTGATATCATTTACCAAACTCCACGTCCGGATAAGGTGAGAAATAAACTCCGGCCCATTGTCCATTCTTATACTTTTTGGCTTTCCGTAACGGCCAATCAGGTGTTTCAGAATTCAGACCACACGGCTGCTTTTGATAGAATAATCGGCTTCTATATACAATACCTCACGGCTGTAATCATCTATAATATTAAAAGTCGTGATTTTTCTTCCGTTTTCTAAAACATCATTCATAAAGTCCATACTCCAACTCTGGGTAAAGCCTTGCGGAATGGACAGCGGTTCTTTTACTCTGGTGATCTTCCGTTTTTTGGATTTTCTCCTTAAAGATAATCCCGCCAACTTATAAATCCTGTGAAGCCTTTTATGATTTACCTTTTCACCTTGGTTACGAAGCCTGTGATAACATTTCCAAAACCCGTCACGAGGATGACTTTCTGTTAACGATAGCAGCTGTCTGTAAAGCACCGTGTCATCTTTGATGCTTTTGTAAGCCATAGAACTCCGGCTGATCCCAAGTATCYGGCACGCCCTGCTGATGCCCATTTCTGACTCTTTTTRCAGTTCTCCGATCAGATTCCTTTTGTGGCAGGGCTTTAAAGCTTTTTTTCGATAATATACCTTGCTGCCTCCAGGTCTAAAGCCAGGTTGGCGTACATTCTTTTAAGATTTGCATTTTCCTCTTCCAACTGTTTGAGGCGTTTTAACTCACCSSATTCCATTCCACCGTACTTACTTCGCCATTTATAGAAAGTCTGGCGGCTGATGCCGTTTAAACGGCACAATTCCTCGCTACTTGTTCCTRCATCGTAGTCCTTCAGAATCTTGGCGATCTGCTCCGGACTGAATCTGCTCTTTTTCATAGTGATTTTTACAATTTAAAATTAATAATTCTATACTTTTAAATTGTACTG
>NZ_LMKA01000097.1 GCF_001421435.1 Chryseobacterium sp. Leaf201
TATCAATTATTTAATAATTCTTACTGAAGAACGTATTGTTCCTGAATAGCCTCCTAAATCTATCGTTATATACCATCTTCCTAAATTTGGAATTGAAACTCTATAAGGAGATTGAGTTACATATCCTCCGTAATATTTATGATTTTTTCTATGTTTATAATTTGAAAAGTTTGAACTATCCATAAGTTTAACATTTGCAGCAGTCCCTGCTAAAGTCACTTCAACTATTTCTCCACCGCTTAATTGTCCTAAATCATGTACTTGATATTTCATTAATTTTTATTTAAAGCATTAGTTCTTTTCAATAGATGAAAAATTCTTAGGAAAATTTACAAAAATTAATTCGCAAAATCTTCCGAGATAATAACCTTCAAAATCTTTAACTTCCCCAGTGTAACTATCAAACTTAAAAACTTGTGATGTTAAATATTCATTGTTATTATCTTTTGTTAGTTTTATAACACCTTTTTGGCCCCATTGCCCAGTATGTTTTAAATATTCTGTACCGTCTATTATTAATATTTCCCATGTGGATAACCTTCCATCATTAATAAGTTTTATAATTTCGTTTTTGAAATTAGTCGCATTTGATGTTTTGAACTTTAGTGTCATAATATTATTTTTCTCAAAAGTATATAACTTAACTTGTTGAAAATTATGGAAATCCATAATTTTCTAAAAAAATAATTTAGTATGTAAGCCTGAAGCTTGCAGCAATGAAATACAATAAGAAAATGTTAAATTTAAAAACAACCTCCTGCTGGTATGAGGATCATGCTCGTACTACAAAATAAAGCACAGCATGAGCTTAAAGTTTGCGCTAACGGAGTACGATGTAGAAATCTATATATTCGAGACATCTCCTGCCAAAGCCACCCGAATTCTTCAAACTTCCCAAACAACCTCAAAACAAACCTCCCAACTCCTCCGTTTGTTTAAAACAACCCTGTTTGTAATCTCCGGAGGACTCCCGAAGTCTCCTGCAAGTTGCGGGAAAGCTCCGGAGGGCTCCGTTTATTTAAAACAACAGTGTTTGTGAGTTCCGGAGCACTCCGTTGGTTTAAAACAAGATTGTTTGCTACCACAAAAGTTTTTTTTATATTTGATTTCTAATTCATTAATTAAAACACAAACAAATGAAAATTGCACTCACTAAACTGAGCACCAAGGACCTTGCGACTCTGGCTCAAAGAATTATTTCGAACGCACAATCAGGTAAATATCCTGCCATTACCAACCATCCTCTTATTACGGCTTTACAGAATTCTTATACGCTGTATGATCAGGTGTATGCCAAGCAGGTTTACAGCGGAAAAGGGAAGGATGTATCAACAGCGGATGATGAAAGGGATATGGCCTATTCCAGTCTGAAGGCCTTCCTGAACGGATACCGGAAACTGCCCTCCGCAGCGAACCGCCAGGCAGCTGAAGATCTGTATGCGGTTTTTAAAAAGTTCGGGCTGGATGTTGACCGGTTAAGTTATTCTTCGCAGACCGCACAGATGGGCAAGCTGATTGAGGAACTGGAAACTGCTGAAAACACGCAGAAAATTACCCTGCTGTCTCTTACTGCAGCATTTGCAGAAATGAAATCTAAGCATGAAAATTTTGAGGTAATCTTTGCAGGCCAGGCAGAAGCCAATGCCGAACTCCGCCAGATGACCAGCGCAAGCGCCATCCGCAAAGATCTTGAAAAGAACCTGAAATCTTACATCAATTTATTAACCGCCATGAAAGACGTTACCGGATGGGAGCTGTTCTATAACGATACCAATGAACTGGTAAAAGCGGCGAAAAATTCTTATCAGCAGAAAGCCGGCCGGGAAACAGAAACCGGATCATCCGGAAATGCTTAACCATCCGGTAAAAAATATTTCGACACCGTTGCTCATATCTTACTCCCGCAGGCCTTCCTGCGGGAGATTATAGTTAAAGGAAATCTAAACAAACTTATAAATGATGATACCTTGTATGATATATTTCCTATATTTGTCTCATAAACCGATACTTAAAAGCATGAGATAATGATAGCAGAAATAGAAAAATACATCGAGATCCAGAACAATATAGATGAGGTCCTTAAAAATTCGCCTTTCAAAATGTCATATATCATTGAGAAATCCGGAATTAAGAAACCTACATTCTTCAAGAAGCTGAAGGAAAAGAGATTTACGCCGGAGGAGCTTCTGGTAATTTCCAAAACCATAGAAGTGAAACCGTGGCGCAATGAAACCAAGGAAGAGACTCTGGAATCTTTGAGAAAAACTGAGCAGGATTTCAAAAATGGTAAAGGAATTCCGGGTGAAACTGTTTTAGAAGATATGAGAAAACGTATTGAAAAATATAAAGATGATGCGTTAAGAAATATCTGAAAAAGCGCAACAGGATCTTTTAAATATAGAATCTTATCTTTTGGAAAAATGGTCAATTGATGTTTTGGAAGATTTCTTTGAGAAATTTAAAAAAGCAATTACTATTTTGCCTGATAAAAAAGTTATCTTCCAGAAGTATGAAGATACAAATTTTCATAAACTGCTTATAACAAAATACAATTCATTAATTTACAGTTATGAAGAAAACGTTTTATATATTCATAGAGTCCTTCAGAACTTTCAGGATCCGGACGAAAATTATCATGCTTTGAAATAAAAAATAAAATATGAAAAAAATAGGAATCATCGGCTGCGGCTGGCTCGGAAACCACATTGCAGAACGGCTGGCAGACCGGTACGAAATTTTTGCAACTACCACGACACCGTCTAAAACAGGTGAGCTGGAATCTAAAGGTTATCATGTTACTTTGGCAAGTTTTCCGGATGAAGCGGATTCCGAAACAGAACCGTGGAACGCTGCACCGGATCTGGATGCCATCATTATTGGCGTTCCGTTTTCCGGGATACGGGGAGCGCAGGTTCCGATGACGGGGAGGCGGGAAAACCTGCTGAAATTCATCGGGGATTACAGAGGGCAGATTTTCCTGATGAGCTCAACCGGAGTCTATCCCCAGGCCGAAAAAGAATTTACGGAAGATGATCAGCCCGCTGCGGAGGTGGAAAGTGAACGTTTCATCTTAGGAAAATTCCCACAGGCCAATATCCTGAGACTGGCCGGATTAATGGGCGGTGACCGGCTTTTAAAGAATTATAATATTTCCGGACTGGATCAGCTGGTGAACCATATCCACTATGCAGATATCTGTTCGGTGATTGAGAAAATGCTGGAAAACCAGTCACAATCTAAAGTATACAATGTGGTGGCGCCTGTGCATCCCAACAAAGAGGAGGTGATCAATGCGCAGAAAGACCTTCCGTATTCGGGTGAACGTATCGCAGAAGGCAGAACCCTATCGCCTGCAAAATTAATTTCAGAGCTGGATTTTGAATTTCAGTATCCGGATCCGCGGTATTTTCACCTGGTGAATGCTTAAAAAATAAACCTGCTGTTGGGCAGGTTTATTCTTTTATTATGTCGGAGACTTTTATATTCCCGCAGATTCCACAGATTTTTATGGGAATTTAATCTGCCGGGGCTGAGAAATTCAGCATGGTTTATTTAAACCGGTCTTTCCGTTTTATTTTTACAGGCAGGTGAATCAGGTTATTGATCTTCTATGTGCTGCCATTTTTTCATATTCCGACTGGATGAGTTCTTTACCGTAGACTTTTTCCAGCCGTCTTATGGTAAAATGCCCTTTGGCCATATCCTGGAAATGATTGATGAAAATGGTATTAACGATGGCTCCGCCCGCTGCACCGATGGCAGGAATGGCCTGGGCTGCCACTTTTTCCGTTACCTGGATATTAAACCGCGATGCAATTTTCACGACCAGTTTTACCAGCTGGGGCGCGCTTTTATCTGCCACCGCATTTTTTGTGATAAACTCAGCCGCGCTGCCCACCGATTTTGATAAGGCTGCCCTGACGGTAAAATAACCGCTTTCGGTGGCATCATCGGACTGGCTTTTACCGCCCAGGGCAAAAACTTCAAGACAGGCCAGTTTCGTAGCCGGATCATTGATGGATTCGCCTTCGCTGCGTGCAATGTCAATAATGGAGCGCAGCATAATGGTTGTGGAAAGGGGAAGTTCAATAGCAAGCGCCGGAAGACCGAAAAAACCGCCGATGGCACCGGATGAAGCAACGCCTATTTTATGCCATAAGTTTGAAGCTTTGGAATTTGGTGACTCTTTCATGGTCAGCACCGCGGCATCAGCTGCTTTCAGCAAAGCGGTTTTTGTAATTTCGCCTATTTTTCCGTTCCAGCTGGCCGGGAGGCGTTCCAGTCCTTTTTCAATAGGGGAGCCGATAAGGTTTGTTATTTTGGCGGCTATTCCGGGGTTTTCCAGAATCTGCATGGCCGTGAATAATTCCTGGTGATGATCTGCGGATATGTTCATGATCTGATAATTGGTAATAAATATTGATTAATAATGTAATGTGGATCTTAATGATTTATATAGCGAACCGCCGGCCCGGATGAAGTTCCGAAAGAATTTTATATCGGGAATCCTATTCTGGGTATCCGGATAGGTTCTCAGTCTATTTTCCTCTGTATGGCGGAAAACATCTGAACGGACGTATGGCGTTTTAAAATGCACGGCGGGTAACAGTATAATTGTAAGCTTAAAAATACGGAACATTTTTAAAAAACGGCCTACCACTTTTATCATTTCATTTATTCCCTGTTTTTGCTTCTTTTTCAGCCCGGAATATTTTTTAGTTAGGAAGTTAATCATCTGTCAGTTAAGTATATCATGTCATATCTTCAGTGACAATTTTTCATTTTGGGTGACAGATTTTCACGCTCCGGCATGTGGCATATTGTTTGAAAATATTCAGATGAGTTCATTAAAATTATGTTTAACCTTTTAAAATTCGTTTGTTATGTCAATCGTAAAAAGAAACAGCGGCAGCATGCTCCCTGCCAGTCCACGCGCACTGTTCGATGACTTTTTCAGCCGCGAACTTTTTAACTGGGGCAATACTAATTTTTCTTCCACTTTAACCACCGTTCCTTCGGTGAACATCATGGAAAATACTGATCATTTTGAAGTGGAAGTAGCCGCACCGGGAATGGAGAAAAAAGATTTCCAGATCACCCTTGAAGGCAACCTTCTGACCATTTCATCTTCCCGAAAGAATGAAACGGAGAAAACCAAAGACCGCTATACCCGTAAGGAATTCAGCTACCAGTCTTTCCGGCGAAGCTTTGAGCTGGCCAAGGATGTGGTGGATGAAGAGCATATTGAAGCAAAATATGAGAACGGCGTTCTGAAGCTCACCATCCCTAAAACGGAGAAAGCGAAGAAACAGGCACCCCGCCTGATCGAAATTCAATAATACAATGACTTTACTGCAATTGGTTTTCCCCAGGAAAACCAATTGTTATTTCGTGATGTTTTGTTTAATCTCTGAATGTATTTTAAAGATCAAATAACCGTATTATATGGATACATTACTTTTATCGGTATCTGTTCTGTGCCTTACCACCACCGGACTGATCTTCCTGCTGAAAAAGTTCCGGCAGCCTTATCTTATTGCCTATATCATAGCCGGGATTTTATTGGGCCCGTACGTCCTGAAAGTATTTACCGAAATCCATCAGATTGAAGTAATCGGTGAAATGGGGATTCTCCTTCTGATGTTTTTTCTCGGGATGGAAATCAATATCCCGAACCATCACAGCCTGGTTATAAAACCGCTGATTGCCCAGGGAATCAAGATCCTGCTCAGCCTCGCATTTGCCTTCCTTATCGGGCATTTCATCGGCCTTGAATTCAGGAGTACGATCCTTGTGGCCATATTATTTACTTTTAACAGTACGGCAGTTGTGAGTGAATTTCTTAAAAAGCACAATACCCTTCATACCGCTTTCGGGGTTACTATTCTTAATATTTTGATTGTGCAGGATCTGCTGCTCGCGCCTGTCCTAACGCTGCTCAAAGCCTGGAGTGGGGAAGAGGCCCGGTTATGGAATATGGTTTTGCCGGTTCTTTTCAGTGTGGCGGTTTTCCTGCTGTTTAAGAAAATAAGGAATGCCCAGGAGATCAGGATGCCGAAGTTTTTTGCCAGTATTGAAAACGACCATGACCTGCAGGTATTTACCGGGCTGCTGATCTGTCTGGGATTCGGGCTGCTTGCTGAATTCATCGGGCTGAGCAGCGCACTGGGAAGCTTTGTGGCGGGAGTGATGGTAGGACGGCTGAAAATGCTGAACTGGCTGGAGCATTCGCTGGTTCCGTTCAAGGTTTTTTTCATCACGCTGTTTTTCATATCGGTTGGGCTGAGGCTGGACCTTGCGTATTTCTATCAGCATTATGAAATCATCCTTCTCGGGACCTTGTTTGTGTTGATCAGCAACAGCCTGATGTCTGCCATTGTTTTCAGGATATTGCGGTACAGTTGGAAAGACAGCTGGTACGGCGGGGCCTTACTGTCGCAGACCGGGGAATTCGGAATCCTTGCTTTGGCCATTGCCTATAAAACAGAGATTATTCCTTATGACCTTTACAAAGCCGGGTTGTGCATCACCTGTCTTTCCCTGTTGTTGTCAACGGTATGGATTACGGTTTTTAAATCGATGACGGATAAACGGTACTCAGGACGGCATTCTTTAGGCTGAGCTGGTTGCTTTAATCCAATATTTCTGAACGGTTAAGGTTGGTTTTTGAAAATTATTAATTTAGTACTACAGTTTTGCGCCGGAATGCATAAAATCTTTTGTCCGTTTCCAACCTTTTCATTAAATCAGGCATCTATACTGTTAAAGATAAAAGATTTAATATGAAAATTACAATACCTCAACCCTGCCATGAGAACTGGGATACGATGACGCCGGATGAAAAAGGAAGATTTTGCTCAGTATGCTCAAAAACAGTCAGGGATTTTACAGCGGCTTCCGATGAAGACATTGCCACCGTTTTTTCCGGGATTTCCGAAACGGTATGCGGACATTTCAGGGCTTCGCAGCTTAACCGCGATCTCCAGTATTCCCATATCAATTCCCTTTTTGTTAAGTTTGCGGTAGGTTTTGTAGTGACAGCAGGAGGAATTATCCCTATCCATGCCCAACAGCAGGAACCACAGGAAAAGGTAATAAGACAATCAAAAGTAACAGGAAAAGTAATGCCCGGATTGATAAAGAAGGATACGGCGGATACCCGGAACCTTGTTTTAGGTGGCATCCACCGGGTACGCCTGGACACATACCGGCCTTTATACGTCATCAATGGCAAAGTGAGCACGGAAAGTGATTTCAAAGCCCTTGACACGAAATCCGTTAAAGAGTTACAGGTACTCAAAGGGGCTTCTGCGACTGATCTCTATGGTGAAAAAGCTAAGAACGGAGTAATCCTGGTCACGGTAAAAAGAAAGAGAAAATAATAATGACTAAAAGATAATTTATTGAAAAAGTATACTGTACAGCATTATGGAAAACAGTTTGTTCTGCTTACGGAAGCTCGTGAAGAAATTGGAAGAATAGCAGATGTAAGCAATTTTTTTTCTTTAAAGCATTATATTATATTCAGATCCCGAAGCTATGACATCCGGAATGTCGGATTTTTAAAAAATGATGTTGAACTTTTCAATGCAAATGGAGTAATTTATTTTACGGATTTAGCCAAAGAGCGCATTATTAAATCCGGTAAAGAGGTAAGGGTTTATTATTTTAAATTGGGTAAAACCAGCCGTTTATCTGAAAAAGGAAACCTGCTGGCAGAAATAAGTGAAGAAAGAAACAGATCTAAGGAAACGGTTTTTCATATGGCGGCTGATGATGGTGTTGATGATCTGCTGATACTGCTGTTCCTGCATTATTCTACAAAAGAATTTAATGGTATTGGTGGAGACGGAGACTGAAATTTATCAAACCGGATCTGTACATTTCGTCTTATGATCCCGTTATAGCCGAAGTATATGAATTGAATAGTTAACCCTGGAGTACAGCAGTTTTTTAGATAACAGAAATGAAAACAGGAAACAGATTAACCTGATTCATTCATTACCTGTTCACCAGTATTTTTTCGACAGAATCAAGAATTTCTTTTTCTATCATATCTTCATCAAGTGTTTCAAGCGTATAGGTCTGGGGTTTCATGGCTGCTGTTCCGGTACCATTCTGGAAAATAGTATCCAGGTGAACCCCGATTCGCTTTAAGTTTTTATCCGCCGTAAACATGATATGCGGAAACTTGTCGTTTGCATAAAAATTAGAATTTACATTCCTTGAAACCTGAAGTCTGATATGGCATTGGGAATGGATGCCCGATCCGGTGGTATGCTCTTCACTGAAGGTGATTTTACATCCAAATCCGTTTTCTCTCAGCATCCTCCTGAACTCCTGCATTTTGGGATCTATAAAATTTTTGCACAGGTTTTTGAAACCTTCAATAAACAGGTCTTCTTCGCTTTTCTTCTTTTCCAGGCTTTCTCTCCGCTTCTGCTCCTCCGATTTCAGATTTGAGAACAGAGTATTCAGCTTATTTATATTTTCTTCCTTCATGGGTATGGTATCTGGCTTTAAACAGTCTGTTGTTTCTTGCTAAAGCCCAACGGTTATTATTTTTCAAATATAAAGAAAATTACAAAAATGAATTTGATGACACGGATTATAATCTGTGTTTAAAGTTATGGCAATTTTATAGGTTACTCACGGTTTGCAGATCTACGGATTATTAGGGAATATGAGTTAAAATAAAATACCCATATTAATTCTCATTCAAAAACCCCGTAAATAGAGCAAATCTATTAACCTTCTCTTTTTAAAGTCAAATTTTACGGCTACCTTTATTCTGTTCAAATATCAATTCACCATTATTTATTAAAAAAATAAAAGACTTATGAGTTCAGAAAACACGACTTCATTCCATAACCTGTTCAAACCTGAAAACGAAATCCCTGAAGAATATAAAGTACCCGAGATCCATCAGCGCGTCTATCTCCTTAACGGGGAACTGGTAGAGTGGAGCGGTGAGGTAACGGAAATTTATTCACCGGTCTGCATCCGTACGGAAAACGGACTGGAAAGAAAGCTGTTGGGAAGCATCCCGAACATCAGCCCGAAAGAGGCGATGGAAGTTTTGGATGCTTCGGTAAAAGCCTATAACAACGGGCTGGGCGAGTGGCCTACCATGTCCGTAGAAGGGCGTATCAAATGTATGCAGAAGTTTGTCTACCTGATGATTAAAGAACGTGACCTCATCATTAAACTGCTGATGTGGGAGATCGGGAAAACCCTGGCTGATTCTACCAAGGAATTCGACAGAACCGTAGATTATATTAACCAGACCATTGATGCCTTAAAAGACCTGGACAGGGAATCGTCAAGATTTCAGCAGGCCGAAGGTACGATTGCACAAATCAGAAGGGCACCGCTTGGCGTGGTGTTGAGCATGGGGCCGTTCAATTATCCTTTAAATGAAATTTTTACGACGCTGATCCCGGCACTGATCATGGGAAATACCATCCTGTTTAAGCTTCCCAAGCATGGGGTTTTAGCACACTACCCATTATTAAAGGCGTTTAAAGAGGCTTTCCCGAAAGGAACCGTCAATACGTTATACGGAAAAGGAGCAGAGATCATCACGCCAATTATGGAAAGCGGAAAAATAAATGTCCTGGCTTTTATCGGTTCCAGTAAAGTGGCCAACGGGCTGAAAAAGCTTCACCCCAAAGTAAACCGTTTACGCGCGATCCTGAGCCTGGATGCAAAGAATGCAGCCATCGTGACCAAACATGCGAATCTGGATGTGGCGGTAAGCGAATGTATGCTGGGTGCGCTTTCATTTAACGGGCAGCGGTGTACGGCGCTTAAGCTGATCTTTGTACAGAAAGAAGTGGCAGAAGAGTTTACCCAAAAATTAACCGCTGCAGTTTCAGCCATGAAGGCCGGCCTTCCGTGGGAAAAAGATGTAAAGATCACGCCGCTTCCGGAAGTGAACAAGCCGCCTTATTTAAAAGAATGTATTGATGATGCCGTTTCCAAAGGTGCAAAAGTACTTAACGAAAACGGAGGCCTGACTGAAGAATCTTTTGTTTTTCCTGCTGTGGTATATCCTGTTAACAGTGATATGAAACTTTATCATGAAGAACAGTTCGGCCCGGTTATTCCGGTGGTTCCTTTTGAAGATATCGAAGAGCCGATCGACTATCAGGTGAATGCTTCCCACGGGATGCAGGTAAGTATTTTCAGTGAAGACCCGATGGAGGTTTCCAAACTGATTGACCCGTTTGTTCATCTGGTAAGCCGTGTAAATATCAACTGCCAGGCGCAGAGAGGCCCTGATGTTTTCCCATTCACCGGAAGAAAAGACAGTGCAGAAGGCACGCTTTCCGTTTTTGATGCACTGCGTTCATTCTCTATCCGTTCTTTGGTAGCGGCAAAAATCACGGATTCCAATAAAACCCTGTTGAATAGCATTGTCAGGGACCACGACTCTAATTTCCTAAGTACTGATTATATTTTTTAATCTGAAAATTTTTAATAAACATTAAGCCATATTTTAAAGCAGATTTCACATATGATAATTAATAGTTATCATAAAAAAAACGGTCAGCAATTGAATGCTGGCCGTTTTTTTTATATACTGACAGAAGTTATTCAGTGGCTAAAAACCCGCTGATAATGCTGTTCAGTTCCTCTGCGTGGGTAACATTTAATCCATGTGGTGCACCTTCGATAATCCTGAATTCATTGTTGGCAATTCCCCGTGCCGCCTGCTGACCGGCCGTTTCAATAGGGACTACTTTATCATCATCGCCGTGTACAATCAGGGTCCTTACATTCACATTACCGAGTTCCGGGCGGAAATCTGTATTGGCCCAGCTTTCTGCACATTTAATGGTAGCAATCGGGTTGGCGCATGACGCGATAGACCAGTCGTAATCCAGCTGTTTCTGGCTTACTGACTTTGAAAGCAGTCCGTAGTTGTAAAAATCTTTGTGGAATGATTCCAGGAAGGTAACACGGTCGGTCTTTAAACTTTCCATAATCGTATCCAGCTTTTCCTGTGGAACACCGTCCGGGTTGTCTTCTTTTTGTTTTACCACCGGAATGATGGAAGAAATCAGGGCTACTTTGTCTACGTTTTCAGAACCGTAGTTCGTCAGGTAACGTACCACTTCGCCGCCGCCCATGGAAAATCCGAAAAGGATTACATTTTTCAGCTCCAGTTGGGAGATTAATTCATGAAGATCCTGCGCCAGGCTGTCGTAATCATATCCGTCCGCAGTAGGTGATGATTTTCCGAAACCTCTTCTGTCATATGAAATAACACGGTACCCTGAATTCAAAAGAACGGGAATCTGCATTTCCCATGATTTGCCGCTTAACGGCCATCCGTGGACCAGAATAATGGGTTGTCCGGATCCGAAATCCTCATAATAAAGTTCGACATTCTTATTGTCGCTTTTTGTGATGTAAGGCATATTGATATTTTTTGATGTAACTGAGGGGTCACAAATATTGAGCCATAAAAATCTGGTATAAAATTGATAAATCCAGAAAAGCATCCAATACCTGCATCCGTTTTTTAATTATTTTCACAAAAAGTGTAACAATTTTTTAAAAGAGGAACTAACGTTACAGAGCATAAGAAATCATGGCCTCAGCAGAACAGGAATTTTTACAGCAAATCGAAAAACATAAAGGAATCATTTTTAAGATTTCCAAAATGTATATGGATAAAAAAGATGACCGGGATGATCTCTTTCAGGAGATTACCTATCAGGTCTGGAAAGCCTATCCTTGTTTCAGGGGCCAGAGCGAATTTTCTACGTGGCTGTACAGGATTGCCCTGAATACAGCCATCATATTCCTTAAAAATGAAAAGAGAAGAAGTTTTATCGGCCAGGAAGAATTTTCTGATTATAAAATTGTACAGGAAGAATTTGATGCCGGAAAGGAAGAAAAACTGAGTGCCATGTATAAAGCAATCCATCAGCTGAATCCCATTGACAAAGCATTTATCTTCTATTACCTCGAAGACGTTTCCGGAAAGGAAATTGCCGGGCAGATGGGGATTTCTGAGGGAAATGTGAGGGTGAAGATGAACCGTGCCAAAAATAAACTGAAAGAGATTTTACAAAACAATACCACTAACTTTTAAATCAAGAAATTATGAATATAGATGAGCTTAAAAACGCATGGAATGAAGATGATTCCTTTGCAGATACTCCGGAAATAAGCATGGAACAGAAGAAAACCATCCATCTTCCGCTGGAAAAAATGCGTAAGAATATGCGCATGGAATTCTGGTCCACTTTTGCCCTTTTTATTTTCGGATTTTTTATTGTTTATTCCTGTGAAGCACCTTTTAAGTTTAAATTTTACATGTCCATCTTATTAGCTTCCATGGTGTGCGTCACTTTTTTCTTTTTCAGTAAATTCTTTCAGCTTTATAAAGATATGACGGATCCTGTGATGAAGACGTCTGAAAGCCTGAAAGACCTTTTATACCAGTTTGATTTAAACAAGCAGTATTACCTTTCGTTCTACCTTACTTTTGTTCCGTTCCTGGTATGTGAACTCATTATTGTCATGGAATTTATCCCACGGTCGCAGCCTCTTTCCGATGCAAAAATTGCCACTGTGCTTATCGGGACTCTGATCTTCGGATTATTTGCTCTGTTTGCTGTCGGGACTTTCTGGTTTAAAAGGCTGTACGGGAAATATATTCTGCAGATCAGGAATCTTTTGAATGAATTGGAAAAATAGATTACGGCGGGCTTTCAGCCCGCCGTAATCTATTTTTACTGTATATAATAAGCCGGAAATTCCCGGAGCAGCGAATATAAATCGCGCCATTCAAAATAATCCGGGCTGACACTGCTTACCTCTTTAAAACCACGGTCTTTAAATAATTTTTTCGTCCGGGTCACATGGAAATACTGGGAAACGACCATAATACTGCTGAACTTCAACTTTTTCCTCAGCTGTAATGTGTTTTCAACCGTTGCCCTTGTATTGTTCCCAAAGTTATCCACTGTAATCAAAGAATCGGGAATGCCTCTTGAAATAAGGAATGCTTTCATCCGGTCTCCTTCGTAATAGCCTTCTTTTCCCAGTCCTCCGCTGACCAGGATCTTTCTGATCCGGTGGCTTTTGTACAAATCGATTCCGCTTTCAAGACGCTGTTTAAGCCTTTCTGACAAAGTACCGTCCTCATTCACTTTGCTTCCCGGAATAACGGCAAGGTCTGCTTTTTTACCGTCATCAGAAATACCGTCAACTATAATGAACACAGAATGAATGATAAACCATGCCATAAGTACGGATACAGTAATTTTAAAAACGGTGAAAAGCTTTTTTATCATAAAATAGGATGGGTCTATTTCGTTTTTGCTGTTTTTTCTCTTTGGATTTCATCCATCACCCAGTCCAGCTGAGGGTCACTCTTCCTGATGATATCGTTTAGGGTCTCTTTGATGGCGACATCCGGAAGGACCCCTTTTTTGGTGTTGGTAAAGGTAATATTGGGCTGTACCAGTACCAGCCCGATGGGGAGGTCGATTTTAGAATTCGGAAGCTGTTGGTAAGAATAAAAGCCGGCTACCGTACCGTCATTGGCACCTCCTGTCTCTTCACCAACCAGAACCGCCCTTTTGTCATTTTTAAGTTTCGCCGTAAAAATAGAAGATGCTGAAAAGCTCCCGCCGTTCATCAGCACAAATACCTTTCCGGTAAAAACATTTTTGTCCGGCTTTGCTTCCTTGTCAGCTTTCATGCGGTAATAAAATTTCCCGTCTTTCTCATAGGTACTGAATGTCTGGGCAAAGAAAAAAACCGGGTAGGTAATTCCTTTGATAATATATTCCAGCAGGCTGCTTTTACGGAAATAGTTTGTTTTCAGGGGAGCGGTTTTTGATGTTACCAGCGAAGGTTTTACCAGAACATAAGGTTCCGGGCTCAGATAAGAATACAGGTTATGGATTTCTTCCAGGGATCCGCCGTAGTTGTTTCGGATATCAATAATCAGGTATTCAGATTTTGCTTTTTTAATCCTGCTGAACGTTTCACTGTAAAATTTTACGGAATAGGCTCTTGAAAAACTCTTTACTTTAATATACGCAACACTGCTGTCGGCATCCAGAAACTTAAAATGACGGTTGTAGGAATCACTGAACGCTACGTAATCATTGATTTTTTTCTCCGGCGTCCGTTTTTTCTGTGCCTTATCTTTTTCGAGATCTGCCGTGTTCTTTGTTTCCCTCGTCAGGAAATAGGTTTTTTTATCTCCGTTGTACAGAGTTTCCAGTTTTGCCCCGTTTTCATATCCGTTCTCTGCCACATAAAAATAAAAGAGCCAGTCTTTCAGGAAATAAGGCTGGAAGGTCGTATTAAAACCGTCGCTGTTGATAAGCTGCCCGTATTTTTTGACATAAACCGAAGCCGGAACCGAATTGATGGACAGGATTTCCGTTCCCGGCTTAATCCCCTGGATTGAATCTTTGTTTTCTGTAATATAAAGGCGTTCCCCCTGAACATAATACCCGAAACGGCTGAACATGGCTTTCTTGTTTTCCAGTGCCTTGGTGTCCTTTCTTGAAAGTCTTTTCATCGGGATTCTCAGCGAAAGATGCGCTTCGCGGATATCTGAGATCACCGGCTGTAATTTAAAATAAAATTCCAGCGGCGTAAGCGGCTCATGGATTGTTTTTTTGACACTGTCAAATTTATGGTCCAGGTTTTCTTTTGAAATATACCAGTAGAGTTGGGGGTGCAACTCTTTCAGCCTGGAATAGGCAAAATCTATATCCGCTCTCAGTTTTTCCGGAGGGAGGCAGGATGATCTCTGCTCATTGTGCTTTCTGGTTGATGCGCAGGAAGTTACTATAATGAGTAAGAAGATGAGGAAACAGTTCTTCTGCAATTCTTGTTGTATTGGATTCCAAAAATAAAGAAGTTTAGCCATTATTCTGAAAATAAATTAATGATTATTTCAATTAATTTAAAGGTTTACGGTTTATGGATCGTCATATGCTGTAATATCATACATTTGATGCCTTATAAAAAATGATGTACACCATAATTGCCATAGCCGTTTTAGTTGTTATCCTGTATTTTGTAATTACCGGACGGGAGGTCTTCGGCGCAGAAGCCAAAGGGGAAAGGCTGGAAAAGATGCGGCGGTCAGAACATTATAAAGACCGTCAGTTTCAGAATCTCAGTATCACGCCGTCGCTTGCAGAAGGATATTCCATGCCGAAGGTAATGCTTGATTTCTTTTTTAAGAAAAAAAATCCGCTTTTAAAACCTGTAAAAGATATTCCGGCGGTACATACCGACCTTAAGAACCTGCCTGCAGACCGGGACGTTTTTATATGGCTGGGACATTCATCCTATTATATGAAGTTAGACGGTGTCTCTTTTCTGGTGGATCCCGTGCTGAGTTCTTACGGCTCCCCGTTCCGTTTTTTTAACAAGGCTTTTGCCGGGGCAGACCTGTTTATTCCTGAAGATATTCCTCATATTGACTACCTGGTCATTACCCACGACCATTATGATCATCTGGATTATCCTACTGTAAAAGCCATCAGGAGCAGGGTAGGGAAGGTAATCCTGCCGTTGGGCGTCGGTGCGCATTTGGAAAGATGGGGATATGAGCCCGGACAGCTGATTGAAGAAGACTGGGGAACTGAAGCAGCTTTAAAGAACAATATTAAAATTACTTTTACCCCTGCCAGGCATTTTTCCGGACGTAAGACGAGAAGGAATGTTACCTTATGGACTTCCTATGTCTTGGAAACCCCGTCTCAGAAGTTATTCTTGGGAGGAGACAGCGGTTATGATACCCATTTTAAGATGATCGGCGAAAAATACGGCCCTTTTGATTACGCCATTATTGAAAACGGACAGTATAACGAAGCCTGGAAGTACATCCATGCGCTGCCGGAAGATGTGATCCAGGCCAGTATAGACGTGAATGCCAAAAATATTATCCCGGTGCATTCCTCAAAATTTGCCTTGGCGCTGCATGCATGGAACGAACCTCTGGAGCAGGTTACCCGCCTCGGAAAAGATAAAAATTTGAATGTCCTGACTCCGATGATCGGCGAACCGGTTGACCTGAATGAATCTCATCATCAGTTTAAAAGGTGGTGGAACGATTAAAGTTAAGCATGCCAGATTTTTTTATACCTTTCCGGATGGTTTTCAAACTGCTGCCTTACAAACTCGCATTCAGGATCTACTAGTAAGTCATTTTCTTCGGCATATCTTACCAATTCATCCAGTAATATCTTGGCATAACCCTTACCTTCATATTCTTCGTCGAGCTTGGTGTAGTATACAATCAGTACCCTGCCGTCAATCTTTACAGACATATATCCGGATTTTTTTCCGTCAATCAGCAACTGGAGTTCATCCTGATGGGGAGAAACTTGAAATTTTATATTTTCCATAATAATCGTATTTACAGGTTAAAGTGCTTTATTAATCAATGTATTAAAATTAAGGATTTAAAATGAAATTAAACACAATTGAGTGAACTTAATAAATATTTAATTGATTTACATGTTAAAAATTATAAATATTTAACAAATATTATAGATTTAAAAATTGTCTCTGGCATTTTATTTGACCATCATACATCATTAATCAAAAATGGAAAAAATGAAAAAGTTAATATTAACAGCGGTGTTTCTAGGAGCATTCGGCTTAAGTTATGCACAGTCCGATTATTACAATGATTACAGAAGAAGTGTCACGGATGTCAACTGGCAAAGCGTGATTTCAGATCTTGTACTGTCAAACACCCAGGCAAACCAGGTATATGCATTAAATGACCGTTACCGGGATTACAATTCCTGGAACAGTGTGTACGTCGGTAATCCTGACCGGTGGAGAAATGACCGGTACATGGAGCTTGAAAGGATCATGGGGAAGGATAAATATGCAAAGTTTAAAAATAAATATTACAAAGGGCAGAATCCTGTAGCTGTTTATAACAGAAGTAAAAATAACGATAAACGTTATAAGCACATGAATAAAAAAGTAAAGGTCCAACAGGCCAAACACCATGGAAAAAAGAATCATTAAGAGCAGTGATTGAAATATATTCATTGCCAACCGATTGGCTGTTCTCCGGAGCAGCCAATTTTTTTGTTAATTAATGAGGCAGGTTTGTTTGATTTTTATAATTTTGAATAATGGAATCTAAAGAAACAATAAAGGGATTTTATGAACGCAATGCAGATCAGTTCGGCTGCGTAAAAACTCCCGGGATAGGGCACTTCAATGTATTCTCCCGTGATCACTGTTCATTCATTACGCCTTACAGCAGAAGAGATTATTATAAAATTTCATTGATAATAGGCAGGGGAACGCTTCATTATGCTGATAAATGGATTTATGTTGACCGTCCTGCTTTACTGTTTTCAAATCCTGTAGTCCCTTATTCATGGGAAGCGGAGAATGAAGACCAGAAAGGCTTCTTCTGTCTTTTTACCGATCAGTTCCTGCACAACGGCAACCGCCTCGGAACCCTTCATGATTCCAAACTTTTCAAAGTTGGGGGAACTCCTGTTTTCTTTGTTGATGAATGGCAGCAGGAAACGGTAAATGGACTTTTCCATAAAATGATGGCCGAAATCCAGTCAGATTACGTGCATAAATATGATATGCTCCGGGCTTATCTCCACCTGCTGATCCACGAGACCATGAAAATGAATCCTGCAGATAATTTTGAACCGTATCAGAATGCTTCGCAACGGGTGGCTGTCCTGTTCATGGAGTTGCTGGAAAGGCAGTTCCCGATTGACAGCCCGGAACGTTACCTGAGACTGAAAACCCCGACTGATTACGCAGATAGCCTTTCTATCCATGTCAATTCGCTCAACCGGTCCGTTAAGGAAATTACCGGGAAAACCACCACGCAGCAGATTACCTCAAGGATTATCCATGAGGCGCACGCACTGCTGAAGCATACAGACTGGAACGTTTCTGAAATTGCATACGGACTGGGTTTTGAAGAACCTGCCTATTTCACCAATTACTTTAAAAAGCAGACAGGAATGACCCCGAATGCCGTAAGAACGGCTGTTGTTTGATTTTTATAATTCTTCGTTTGATTTCTATATTGAAACCGTACCGTTTCTGTTATAATTTTGTCCTGTTAATTTAAATCACAAGAACTTATGAAATTCAGAAAATTAGGAAACACTGGAAAAGAGTTGTCTGCCATCGGTTTGGGATGCATGGGAATGAGCTTTGCTTACGGCCCCGCAGACGAACAGGAAAGCATACAGACTCTTCATAAAGCACTGGACCTGGGCGTAAACTTCCTGGATACGGCAGACATGTATGCCAATGGGGAAAATGAAAAACTGATCTCCAGAGTGCTGGTTCCGAACCGCGACAAAATTTTTATTGCGACAAAATTCGGATTCAGGTTTAAAGATGGCCAGGCGAGTCACAGCGGTGCCCCGGGAACATACTTTGACGGTTCTCCGGAATGGATCAGAAAGGCCGTTGACCTGAGCCTTCAGCGGCTGAAGATTGATGAAATCGACCTGTATTATGCGCACAGGGTAGACCCGGATATTCCGGTTGAAGAAACGGCAGGCGCAATGGCCGAACTGGTAAAGGCCGGAAAAGTAAAATACCTCGGACTTTCGGAAGCTTCTGCAGAATCAATCAGGAAAGCACATGCCGTGCATCCGATCACTGCTTTACAGTCGGAATACTCACTTTTGACACGTGATGTTGAAGGGGGGATTTTATCCGTAATCCGTGAGCTTGGCATTACCCTGGTTCCTTATTCGCCGCTGGCAAGAGGGCTGTTTTCCAACATCACCGAAGTTCAGCATTTCGGTAATGAAGATTTCAGGAAATCGCTGCCGCGTTATCAGGAAAAATACCTGGAAAATAACAGAAACCTGGCTGCAGAAATCAATGCATTTGCATCTTCCAAAGGAGTTAAGGGAACACAGCTGGCTTTGGCCTGGGTACTGAACCAGGGCGAAGACATTATCCCGATCCCGGGAACAAAACGCATTAAATACCTTGAAGAGAATATTGAAGCCACAAACCTTGAACTTTCTTCATCAGATCTGGAAACCATCGATGCCATCCTGAAAAAATATCCGGATACCGGGGAAAGATACAGTGAAGGCTCCATGAAACTGGTAAACAACTAAAGACAATACGGATCCGGGTTTCTGATAAGCACAGGGATCCGGATTTTATTACAAAAGATTAGAAACAGCAATGGTTACACTCAAAGAAAAAAATAAATTTATTGCCACTGTTCTGGCATTTGCCGTAATCCCGATGTCAGGGCTGGCAACGGATATCTATCTGCCTTCCATGCCGAGTATGGCCGTCGGGCTGCATCAGCCGGAAAGCAATATCCAGCTTACCTTATCGATATTTTTAATCAGCTACGGGCTGACCCAGTTTTTTGCCGGAAGCATTGTTGATTCATTCGGGCGGTATAAAATCTCCATGATCTCACTGGCCCTGTTCGTGGTTTCATTCCTGATTACCGCAACTACCCAGAATATTTTTGTAATCTACGCGATGCGGGTTCTGCAGGGCATGCTGTCTGGGTTCGCCGTTGTATCAAAACGGGCTTTTTTTGTGGATGTCTATGATGGGGAAGAACGGAAGCATTACCTCAGCATTATGACCATTGTCTGGTCGGTAGGACCTATTATTGCTCCGTTTATCGGTGGGTATCTGCAGAAAATTTTCGGATGGCAGTCGAATTTTTATGTGCTGGCCGGATACAGCCTGCTGCTGTTCATTCTGGAGTTTGTCTTTTCTGGGGAAACGCTGAAAAAAAGAAATCCTTTTCATTTTGAGTTTTTACTGAAGGAATACAATTCCATGTTTAAAGCGAAAGATTTTTTTTACGGAATGATTATGTGCGGACTGAGCTATTCCATGATTATGTTCTTCAATCTGTGCGGATCATTTATTATCGAGCATAAAATGGGATATTCGGAAGTAGTGGCCGGGTATGTTTCGCTGATCCTTGGATTTGCCTGGATGACGGGTGGTTTTTTAGGAAAAGCACTGATCAACAAAGCGTTTTTACCCAAGATCCGGTATGCAAATTTTGTACAGCTGGGACTGATTATCGCTATGTTTGCCGCTTCTTATTTTTCCAATAACATTTACAGCCTGGTGGCTTTTGCTTTTTTAATTCATATTACGGCCGGGTTTATTTTCAACAATTACTTCTCCTACTGTATCGGCCGTTTCCCGAATTCTGCCGGAATTGCAGGCGGGCTGACAGGTGGGGTGGCCTTTATCATCACCTCAGCCATCAGCTACGGTATTGTGGCTGTTATAAAACCTCAGGTTCAGCTGGAAGTGGCAGAAGGGTATTTTGTGCTGGGGATTTTAGGATTGCTTGTTCTAAGCATGATTAAACTGAGAAAAGCGCATGGTTAATAATTAAGAATCTGACGGCTTTTAAAACAGATATGAACATAGATAATCAATCCTGTATTTTTAGCTTGCGTAAAAGTATGATACAATTAATATATCAAGAAAAGAATATCGATCTGATCAAACTGAGATTCTTCCTCATGTCAGAATAACAAATAATATGTAGTCTGATGCTGTTTTAAAATCATTTGTGCTTTAGCAGAAACAAGAAAGCTCCTTTTTAAAAAGGAGCTTTACTTTATTTTAATCGGTTCAGGAATTAAATTCCGTCAATAATTTCATTCAATACCGTACTTGGTCTCATGGCCTGATACGTTTTAAACTTGTCGGTTTTGTAGTAGCCGTCAATATCCTGCGGTTTACCCTGTGCACCAATTAATTCTGAATTAATAACCTCTTCGTTTTCCTGCATTGCTTTCGCAATTGGAGCAAACTGAGCCGACAGTTCAGCATCTGCTGTCTGGTTGGCCAGTGCTTCTGCCCAGTACATGGCTAAATAGAAGTGAGAGCCTCTGTTATCAATCTGTCCTACTTTTCTTGCAGGAGATTTATCGGTAGCTAAGAATTTAGCATTCGCTTCATCCAGTGCATCGGCTAAAACCTGGGCTTTTG
Organism: Chryseobacterium sp. Leaf201; assembly: GCF_001421435.1. Classification (GTDB taxonomy): domain Bacteria; phylum Bacteroidota; class Bacteroidia; order Flavobacteriales; family Weeksellaceae; genus Chryseobacterium. The sequence goes on from NZ_LMKA01000097.1 coordinate 21,007, forward strand.
TATTATTCTGAGTCTGTGCAAGGTGTTCCAAAGAAGCCTGAAGCGCTAAGAATTCACCTAAAGAATCCCATCTCAAATAACCTTCCTCAACAAACTGTTCTACGTGTTTCGGTGCAGAACCTCCGGCTCCGGTTTCAAATAATCCGCCGCCGTTCATCAAAGGAACAATGGAAAGCATTTTTGCAGAAGTCCCCAGTTCAAGAATCGGGAAAAGGTCTGTTAGGTAATCTCTCAGTACATTTCCTGAAACAGAAATGGTGTCTTTTCCTTCTCTTGCTCTTTTCAGGGTTTCTGTCATGGCATCTTTCACATCAAGAATCTTAATGTCAAGTCCGTTGGTATCGTGATCAGCTAAATATTTTTCAACTTTTTTGATCATTTCCCGGTCGTGAGCTCTCCCTTTATCCAGCCAGAAAATCGCAGGCGTATCGGACAGTCTGGATCTGTTCACTGCTAATTTTACCCAATCCTGGATTGGGGCATCTTTTGTCTGGCACATTCTGAAGATATCTCCTTTTTCTACCTTTTGGGAAAGAAGAACGCTTCCTGCTTCATCCTGAACTTCAATCGTTCCGTCGGCAACAGCCTGGAATGTTTTGTCGTGAGAGCCGTATTCTTCAGCTTTTTGAGCCATCAAGCCTACATTCGGAACAGAACCCATGGTTGTCGGGTCTAATTTTCCGTGTGCTTTCATATCATCAATAACAGACTGGTAGAAACCTGCATAAGAACGGTCCGGAATAATACAAACCGTATCTTCCTCATTCCCGTCTTTGTTCCACATCTTACCGCCGCCTCTTACCAGGGCTGCCATAGAAGCATCAACAATGATGTCGGAAGGAACGTGGAAATTGGTAATCCCTTTGTCAGAATTTACCATGGCTACTCTCGGTCCGTTAACCAGCGCTGCCTCAATATCCCCTTTGATATTGGCTTCCTGCTCATTTCCTTTGATTTTATCGAAAAGATCAGCAAGACCGTTGTTCGGGTTAACATCCAGAGACCTGAACGTTTCTGCATATTTGGTAAATACTTCCTTGAAGAACGTTTCTACGATGGCCCCGAAAATAATAGGATCGGAGATTTTCATCATCGTTGCTTTCAGGTGGGCGGAAAGCAGAACATTTTTGTCCTTCGCTTCGCTGATTGCCTGCTCTACAAATGATTTCAGGGCATTAAGGTTCATTACGGAAGAATCGATTACTTCTCCGGCCTGAAGATTGGCGAAATCCTTTAATAAAGTTTCTGCACCGTCGTTCCCTTTAAATACGATTTTGAATCGGGTAGCGTTTTCTAAGGTTGTTGATGTTTCAGTACCGTAGAAATCTCCCGTATTCATGTGGGCAACATCCGTTTTGCTGTCAGATGCCCAGTCACCCATTCTGTGAGGATTGGTCTTGGCGTAGTTTTTAACGGCTTTAGGAGCACGTCTGTCAGAATTTCCTTCTCTTAACACCGGGTTTACGGCACTTCCCAATACTTTGGCATATTTGGCCTTGATTGCTTTTTCCTCTTCGCTCTTAGGTTCTGCCGGATAATTCGGAACTGCGAAACCTTTAGACTGTAATTCAGCAATGGCAGCATCCAATTGGGGTGCGGAAGCAGAAATGTTAGGCAATTTGATAATGTTCGCATCGGGCTGGGTGGCCAGCTGGCCAAGTTCCGCCAGAGCATCACCGATTTTCTGGTTATCATTCAGGAACTCCGGGAAGTTGGCTAAAATTCTTCCTGCCAAAGAAATATCCGGAACGGCGATCTCAATATCTGCTGATTTGGTAAACGCTTTTACAATCGGTAAAAACGAGTGTGTTGCCAACATAGGAGCCTCATCCGTAAGGGTGTAATAGATTTTTGATTTGTCTGACATTATACTGTTATTTATTATTTGATTTTTTAAGACTCACAAATTTAGTTAAAAATTAATTTTTTAAGATCAATCCTAAATAAGATTTTCCACTTTAAGAATTATTTAACCTTATTGTAAGGTAAAAACTTTCGGTTTTGATTAAATTTGGGAAACATTTAAAAATAAAATTATGTCAACAACCATTACTTTAAAAGGAAACGAAGTGCATACGATAGGGACTTTACCGTCCGTAGGAACAACCATCAGGGATTTTGCACTGGTAGATTCCGGCCTGAATGTAAGAACACTGGAAAATTTTGACGGCAAGAAAAAAGTTTTCAATATTTTCCCAAGCATTGATACCCCTACCTGTGCAGAATCTGCAAGAAAATTTAATGTAGAAGCCTCAGGCCTTGAAAATACCGTGGTAATCAATGTTTCTAAAGACCTGCCTTTTGCATTGGGAAGATTCTGCGCTGCTGAAGGACTGGATAATGTAGAAACCCTGTCGGATTTCAGAGGGACTTTCGGGGACGATAATGAACTGACAATCTCAGATTCACCAATGAAAGGTCTGTTGAGCCGTGCGGTAATTGTTACGGATGCAGACAACAAAATTGTTTATACCGAGCAGGTTTCAGAAATTGCTGATGAACCTGACTATGAGGCCGCTTTGGCAGCACTGAAATAATCCGGATACAATATATAAAGCCCTGTGAAGATTATTTTTTCACAGGGCTTTTCTTTTTATATACTAAAATCCTTTTTCACCTTTAATTCAGGCAGCTGATCCTGATCATTTAAATCCAAACAGTTTAAACCGTATCTTTACATTATGAAACGTTCCGGAACCGCAGATTTACCTCTTCACTATGGCAAAGTACCGCCCTGGCTGTACGAGCGCATGTCCGTTCTCGGTCTTTCCGTTATTGAGGTTATCCTCATGGATTACGGAAAAGACGAAGTGCTCAGGAGGCTTGCTGATCCTTTCTGGTTCCAGAGTTTCGGCGCGGTGATGGGAATGGACTGGCATTCTTCCGGCATTACCACTTCCGTAATGGGCGCTTTAAAGCGTTCAGTCAATCCCAATTCACAGTCGCTGGGGCTTTATATCTGTGGCGGAAAAGGAAAGTTTTCCCGGGAAACACCGTCGGAGCTGATTCAGATTGCCGATAAAACCGGCCTGAACGGAAATGAACTGGTAAGAGCCAGCAAGCTATCTGCAAAGGTGGATAATACGGCAATCCAGGACGGATATCAGCTTTACCTGCACAATTTTATCCTGGCCGATAACGGAAACTGGAGCGTGGTTCAGCAGGGAATGCATGAATCAGACGGTACGGCAAGACGCTACCACTGGCATTCCGGAAATATAAAATCTTTTGTAGAAGAACCTCACACCGGAATCAACGGGATTTCAAGAGGCCGGATCCTCAATCTTACCGATGCGGAAGCTTCCGGAAACCGGAAAGGAATCCTTGAAATTTCCCATACCGATTCTGCAGAAATCATGAGCGATTTTTCCAGGCTGATCCTTCCGAACCATCATCATGTAGAGGCTTCCGATGTAGATCTGAAACGCCTCGGGGCACTTTTGTATGTGACAAGAGAACGGCAGCCGCAGAATTTTGAGGATCTGCTGATGCTCGAAGGGGTCGGTCCGCGTACCATGCAGTCGCTGGCCCTGGTCAGTGAAGTAATCCACGGTGCACCGTCAAGATTTAAAGATCCCGCCCGGTTTTCCTTTGCCCACGGAGGGAAAGACGGCCATCCCTTTCCTGTGCCCACCAAAGTATATGATGAAAGCATCAGCATCATTAAAAAAGGAATTGAAAAATCAAAGCTCGGAAATTCCGATAAGCTGCGGACGTTAAACAAACTTCATGAGATTGTGGTAAAAACGGAGCAGAATTTTATTCCTGATTTCGATATTCAGCAGGTTATCGAAGAGGAGAGGCAGAACTCATGGCGCTTCGGTGGTAAAACCGTTTTCGGGGATGCCAAAAAACCATCTCCTCCTAAATCAATCCAGCTTTCCCTGTTTTAAACTGATCTGTCAGATCGCTCCATCATTAAACAGATCAAATCATCATCATGCTGAACATGATAAGGAAATAAAGTCAAACAAGGTAATGCTCTGACGTTCTGTGTACAGCATCCATCCATCTGTTACAGGAATAACAATATAAAATGCTTGTGTTTAATATTTTTTATTATTTTTAAAGCATTAAAAAACATTGACTTGAGCACAAATAAAGCCCTGGAAATCTGCTACGACTTTCCCTTTTTTCTGTCTGAAGAACTTGAAGAAATCTTTCAGGCTCATGAAACCGTATATTTTAAAAAAGGAGACTGCATCCTTAAAGAAGGAGAAACGGCCAATGAATATTACATTATGGAAAAAGGCCTGGCGCGTTCGTTGGTCAATGATTTTAACGGGAATGAAGTCACCACCCACTTTTTCACGGAGAATGAAATTATCATCGAAGTATCTTCCCTGTTCCAGAGAATCCCGTCACAGGAAAATATCGTCTGTATTACAGACTGTGAATGTAAAAGAATGACGTTTGATACTTTCCAGGAACTGTTCCATAAAATCCCCAATCTGAGGGAGTGGGGAAGGGCTTGGATGTCTCAGCAGCTTTTTATCTACAAGCAGCGTTCGCTGGATGTATTTACCCTGTCCGCAACAAAGCGTTACCTCAGCCTTCTGGAGCAGAAACCACAGGTTATAAAATTCGCCCCGCTGAAGCAGATTGCTTCTTATCTGGGGATTACCGATACTTCCCTGAGCCGGATCCGCAAGGAGCTGCTTTCTTTTGATGCCACAAAAATGTAAATCTTGTCCTATGGCAAGCGAAGTTTCATGGTAACCCGGTAATTTGGTTAAAAATTTAAAGCCTTTAAATCAATCTGAGTAAAATAATTTTCTGCTGATTTTTTAGATTCAGCAGGCTTAGATGCGGGTAAAGATTTAGGTGATCACCATAATTTCCCTGAATAGGTTTAAGAAGAAGATTGAAAGTCTCAGCATAAAAAATTAATACTAAAAATTATAAAATGAAAATCAACCAGATTTATGTTAACCTTCCGGTAAAAGATATTCAGAAAACGAAAGAATTCTGGACGAATCTCGGATTTTCCGTCAATGATCAGATTTCAGATGAGAGAGCAGTCTGCATCATCTTAAATGACAATTCCTTTGTTATGTTCATAACCGAAGAATACTTCCAGACCTTTTCTGAAAGGCCGGTTCCGAATGGCGATACCACCCAGGTTTTAATTGCCATCGGATTAAACAGCCGCGAGGAAGTGGATCAGGTTGTAAATGCGGCTGTCGCAAACGGCGCAACCCAGCACGAAGAACCGCAGGATTACGGATGGATGTACCAAAATTCTTTCTGGGACATCAATGGGCATGGCTGGAATGTAACTTTTGCAGATGTTTCTCAGATGCCGTCACAGCCTTAACTTTTACCTATTAATCATGGACACACCAACATCACACAAATTAGACATCGTTATTCCTGCATTCCGGGGACACAGCCAGACTTTTCTTATGGTTCTTGACGGAATTTCCGAAGAAGATGCGCTGAAAAGAATTGATGGCAGAACCAACCACATCATCTGGATGGCCGGGAATTTTCTGGATATGCGTTATGCATTGGGAACAGCCCTCGGGCTTCAGGAAGAATTTGAATATAAGGATTTTTTCTTTCAGGGAAAAACACTGGATGAAAGCCTGGATTACCCGTCATTGCAGCAGCTGAAAGACAGCTTCCATAAAATTTCACCTTTGGTTTATCAGAAATTACTGGACATCACCGATGAAGAGCTGGATACACCGTTTCCCATGGGAATGGATATCGACTTTTTCCCGGAAACCATTCTGAATTTTACCGGAATGTGCATCGGCCGTGAAGATTACCTGTGCGGGCAGATCGGACTGATGCGGAAAATCCTCGGCTACGGGGGAATGAAATATGATTTTGACAAAGATTTAAAATATTAACATTTCAGGTTTTATCTGATGTCGTTTTCTTAAATACAATACATTCTTAAAACAACCAATCATGGCAAAATTAAATCCGTACTTAAATTTCGATGGAAAGGCAGAAGAGGCTTTTCATTTCTACAGATCCGTTTTCGGCGGCGAATTCCTTGGTGACGTGTACAAAATGAGCAGTGCTCCCGGTACAGAAAACCTTTCCGATGAAGAAAAAAACAGGGTGATGCATATTGCGCTTCCGGTGGGAACTGACCTGTTGATGGGATCTGATATCATTCCCGGCTTCGGACAGAGGCTCACTGTGGGAAACAGCAGCTATGTTTCTATTTTCCCTGAATCGCGTGATGAGGCCGACCGTATTTTTAAAGAGCTTTCTGAAGGCGGAGAAATTGAAATGCCGATAGAAGACCAGTTCTGGGGAGATTATTTCGGAAGTTTTCAGGACAGATATGGTATCTGTTGGATGATCAATTATAATGAAGAATATATAAAATAGCTTATCTTTAAACTGAGTTATATACTGAGGGCGACCGGCTGATGCGGTTGCCCTTTTACACCGCCAAAATACAATAATATGGAACCCATTACCATTGATATCACCATTTTATCACCCGTACAGAAAGTCTGGGATTACTTTAACGGACCGGAACACATCACCCAATGGAATTTTGCCCATGAAACCTGGCATTGCCCGACCGCTGAAAATGATCTGAGAGCCGGCGGGACATTCAAGACAAGAATGGAAGCCAGAGACGGCAGCTTCGGGTTTGATTTTGAAGGAACCTATGATGAGGTGATTCCCTGTGAAAAGATCAGATACCACCTTGAAGACGGCCGGAAAGTGGAAATAATTTTTGATAAGATTGATGAAAATACAACAAAGGTTACCGAGATATTCGATCCCGAAAAACAGAATCCGGCAGAAATGCAGCGTGACGGATGGTATGCGATCCTGAATAATTTTCACAAATACGCTGAAAACAATTAATCCGGTCAGAAGTTTTGAGCCATGATCAATTTAGTCATAATGGCAAAATGCCTGACCTCCATGTGTCCCCCATGCCACCCGGAAAAAGATGATTTTCTGAAAGGGATTATTGCAAATCCGGCAAGGAAGGCTCTGGAAAATGAGAAGATAGATTCCCTGGAAAAACTTTCGGAATATTCTGAAGATGAAATCGCACAGCTGTACGGCTTCGGGAAAAACACCATGAACAGGCTGAAACTCCATATGAAGGAACATCAGGTTTCTTTTAAAAAACCGGCTGCTTTAAAATCAAAATGTCTATCCTGAGTTTATAATGTAAATAAATCAACCCCAAACAAACCTAATTTAAATAATACTTATGAACAACAACATATTCCCATGCCTGTGGTGTGATGAAGAAGCTGCAGATGCCGCAACATTTTACTGCAGTATATTTAACGGAAAGATTACGGCAGATACACCGGTCGTAATGAATATTGAACTTTTCGGACAGAAATTAATGCTGCTGAACGGCGGCCCGCAGTTTAAGAAAAATGCTTCGGTTTCATTTATGGTCATCTGTGAAGCGGAAGATGAGGTTCAGAAGTATTGGGACCTGCTGATGGAAGGCGGAAATGTAATGATGCCTCTGGATGCTTACCCCTGGAGCAAAAAATACGGCTGGGTCAAAGATAAATATGATGTTTCCTGGCAGATCTTTTTAGGCGAAAAACAGACCGGACAGAAACTGGTTCCGACGCTTATGTTTATTCATGAAAACAACGGAAAAGCCATGGAAGCTATGGAACTGTACACCAAAACGTTTCCTGATTCCAGGATCGGAAACATCTTAAAATACGGTGACGGTAACCCGGCCGGCGAACCTGCGGAACATATTCAGCAGGCCCATTTTGAAATTGACGGGTACAGCTTTTTCTGTATGGATAATTCTCATGATCACGCATTTGATTTTAACGAAGGTATTTCAATGGTCGTGATGACGGATGACCAGCAGCAGACTGACCTTTATTGGAATGCCCTGACTTCCGGCGGCGGAAGGGAAAGCATGTGCGGATGGCTGAAAGACCCGTACGGATTCAGCTGGCAGATTGTCCCGAAGAGACTGATCCAGCTGATGAATGATTCTGATCAGGAAAAGGCCTATAAAGTGGTTCAGGCGATGATGAGGATGCAGAAAATAAATATTGAAGAACTGGAAAAGGCGTATTCTTCATAAATTTTTGAGAAAGCAGATGGAGGCGGGAAGTTAGAAGATTAAATTAAAGAATAAGAGAAATGGGAGAAATGCAGGGAAACTTCTGTTATGTCGCTTTAATAATTCATAAATACGCAGAAAATAATTAAATTAAGGCTAAAATCATTTTTGTTACGGATTTGGAATAGGATTTGAGAATAATGTAAGGTATGCTGATTTACTTTTTAAATAATGAGCTGCTCCTTACATGAAAACGAAAATTAAACAAAAACCTGCAAAATGGAAAAAAACAATACTGATTATTTTAGGCGTCCTGATTTTATTAGCGCTTGTTTCTCCATTCTTACTTAACATCTACCTTAAACACAAACTTCCGGAACTCATCAATGAAAAAACTTCTTACCGGATTGTTCTGAAAGATTTCGATCTTGACCTTTACAAAGGGAATATCTCTGCACATTCTGTCGCTATACAGACCAAACCGACTACAGATTCTACCGTAACCAGAATCAGAGGAAGTGTGAAAAGCCTGCAGGTAGAAGACTTTGGGATCTGGAATGCCATTTTCAATAAATCATACCATGTAAAAAACATAAAACTGATTGATCCTGATATCCGGGTTTCTTTAGGCAAACCGAAAAAAAAGAAAGACACGGTAAAAAAGAAAACAGATTTCGGAATTGATAACATTCTCGTTACCAATGGAAATATTTCAGTAAAAAATGCAGAACGGAAAGATGTATTTAACGGAAAAAATGTCAATGTAAGCCTTACGGAAATCCGAAAGAGCAAGGATGATTCAAAACTGCCCGTTTCTTTTAAAAATTTTAAAATCGATGCGCATGACGTGGTGGTTACGGTAAACGATTTTTACCAGATTTTAGCTACAAAGATTGACGCAAAGAATAAACAGCTAGACATCAGTGGATTTCACCTTAAACCTATCGAAAGCCCCGGCCTTTACAATGCAAGAAATGTTTTTGACCTGAAAGTTAGTCGGCTTCTGGCAGAAAACTTTACAATAGACCAGGATTCCCTGATTATAGAAAATACCCGGTTTACAAAGCCGCAGCTGGTTGTTACCTCTACCAACAAGAAAACGGTAAAGGAAAACCCGAAGGAAGTCAATTTAAAAATAGGAATCAAAAACCTTGATATCCGGGAAGGTTCTGTTCTGGTTCAGCAGAAAAATAAAGTGAAAACCGCATCGGTTGATAATTTCCGTCTGAATTTAAATGAAATTGTCTTTGATAAAAATACGGTAAAACAAAAGGTGCCGTTTGCATTTTCCAGCCATAATATTGAGTTTGAGAATATTTATTTTATGACCGATCCGCTGCAGGCAGTAAGCATTAAAAAGATTTCTTCAGACAATGATGATATTTTTCTGGATGATGTCCGGTTCAGCGCATTGGGAAAAAGCAGGACAAAAGATGTCTTCAATATCAAGACACAGAAAATCGAAATCCTTAAAAACACGTCCCGGTTTGCCGGCCAACAGTTTCAGATGAAGCTTGCTACTATTAATGTGTACCGGCCGGATATTGAAATTATTGCAGCGGATCAAAAGAAGAAAAATACAGGTAAAAATAAATCTGCCGCTTCGGACTTTCTTGCCAATATCGGCGCTGTGAATATCATTAACGGAACGTTCTCACAGAAATCAAAAGGTGTTAATAAAATAAAGGTCGGGAATTTTAATGTTAAACTGAATTCGGTTACAACGGATAAAAGTATCCTGAAAGAATCCATTCCGTTCCATATGAAGAACCAGCTGATTACAGCAAATAAAATTGATGTGGATGCCGGTAAATACTACCGGCTGAAAGTAAACGGGATAAAAAATACGGGTAAAGTAACGCAGGTTACAGATTTCGGTTTCCTTCCGAAATATTCCAGAGCAAAGTTCAACCGGATGATTTCGGTGGAAGAAGACCTGTATACCATAAATGTAAAATCAATTAACATCACAGATAAAAATTCCGTAATCGGGAAAAATACAGCCATTAATCTTGACCGTATTGTTTTTGACGGGGTAAACTGTAATATTTTCCATGATCTGGCACCGCCTGATGACGTTGGCGTCCGTTATATGTTCAGCAAAAAACTGCGCGATGTGAAGTTCCCTTTATTTATCAGGCAGATTGATATTAAAAACTCTCGCCTTGCGTATGAGGAGGTTGCGGAAAAAGCCCAGATTCCCGGAAAAATTACGTTTGAAGATTTCAGTGCTTCCATCTATAATGTAAACAGCGCGAAAATGAAAGGCAGGCCTACGGTGATCAAAGTAGATTCTCATTTCAGGCTTTTCGGAGATGCCGACACCAAGGTAAGCTGGCAGTTTGATGTTGCCGATAAAAGCGATGCCTATGCCATTAACGGAATGATTAATGATCTGTCGGTGGAAAATGCGAATCTCTTCGTAAGGCCTTACCTGAATGTAAGCCTGGATGGGAAAATCCATTACCTGAAATTTGACTATAAAGGGAACAGCAAAAATATCGGAGGTAATTTCTACTTCAAATACAGCGATATGAACGTGAACTTCATGAATAAGAATACGGGTAAGGAGCGGAAGCTGCTGAGCGCTATAGCCAATATTTTTGTTAAAAATGATTCTAAAGGTGAGCCGAGCCATGTGGAAGTTGATAAAGAAAGAGATCCGAACAAAAGCTTTTTCAATACCTTATGGCAGGGAATCATGGAAGGATTGAAAAAATACCTGATTTAAGCCGGAATTTCATCCGCTATCAGCCGTTTCATATTCTGCAGACGGGCTGTTTCGGCGTGCTGTTTGATATACTGTAGAAAAAAAGATTTGCATATGAACACACAGAACAAGTCAGACTCAAAATCAGAAGTTCCTAATGAAGGGGTATTGCCTGAAATTATCCGTGAAAACTACCGCGGAAGTGAGAAATTAACCGGTAAAAAAGCTTTGATTACCGGTGGAGACAGCGGAATCGGACAGGCGGTTGCCGTTCATTTTGCCAGGGAAGGAGCCGATGTTGCCATCGTTTATAAAGAAAGCGATGACGATGCCGGAGAAACCAGAAAACTGGTAGAAAAAGAAGGCCGAAGCTGTATCCTGATCAAAGGAGACCTGGGTAAAAAAGATTTCCGGACCGAATGTTCCGCACAGATTGAAAAGGAATGGGGAAAGCTGGATATTCTAGTGAATAATGCCGGGATCCATACTTCAAAAGATGCGTTGGAAGAAATTTCAGACGAGCAGATCCTGGAAACCTTCAATACCAATATTATTTCGATGATTTCGCTTACAAGGGATCTCCTGCCGATGATCAACGAAGGCGGAAGGATTATCTGTACCACCTCTGTGACAGCCTATCGCGGAAGTGATCACCTTATTGATTATGCTGCAACAAAAGGGGCTATACTATCATTTATGCGTTCCCTTTCCACCAACCTTGCAGAGAAAAAGATTCTGGTGAACGGAGTGGCTCCCGGTCCGATCTGGACTCCTCTGGTAAAGGAAACGTTTGATGACCTTTCCACTTTCGGAAAAGATACCGCCCTGAAACGTGCAGGACAGCCGTCTGAAGTGGCGCCGGCCTATGTTTTTCTGGCATCGGAAGATTCCAGCTTTATTACGGGTGAAGTCATCCATATTAACGGAGGTGACTTCGTGGGCGGATAAATTAACTTTAAAACTTAACATCATAAAGTCTGCTTATCTTAGGCAGGCTTTATACTAACTTTACTTTACAGGACAATGGAAAAATTACATTTTGAAATAGAGATCAATGCAGAGCCTGCGAAAGTCTGGAGCGTGCTGTGGGATGATATTTCTTACAGGCAATGGACAACTGCTTTTACAGAAGGATCCTTTTATCAGGGAACCTGGGAAGAAGGAAGCACAATGAAATTCTTTGATTCCCATAACAACGGAATGTACAGCAGGATAGAAAAAAATATCCCGCATAAATTATTGAAGATGCAGCATCTGGGAGAGATTTTTGAAGGGATTGAAACACCGCGTGAATGGGGTGATGCTACCGAAGCTTACATTCTGGAAGAAAACGAAGAGGGAACCGGACTGATGGTGGAAATTGAGACCAGTGAGGAATTTAAAAGTTTCTACGAAGAAAAATTCCCCAATGCACTGATGATCATTAAAAACCTTTCGGAAAACCAGCTGTAATCTCAGGATAAAGCAGTGACTGAACAAATCAAAAATAGACAATATGGAAACCTTATCTTACGAAAAAGTAATCAACGCCACTAAGCAGAAAATCTGGGATGTGATTTGGAACCCCGAAACCTATGCCCAGTGGACCCAGTTTTTCGGGCACGGATCAGTAATTAAATCAGACTGGCAGGTCGGTGGCAAAACCTATTTTCTGAATGCTGAAGGAGAAGGGCTGATTTCAACCATTGATACCCTTGATAAACCGGATCAGATCATTTTCAAGCATCTGGGAACCGTGGATAAAGAAGGCAATGAAGATACCCGGAGCAGGGAAGTGATGGAGTGGAGCGGCTTTTTTGAAAAATACATCCTGATTGATTTTGAAGGCCGTACGAAACTGCACGTGGAAGTACAGATTGATAAAGACCGGCGCGAGGATATGGATGCCGGATTTACCAAAGGCCTGGATATGATTAAAAGCCTCGCAGAAGGAATTTAAGTTAAATTAAAAGGAGCTGAATAGTTTATCCTTCGCAGATTCAGCGGAAAGTGGAGATTTTTATTTAATTTTAAAAAGTATAACAGAAAAGCTTTCGAAATCTGTTTATCCTGCGAAATACAATACGATGAAACTGTTAACAATTCTTTTTGCCACATTCATTCTGGCTTTACTGGGGACTAAACTATTTCAGGGCGACTGGAATTTTTTATTTTCCGGAAACCTGGGAATGGCTGTATTTATCATATTTACCGGATTGGCTCATTTTAAATTCCAGAAAGGAATGGCAATGATGATTCCTGATTTTATCCCGGGAAAACTGTTCTGGGTTTATTTCACCGGCATTATTGAAATTGCAGCCGGGATCGGACTCATGATTCCTTCCATCCGTGAACTCACCGCTGTTTTACTGCTGATCTTCTACGTTCTGGTTTTTATAGCCAACTTCCAGTCTTCAAAAAAGAAAATCAATATTTTCAAAGGAGATTATACCGGCCCCGGAATGGGCTATCTCTATAAGGAAAGAATCCCGATGCAGGTGATCCTGATCGCATGGACCTGGTACTTCGGCATATATCTGAATTAACGTGTTGAAATCGCTACATCATACCAACGGAAAGTTTTTGCTTTCCGTTTTTTAATTCAGTAATTATTAAAAGGATTTAATTCCAATTGACCAAAAGCTGTATCTTAAATTCCCCTCACTCGGAGGGGTGGCAGAAATTCAAAGAATTTTGACGGGGTGGTCTGCTAAGTCAATCACAAAATTAAAAATTTGACGGTGTTTATTAATTTGCATAATAAATTTAAAAACGATTCACCCCAATGTCAAAATAAATATTTCTGCTTCAAACCCTGATAACCAAAAGAAATTCCTTACTTCCCGAAAAATATTTTAAATTTATTAAAGTAAAACAAAAATACCAACCGTCATAGCCATATGGAGGTTGTCGAAAAAATAACAATGCCACAAAAAGAGAAGGAAAATATCATCTCACAGACCGTTTCAAAGTACGGAGGAAAGCTGATGTCGTATATCCGCCCGAAGGTGAGGAATACGGAAGATGCAGAAGATATTTTACAGGAGGTGTGGTACCAGTTCAGCAGTATTACCAATCTGTCCGAGATCGTGAATGTCGGCGGCTGGCTGTACCGGGTAACGGCGAATAAGATTACGGACAAATACCGGAAAAAGAAAACTGAGAATCTTGAGGATTTTGTGTACGAAGACGAAGACGGCAGTTTTTCCATTAAGGATATCCTGCTGATGGATGAAAGCGCGGGACCGGAAATAAAAATGTTCCAGGACGAAATCTGGAAAAAACTCTTTGAGGCCCTGGACGAGCTTCCCGAAAAGCAGCGGCTGGCGTATGTGGAAAATGAACTGAATGATAAGACCCTTCAGGAAATAGCCGACGAACAGGGTGAAAATATCAAAACCATTATCAGCAGGAAAAACTATGCGGTGAAACACTTGAGAAACAGGCTGAGACAATTGTACGAGGATTTAAATAATTAGAAAAAATATCATGAACAATAAATATAAAAAAAGCTGGGCACTTTTAATTTTATGTCCGCCCTTAATTTTCCTTGCCGTTGCACTGATTGTGATGTGGCTCTGGAACTGCATTCTCCCTGAAATTATCGGTGTAAAAACCATTAATTACTGGCAGGCCATGGGAATCCTGGTCTTGAGCAAGATTCTCTTCGGAGGATTTCACGGGAAATTTGACCGCGGGATGCGCGATATGAAGGAAAAACACATGAGGCATAAAATGGAAGGCATGTCTGATGAAGAAAAAGAAAAATTCAAGGAAGTCTGGAGGAGCAGATGTGAAAACGGCTTTTTCAGCAAAAACAAAAGAACCAACGAATAATTGAAATTTTAGAAGTAGTAAAGTAAAACAACAATGTATTCGTCTTTATAAAAAAAGAAGTAGTAAAATTTAAAATTTAAAAAAATGAAAAATTCAGTATTAAAGGGTGCTCTGGGAGCACTGGCCGTTGCAGGCGTAGCATTGATTGCTAAGAAAGCAATACAGAGAAAAAGATTTGTAAAAGGTATTTTTGAAGAGTACGGAATCAGGGAAAAATCCCCTTTCGGCCTGGCAGACAAAATCAGGGAAATGGATGAGGAGCAATACAATGAGCTGAAAGGAAAGTTCAGGAACGAGTTCGCTTCAAAATGCTGCACAAGAGAAAGCAGAAAGCAACGTACTGCCGAAGCATAATATAAAAGTAAGAATTGAAATTGTTAGTTCGGGTCGGGAAGCAAAGCTTCCCGACCCGAACTTTTTTATTCCGACCCGAACCAGCAGTAAATACTGTATTCACCCTTGTTTGTCATGATAAAATCAGCTGTATTGCTGCATGAAAAAAATAAAATCCTTATTTTTGTAAGGTTCAATGAAAGATTACTATTATTTTCTCGGGATTTCTCATGATGCTTCAGAAGAAGACATCAAAAAAGCCTATCGGAAACTTTCCCTGAAATACCATCCTGATAAAAATGAAAATGATGATTTTTTTGCAGACCGGTTCCGGGAAATTCAGGAAGCCTACGAAACGCTGAGTGATAAAGGCAGGAGGTATTCTTATGACCAGAACCTGGAAAGCCACCAGAAAAGTTTCAGGTATACCGTTCCGCCTTCCATAAAAACGTTTACCGCGAATAAAGTACATGCCAAAAAAGGGGAGGAGATTATTATTACCTGGCAGACCCAGAATGCAGATGTGGTGAAAGTGTTGCCGTTCGGGCTGGAAAAACAATATGGTGAGCGGATTTTTAAAATTACGGAATTCAAGGACGGGAAATTTCAGGTCCTGCTCCATGCAACCAACTCATTGCTGCATAAGACGGCAGTTCAGGGCATTACGATTACCGAAGTTTTTGATAACGATGCCGATAAATTTAAAGACGGCGTGGAAGAATTATTCAGGACACAGCCAAGAACCATGGTGAACCGGAGAGGCATGCCTAAAATAATTATGCTGATCTGGGGAATCCTGATCCTTGCAATCGCAATATACTTCCTGATAACAAACTTCAGTTAATTAGGAAATTTTCTTATTTCCCGGGCACTTCTTGCATCTTTTTCCTTTTTTGAACTTCTTACAGCAGGATTTCTTTTCGCCGCAGTAGATTTCTTCATTACTCATGGTAAATGCAGGGGCCAAAGGCGGAACTTTGAAAGGGACAATCATATTCATGTTGCAAATATATTAATTTAGAATAAATACAGATAATAAATTAACATAAATTATTTCCCCTGATTATTAAAGGTTTAAGAAGACTTTATCTGACGTGAATAAAAACTGATGAAAAACAGAAAATAATAACAATTACTGCCGTCTTTTATAAATTTATTAAAAAGCCTGTTCATAATTATTCTATTATAATA
>NZ_LMKA01000098.1 GCF_001421435.1 Chryseobacterium sp. Leaf201
CAGATGTTCAGGTAATTGGCCGGACTGGTAGCATCAATTCCCCCGCTGGATGCTTTCGAAGTATGAGTTGTACTCGGAGTAATTATTAGTTTACTTAAACACTTTTCTCTTCATAATAAAAATATCATTTTCTTTTTACAAATCTAAAGGAGTAACGAAGCAAAGCGGAGTGTATCGAGAAGTTGTTGATTAATCGTTCAGACTAGTTTAATGGTATTATGCCCGAATTCTAATGAGTACCATCACGGAAGTACGATTGCAAAATTACGGTATCTGCTTTTATCGGAAAAAATATTTTTTTTAGAGAGACAGATTGTATGTCGATAAAGTATTGGTGAACCTTAGAGTAAGGAATCTTTGTTATGTCAATCTTTCTGTTTTAAATAGTTCAGTAAATCAATCAGATGTTGCCGGGTATGCCCTGAAAAAATAAATTCAAAATACCAGAGTCCGTCATTCAGGCTGTTGTTTTCTATTCTCCGTTTTATTTCCAGCAGGTCAAGGATAATATCGGTCAGATCATCTGCTGCGTCACCCGTTCCAAAATTATCTTTATTATCAAGATCCATAAGATCAGGAATGGTCTTATAAAAACCGAAGTCAGGAAAATTGCTTTCAATATTCTTTCTTATTTCGGCATATCTGTATTCTTGATCTTCTCCGAAATCCGTATTGTCGTAGTCATACTGAATGTCAAAATATAAACTGTATATTTTCACTAAAGATTTCTCCAGCAATTTATCCCGGTCACTTTTATTAATGGTTAGACCAGATTCAAGTCCAAACGTAATGATCGTGTTTATGGCAGGAATTAATTCTGTTATCATGGTTTTTCTTTTATTTGGGGGTGATGTTGTGATTTGAAGGACAGTGATGGCATCTGTACTAAATACTTATCTAAGGATAGATGAAACCTGGATATTTCCTGTCGAAATCCAATAGTTTCTCTTCTTCATATTTGTCAACGTATCCTGAAAATAAATCAACTTCTCCAAAACCGAAATAAAGATTTTCTGTTTCATAATATCTTATTTGTTCTTCATTAAATGTATCATGTAAAGAATCTCTGTCACTACTTCTCAGCTTTTGTTTGTTAATCCAGAATAATTTGTACTCCGCATAGCTTGCTTCAACCTTTATTTGGGCAGTTTCAAAATCCAGGTTAGATAAGATATCTTCAAACTCACGTAAAAATGCTTTGAGTTCATAAACATCATCACAAAAGTACTTTGCCGTTCTTCCGAATGAAATTAATATATTTTCATAGTAGTAAGGATATTCAGGTTCTCCTAAGGAAAATATATTGGGATGAAAATAAAGGTACTTTTTCTCCATCATTTTTTGAGAAATGAAATTTTTAGAATTTTCATAATCACGATCGATCAAAATTGCTCCGTAAAAATAATTGTATTCCATCATTTATCTGTTTTTAGTAGTTCATGTATCATCTGATATTTTAAAATCAGCAAAGTTTAAATCCTCTGTCAGATTACATTATCAAACTGTTATTCAATATTATAAAGGACCTCACAGTCACAATATCCGCCATTATTTTGAAGCTAGCTGACCACTTCATCCGTATTTGTAATCTGATTTTCTTTCAAAAACTTCCAGGTTAATTTTAGTGTGTCATCACATTCATTTTCAAGAAGATGCTTATTAATAAAATCAAAGATGCTTTTAAAAATTTCACGGGAAACAGGAAGGCTCTGTTCAAATTTAAGATTTGCTTTTTCTCTAAGTTCTCTTTTGATTTGTCTGCGTCGTTCAGTTTCGTCTTTGTCGGGCATAATGTATGAAATAAAACTTTTGATTTAAAGATAATTAATAATACCGGAACTTTCTATGGAACTTTAAATTTCAGTTTATTGAAGCAGATATGGATTTCAAATCCACGCTATCCGGATTAAGCTTTAATAAAGAGGCTTATTTTTCTGCACCACCGAAAAAAACGCTGTAATGATTCCCGGTCTAAATGGTTATAATCAAAGATCTTATGAGGGTAGGGAATGGCATCGGTATATACGCCGGTGTCTGAAAAAATTAAAATATGGCCTGCCTTTCTAAAGGAATTAAAATTCTTAAAAACAGACCGGTGCCTATCTAAAACCGATTGGCACGCATCATAATTTTTAATGATCGAAATATAACAGTCGTAATGGGTGTGAAGTTTATTTTCAAAACAAGCTTCAGTCCAGTCTGCAAGATCCACTTCATGACCGGAATCCCAAAGGAATTCAGCGATGTCGTTCAGTACATCATCTTCCTTTTCTTCCTGATTTTTAATGAGAATATATTTCATAATGATGCTATAATCCTTTTTTTCCTTCAAGCCAATATCCTTTTGCGTAGATTTTCCCTTTGTGGGAGTTTTCCTTCAGTACCTTTCTGAAATTCTGTAATGAGCGTACGTTTCCGGTCAATACCATATTGGCATCCGACCACTCTTCGTCATTGAATAAAGATAATTGCTGAATTTTATCCTGATCGCGGAAAATATCATTTTTAGAAAAAATAGTGCAGTTATGTAACCCTATTTTCTCAGGGATGTTCCTGTTTTCTTCATCCAGCTCTATGAAAAACCGATAGTCATGTTCATTCTGTCGGAGTACAGGTAAAAAACCAGACATTAAGCTTAAAGAGGTTTCATCGCCAAAGATGATTTGCTTTTTAACTTTTGAATCGTATTGTTTATCACTTCCCAGGACGGCCAATTTTATTTTTTCATCTCCGGGCTGAAGTTCGTTGATGTAACTGGCACCGGGCTCATTGCCGTGGATATGCACAATACATTCAATGAACCTGGCAGAAGGGTCTACATGGGACACCGTATAATGCCGCAGTTCCGTAGGGCTTACCCGAAACGAAACCGTGAATCCCGGTGCAAAATGCAATGCCGAAAAATTTCCTTTCAGCCGGATGATTTTTATGTTGGGATTGAGGTAGGTAATATGTTCTACTTTAACGATTCTCAGCATTGAAGGTGCTAATTTTTCAAGGGTATCATTGATCCATTTTGGTGCTGTCGGCATATCTTAAAATTTATGATACAAAGAAATGACAAAGCAACCCGTTCTGAAATGGATAAGAAGCGGTAAGTATTGGATTATTCGAGGTTTTTGTTTCGGAATGCCAGTGCCGCGATTCCCGTTACTTTCGTAAAGAGCCGGGAAAAATACGGATAATCATCATAACCGAGATCCGTCGCAATTTCTTTTACCGATTTGCCGGAATGGAATAACAGGCGCTTTGCTTCAAGAATTACACGCTGATGAATGTGATAGGAAACGGTTTGTCCGGTTGCTTTTTTCAGGCATTCATTAAGGTACGCGGTAGAAATATTCATTTTTCCGGCATATTGGCTTGGACTTTTCACCGTAAGAAAATCCTGATCCAGTAAAAGTTTAAAGTCTTTGGTTATCACTTCATGCCGTGCAGGCTGATCTGCCCGATGTGTCTGAACCAAGAACTGTGAGATAAGATATCCTACCAGGCTGTTACAGGCATCCTTCATCATCAGGTGATACAGTTTTTCATTTTTGCGTTGATACAGTTTTCTGCAGACGGCTCCGATTTCCGAGGCTACAGAAAAAATTTCAGGATCTAAAAGCAGAGGTCCGGCAGGCGCAATCTCTTTTAATAATCTGAGATATTCGGGGTTTAGGTTTTCACTGCTGACCAGCAGCGTATTAAATGTCGCATCATCAATAGAAATAACCCGGTGCACCTGAAAAGGCTGGATATACATCACCGAGTGTGCATTGATTTCATATTGCTGGAAATCAATTTCAAAGACTCCACTGCCTTCATTAAGCATAAAAAAGATATGATAATCATCTCTGTGGGCTTCTCTTATTTTATCTATTTCTAAATCTTTAACAGACGTTTCCACGAAAATAATGCCCGGACTGTGAGCATCAGGAAAAGTATTTAACGGAATAGATGGTGACGGGCCGGACATTCTTTATTATTTGATACTACCGAATAAGTTTAATGAATGAATTTATGTATTCAAATTTACAAAAACATAATCCGGGATCTGATTTCTAAAGCTTATTTTGATTGGTCTGTGTTGCCCGGTTTCATTTTGTCAATTTCTGAATCTCAGTCTATCTGTTAAGCATCGATTTTAAATTCCAATTATCAGCGTCCATTATTTTTATATCAGACACCACGCATAATTTTTCATGATGCTGAAGATACCCGATGAAATGGCTTTCATACGGGATATCCTTTAATCCGTCAAACTTTTCATAAGTCCTGAATCTTGTTTTCAGCAATTAAAAACAGATTGCATTATAAACCCGGTTTTACCATCTTCCGTTCCCCGATCTGCTGGCGCCACATGGCATAATATAATCCTTTTAAGGTTAACAAATTCTCGTGTGACCCGGTTTCAATCACCTTGCCGCGTTCCAGGACATAAATCCGGTCGGCATGCATAATGGTGCTTAAGCGGTGTGCAATCAGGACGGTAATCTGGTTCTTTTCTTCAGAGATTTCCCTGATGGTAGAAGTGATTTCCTCTTCGGTGATGCTGTCCAGCGCGGAAGTGGCTTCATCAAAAATCAGCAAATGGGGTTTTCTCAGTAAGGCCCTGGCAATGGCAATCCTTTGTTTTTCGCCGCCGCTTAATTTTAATCCGCCTTCGCCGATCACGGTATCGATTCCTTTTTCAGCCCGTTCGATCAGTGCGGTGCTGCTGGATTTTTTTAAAGCGATCCGCAGGTCTTCTTCTGTGGCATCCGGATTTACGAATAAAAGGTTTTCTTTGATGGTGCCCGCAAAAAGCTGGGTATCCTGCGTAACGAAACCGATCTGGTTCCGGAGTTCATCAAAATCAAATTCATTCCCATTCACTTTATTGTAGAATATAGAACCTTCTTTCGGACGGTACAGCCCGACCAGTAATTTCACGAGCGTACTTTTCCCCGAGCCGCTCGGCCCGACAAATGCAATGGTTTCCCCGTTCTTTACATCAAAGGCAATATCGTTCAGGGCTTTATAAGAGGCCGTCTGGTGCTTGAAGGAAACATTTCTGAATTCCAGCTGCTCAATAGCCCCGATTTTTTTAGGGGTCAGTGGTTTCTCCTCAGCAGGTTTTTTCATCAGCTTATCGAAATTATTCAGCGAGGCCTGGGCTTCACGGTAAGAAATGATGATGTTCCCTATTTCCTGCATAGGCCCGAAAATGAAGAATCCATAAAACATCAGTGAAAGGTACTGTCCCGGCGTTACTATATTCCTGAAGATTAAAAACAGCAGGGTAAGGGTAATCAACTGCTGCAGGAAATTCACCATGGTTCCCTGGATAAAACTCAGCGAGCGGATGCTTTTTACCTTCTTCAGTTCCAGTCCAAGGATTTTATAGGTATTGTTGTTTAACCGTCTGACTTCCTGTTTGGTCAGGCCTAAACTCTTTACAATTTCGATATTCCGTAAGCTTTCCGTAGTGCTTCCGGCCAGTCCGGTGGTTTCCGTAACAATGGTTTTCTGGATATTTTTAATCCTTTTGCTTAGCAGGTTGGTAATAAATGCAATGAGGAAAATCCCTACGACATATACCGGCATAATCGACCAGTGCAGGCGGATGGCATACACAGACACGAAGATAATACTCACCAGGATCCCGAAAAAGATATTGATGAAATTGGTAATGAATTTCACGGAATCTTCCCTTACTTTGGTTAAAACGGAAAGGGTTTCCCCGCTGCGCTGGTCCTCAAATTCCTGATAGGGAAGAGCCATGGAATGCTGCAGCCCGTCGGTAAAAATATTAGCGCCGAACTTCTGGGTGATGACGTTCACCACATAATCCTGAAAGGCTTTGGCAATCCGGCTTATCATCGCAGTTCCGATCAGCAGTCCCAAAAAATAGAACACCCCGTGGTACACATCGGTTCCGTACAGATACTGGTCCAGGTTTCTGGGCAGTGTTTTCTGCTTATCAAAAAAGTTGGGATGTGTTACGAGCTGGTCTAAAATATTCCCGGTAATCGCAGGCCCGAATAAGGAAAATACCTGGTTCACCGTGGCCAAGGCCAACGATAAGATCAACAGCCATTTATGGGGTTTTAAATAATTAAATAATGTTTTCATTCTTCTACAGTAGTTGGCTGCAAAATTACAGATATAAATCGGATCACATCAGATTTAATACCTTCAGGTTTTATGATGCATCTTGCGATGAAATCCGGATGATGAACTGGCGGTATGCAGTTATTTGGTAACTTCAGTATAGATTTCATTCATCAGATCCCTTACCAGGTTTCCGTTCTGATGATTGGAAAGTACTACGATAGCAACCTGGTGGTCCGGGGAATACCTGATCAGGCTGGAGTTGCCGAAGGTATCACCGTCTTTTTCAACAAAACCGTTCCCGATTTCCCAGCCGAGCCCGATTTTTTTACGGGTATCTTCATAATAGGTCTTCTCCGTAAGTTTTCTCAGGGATATAAAATCCTTATGCTGTAAAAAGGCTTTTAAATAGGTAAGCAGGTCTACGGCATTGGAATGGAGCCCGCCTGCCGGATTCGCCTGGTTCAAAATCATGGGTTTCTGGGCTTCACCCTGCTGGCTGTATAAACCTGCACGGTTTTTACTGTCGGTAACGCTGAATGAAGTGGAAGTCATGTGTAAAGGCTTCAGGATCTGATCTTCTACCATACGCTCGTAGCTGATCTGCGATTTGTCTGCAAGGATACTTCCTAAAAGGGCAAATGCATAATTGTTATATTGGTATTGCCTGAAAGAAGAAAGGGTGTCCGTTGATTTTAAAACATCATACAGGTATTTTCTGTCGACAAACCTGAACGGATTGGAAGGGTCTTTTTCCATTAAATCTGAAAAATACCGGTCGTTGCTGAGGTTCGGCAATCCCGACTGGTGTGAAGCCAGGTCGGTAAGTAAAATTCTTTTCTTCAGGGAACAGCCAAACGGCACATCTTTCGGGAGATAGCTGTCGATAAAATCAAATGCGTTGATGTTGCCTTTGTTTATTTCCTGCGCCAATAAAAGAGCCGTAAAGGTTTTCGTAGCAGAACCGATTTCGAAAAGGGTAGTGCTGTCTGTTTTTGCCTTTCCGTCTTTCAGCAGGCTGCCGTATGCATAATAACGCGTTTTGGAACCTTCATAAACACCGATTACCAGACCGACACCGGGAAATTTGCTGAACTGTTTCCGGACGGCTGCATCGATGAATTTCTGATGGTTTTGGCTGAAGCAGGTAACGGACGTGATAAAGCACAGCAGAAGAATAAGATTTTTAATCATAAGAATTTTGAAGTATGGGTCGGGTTATCCTGCCTATTGTTACAGTCCGCTGGCGTTATGAACATTGTTTCTTTCAGCAGGCAATCATTCTTTAACCGTTCCGGCCTCAAGTTTTTTAATCAGGTTTCCCTTGACCACCGTAAAGGCATGGTCTTTTGCTTCCGCAAACGAAATCCCGTATTTCCGTTCAATATTTTTCAGGTCTTCCGGAAATTCAGCTAAAATTTTGTCATAAAACACATCGAGAAAATCGGCAGAAGGCATCCCGTAATTAATTTTCAGCTGAAAGCGCCTCAGCAAAGCCGTATCTATAATTTCTGCATGGTTCGTCGCACACAGCAGCAGGGCATTTTCAGGATAATAATCAATCAGCTGTAGCAGAGTATTGACCAGCCTTCTCATTTCGCCTACATCTTTATCATCGCTGCCCCGCGCTTTCCCGATCTGGTCCAGCTCATCAAGGAACAGGACCGAGCGTTCCCGGGCTGCCTTATCAAAAATCATTTTGATATTCTGGGAAGTTTCACCGATTCTTGAAGAAACGATATTGCTTAAATTAAGGATGATGATGTTCCTGCCCAAAGCATTGGCAACTGCTTTTGCCGTCATGGTTTTTCCGCAGCCGGAGCTTCCCTGGAGCAGTATTTTATTGTTTACCGGAAGGCCGTATTCCTGCAGCTCTTTACTGTAGGTTTGCTCTTTGATAAGCTGTACAAAATGTTGCTTATTCTGCGGCTCCAGGAATACATCATTAAGAGAAACTTCTTCTTTATCCTGGATAATAAGGTTATACAGATTCATGGTATATTGAAATTACACGCAAAGATAAAGCTTAAAAATTCAAATTTCTGTATCCAGGATGGCTTTGCATTTGTCCGGACAGTCAGGATCGGAAAAATTGATAAAGGATTTGTTCTGCCAGATGCCTGTTTTTTCTGCCTGTCTGTTTCCGGGAATATCCCAGGCAGCGTATACTCTGAATCCGCGCTTTCCTGTTTGTGATGAAGTTGTTAAAATTTTATGCTGAACCAAAGTATTCTTACTGAAAAAGAAGAAGCCCTGTTGGTTTTTATCTTCAGCAAAGATGATAAAGAAATCAAAAGTGTCATCTGATGCAAACGGTTCTGTTTCTTTGGTTTGGGGATTCCTTTTCCATAATGTCACAAACTGCCCTGTCTTTTTAGGGGTAATTTTGGCTTTCCGGAATTTTATGCTGAACTGGCCGAGCTTAAAATTAAATCCCGAATATTCCTCACATTCTGCATCTTTATTCAGATCAGTAATTTCCAGCCCCAGTCTGCCGAAAACTGTCTGCCGGATCAGCTCAAGCTCCTGTATCATCAGTACCATTTTAATTTATAGGCAAACATAGGAATTACCATTTAAAGTATAAAGCAAAAAGGCCGAACAAAAAAGTTCGACCCTATCGGCTATAATAAAAATTAAAGATTTCCTTAGTGTTGTTGCTTATGCTTCTCTGTATGCCTTATCGATATGAATAAGATCCCGGTTGGAAACATAAACCGTAGCATTCATTTGTGTGTCTCTGTGTTCGCTGAAATCTCAGCCCTAAAATTAAATTGCAGTTAGTTTCTCTCTTCTCTTTTCACTGTTGCGAAATAAGAGGCAAAAACGACTAAACAAGTTGCGATTCCGATGTAAGTTAACATTTTATTGTATTTTTAATTATTTGATTATTTATTGCTAATTCCGTACTGCAATATTACAACTTTAAAATAATACTCCAAATGAAATAATCATGATGTTTATCAGTATGTTAGGTGGTTTTTATTCAGGATTTTATTGATATTTGTTTACATTAATTTAATGTATTTTAATTATTTTTATATCGTATTTGTTATTTTATTCGTAAAAAATTATTGATCTGTTAATAACTTAAGGTCTTCCATTTACAGATTGACAAAAACAAAAATTAAATGATGAAGAGCATAACAGTATAAAAAAGGTGAAAATATGTCACCTTATTTTGATCTAAGGTTAACGGAATTTAACCTGGGTTCAAAGAACAGTGATATATAAATGTTGTTTTATTGAGTGATTTCCTTATTTATTTATATGCATAATGATGAAAACTGTACCCGGCTTTGTACAGTGTATCAGCTTATAAGAAAATCTGAATGATTATTCAGTTTACAGGATAAGTAAACAAAAGGTGAGTGGAAGAGAACAGGATTATTCTGTTGTATTAATAAAGCTTCTGGTCATTTTCACAGTAAAAGCTTCTTCTTTTGCCTTTTCCTGTTTGCTTTTTAATCAGTTTTTCTCCGCATTTCGGGCATACTTTTTTCGTGTGGGCAAGCCAGTGCTGTTTCAGTGTAAAATCACGTTTCCATTTCAGAAAATCAAAGCTGTAGTTGCGGGCCTCTTCAATCAGTTCCTTTATCTTTTTTGCCGGCATGTTCCCCAAAAGGCTTTCCGGCTGGACTCCGATTCTGAAAAGTACTTCATTTTTAATAATGTTTCCGACTCCCGAAAAGATAGCCTGATCCATCAGTGCGTCACAGACCATCATCTCCGGATATAACTTTAATTTTTTCGCTGTTTTTTTAGGGTTCCATTCGTCACTCATCACATCCGCTTCCCAGTCTATCTCAGATAAAAACTCAGGATCAACAAGCTTCACGTGGCACGTATAGAAATATAGGGCGCCTTCTTTGAAAATCAGTGATAACCGCAATTGTCGGTCGGGTTTTGTCTGTTCATCAATTTCGTAGGAACCGAACATCAATAAATGGATTCTGACCACGATGTCATCAAAAACCAGATACGTCTGCTTTCCGAACGTCCTGATTTCCTTTAAAATTTTCCCTTCAAAAATATCTTTTTCGAATTTGGCATCGCCGCCAGCCTCTGTAACTTTTTTTCCTTCGAACTTCTGGAGATCTTCTTTCATTAAAAATATGGACGGACCT
This sequence comes from Chryseobacterium sp. Leaf201, assembly GCF_001421435.1. GTDB lineage: Bacteria > Bacteroidota > Bacteroidia > Flavobacteriales > Weeksellaceae > Chryseobacterium. The sequence continues at coordinate 10,206 of NZ_LMKA01000098.1, forward strand.
TCTGGCATAGCTTTATTTTCTGATAAAAATTCAAATAGTATTCCGTAAAAATAAAAATTAAAGTAATTTTGAAAAATGATGAACTTAAACCGGATTTTCACCAACCAGCGTACAGGCAATAATCCACACACAAAGGCTTCAAGAACAGATTTCCAGAGAGATTTTGACCGAATTATTTTTTCCTCGGCTTTCAGGAGGCTGCAGAATAAAACCCAGGTCTTTCCGCTTCCCGGAAGTGTGTTCGTGCACAACCGCCTGACACATTCGCTGGAAGTTTCATCAGTAGGAAGAAGCCTGGGAAGTGTCATGGGGGAGTATATCCATGATCATTTCAAGGATGATTTAACGGAAGAAGCCAGAAGCTTTTACCTTCATAACCTGGGCCACGTTATTGCCGCGGCCTGCCTCTGCCACGATGTTGGCAATCCTGCTTTCGGGCATTCCGGGGAAGATGCCATCGCCAGTTATTTTGAAAGGAATGAAAATGACCTGAAGCCCAAATTCAATGAAAAGGAGTGGGCAGACCTGGTGAATTTTGAGGGAAATGCCAACGCCATCAGGGTCCTGGCGCAACAGCAGCAGGGAAAAGACGAAGGCGGAATCCAGCTGACATTTTCCACACTCGCGAGCATTGCCAAATATCCGTGTGAAGCCATTGCCAAACAGAAAGGGATTATCCACCGGAAGAAATTCGGGTTTTTCCAGAATGAGAAAGATATTTTCCTTGAGATTGCCGAAGGCACCGGCCTGATTTCAGAAAGCCGGGAACCCCATATCTTTAAAAGGCACCCGTTTGTATGGCTGGTGGAAGCGGCAGACGACATCTGCTACAATATCATTGACATGGAAGATGCGCACCGGCTGGGAATTGTCTCAACGGCAGACTGCAAGAACCTGTTTTTCGAGCTGGTAAAGTCGGAAACGGATGATGTAAACCGGATCGACAGGAAACTGGCCTCGATTTCCAATGAAAATGAACAGATTTCTTATTTAAGAGCCAAGGTAATCAACGCCCTGATCAACAAATCGCTTGAAATGTACAGGCAGCATTTCGATACCATTCTTGAAGGGAACCTGGACAAGGCACTGCTGGATCTGTACAAATCCGAGAACAGGACCTTGCAGGACATCGAAACCTTCTCCATAGAAAAAATATACAACCACAAAGCAGTCGTGGAGATCGAAAATGCGGGCTACAATGTTATGTATGAATTGCTGGATCATTTCATCCCGTCTATTTTAAAATCTTCAGACCAGAGGAAATCCTATGATATAAAAGCCCTGAAGCTTCTTCCGAAACAGTTTCTGTATGAAGCGGGCACCGACTACCAGAAAGTACTGGGCGTAATTGATTTTGTTTCCGGTATGACAGACAACTATGCCACCGACCTGTACCGCAAAATCAAAGGAATCGACATCGGGATGACGGTATAGAATTATTTGTTTTTATTTGATTTTCAGCCGGGAAAACTGTATCTTATCAGCTAATTGATAAATTGAAACACTATGATTTATTTAGGTATTATTGCTTTTTTCGCGCTCATTACATTATTTGCGTCTTTCTTTACCGTGAAGCAGGAATCTGCGGCTGTTGTAGAAAGGCTGGGTAAATTCCTTAAGGTAAGCCACGCCGGCCTCCACCTGAAGATCCCGTTTCTGGATCAGATTGCCAAACGCCTCAACCTCAGGATCCAGCAGCTGGATGTTATCATTGATACCAAAACGCTGGATAATGTTTTCATTAAAATGAAGGTTTCCGTACAGTACCAGGTCATCAGGGAAAACGTAAAAGATGCGTATTACCGCCTGGAAAATCCTGAAAACCAGATTACATCCTATGTTTTCGATGTGGTTCGTGCAGAAGTGCCGAAAACCAAACTGGATGATGTTTTTGTAAGGAAAGACGATATTGCCATTGCTGTTAAGAGTGAACTGCAGGAAGCCATGCAGAGTTACGGGTACGATATCATCAAAGCACTGGTTACCGACATCGATCCGGATGAGCAGGTGAAACATGCCATGAACAGGATCAACGCGGCAGAACGTGAAAAAACCGCGGCTGAATATGAATCTGAAGCCCAGAGAATACGGATTGTAGCGGTGGCTAAGGCTGAAGCGGAATCCAAAAAACTGCAGGGGCAGGGGATTGCCGACCAGAGACGGGAGATTGCCAAAGGCCTTGAAGAATCCGTAAAAATGCTGAATGCGGCCAACATCAATGCGCAGGAAGCTTCCGCATTAATTGTTGTGACACAGCATTATGATACCCTCAATTCCATCGGAGCCAACAACAGGAGCAACCTGGTACTGCTTCCCAATTCACCTACGGCAGCCAGTTCTATGCTGAACGATTTAGTGGTTTCCATGGCAGCGACACAGAAAATGGACGAATACAGTAAAATGACCGAACCTCCTAAAAAACAGGGCTATTAAAACTGCTTTTTTAAAAAATATCAATCCTTTCAGCTGCTGAAGGGATTTTTTTATCTCCGGTTTTAAATGTGCCTGATGAAACAGGCAGAACTTTACATAAAATATCTTCAATCTGTACTCTTGTTTTTTAGTTTTTAAATACCTAATTTGACGTTGCATTTTTATGCCGCATTAATACAAAACAGTACTATATAATATGGACAATCAGATTGAAATTGAAAACTACAAAATCCGGAAGTCGGAATCATGGGCGGGAAATATTGATGATCAGGAGCTTATAAGTAAGATACAGGAGTCTGAATTTTCAAAGCAGCACATCAGTGACGGTAAAGATTTCTGCTATTTTTTAGACAAGAAATACCGTACCGGCAATGCCGAAAACAGTGAGTACATCTGTATGGCCTACACCCTGAATGAGCCGGCCAATCTTGAACGGGCTTCGGTTTCGGAGATTGTGGTTGAAGAAAATGAGGTGTACCATATCCACCGGATCAGCGTATTGAGAGACGGGGTCCTGATTGATAAGATCCCGGATACCAAAATAAAAGTGCTGGACAGCGAAAACCAGAGCAGCGGAGGGATCTTAAGCAGCAATAAAAAAATCAATATCACCATAAAAGACCTCCGGCTGTATGATATCCTGATCATGGAAGACTCCAGGGTGAAAACGTTTACCGACCGTGATTTCTTAAGGAAAGAATTTTCAAAATATATTTGGGTAAGCCCGGATAACTACTGGGCTTACGGAAGCTACACCTTTACCTTCATCAATGACAGGGAGCAGAAAATAGCCTGCAAAAAGACCTTCTTCAGGGACGAAAACGGGAATGTACTGGAACCTGAACTGCGTTACCTGAATAAAGATGACCGGTTTGTGTTCGAAGAAAAGAATTACATGAACCCGGTAGATGCAAACCGTGAAATTTTCCCTTACATTGATTTTGCCACCGACGCAGGCTGGAAAGACCTTTCCAATTATATTGCTCCTATGTACGATGAAATTTTTGCTACGGTTTCACTGAAAGACTTTGCACCGGACCTGGCCGAAAAGCTGGACCTGATTGCAGATTCGGATGAAAAAATTCAGTTTGCAGTCGAGTATGTACAGAACAATATTTACTATATTTTCAATGCTGATGAAATGAACGGGCACAAGCCTCAGGAGCCTGCCGTTACCTATGAAAACAAACAGGGCGACTGTAAAGCAAAATCGGTTCTGTTAAAAGTAATCCTTGATTATATCGGGGTGGATTCCTCAGTGGTCCTGGTGAATTTCCATACGGATTTCTATATTAAATACTATCTGCCTTCGCTGCTTACCTTTAACCATGCGATTGTAAAGATTAATTATAAAAACGAAGATTTCTTTATTGATGCCACGACCCGTGAAGAATTCGGGCTGCTGGAAAACCGCGGCTTCATTTATTTCATGCATTATCTGGAAGTAAAGCCGGACCAGGAATTAAAAGAAAGGAAACCTTACCGTTACCCTTATTTCTGTGTGGATGAGAAAGTGGATTTCAATGTTCAGGGGACTGCCGGAACATTAACTTTAACCACCTCTTACAAAGGAAACCGGGCCAATGCCATGAGAAGGTATTTTAAAAATACCAATAAGAGGGAAATCATAGACAGCTGGAACAACTTCCTTTTTTACAGCCTGAACTACTCCGGAGACCGGAACGGAACGGATATCAGGAATGTATTCAAAGATCCTTCCATCAACATCATCAGTGATGATAAGAAGATGAATGAATTTAAGATTCAGTATAAAGCTACCGTAGACAATCCTTATTTTACAGATCCGAAAAATAACCGTTTCCTGATGTATTTTGACCGGAATGTCATCAAGGCAAGCGCACGCGATTTTATGCATAAAGACATTTCTTTCTGGCATAATTTCGACAGTGAAAAGTACGAGATTAATCTGTATACCGATCAGAAAATTGATACCGGAGAAAAATATACCGTTCAGGAAAGCACAATTGATAATCCGTATTTCAACTTTACCAGCCGTAAGAAAGTAATAAAAAACGGCGCTACCGTGAACATAGAATACAAGCCTTTGGTGAATATGGAAATCCCGCAGCCTGATTTTGAAAAGTTCAGGACGGACCACCATACAATAGCCGACAGCAACTTCGGCCTTGGGATCGATATCATTGAGCCGGGACTGATGAATATGCTGAAATTCAACTTTAAAAAGCGTTTTATGTAATTGTTCATAAGGCTTTTTAACCAGGATTTATAACTCATTCGGGGGCTTGCTTTGCAAGCCCCCGAATTTATTTTTCAGCAGATTTAAATAGATTTGAAAACTTGGGTAATTCCTATAATCTGAGTGAAATTATTTTAAATGCAAGTAGTCTGCATCAATGATCTTTCAGTTTTGTGCTTTTGGGAACGGAGTTCCCGGTAAACTTCTGTTTTCCGATCAGCAGTTCAAAAAACAGCTTAAAGTCTGAGATTAAAGACCAGATCGGATATTTAAAAGTTGCAGGCTTATTCTTTTCAATAACGGCATGGCTCAGCCACGCAAATCCATAGCCGAAAATCGGGACGTACCATAAAAAGCGTTCCTTTCCGGAGCTGATTACATATCCGATCACAAAAAAGACCATCAACGTGCCGATAAAATGCAGGACCCGGGTGCCTGTTTTGCTGTGTTCGGTAAGGTAAAACCGGTAAAATTCTTTGAAGGTTTTTATTCTTTCAGACATGGCTTCTTAATTTGTATTTTCAAAAAGACTAAAGCAATAATTCCGCCAATCTGAAACAAAAAGTCCGGACTGTAAATGCAGTCCGGACTTTTAAATTATTATCGTGTAATTAAACTAAGCATTTCTCAGCTTGCTGTTTCTGTAACCGTAGCAGAAATAGATAATGAGGCCGAAAGCAAACCACAATCCGAACCAGAACCAGTTGTCATGGCTCATTCCGGTCAGCAGGTAAAGGCATGAGCTTAATCCGATTAAAGGAATCAGTGAGAAATTTTTGATAAAAGTGAGGACACAAAGCACTAAATTAACCAGAATAAAGAAGAATATAGAAGCCCTGAATTCACCTTCTGCCGGATCTTTCCAGTCCATTAACGTACTGAAAAATCCAGGCTGCCAGAAATAAAATACCAGCAGTGATCCGATAAAAATAATCGGGAAAATGAATTTACCGTTGATATACGGAAGATGGAACCTTCCTTTAATTTTTTCTTTGGCAGGAAGCATAAGAACTCCGGCACACACCAGTACAAAGGCGAAGATAGTCCCGATACTCGTAAAGTCCAGGATGAAAGATTTATCGGTAAACAAAATAGGAATACCTACTACAATCCCTGTGACAATGGTCGCAAATGAAGGCGTTTTATATTTAGGATGCACCGTCTGGAATTTCTGCGGCATCAGTCCGTCGCGGCTCATCGCGTACCAGATTCTCGGCTGTCCCATCTGGAAAACAAGCAGTACTGTGGTAATGGCAACAATAGCAACAAAGGAAACCGTAAGCTCCATCCAGGCTACATTGGCATTGGTCTTCTCAAAGATGAAGGAAAGCGGGTCTCCCACGCCGTCAAACTTCCTGTAGTCTACCATTCCGGTCAGTACCAGGGTCAGGGCGATATAGATAACGGTACACAGCACCAGTGAAATAATCATTCCTTTCGGCAGGGTTTTCTGCGGGTCTTTGGTTTCCTCAGAGAGTACGCTCAATGCATCAAAACCGATGTAGGCGAAGAATACCCCTGAAACTGCACTCATTACCCCGGCAAAACCGTTCGGCATGAAAGAAGCCACCTGGGTTTCCGGATTAACGGGCGTCCAGTTGTCTGTGCTGATATAGGAGAATCCGACTAAAATAACCAATACGATAACGGCTAACTTTAAAATAACCAGTGCATTGTTGAAATTCTTGCTTTCTTTTACCCCTACATAACATAACCAGGTAATCAGTCCGTTGATTACCAGAGCCGGCACATCAACAATAAACTTCAGGCTGCCGATTAAAGGCGCATTGGTCCATGCATTAATCAGTTCCTTGTTTTCAGAACCCCCTGAAAAAGCTTTTTTAGCTTCGGTATAACTGCAGGTAAGGTAATCCGGGATATGCATTCCCATCCTTTCGAGGAAACTTGTGAAGTAATCTGACCATGAAAAGGCTACATAAATATTACCGAAAGAATATTCCATAATCAGCGCCCAGCCGATGATCCAGGCAATGAGCTCCCCGAAGCTCGCGTAGGCATACGTATACGCAGATCCGGCGGTAGGGATCCTGCTGGCAAATTCAGCATAACAGAGTGCCGTAAATCCGCAGGCAAAGCCACAGATTAAATACAGTAAGATGACGCCCGGGCCTCCCCTGAACACGGCTTCCCCCAAACTGCTGAAACTTCCTGCCCCGATAATGGCCGCGATACCAAAAAATACGATGTCCCAAACACCCAGAACCCTTAACAGGCCGGTGGATGTATCTGAATCTGAATAGATTTTCCTTCTAAAAAGCTGACTCATTCAATACTCTGTTTTATTTGAAAAAAGCAAATGTAATTATTTCTATGAAATAATTTTGTTTTTCTTAAGGTTTCTTATAAAAAGTTAAGAAGTCATAAAATGTGAACTCCCGATTAACAATGTGTTAAAAGGCTTGTTTATACAATATCTTTTCGATATTTTCGTTGACCAATTGTGGATAATTTCTGCAGAATTTTAAATATTTAGCCCTGGTTTTTCAGGCTTGCCCATTTTAAAATTTACAATTAATGAACTCGAAAAAAATACTCCTGGCGACTGCTGTTCTGTATTTCGGTATTGCCGATGCCCAACAGTCTCAATACTTTACGCATAAAGAAAACTACAGGTTCAATCTGGCCGAAAACCTTTATCAGACCAAAATCTACAATGCTGCACAGTACGAATATGCAAGGCAATATTTCTATAATGAAAACCTGTCCAGATCCAGACAGGAAGCGGCGCAGTTTTTCGATAATGTGATCGGCGTGATCCTTCAGAAAAACCATGCGGAAGAAGGGCTGACGGCTTTTATCAAGCAATACCCCAATTCTGCTTATTTTGCCCAGGCCAACCTGCCGCTGGCAGATTATTACCTGGCGAAAAAGGATTTCCCGAAAGCCCTGGAAACCCTTAAAAAGATCAACCAGTACCAGCTTTCCAAAGAAGAAAATACACAGTACATCCTGAAACTGGGGTATGCCAAATTTATGATGGGCGATTCCAAAGGGGCTACGGATGCTCTTGAGGAAGCGTATAAGACCGCTGATGAATCCCAAAAAGGAGACATTGCCTACATGCTCGGGCATCTGTATTATTCAGACAGGCAGAATGAAAAGGCTTTCCAGTATTTCGATAGGGTAAAAGACCGTCCGGAATATGCAAAGCTTGTACGTCCTTATTACGTGCAGATGTATTATAATGACAAAGATTATGATAAGGCAATATCTGAAGGAACGGCATTGCTGAATGAAGATATTTCGGAGGCTTACAAAGCGGAAGTCCACAAGATCATCGGGGAAAGTGAATTCATGAAAGGGAACTATGATGCTGCCTATCCGCATCTGAAAGATTACCTGAGCGTCCAGCAGAACCCGTCTGAAAATGACCTGTATGAAATGGGTTTTGTTGCTGCCCAGCTTAAAAAATATGATGAAGCGGTTTCTTACTACAACCAGTTGCTGAACAGCAATTCCGCACTGGCACAGAATGCTTACTACCAGCTTGGGAATGCGTATCTGGCAGTTGGTAAAAAGCAGGAGGCCCTTTCGGCGTTCCGCTCGTCTTACCAGATGAATTATGACCCGAAAGTTAAAAAGCTGGCCCATGAACAGTATGCCAAATTAAGTTACGATATCGGGAACCCGTTTGAAAGTGCTTCAACGGTAATCCAGAATTACATCAACGAAAACCCGAACAGTGCAAACGGAGCAGAGATGAGGTCTCTGCTGGTGAAGTCTTACCTGTATTCCGGGAACTACAAGGAAACCCTGAATGCCATTGACAGGCTTCAGAATTCTTCCCCTGATATTGACAAGATCGACCAGGAAGTTTCTTACCTGCTGGGTACCGAAGAATTCAACAAAGGAAATTATGACGAAGCCGAGCAGTATTTCTTAAGAAGCTTAGGATTCAACATCAATAAAGAATTTAATAACCGTGCATTGTACTGGTTAGGGCAGGTGTATTACCAGAAAGGGAATTACCCGTCGGCCATTGCCCGTTATGAAAAGCTGCTTACACAAACCTTCCCTGAAAAGCAGCAGCTGCCCTATGATTTAGGATATGCTTATTTCAAATCCAAAAAATTTGACCAGGCGGAAACTTATTTCAGGCAGTACCTAAGCAACCCGAAACCGGAGTTTAAAAATGATGCGGAGCTTCGCCTGGCAGATATCAATTATGCCAACAACAACCTGAACGAAGCCATTGCGATCTATGACCGGAATGAAGATGCAACGGATTATACCCTGTACCAGAAATCTATGGCTTTAGGGTTTAAAGGCGATACGCAGGCAAAAATCACCAATCTTAAAACGCTTTTATCGAAATATCCGGATTCCGACTATTACGATGATGCCCAGTACGAAATCGGGACGGCGTATGCGGCCCAGGATGATTTTAACAATGCCAATGATTTCTTCAATAAAGTGATTAAAACTTCATCGGATAAAGATCTGGTAGCCAATGCCTCCATTTACAGGGCACAGAATTACATTGACCAGAACCAGAGCGAGAAAGCCCTGTCTGAACTGAGATCATTAGGGGAACAGTATAAAAACACTGCCTATGCGGAGAAAATTGTTCAGGCTGCAAAACCCATCTTTACGAAGAACGGTGACGTGGCAGGGTATGAAAGCTTTGCCAGAAGCATCGGAGTCAATATAGATGCATCTGAAATTGATGAGATCAATTTATCCACCGCGAAACAGCTGTTCACGAAAAAAGACTATAAGAACGCCATTTCCTATTACGAAAAATACCTGACGCAGAACCCGACAGGTGAGGGGCTGTACCAGGCCAAGTATGAACTGGGGGAAAGTTATTACCAGACCAAGAATACCACCAAGGCCCTTTTGGTTTTACAGGATGTAGCCGGTGTTGCCAATGATTACCAGGATGATGCACAGACCCGCCTGGCGCAGATTTATATTGCGCAGGGAGACAGCGTACAGGCCAGGACCTATCTGGAAAGCCTCAGGAATTCTTCAGACGTCAATATAAAAAATTACGCCAATGTAGAACTGATGAAGCTGTATGCAGAAGAAAAGAACTTCCCGCAGGCTGAAAAATTAGCGGATGCGGTCATTGCGAACAACAAAAACTCCGTTGCGGTAATTGAAACGGCAAAAGTGATCAAAGCGCGAAGCCTGATGAATTCCGGAAAGGATAAAGATGCACAGGCTGCTTATGCGGCTCTGGAGAAATCTTCTAATACAGCGGTAGCAGCGGAAGCACTGTATGCAAAAGCCTATTACCAGAATAAAGGGAAAGCCTTTAAATCTTCCAATGAAACCATCTTTAAGCTGGCCAATAATTACGCTTCTGAAGAATACTGGGGAGCACGCGCTTTAGTATTGATGGCGAAAAATTATGTAGGCTTGAAGGATAATTACCAGGCGAGCTATACCTGTGATCAGATCATTGAAAACTACAAAGACTTCCCGGAGATTGTAGCAGAGGCAAAAGAGGTTAAAAAATCTATTAAAAAGTAAGTATAAAGTGTACCCCGTAGCATGTAAAAAATACATGATACACCAGACATTAATACAACAATAAACAATGAACAGGAAAATTCAAATATTATCTATATTATTCTTAGGGATCTCGTCGGCTGCGTTTTCCCAGATCAAAGAAGAAAAACTGATTCTTAATAAAAAAAGGGAACCGGAGGTAAGGAAGATCGAAAAAAAGAAAACTTCGGTGGAGACCATCAAAAACTATCCGCCGGAAGAGAAATCACAGAACCCTGTACAGTATAACATTACGGATGTTCCTGCGGTATCAGACTTCAAGACGTCTACCATCCAGGGCCAGGACGTAACGCCGAAATTTGAAGGTTCGGTTCAGAATAACTACGTCCAGTTCGGAATGGGGAATTACGGGAAGATCCTCGGGGATGCCAATATTTCCAAAACCCTGCAGAATAAGATTGAAGTGGGACTGGATGCGCATTTCCTGTCGACACAGGGCCTGAAAAAAGATTACCCCTGGGATTCCAAACAGAGTTCTACAACGCTGGGTGCTTTCCTTAATTCTTACGGCGACAAAGGAAAGTTTAATTTAAATGCCGAATACGGCTTAAACAGCTATAATTATTACGGTATTTATGCCCTTGATCCCGGAGATGTGGACCTTGACCAGCGCGTGAACCAGTTTAAGGTAAACGGGTACTACGATTTTTATTCCAATGAGATCCTGAATGACATCAGGGTGAAATCTTCCTTTTTAAAGGACCATTTCGATGCCCAGGAAAACCAGGTTTCGGTATTGGCCAACTTATCCAAGCATGCGGTTGAAATCGGGAAATCAGGCATTAACCTGAATGCAGATTTAGGGGTAGGGCTGGAAGCTGTAAAAAGTGAGTTTGCCATTGTTGATAATAACTCAAGCAACTTCGTCAATATCAGCCTGGCACCGAAAGTGACTTTCAGAAAAGGGGAGTCTTACCTGATGCTGGGTTCGTCCTTCTCATTCCTGAACTCAAAAAATTCAAACCTGCTGATGGCAGAGCAGATGAAAAACAACAAAACGTATTGGTTCCCGCAGGCGGAATTTCAATATGCCGCTGCCCAGGAATTTAAGTTTTACGGAGGGGTAGACGGAGGCCTGAAACTGAATACCTACGCCGATTTATTACAGCAGAACCCTTTCATCGTTTCCGACCAATACCTTAGACCTACCGAAACCAAATACCATTTCTATGCAGGTTTAAGGGGAGACATTGATGAAACTTTTAAATATGATGTTTCCGCAGGGTACGGGAAAATGGGGAATATTATGTTCTTCAGGGCAAATGATCTGTTTGACTATACTTCCGTCAACCGTTCTGCCTATAACTATGCAAACACATTCTCTGCGATCTATGATGACGGGAATGTAAGCGATGTTAAAGGTAGCCTGCAGTATTTCCCGCTGGCCAACTTAATACTGGATGCAGAGGTGAAATTTACCAGGTTTGAGCTGAAAAATTACGAGAATATCTATAATGTTCCGCTGTTTAATGCCACAATCGGTGCAAAATATACCATGCTGGACCAAAAATTACTGCTTGGTTTTAAAGGGATTTTTGCCAGTGACAGAACCACTAATTCATTTGTAATTGAGGGAGTTGGAAGCCCGCTGATGTACCAGTCTGCAGAGGATACCAATGACAAAGTTGGGGGGTATGCAGATTTAAATCTTTCCGCAGAGTATAAAGTTCACAAAAATTTCAGTATTTTTGCCATCGGAAACAATCTTCTGAGCTCAAAATACCAGACGTACAAAGGCTACAAAGTTCTTGGTGCACAGGTTTTGGGAGGTGTGAAGATCACGTTCTAAATAAACAATGAGGGCTGCGTAGTTCAACTGGATAGAATATTGGATTTCGGCTCCAACGGTTGGGGGTTCGAATCCCTCCGCGGTCACCAAAGCCCCTGTTTCAGGGGCTTTTTTATTTCTTTTTATTCCCATCAAACCCATCAAAGATATCAGACGATCTCTTTATTCTTATCGTATTCCTTCTTTGAGGATCATATGCTTTATTATATCAGGTAAAGTGTTCAGAATGAATTTTTTCAAGATCAATGAAAAGGTTAAAGAGCAGGCCGGAACAGAATTAACTTCAAAAAGAGTATTCTCTAATGCTTAATATTTATAACTGATAAAGCCGCAAGGCATTAAGAAGGACATACAATGGCCCTATTGGCGGGATGGTTTGGAATAAGCAGACCGGAAATCTTATATCAGGCTATCAGAAGCTGAATATTGCCGATATCATCGTTAAATATATTGGTAATAATGCAAAGTTAAAAGGCGAGGGAATTTCTCATTCTAATCTTATTACATAACGTTATAATTAAAGAAATTTAGATTTCAATTTGAGAAAATATTCTTCAAAATATTTATAAGAAAAATAAGACATTACGTAAGTAACTACAATAGTAAATGGATATATTATCCAAGTAGCATCCCATAATATCGCTAACTTTATTGAGATTATTAAAGGAATAGCATGCCACATATAAATACCATAAGAAATAGAGCCGAGATAATTGATTTGTTTATTTTCTAAAGCTTTAGAGTATTTTTCATTACAAGCTAAGTTAGTAATTAGAATAGCAAATAAGACCGAATAAATGTCATAGTGAAAGAAGCCGAAGTGAATCCCTTTTATTAACCTCTGTCCCGAATGATTCGCTATGTTTTTTTAAATAATAAAAAACACCATCCATATTAAGGTATCCATCCTGCAGAGCATA
>NZ_LMKA01000099.1 GCF_001421435.1 Chryseobacterium sp. Leaf201
TCAAGAGTTCAGGTAAAAATAATTTGAGGAGTTCGGCATCGTTTAACATTCCTCAAAATTATCAATATTTCTTTTTCTCCCCAAGTTTTGAGATTGATCCTTTTTAATTTTCATGTAAAAGCAATAAAGATGCCGGGATATATGGCTTTATGAATCTTTGAAGCATTCAGGTAACCTTTGTAGTCTGCAATAAAAAAGCGTTACTGAAAAAAGCAACGCCCGTTAAGTTCTAAGTGTATTATTTATTTAATCCAGATGCATATTATCAATTAACCTCACTCCGTCTACCATTACGACGATAAATGCCCTGAAGTTCCGGCCCTTATAGAAGAAATCTGTTTCTTTCAGTGTTTTTTCGTCTGCAATTAAAAAGTATTCAAGCTGCATGCCTCTCTGGTGGTCAAAAATATCCTGAACCCTTTCCTTAATTTCAGAAACAGTAACAATCCTGAACCAGTCATTTACCTTTTTCAATGTTTCAAAGATCACTTTGGAAGCCTCTCTGCGATCCTGAAGCAGTCTTTGGTTTCTGGAACTTAAGGCCAGTCCGTTTTCCGCCCGGAAAATAGAAACACCTTTGATTTTAACCGGAATTTTTTTCTTTTCAACCATTTTTTTAATAATAGCCAGCTGCTGAAAGTCTTTTTCGCCAAAATAGGCACTGTCCGGCTTTACCTGTCTGAAAAGTTCTTCCACTACCGTTCCGACCCCGTCAAAATGGCCGGGTCTTGATTTTCCTTCCATTTCATTTTCAAGTCCGTCAAATTCATAATGCACGCTTTCTGTTTTTTCAGGATAAATATCTGATACTTCAGGAATATATACGGCATCTACCAGGCCTGACTTCTCAAGAATCGAAATATCCCGGTTGACGTCCCTCGGGTACTTTTCCAGGTCTTCTGCATTATTAAACTGAGTGGGATTGACAAAAATTGATGAAACCACAAGGTCATTCTCTTTTCTGGCTTCCGTATAAAGGGATAAATGGCCGTTATGAAGGGCGCCCATTGTAGGGGCAAAACCTATCTTCTTACCCATTTCTTTCTGTCTTTCAATGAAATCCTGAAGAACTTTTTTACTTTTTAGAACTTCCATAGCTTATTTAAATCGTAATTCAAAAATAGTAAAAATATCATATAATTATGATAGAATTAACGCTGTATTACTAATACCAAGATGGGAATTATCGTAAAAAAATGTTAATTAAATTAATGTTGGATGTTTTTTCGTAATTTTGCACATTAAAGCATTTTTACAAAAATTAGATAGAAGTTTATGCCGAATCAAAAAATACTGTACATTACTACAGAGATGTATCCATATCAGGAAGATACCAATATGGCTGCAGTGGTAAATAAAATGGCACTTAAGATGCACAACGAAGGCAATGATGTAAGAGTTTTTATGCCAAGATTTGGACAGATAAGTGAAAGAAAATTCCAGCTGCATGAGGTAATCCGCCTTTCGGGAATGAATATTATCATTAACGATCTGGATCAGCCCCTAATTATCAAAGTAGCGTCTCTTCCGGGAGAAAGGCTTCAGGTGTACTTTATCGACAATGAAGAATACTTCAAAAGAAAACAATATTATTTTGATGACGAGGGTAAGGCTTTTGACGATAATGACGAAAGAGCTATTTTCTTCGCGAGAGGAGTGATAGAGACCATTAAAAAACTGAACTGGGTGCCGGATGTTATCCATCTGAATGGCTGGATGGCTTCTTTTGTCCCTATTTATTTAAAAACATATTACGAATCTGATACGTATTTCAAAGACGCTAAAATTGTACTTTCATTATATAATGAAAAAGATGCGGCGCTGGATCAGAATATCGCGGCAAAACTTAAGTTTGACAATATTTCAGGCTTAAAAGCGTTAGAAAACCCAAGTGTGAAGACTTTTGTGGCAGACAGCATGAACTATGTGGACATGGTAGTAAAAGGAGATGAATTTCTGGATGAAGATTTAGATAAAGCCTTTAATGAAACCGCCACTCCGAAGTCGGAATACCTTGATGTGAATTCAATCAATCAACTTTATTAAAACATATTATTTTTAATGATTCATACGATTAAAAAAGCGGTCACCGTATTTTCTATGGTGATTTTTGGAAGTGCACTGCTTTACAATTGCGAGCCGGATGCCGATACGCTTGGTGAGCAGCTGTTTTTGGACGATGCTGCACAGGGTAAGGAAGCGTCTTTCGACGTTATTGCTTTTAATATTGATAATAATAACAGCATCAGAAGTGATGCTGCTAAATTAGGACTGGCCACTTTAGGAGCATTCTCCGAAGGACAGTTCGGTCTGCAGAAAGCATCATATCTTACCCAGTTGAGGTTATCTACCTATGACCCGGATTTTGGGACAAATGCAGTAGTGGATTCTGTAGTTTTGGTGATGAAGCCCACATATGCTTCGGATTCTGTTACTACAAATACTCTGGATGATAATTATACTTATAGCACAACTACGGAGGCTAATGTAAGTGCTAAAAAAGTAGTGAACACGTATCCGGTCCTGAAATTCGGGAAAGCGAAAAGAACATTTAATATCAATGTAAATGAAGTTACTGAATTTTTAAAAAGTCCTTCAGATACAGTTAAATCAAATCAGACTTTTGCATATGATGCTGCTAAAATTTTAGGTTCAAAAGAATTTAAAGGAAAGGTCAGTTCAATTACAATTACAAAAGATGGTGACGGAAGTGCATTATTCACGGCTTCCACTCCGGGAATCAGAATCCCGTTGGACAAAACATTCTTCCAGGATAAAATTATCGCTAAAAAAGACCAGCCTGAACTTCAGGATGCATCCAATTTTATCAGACATATCAAAGGGCTTAGAATTTCTGTAACAGAAAATGACGGATATTTATTTCAGTTTTCACCAAATGATATGGAGCTGATCATGTACTACAAATATGACAAAACAGAAAACGGAGTAACAACCAAAACTCCTGCAACCTATGCTTTTGCTTTAGGTTCTGCCAATACACATATTGGCCAGTATCAATATGACAGAGCAGGATCTGTATTAGGGACAGCTGCTATCGGTGACGACTCTAACGGTGATGAAAAATTATTTGCTCAGGGAATGGGCGGGCCTTCAATTGGCATAAAGTTTCCGGAATCTACTATAGCAGACCTTAAAAAACTATATGAGGAAAACAAAGCTGCCATCATCAGTGCTAAAATCAGACTTTATACGGATGCCAGCTGGAGTAGCGGTTATGCCAAACCGACAGCTTTTACTTTCTTAAGAAAATATTCCAATTCAGACAAACCGGGAAAAATATTAACCAATTTTACCGATGATGTATTGAATTTAGCTGGATCAAATGGTTATACAATTTATAAAGCGTATGATTTAGATAAAAACCCTGCTTATTATGATTTTATTGTTACCAAATCTTTGAAAGATATTGTAGAGCCAAAACCAAGCACAGAAACGGAAACGGGAATAAAAAGTTCCACAAAATATTTCAGAATCGATATGGGAGCCTTCCAGACTAATTCTGCAGGTACCGGTTTAGCAGGATATGAATTTACAACCACTTCTTATAATACAAGCAGAGCCGTATTTGTAGGGTCAAAAACCAGTGACGCAAACAAAGCAACACTTAGAGTCATTTACGGTACAAAATAAATTTTTTAAAAAAACACTTGATCAATTATGTGTGGAATCGTTGGATATACAGGTTTTCAGGACGCTTACGATATAGTAATTAACGGTCTCAGAAGACTGGAATACAGAGGGTATGACAGTGCCGGGATTGTTCTTGAAGGCAAAAATAATAAACTGGAGGTTGAAAAGACCAAAGGAAAAGTAGATGACCTGGTTAGTATTTCCGGAAATTTAAAAGGAACGGCTAATATTGGGATGGGTCATACCCGCTGGGCTACCCATGGTGTCCCGAGTGACAGGAATTCACATCCGCATTTATCCAATAATAATAAACTGGCATTGGTGCATAACGGTATTATTGAAAATTATGATACCATTAAAACGATGCTGACGGAAAAAGGATTTACCTTTAAATCTGAAACCGATACGGAAGTTTTAGTCAATCTTATCCAGTATTTTATGGAGCTGACTACTGAAACGGATTTCCCGACTGCCGTAAGATATGCGCTTAATGAAGTGTATGGTGCTTATGCCATTACAGTGATGCACGAAGATTATCCGGGCATACTGGTCGTGGGAAGGTTAGGTTCTCCATTAGCAATCGGAATCGGGGATAAAGAGTATTTTATCGCTTCCGATGCTTCGCCTTTTGTGGAATTCACAAAGGAAGCAATTTATCTGGAAGAAGGACATATGGCAACCATTTCACTGGAAAACGGAGTGGACATCAGAACCATTATTGAAAATTCTAAAATTGAGCCTGAAATTCAGAAGCTTAAAGTAAGTCTTGAACAGATCGAAAAAGGCGGGTACGAACATTTTATGTTGAAAGAAATTTTCGAACAGCCAAAATCAATACATGATACCATGAGAGGGCGACTGCTTGTAGAAGAAGGGATCATCAAAATGGCCGGAATCTGGGATTATATCGAGAAATTCAAGAATGCAAACAGGATCATCATCATTGCCTGCGGAACATCATGGCATGCAGGCCTTATAGGGGAATACCTGATTGAGGAATATGCGAGAATTCCGGTTGAAGTGGAGTATGCTTCAGAATTCAGATATAGAAACCCGATCATAACCGATAAAGATGTAGTGATTGCAATTTCCCAGTCCGGAGAAACGGCAGATACCATGGCTGCACTGAAGCTGGCTAAAGAAAGGGGGGCATTTATCTACGGAATCTGTAATGTGGTAGATTCTTCAATTGCCCGGATTACAGACGCCGGTTCCTATACCCATGCCGGTCCTGAAATTGGGGTGGCTTCTACAAAAGCCTTTACTGCACAGCTTACTATTCTTACTTTAATTGCCTTTAAACTGGGGAAACATAACGGAAACCTTGGGAATGCTGAATTCATGAGCCTGATTGCTGAACTTGATGCAATTCCTAAAAGAATTGAAGATGTTCTGGCTTCTACACATGACCTGGTAAAGGAAATTGCCAAAGATTTTATCGATACAACCAACTTCCTGTATTTGGGAAGAGGCTATAATTACCCAGCCGCTCTGGAAGGAGCCTTGAAATTAAAAGAGATTTCTTATATTCATGCTGAAGGGTATCCGGCTGCAGAAATGAAACATGGCCCGATTGCTTTAATTGATGAAAATATGCCGATTGTTATCATTGCTCCGAAGAAAGGGCATTATGATAAAATTGTAAGTAACGTGCAGGAAATCAAGGCCAGAAAAGGGAAGGTAATTGCAGTGGTTAATAAGGGAGATACACAGGTAAGTGCAATGGCAGATTATGTTATTGAGATCCCTGAAACCTCAGAATGTTTCTCACCGATTGTAGCGTCGGTACCGTTACAGCTTCTTGCATACTATATCGCGGTATACAGGGGAGCAAATGTGGACCAGCCGAGGAACCTGGCAAAATCTGTAACGGTAGAATAAAAATTATGGACAAATAAAATAAATTTAGATTTCTTCCGTTATTTCAAAAAAAATCTTAAAAGTTTCTTAAAAAAATTATATATTTACGGCTTAATTATAAAAATTAACATGAAAAGGATATTTCTTTTATTATTGTCTGCGTCGGTAGCATCGGTATCTTGTTCAGGTGGGGGATCTTCTTCTGTCGGAAAACCCGGAACAAAAGGAGAATTGATACCTAGAGAAAAAACAAAATCATTTGTTGCAGAAAGGCCATACGGAATGGTGGCAATTCCTGCAGGATCTTTTGTTGCAGGTTTAACTGATCAGGATTTTACCAGCAGTCCTGAAAAAGCTCAAGCAAAAACCGTTACTGTTTCCTCTTTCTTCATGGATGAAGCAGAAACTACAAATGCAGAATACAGGGTATTTATCAATTATGTAAGAGATTCTATTGCAAGAACTTTACTTGCTGAGGCTGCCGGAGAAGGCGGAGAAGGTAAAGGAAGAGGGACAAACATCGGAGACTATGCATACCTTGCCCAGAAAGAAGAAAATTTAACACCTTATCAGGAATATCTTGAAGCTCAGGGAGGCGGAGAAGAAACCACTTTCGATCCTACCAAAAAAATCGACTGGAAAGTTCCATTGCACTGGAATACCTCTAAATATCCTGATGTAGAATACGCAGAAGTTTTAGAATCTATGTATCTTCCGGCTTCTTCAAGAGTAAGCAATGAAAGAATACTTGACGTTAGTAAACTTAAATATACGTACAGATGGGGAGATATGGATGCTGCTTTAGCAGATAGAGAAAGAGGAGTAAACTATCTTAGAAGTGAAAGCATCGCAATCTATCCGGATACAACAGTTTGGGTAAAAGATTTCCACTTTGCCTATAACGAACCATTGTTCGAGCAGTATTTCTGGCATAAAGCATACAAAGACTATCCTGTAGTTGGAGTAACCTGGGACCAGGCAAGAGCATACTGTAACTTCAGATCCAAACTTAAATCTGATTATAACGAAAGCTTAAAAAGAAGAAAACAAAGACCGTTGATCTTCAGACTTCCTACGGAAATCGAATGGGAATATGCTGCAAGAGGCGGAATGGAAAATGCTACTTACCCTTGGGGAGGTCCTTATTTAATGGATGACAGAGGTTGCTACCTGGCAAACTTCAAACCTAAGAGAGGTAACTATATGGAAGACGACAAAAAAGGTACTTATACATATACAGCTCCGGTAAAAAAATTCAAGAAAAACGGATTTGGTTTATTTGATATGGCCGGAAACGTTTCTGAATGGACAGAATCTGCGTACAACAACTCTTCATACGGGTTCTCATCTACTTTAAACCCTTCTACTAAAGACAGAACTGATGATAAAAGATCAGTAAGAGGAGGATCTTGGAAAGATGTAGGTTATATGTTGATGACCGGTGCCAGAGATTGGGAAAGAAAAGATTCAGCGAGAAGCTATATCGGATTCAGAACAGTACAGGACATTCCTGAAGCTGCTGTTAAGCCAAGAAGAGTTAACAGATAATTATCATACCATTACTTTCAACAACAATTTAATTTAACACTTAAAAAAACTAACTTATATGTTTAAGACTAAAGATGCTTGGATGAACTTCTTTTATTCATTCGGTGCTGCAATTGTAATTCTTGGAGCTTGGCTTAAAATTACTCACATTACCTTAGGGCCTATTAATGGTAACATCGCCCTTACTGTGGGACTTATCACAGAAGCAATCATCTTCATCATTTTCGCCTTTGACCCGCCAAAATCAGAAGAGTCTTATGCGTGGGAAAATGTATATCCTGAATTATTGGATAAGCATGCAAACCCAAACCCATTGCATTCAAATACGTCTAAGAATGTTTCCGCTCAGTTTGCTGAAATGGAAAACTCACTTTCAAACAAATTAGACAAAATGCTTGCCGATGCCAAACTTGATGTTCAGTTATTTGACAGATTAAGAACAGGGATCGATAAATTTTCAAACTCAGTTGATCAGATTAACCAGACGGTTGACGTATCAGCATCTACTCACAAATATAACGAGCAATTAAACAAAGCGGCTCAGCATATGGAAAGCATGAATGCTTTGTATGCAATGCAGCTGGAAAACGGACAGAGACAGTCTGAATTTGCTAAAAAGTATGTGCAGGATATGCAGAAGTCTGCTGAACATTCAGAAAAATTCAACCAAGAATTACAAGGTTTAACATCAAACTTAAATAATTTAAATAGAGTTTATGGTGGTATGCTAACTGCTATGAAATCTTAATTCCTAAACCATTTCTAAAATTTAACTACTTAATTAAACAAACAAAGAAAAGAGAATGGCACAAGGAAAACAGACCCCTCGTCAGAAGATGATCAACCTGATGTATTTGGTGTTCATCGCAATGATGGCCCTAAATATTGATGCAGAAATCATCAGATCATATTATGATTCTACTAAAGCACTTAATGAGACCAGAACTTTAACAGAGAGAAAGAACGAAAAGATTTTCGAGAAAACTCTTGAAGCTAAAGCTCAGCAGGTACCGGATACTTACGCTCAGCCTTGGGCACAGTATCAGGTTTTAAGGGATAAAATTAACTTATTGGTAGGATCAGCTCAGACAATTAAAGATCAGCTTAAAAAGAAATCTGAATTTCACGAAAAAGATCAAGCCGGAAAGGATATTGATGTAAGCGAAAATTTTGCCGCATTGAATAATAATGAAGCAACAACAGAATATTTCTTCAAAGAAGGAGACGAAAATACACCTTCAAAAGGTGCTTTGGATTTAAAAGCGAAAATTGACGATGTAAGAAATTATATCAATTCAACTTTCGGTAATAATCCTCAGTTAAAAGATCTAGTAGAAAGAGCTAACAAATCTTTAATTGCGGAATATCCTAAAGGAAAATCTCCTAACGATAAAACGTGGTTCCAGAATAAATTCTACCACCAGCCGTTAATTGCTGCTATATCCAATCTTGAGATCATTCAGAATGATGCAAGAAATGTGCAGTCTGATGCATTGGCATTAATGCTTCAGGAAAAGGTAGATGCAAGTATTAAGTTTACAAGTTATGAAGCAATTGTTTCTGCACCTGTAGATGTAGTATCCGGTAAGCCGGCTGAAGCTGTAATCATGTTAGGAAATTATTCTAACAGCAACAAGATTTCCATGTCCGGCGTAAGCAGACAGGAAAACGGAAAAGGATATGCTTCACTTAATACAAGCGGAATAGGAGAACGTACGTTAAGCGGAAATATTACTTTGACAGATGCAACAGGTAAGGCACAAAACTTCCCGTTCACGCATACGTATAATGTAATTGCAGGTCCTCAGGAAGTAAAACTTCAGAAAGGATTATTGCTTTCTGCAGATAAGATGAATGTAATGTATAGAGGTCTTGATAACCCTGTTACAGGTTCTATCTTAGGTGCTGATAATGCAAAACTTTCATTATCTGCTCCGGGAGCCACTGTGAAAAGTACAGGAGCTGGTAAATGGGATGTTAGACCTGGATCCGGAAATGTTCTGAAAATTACATTATCAGGAACAGATCCTTACGGGAAATCTATTTCTCAGGTATTTGAGTACAGAATTAAAAATGTACCGCCGCCACAAGGACAGATCAGAGGTAAAAATATTTTACCGATGCCTGCAACATCTGTAGAGAATCAGTCATTATCTGCTGTAATTCCAGACTTTGACTTCCCGGTATCATTTAATGTTACTTCGTTCATGGTGAGAGTACCTGGCAGAGCAGCATTACAGATTCAGGGTAATTCATTACAGGGTGCGGCAGGAATGTTAAGAAATCTGAGACCTGGAGACGGTGTATATATCTTTGATATCAAAGCAACCGCTACCGGATTAGGAGACCAGAGAATTGGAAATATCTCACCTGTATTAATTAATATCCAATAAAATTAATTAGAACATTATGAAAAAATATATTAGCAGTTTTTTAGTATTGGTTTCGGGCTTCATGTTTTCCCAGACTATCCTGAATGCTTCCTCTCCGGAAGAATTCAGAAAAATGAGAGCTGAAAACAAAATGAAAGTAGGAGATACGGTTATCGATAAAAAAGTAAAACCTTTGGAATATGGTTTTGTTGATGACAAAGACATCCTGAAAAGCATGTTTGTTTGGGAAGTGATTGATATGAACGATAAAATCAATCAGCCTTTCTACTATAATAATCCTGATGGATTATTATCTACAGAAACAAAATCTCTGTATAAACTTTTACTTGATGGCGCCATGAATGGTGAAATCAATGAAGTTTATGATGACGAAAATTTTGTCACAAGACTTACGCCTCAGCAAATCAAAGACAGATTGGTAAGTGTACGTGTTGATGATGAAGCGGTAAATATCTTAAACAGTGGACGACAGTTAACTGAACAGGAGAAAAAAGAGCTTACTGACGTATATGAAACGACTACTGATAAAGTAAGAGTTTTAAAAATGTTCGGTATGTGGTTCATCGACAAAAGAGACGGACAGTTAAAATACAGACCTTTAGGAATTGCTGCAATGGGTCCTGACCCGCAGATGATTGGTAGAGTAGGACCTGATGGTCAGCCTATCGAAGGAGCTGGTGATCTAATTGATCTTTTCTGGGTATATTATCCTAATGCAAGAGATGTTTTAGCAAACAATTATGTTTACAACAGAAAAAATACCTCTGCAGATTTATCTTTTGATGATTTGATCAATGCAAGAAGATTCTCTTCAGTTATTTTTAAATCTTCTGCAGGATTAGGTGACGGAGTTATTAAGGACTACATCCCGAGAGATTCTGAAGAACAGATTGAAGAAAGCGACAGAATTAAGGCGCAGATCCTTCAAATGGAAAATGATATGTGGAATTACTAGATTTCACTTGATAATTATAGAAAACCTGAGTATTTTTACTCAGGTTTTTTTATTATGGAGAATGTAGAATATATTATCGTAGGAGACGGATACGCAGCACTTTTTTCTGCCCACCAGCTGATCAGGAATAACAAATCATTTGTTGTATTTTCAGAAGGAAAGAAAAGCGCTTCTCAGGTTTCTGCGGGTATCATCAACCCTGTAGTTCTTAAAAAGTTTACCACTTTCTGGAAGGCACAGGAGCAGATTGATTTCCTGAAACAATCGGTAAAAGAGATTGAAGAATATACCGGAGAAAATTATCTGATTGATGCCCCCATCCACAGGATCTTCCATGACGAAAACGAACAGCAGCTATGGCATAAAAAATCGGAAAAAGATGAACTTATTCATTTTTTAGATAAAAATTTTGATCATTTAGACACGGTAAAAAACGACTTTCATACCGGAAAGGTAAATCAGTCGGCGAGACTAAAAGTTAGCGCGTTTTTCGCAGGTTTATTCAATTTTTTAGATAACTGGAACCTGATTGTTAAAGAAAAATTCGATTATGCTGAAGTCGATGTCCAGAATTCGATTTACAAGAATTACAAATTTAAAAATATCATCTTTTGTGAAGGAATTGGTGTAAAGGAAAACCCGTTCTTTTCAGATATTCCCCTGCAGCCGAATAAAGGGCACAATATCAAAGTGAAACTTTCCAAAGCAATTCCGGAGAACATAACCATCAAAAAGAAACATTTCCTGTTTCCGGTAGAAAACAGGTTGTATTTTTATGGCGGCACCTATGACAGGGAGCAGCTTCATGATGATATTGATGAGTCAGCCGTGGAACAGTTAAAAAATGGACTGGCTGAATTTTATCCTCATGATTTTGAAATTAAAGAAATAAATCTGGGATTCAGGCCAACCGTAAAAGACCGCAGGCCTATTGTAGGAAGACATCCTGAACATCAGAACCTGTATGTATTCAATGGCCTGGGTGCCCGAGGAATCCTGAACGGATGCTACTTTTCTAAAAGTCTGTATGATTTTATAGAACATAGTATTCCTCTGCATGAAGAAGTTTCCCTGGAAAGGTTTCTGTAAATCTTATAATTGAAAATCCGGAATTTTTGGTCTTATACCATGAATTCCAAAACAGAAAATATTTCTGTAATCAGCCCGGAAAATTATATAACAACAATGACAATCATACTCAATACTGTAAAAAATTCCTTATCTTGAGGTAAAGAATAAAAAAAGCGTATGGACGAAAATGTATTGGGAATTGTAGCAGGGGTTCTTACTTCGGTATCAATGATCCCGCAGCTTATAAAAGTAATCAAAAGTAAAAATGCCGAAGATCTCTCGTGGGTCATGATTATGGTCCTTATTTCAGGGCTTTCATTATGGGTATGGTACGGATTCATACAGAATGAACTTCCGATCATCGTTTCAAACGCTTTTGCAGTGCTGGTCAATATAACCCTGCTGATCTGCTGTATCATGTATAAAAAGAAATCTTAGCCTATTAAACAGGGAGCACTCCTGCGGAATACAGAAGTGCTCTCATTTATAGTGATGTGTTTATTATTCGGCTACCTGATAACGAATTTAGCCAGAGGGGCCATTCTCGCTTTGTTAAGCGTAAGGGTATTTCCGTTTACAGAATAATTGTCTGCCATAAGCAAGGCATTCACAAAAGCTTTTTCCGTTTCAAGATCATCACAGGCAATCATGGTAGACATTCCCTGGTTGAATTTAATCCGCATTGCACTTGGCTTCAGCTCAAAAGTTCCGCTTACACCGTTGCATCCTCCGTTTCCTGTATACCGCATGTCAGCTGTATTAAGCTTAAAATACGGATTGGTACCGGGATTTTTAAGTTGAATAGGCTGGCCATTAATCTCAGTCAGTTTCCATGTTTTACCCGTAATATCAGCACTTGCAGCTGCATTAGAATTTGCAGGTTTGCTCATGCATGAAGCAAGGAATAATAAGGTTAAGAATGAATAGCAGAAAAGCATTGTCTTTTTCATAAAATATCAGATATTATTTATTGTTAAACAATCATCAGTAAGAAGCCATTTTGGTTCCTGCTGAAGATGATTTGTTTTTTTTATGGTGGAACATTACCATGTTGTAGCCTTTTCTCAGGAATGTAATATCCCCTTTGATATTGGAATACTGATACTCTGCATCAGCTGCAGTATATTCCGGTAACTCATCATTTTTTTTAAGCTCGTATGATTTCCCGTTTAAATGGACCGTAATGGTATTTTGGGTTTCATTAACGGCTACTTCCAGCTGGTCACCATATTCATCGGTATAAACATCCTTTACAATTTTATCGGCATCAGCCTGAGTTGCGGTTACATTTTGTAAGTCGATATTCTCTTCCTTTGCCGGATGCTTACAGGCTATCGCTGTAAAAAATATAATAATAAAAAAAGGTAATAATTTTTTCATAATATGTGATTTGAAATTGGTGTATTGTGAAGTATTATAATCCTATAAATTTACGCTTATTATTTAAACAATCTGTTAATTTTACATAAATTAATTAAAAATTATTAATCATATTAACATTAAATCATAAAATCAGTGGAAATAATACATAAAAGGTTTAAATTTTTAGTAATTCATTGAAGTTTTTGTTATTGAATTACTATTGAATATCCTATGAACAGAGAAATATCAAATAGCAATAAGTCAATTCAATGAAAGTCCGTTTTATGATTTATTAACATTTTTTTTATTAATTTCAACGCTTGCTTTAATAGCAAATTTAATACCAAAGAATAAATTTTCTTAAATTGCATATCGTAACTTTTTGATTTATAGAATTTTATTCGATAAATTATAGCATGTTATTTGAATGTCCATCTACAATTCAGTTAATTTAAAGGAGTGTTAAATACCGTTAATAAAATTTATAAACTGTTCGGTTCAGTTGAAAGGTATTCTTACTTAAGGCTACATTTGCAGTACCAAGATGAGAAATTACATAACCTATTTTTTGACAGCGCTTTTTCTGCTTTTCGTAGTGGAAAGTAAGATCAATGTCAGAACTTTGCAAAGCAGTTATAATTCTCATACCTCCCAAAATTTACCGAAAAAAGCCAACCGCTTAAACCAGACTTACGAAAAACAGACCATTCGCCAGGCACCGGATGATGCAGGAAATAATTACTCTGTGGAACTTGCCGAAGACGATTTTCAGTTTTCGGATACCCTGCAGGCAGTTGTGGTATTTGCCAGTGTTTTCAGCCTGGCTTATATTTTTGGATTAAAAAGCTTCAAAAAATTAAAGCCTACTACTCACGGCTTTTTATCAGGGTTTTCTACCGTAAAAAGATTCATTCTGATCCGTTCTATCAGAATTTAAATTCCATTTTTCACTGTTATTTCCTGCTGATTATTGATGTCGGCAGAGAATATCCTGCGTTGTGTCTGCCGGTAATCTGCACACCGTAATATACCCATTGCCATTTCCTATTAAAACATTAACGATTTATATAAACTCTGTAATTATGATGAAAAGAGTTGTCGCAGGCATTGCCTTAAGCAGTCTTATGTTGCTCAGTTGCAACAGGAAAAAAGAAGAAAAAGAAGAAGTGTCAGTGTATCCCGTAACCTCTCCGCTGGTGATGGATACGGTAATTGACAAAGAGTATGTAGCCCAGATTCAATCGGTAAAAAATATCGAAGTCCGGGCTCAGGAAAAAGGTTTTCTGGAGAAAATCTTTGTAGACGAGGGCCAGTTTGTGCATCAGGGGCAGACCCTGTTCAGAATTATGCCTAAGCTATACCAGGCAGAACTGTTAAAAGCGCAGGCGGAGGTAGCACAGGCTACCATTGAGCTGAAAAACGCAAGTACGTTAGCAAGTAACAATATTGTTTCTAAAAACGAAAGGTCAATGGCTAAGGCTAAGCTGGATGCAGCCAATGCAGAAGCCAAGCTCGCTCAGATCCATTTGTCGTTTACAGACATTAAAGCCCCTTTTTCAGGAATTATTAACAGGATTCCTCTGAAACTGGGAAGTTTAATTGATGAAGGTGACCTACTCACTTCACTTTCAGACAATACCAATATGTACAGTTATTTCAATGTTTCAGAGCCTGAATACTTAAGTTATCAGATGCACGCCGCAGACCGGGGCAGCAGCGAAGTAAGCCTGGTGATGGCCAACGGGGAAGTACTTCCTGAAAAAGGTCAGATCCAGACCATTGAAGGGGAATTTGACAACGAAACCGGAAATATCGCCTTCAGGGCAAAATTCCCGAATCCCAATAAATTATTGAGAAACGGCGAAACCGGAAAAGTAAGAATGACATTGCCACTGAAAAATGCGTTGATCATTCCTCAGAAAGCTACCTATGAAATCCAGGACCAGAAATATGTTTTCGTCGTTGATAAAAACGGGGTGGCAAGGTCTAAAAATATTAAAGTAGCCTATGAGCTTCCGGATGTTTACGTAATAGCATCAGGACTTTCAACCGGAGACAAAATATTATTGGAAGGGGTGCAAAAAGTGAAAGACGATCAGAAGGTGCAGACGAAATTCCAGGATCCGAAAAAAGTTCTTCAGTCATTGAAATTAAAAGCAGAGTAGAGCAGTATGTTTAAGAAATTCATTCGCAGACCTGTTCTGTCTATCGTAATCTCACTGATTATCGTATTTATGGGAGTGCTGTCCCTGATGAAATTACCGGTTACTCAATTTCCGTCTATTTCTCCACCCAAAGTAAACATCACCGCAGAATATCCCGGAGCCAACAATGAACTGTTGATCAAGTCCGTGGTAATACCATTGGAAAGAGGGTTGAATGGAGTGCCGGGAATGAAATACATGACTTCCGATGCCGGAAACGACGGGGAAGCATCCATTCAGGTGGTTTTTGATTTGGGAACTGACCCGAACGTAGCAGCAGTTAATGTTCAGAACCGTGTTTCATCAGTGGTAAATAAACTTCCGCCATTAGTAGTTCGTGAAGGGGTGAAAATTACCCGTGAAGAGCCTAATATGCTGATGTATATCAACTTGTACAGTGATGATCCCAAAGCTGACCAGAAATTCCTTTTCAACTATGCCGATATCAATGTGATGTCTGAACTGAGAAGGGTAAGCGGGGTAGGCTTTGCCGATATCCTGGGAACAAGGGAATATGCAATGCGGGTCTGGCTGAAACCGGACCGGTTAACAGCGTACAGCATTTCAGCAGATGAAGTAATGGAAGCTTTAAATGCTCAAAGTCTGGAAGCCTCTCCCGGGAAAACAGGGGAAAGTTCGGGAAAAAGATCGCAGTCATTTGAATATATTTTAAAATATCCGGGCCGTTTCAATAATGAAAAAGATTATGGGAATATTATCCTTAAAGCCAAAACAGACGGAGAATTTGTAAGGCTTAAAGATGTGGCGGATATCGAATTCGGTTCTTCCATGTATGATATTTATTCTACTTTGAATGGAAAGCCTTCAGCAGCAATCACAGTAAAACAATCGTACGGTTCCAATGCAAGCGATGTTATCAAAAATGTAAAATCTTTGATGGCAGAACTGCAGAAAACAAGTTTCCCGAAAGGAATGCATTACGACATCAGTTATGACGTTTCAAGATTCCTGGATGCATCCATTGAAAAGGTAATTCACACGTTATTTGAAGCATTTATCTTGGTGGCAATCGTAGTTTTCCTTTTCCTGGGAGACTGGCGTTCAACACTGATTCCGGCAATTGCAGTTCCGGTTTCACTGGTGGGAACTTTCGCGATCATGTCCGCATTTGGAATTACGTTAAATATGATTTCACTCTTTGCCCTGGTGATGGCAATCGGGGTTGTGGTCGATGATGCAATTGTGGTTATTGAAGCCGTCCACGCCAAGATGGAAGAAAAAGGACTTTCTCCGTTGAAAGCAACAGAAGAAGCCATGCACGAAATCAGCGGAGCAATTATCGCAATCACGTTGGTAATGGCATCCGTGTTCATTCCTATTGCCTTCATGTCCGGTCCGGTTGGGGTATTTTACCGTCAGTTTTCCATTACCATGGCTTCGGCAATTATCCTTTCAGGGGTAGTAGCCTTAACATTAACGCCTGCTTTATGTGCCTTAATATTGAAAAACAACCACGGAAAAGCTAAAAAGAGAACTCCAATTACGATTTTCCTGGATAAATTCAATAACGTATTTACAAAAGGAGCCGGGAAATATGAGAAACTGCTGACGAAAACCGTAAAGAAGAAAACATTTACCCTTCCTTTATTATTGGCATTTTGTGCCTGTACTTTCTTCTTAAGCAACTCACTGCCTTCAGGATTTATTCCTGCGGAAGATCAGGGGATGATCTATGCAATTATCCAGACGCCTCCGGGCTCTACTCTGGAAAGAACGAACCAGATTGCCAAAGAATTATTAAGAGAATCTGAAGATATCGATGGGGTTCAATCCGTTTCTTCACTGGCGGGTTATGAAATCCTGACTGAAGGTACGGGATCCAACTCAGGAACCTGTCTGATTAATCTTAAAAGCTGGGATGAACGCTCAGAATCAGCCTCGGAAATTATTGAGAAGCTTGAAGAAAAGGCTAAGAATATTCCGGGTGCCAATATAGAATTCTTCCAGCCGCCGTCAATTCCGGGATATGGTGCGGCCGGTGGTTTTGAGCTTCGGCTGTTGGATAAAGCAGGAAGCGGCGATTATCAGAAAATGGAAAAAGTGAGCAATGATTTTGTGAACGAACTGAAGAAGCGTCCCGAATTAGGTTCAGCGTTTACCTTCTATTCCGCAAGTTTCCCGCAATATATGCTGAAGATTGATAATGATCTGGCCGAACAGAAAGGGGTGACGATCGAAAAAGCAATGGATAATTTATCCACGCTGATCGGTTCGAATTATGAAACCAGTTTCATCCGTTTTGACCGTCCGTATAAAGTGATTGTCCAGGCCGGCCCGCAATACCGTGCACTGCCATCGGATTTATTGAAACTGTATGTGAAAAATGACAAAGACCAGATGGTTCCGTATTCAGATTTCATGCATTTAGAAAAAGTGTATGGATTATCCGAGATTACTCGGCATAATATGTACAATTCTGCCGAGGTAAGCGGAACGCCTGCACCGGGTTACAGTTCCGGACAGGCAATTGCAGCTATTAAAGAAGTAGCGGATAAAACATTGCCAAGAGGTTTCGGGATCGACTGGGCAGGGATTTCAAAAGATGAAGTGAGCCGTGGAAATGAAGCCATATTTATTTTCCTGGTATGTTTAGGATTTGTATATCTGATTCTTGCTGCGCAGTATGAAAGTTTCATTCTTCCGTTACCGGTTATCTTATCATTGCCTACGGGTATTTTCGGTGCATTCTTATGCCTGAAATTACTGGGACTGGAAAACAATATTTATGCTCAGGTAGCAATGGTTATGCTGATTGGCCTCTTGGGTAAAAATGCCGTGCTGATAGTGGAATTTGCCGTACAGAAGAAAGCGGAGGAAGGTATTCCGGTGGCACAGGCTGCCATTGAAGGAGCGGCCATCCGTTTCCGTCCGATTCTGATGACCTCATTTGCATTTATTGCCGGCCTGATTCCGTTGGTAATGGCAACAGGGCCGGGAGCAATCGGTAACCGGACCATCGGTACAGCCGCCGCAGGCGGAATGCTGATCGGGACAATTTTCGGACTGATGATTATCCCGGGATTGTATTATATCTTCGGAACCCTTGCGGAAAAATCCAAACTGGCGAGATATGAAGAGGAAAACCCTTTAACTGAACAGACAGAACCTTATCAACACGATGATAAACATGAAGATTTATAATAAATATATAGCAGCCATTGCTTTATCGCTTGTTTTAGCAGGCTGTAAGGCCCCTATGGCAACCGTTGTAAAAGATGAGGTGAAAGAAAACGTGCCTCAGAATTTTAATCAGGAAGAACAGGCAGATGCCAATACCAACAGCGGAACAACGCCCTGGAGGCAGTTTTTTACAGATCCGAACCTGGTCGCTTTAATTGAGACCTCATTAAAGAACAACCAGGAACTGATGATTACGCTGCAGGATATTGAAATTGCACGGAGCGGTGTTCTGGCAAAAAAAGGAAGACTGACTCCTGCCGTTTCCGCAGGAATCGGTGCCGGAGTGAAAAAAGCAGGCCGTTATACCAGTGAAGGAGCCGGCGATGCCACCACAGACATCGAGCCCGGCAGGGAAATTCCTGACCCGCTGGGAAATTTTGAAGGCGGCTTAACCGCAAACTGGGAAATCGATATCTGGAAAAAGCTGAGGACAGAAAAAGAATCGGCGGTCGCCCATTACCTTTCTACAGTGGAAGGGAAGAATTTCGTCCTGTCCAATTTGATTGAAGAAGTAGCGGATAATTATTATGAACTGCTGGCGCTGGACAATCAGCTGGATATTATTCAGCAGTATATCAAGCTTCAGCAGAGGGCACTGGAAATCTCAAAAATTCAGAAAGAAGCTGCGGCCGCTACTGAACTGGCTGTAAAAAAGTTTGAGGCTGAACTGGCAAAATCCAAAGCAACGGAATACACCATCCGGCAGGAAATTACCGAAAAGGAAAACCAGATCAATGCCCTATGCGGACGTTATCCGCAGCCGATTATAAGATCAAAGGAAAGCTTTATGTCAACCATTCCGCAAACCGTTTATACCGGAATTCCGTCTCAGTTACTGGCAAACCGTCCGGATATCAAGCAGGCAGAATTGGAGTTAAAAGCATCAAAGCTGGATGTTGAAGCGGCAAGAAAAGAGTTTTATCCTTCACTGGAAATTTCTGCAACCCTGGGACTGGAAGCTTTTAAGCCTTCTTATCTGGTAAAGCTGCCGGAATCAATGGCTGCAAGCTTAGCGGGGGAACTGGCAGGTCCGCTGATCAACAAAAGCGCAATCAAGGCCAATTTCCAGACGGCAGACGCAAGACAGATCCAGGCGCTGTATGAATACGATAAAACCATTCTGAATGCTTATCTGGATGTGGCCAACCTGATGTCTAAAATTAAAAATATAGACCAATATTATCAGTTAAAGTCTCAGGAAACGAAGTCGTTGGAACAATCAATCGATATTGCGAACCAGCTGTTCCGGAATTCAAGGGCAGATTATCTGGAGGTCCTTCTGAACCAGAGGGATGCTCTGGATGCCAAAATGGAACTGGTGGAAGCAAAACAAAAACAGCTGAGTACAGTTGTTGATATTTATAAAAGCTTAGGCGGAGGCTGGAAGTGATTATAAATCCTTAATGTTTTAAAAAGAAAAGAGGCTGCCCGTAAGGAACAGTCTCTTTTCGATTAAAACTGAAAACTTTAATAAAAACAGGTCATGAAAACCCTTTTCTCAAGTACCTCCATAAATGTAATGCAGGTATGCAATTTAGTTCTGATGGTTATTAATTTTAAAAGGCGTTAGTTTTTATTTTGCATTGATTTCTGAAAAAGCAGCCTTCCCTAAAGAAGTAAATTTCCTGTTAAAGAAGGCGGCAGGATATATGATCGAATCATCATGTTTTTTGAGTGGTTGTTAGTTTTTACCCTTTGGTCTGATTACTGATTTTGCGATGAGGTTTTTATTGTGGTTTTCTCGTTAGTGTTTCCTGCTTTACAAAATTATATCCGTTTATAAATTTCTGTACTGCTGAATCCTGAGTCCAAAATTATCACCTGAGATCGGAATATAAAAATGGTTGTTGTCTTTATTTATAAATTATGACGTCCTAATTCAGGAATAAGGCAAGTGTAATGTATTGACAGCCAGATCGTATTTTTGTAAAATAGAAATAATTCTATTCTGTTCATTAATTCATTATTCATTGAGAAAACAAGGGTGATTTTGCGTATTTTTGACCCTATTATTCATGGAATAACTCATTAAGGTGATTAAAAAATTATTTTTTATATTTTTTACAGGATGTTTTAAGCTTTTTCTTGCTCAGCAGTCAGATACTGAACTCGATCAGCTGAGGACTAAGTACGAAAATTTTGAAGAAAATGATGTAAGGGCATTTCCCTTTATCCAGCCGTATATCAATAAAGCAAAGAAGGAGAAGAACTATGCAAAACTGGTTCAGGGATATAAAGACGGGGTATTTTACACTTCCGAAAATAAAGATAAACTGATATATGCCGACAGTACGGTCTGGGCTGCAAACCTGTCCCGTGATAAAGATCTCATGATCATTGGCCACATTGAAAAAGGAGTGGTGTATTATTACCATTATAAAAAATTCCAGCTTGCTCTCAACGAATACCTTAAAGCCTATGAATACTCAAAAAACACCAGCAACGAATTTTTAAAATATCAGAATCTCTATCATATCGGGGTCGTAAAAAGTTATCTTGGATATTATGAGGAAGCGGCTGAAGTATTTACAAGATGTATCGTTTACTACAGGGAAAAAATTAAGACTATTATTAAGTCTCATCCGAATGAAATTTACAATAACAAAAGAGCATATCTAAACAGTCTTCATCAATTGATTATCTGTTACCGGCACCTCGGCAAACATAAAGAAGCAGATGCCACGATACGGAAGGGGCTTTCTGAAGCCGGGAATGATCCTGATTATACTCAGGAAAAAGGATACTTTCTTCTGTCCAAAGGAATTTCCGAATATAGAGATAAGCGATACCGGCAGGCTTTAATGTACCTGAATCAGTCTTTGCCCTCAATGAAAAACAGCAGGGATTTTGCAAGGCTGTCGGTTAATTATTTTTATATCGGTAAAAGTTATCAGGAACTGAAAGACACACATGAATCGATCATTTATTTCCAGAAGATCGATTCTATATTCAACGAATATCAGTTTATTCTTCCTGAACTCAGGGAAAACTATGAAATACTGATTGATTACAGCAAAAAGCATAAAGACCAGACGCAGCAGCTGTATTATACCAATCAGCTTCTGAAGGCGGACAGCATCATATCAAAAGATTTCAGTTACCTGTCGCCGAAAATTCATAAAGATTACGATACCCGGACATTGGTAGATGAGAAAAATAAGCTGCAGAAAATCAATTATCTGGTAACCGTAATCATCATTGTTTTGATTATCTGGGCGGTCGGACTCATTATCTTATTTGCCAAAAGACACAGAAAAGCCAAAGAAATTAAGCAGAAATACATTTTTCTTGAAGAGAAATTCATGAAAAACCAGGATGTTCCCAAGGAAGAGATCATTCCTGTTGAAGAAAAAAGGAACCTTCTGCACGAAAGTAAAGTGGAAGAGCTTCTGTCTAAGCTGCAGATCTTTGAAGATAAAAAAGGGTTTATCCAGAAAGGCCTTACCATCAGCAAACTGGCATCGCAGCTGGGAACCAATTCCAACTACCTTTCACAGGTCATCAACGAGCATAAAGGCGTTAATTTCAATAAATACCTGAGCCAGCTGAGGATTAATTACATTACCCTTTTACTGTTCGAAAACAGGCAGTACCTCAAATACAACATCGAAACCCTTGCAAAAGAATGCGGCATGGCGTCCCGACAGAACTTCTCTGATCTTTTCTTTGAAATCAACGGCATCCGCCCGACGGATTTTATCAAGAACAGGATGCAGGAGATGGAGGAAAAGGAGTAACTATACTAATACTAGCATTTGTTTATTGTTGTATACAATAGAAAGGACAGCAGAATTAATTTTCATTAATAAGTGATAAATATTATTACTTCTGTGAGATAATTATTTTATATAAATTTGTGCTCTTAATCTTAAAGCAATACACTTGTTTGGTACAATACTTTGTGTAACGTGATATTTTTGAGATGATGTAATAAATTTAAAGGCTTTAAAAATACTTACTTTAAATATGGCATTGCAAAAATCCATAGAAAATGATCATAAAATCAGGCCTCATGCGTATCTTATGTAATAGTATGAGCAGTTTGAAATGAACTGTTCTAATATAATATTATAATTTCCTTAATCAATATTTATACAGTTTAATAATTA
>NZ_LMKA01000100.1 GCF_001421435.1 Chryseobacterium sp. Leaf201
AATTTATAAAATATGGTATACTTTGCGTTATATTATCTATAGTATTTTAAATTATGGTACCAATAACAAAGCTTTTCCTCAAGGAAAAGCTTTTCAATTATATGGATGATATGATAGGCTATTTTACTTTAAAAGTATAAACACTGTTCTTTTCGGTCTTAAAATCAAAAGTCTGTGTTTCCGGAACGGAGAAACCTTTCAGCTCAGCCTGGTCGGAAACTAATGGAGTTTTAACAGGATTAATCTGATAATATTCATTTGGGTTTTCGCCCTGTGCAGTGCTTATTTTTGTTTTAGATCTAAGGTTGAGATCTTTAGCAATTTTAATTCTGGCATTTCCGCCTAATGTAGATTTTATGGTAAGTTTAGTCAGTTTAGAATTTTTCCATTCGATATCGACTTCAAAACCGCCTCTTGCTTTTAATCCTTTCACGGAACCGTTCGGTAAAGCATCCGGAAGTGCCGGTAAAATATAAAGATAACCGTCATAGCTCTGCAGTAACATTTCTGCAATTCCTGAAGTACAGCCGAAATTTCCATCAATTTGGAACGGCGGATGCGCATCCAGTAAATTCGGATAAGTCCCCCCATTCTCGCCTTTCCCTTCTGGCTGGGCAGGTGTTAACTGATCTGAAATTAATTTAAAAGCTCTGTTTCCGTCAAGCAACCTTGCCCACCAGTTCACTTTCCAGCCCATCGACCAGCCGGTAGATTTGTCACCCCGGTAAGTCATAGAATTTTTTGCAGCTTCCGTTAGGTCAGGATTTCTGAACGGTGAGATCTGTCCCGAAGGAAACAATCCGTACAAATGCGAAATATGTCTGTGTTTATCATCGGTACGGTCCATATCTTTCAGCCATTCCTGCAATTGGGCGTACTGCCCGATCTGCATGGGCGGAAGTTTGTTTAAAGCTGATTTTACCTCATCCGAAAGACTTGGATCTTCATTAAGAACTTTTGAAGCATTGATAAAATTATTAAAAACGTCAAAAACCAACTGGTTGTCCATCGTCGTTCCCGCAGTGATTCCGACTCCTTTCATATACGTGTTTTCCGGAGACATCGAAGGCGAAACGACCAGGTATTTCCGGGAAGGATCCTGCTGAAGAACATCCAGATAGAATAGTGCAGCTCCTTTTAAAGCATCATAATTATTT
Organism: Chryseobacterium sp. Leaf201; assembly: GCF_001421435.1. Taxonomy (GTDB): domain Bacteria; phylum Bacteroidota; class Bacteroidia; order Flavobacteriales; family Weeksellaceae; genus Chryseobacterium. The sequence continues at coordinate 1,158 of NZ_LMKA01000100.1, forward strand.
TTCAGGAAAATTTTATCTCCCGTGTACAAATAGTGATTCCAGAGATGTTGTGTCAGCCATGCGCCACCCATCGGCCACATTCCGTAGAAACCACCGTCTACAATTCCGGTTATTCTCCACAAATCGGTATTATGATGCATATTCCAGCCTCTTGCGTGGTACATTTCCCGGGCAGATTCCTGTCCTGTCACCGATAAATCCTGAATCATATCGAATAACGGCTCATGCATTTCACTTAAATTTGTATTCTCCGCCGGCCAATAATTCATTTCCGTATTGATATTGACGGTATATTTGCTGTCCCAGGCAGGGTTTAACTGATAATTCCAGATTCCCTGCAGATTGGCGGGCTGTGTTCCCGGTTGCGAGGAAGAAATCAAAAGATACCGCCCAAACTGGAAATACAAAGCCACCAGATCGGGATCGCCTGAACTTCCGAATTCTTTAATTCTGATATCCGTGGTCTTGTTCGCCTGATCCGAAGTTCCCAAATCCAAACTCACCCGTTTGAAATATTTCTGGTATTTTTCAATGTGTGCTTTTAATTCGGCATCATATTTTTTGCTTAAGGCTTTATTTAAATATTCAGAAACTCTTGCGTGAGGATTTCCTGAAAGGTCATCGTACTTTTTAAAATTTGTCGCAATGGAAACATAAATAATTACTTCATTCGATCCGGAAATTTCTAATTTATCTTTTGTTGAGGTTATTTTTCCTCCTCTTATCACAGGAACAGCCACCGTTTTGAAACTGATTTTCCCGGTTTTATTATCCACAGAACCACTTGTACCATTTATAATCAGCTGATTTTTTTCCGTAAAAATGGATTTTTTTAAATGCGGAGAAGAGGCGTTGACAGAGAAATTCAAACTGTTTGGTTTGTTGGATGATAATCTGATCACCACCACATTATCAACAAAAGACGTGAAAATCTCACGTTTGAACTTCGTACCGTTGACTTCATAAGAAACCGTGCTTACTGCTTTTTCAATATCTAAAGTCCGCTTATAGTTTTTAAAACTTTCATGACCTTTAAAATTGAGAAACAGATCACCCATCGTTTGGTACGGCATTCCGTAATTCAGATCTTTTGGTACGGCTCTCGGATAAGTCGTGTTGGAAAGCTTTTGAGCTTCTTCAAATTGACCGTCATTCAACAGTTTTCTGATTTTCTGAATGCTGTCGAATGTGTTTTTCGGGACATTATTTCCCGGTTCGCCAGCCCAGATGGTCTCTTCATTCAGCTGAAGGTGTTCCTGCGAAACGCCGCCAAAAACCATAGTACCTAATTTTCCGTTTCCGATGGGCAAGGCTTCGTTCCAGTTTTCTGCGGGCTTGCCGTAGGTTAATTTTAAATGTTGCTGTGCGTGTACTGAAATAGAAATTACAGTTCCGCAAGCCAGTAAAAATATTTTTTGTTGAATGAGTTTCAGCATGATTCAATATTAAAAATTACTCATTATCAATTATTTATTGCTCATATTCTTCAACCAGTCTGAGCATAATGTTTTCCAGTTGTCTGTAAGTTCGGTTTTATTCATGATTCCGATTTTATGTTCTCCTTCAGGGAAAATAAATAAGGCCCCCTTTACTTTATTTTTTGTCATGGCCTGATAATACAGAATGCTGTTCATCACCGGAACGGTTTTGTCGTTTTGTGCATGAACCAGAAGGGTGGGCGGTGTTTTTTCCGTTACGCGGTTCTGCATAGAATATTCTTTGATTTTTTCTGCAGAAGCATTTTCACCCAGCAGACTGTTGCGGCTTCCCACATGCGCAAATTCTCCCATATCGATTACCGGAGAAACCAGAATTGCAAAATTCGGAATGGTAGGAATGGTTGCCCAATCGCCCTTTAATTCTGTGTAATCGGTGGGAATATTACTTACCATAGCAGCCAAATGTCCGCCTGCCGAAGTTCCTATTACACCTACCTGATCTGGCGAAATGCCATATTGCTCCGCATTTTTTCTAAGATATTTAACAGCTGCCTGAATGTCCTGTAGCGGAGCGAGTTCTCTTTGCTTAACATCAGGAGAAATCGGCAGCCTGTAATTTAAAACAAAGGCAGAAATCCCTAAGGTATTGAACCATTTTGCAATCTGGAAACCGTTCAGATCGTAGGTAAGCTTGTAATATCCGCCACCGGGAATGATGATGACCGACATCTGTTTTCTGTCTTCTTTGGGAGGTAAAAAAGCAAAAAGTTCGGTTTGTTTTATCTGTACAATCCTGCCATCTTTTTCTTCAGTTTTCAACTGTAATCCTTTGGAATTCGGCATCTGACCTTTTGGCCAGACCATAATTTTTTCCTGAGCAGGGAATTGAGCGGAAAGAAAAATTATTAAGATGAAAACAGATTTCTTCATGACCTTTTAATTACGGTAAAGTGTATTTTGCTAAACCTAACAGGTTTCAAAAACCTGTTAGGTTTGAGTATTAAGTTTAATAGAAGAAGAAATTAATCTTTAAGAAAATCTTCCCTGAACGGCGTAAACGCATCAATCAGCTGTCCTTCCTCCAGGCATTTTACACCGTGGAAAATATTGGGCTGGGCGAAAAACCCGTCGCCTTGCTGTAAAATTTTCACTTCACCATCAACGGTTACTTCAAACTTTCCGGAAGCAACATACGTAATCTGCGAATGAAAATGCTGATGCAAAGCTCCGATGGCATCTTTTTCAAATTTCACAATCACCATCATTACCTGCGAGTTGTACCCGACAAACTGTCTTGAAACTCCGCTTCCTAGATCTTCCCATTCGGAATTGCCGTCGAAGAAAGGTTCTTTTTTGAAATTCATATTTTTATTTTTTGAATTTTATTTAATTAAATTTTGTGTTAACTTCTATTCAGTAGGAATATATTTCTCCCACAGATCCCACAGATTTTTTTTGAATCTGTGTGATCTGTGTAATCTGTGTAATCTGTGGGATTATTTTAATATCCTTTTAAATTTCTAATTCTTTATTTGACAAAGTTTTTTCTCCCACAGATCCCACAGATTTTTTTGAATCTGTGAAAATCCGTGTAATCTGTGGGAATTATAGAATTACTATTTAATATATTTCTCAAATCCTATCTTTAAGCTTTTCAAATCTTTCACTGCTAATTTCGCGACCGTTTCTGCGCCCAATCTTGACAAATGAGTGTCATCATCTTTTGCTTTCGTGTAATAAGGTTCTTCTCCTTCTTTGAAATGTAAATGCAGTTTTTTAGAATTTTCCGGGCCGTAGGCAATTTCCATTTGTTCGGTTAGTAACTGCATATCAACAAAAGGAACTTTCATATCATTGGCAACCATTCTTACCACCAAAGGATATTCTTTATGAGTATCAACCAAAACGCCGTTTTCAGTGAAATTTCTTCTCACAATAGAAGTCATCAGAATCGGAGTCGCTCCTTTTGCTCTGGTTTCATTGACATATCTTTCTAAATTAGCTCTGTATTGAGTATAAGGATTGGTGAATTTTGTAGAATCCTTGATTTTCTGATCATTATGGCCGAATTGAATGACCACAAAATCTCCTTTTTTAAGCTGTTTTTCCACTTTATCCCATCTTCCTTCCGTTCTGAAACTTTTTGAGCTTCTTCCGTTCATCGCATGATTCTGAATTTCAATACCTGAAGTCATATATTGCGGCAATACCTGCCCCCAACCGTGCTCCGGGTTCTTATCCGGATTCTCTTTGTTAGCCATTGTGGAATCACCGATTAAAAACAGGGTCGGTTTTTTTTGTGCGAATGTAAATATTGATAAAAAAATGGATGTTACTAAAAGAACTTTTTTCATTTTCAAATTAATTTTTATTGATATTTTACTTTTTAAAATGCCTCGACTTCGCTCACGATGACAACTCAAGCTGAGCGAAGTCGAAGCATCTCAATTATTTTTGATTATTTAGTCGGGTTCCAATTATCAAAAATTTTCTCAATTGTATAATTTTTCAGGTCTTTTTTTGTCAGTTGATGTGACCAGCTTACCCGTTTTGAAGTATTTCCGCCATCTCCTTTGCTTCCGGATTCTGCGTAATAAGCGGTCTTTTCTTTATCAGGGAACATTTTATCACCTTTCCAGGGATTCCAGCCTTCCGGGAGAATGTGTTTTCCCATTTCTGTGTTGATGAACACTGTTTTTGCATAAGGTCTCCAGGGTCTTCCCAAATAGACTTTTGTGATGCCTTCTTTGGCGATTAATTTACAGTCGAAAAAGACAAAACCATACTTTCTGTCGGCTTCTGTTGCCGCTGCGGTGATGTAGGAATCGGCTAAACTTTTAATCGTACAGTTTTTAAAAACAACGGTTGCCTGTCCGAAAATAAAATCCGTCGTTCCTTCAATATAACAGTTTTCAAAATACTGCCTGCTGTGATTCGTTGCGGCATAAACCGTATCCTGACATCCTAAAATCTTCGAATTTTTAATCACAAAACGGTCGCCTTCCACATGAAGGGAAACCGCCTGGCCTTCGTTGCAGGAAGCGTTTTGAATGGTCAGGTTACTGATTTTAATATTATCGCCCATCACCAATACAGTGTAGGAATTGAAGGTCGTCATTTTTTCATTAAACGAATCGGTTTTCCCTGAATAATCATTGTTGGTGATAATCGTTTTGTCTTTATTTTCACCTTCTAATGTAATTTTATGCTTTGAAGAAGGGATGGTAATTTTTTCGTTATAAGTTCCTGATTTAATTAAAACCAAGGCTTCCGAAGGTCCCAAATCTCTTATAGAATTAATCGCTTTCTGAATCGACATAAAATCTCCGCTTCCGTCTTTGGCAACGGTAATTTTTATGTAAGGATCATTTCCTGCCAGGAGAAAATTAGCCATAGAAATGAAGAGAATTAAAAATATTTTTCTCATAAAAATGCTTTAATTTGATCTTAAATTTAACCTCAATCTTAGTCTTGAATTTATTTCAAAACTTTATCTAAAAACTCAACCGTATAATTCAGTGTTTCTGTAAACCAGGGTTCTGCCGACCAGAATGAGTGTGGCGTATCTTTGATTTCATGGAATTCCGTCTGAATATTATAGCTCTTTAATTTCTTCATCATATCGTCTCTTCCGGCATGAAAACGGGGCTGAGAACTGTTGATGAAAAGGGTAGGAGGCGTATTTTTATCTACATATTCCAAAGGTGAAGCTTCCGTCCAGTTTTTTAAATTAACGTTTCTGTCGCCGCCCAGCCAATAGGCAGCATACGTGCTTTCTTCGGCTTCGGGATGGATAAACGAAACAATTCCGTCTACATTAACGATTGCCTGAATTTTATTCTTTTTCTTCACTCCGACTAAAGTTGCCATCTGAGCACCTGCAGACTCACCCAAAACAGCGATTTTCTTTTTATTCAGTGAATATGTTGCGTGGTTTTTCTTTAACCAGTTAACAGCAGTTTCAATATCTTCGACGCCGGCAGGATATTTTGCGATATCAGCCAACCGATAACCAACTGCCATGGCAACATAGCCTTTTGAAGCCAGTTCCATCGCCATGAATTTCTCATTTTCCTTACTTCCCGAAATCCAGCCACCGCCGTGAACCATTGCAATTCCGGGATATTTTTTTGACTGGTCACTAGGATAATACACATCGGCTTTTAAAGAGAGCCCGTTGATAGTGGCATATTCCACATTTTTATCAATCTTAATATTTTGCGGAACCGGGCGGTCTATCGGAGTGATAAAAGGATTTTTTTTCTTTAATTTGTCATACGTCGCTTCATTTGTGTAAGGAGTGGCATTCGGTCGGTTTACCTGCCCGAATGCCATTGTCCCCACAAAAAAAATAGAAATATAAGTATGTTTTCTGTTAAAAATCATGTTGTCAAATTTTAAAATTTTGAACCATTAAGCGTATTGAAGAAGTTAAGTTTAATTAAGAAAATCATTTTGATTTATCTTAAAGCAAAGCAACTTAAATATTTTTAACAACTTAATTGGACTTAATGGTTTAAATACTATTGATCCATTTATTTAACTGCATTTTTAGCAACATCCGTTCCGATAGAAAGTGAATTTTTATCAGACGTTACTTCTTTCGGCAACAATACCGATCCTGTTTTATTTCCTAAAACTTTTACAAACGGCTTATTTGCAGATTCAAATTTAACCGTTGACAGGTTGATGTTTTTACTGTTGTAAATCGTTGCTCCTGTTCCTTCAGCATATTTCAGCTTTACATTTTTCAATTGAATTCCGTCTGCATCTACAATGGTCATTCCTTTTTTTGTATCAAACTGGGAATCTTCAATCACGATATTTTTAAGGTTCATCTCCGCTAAACCAAACAGTGTAATTGCTTCGTAAGAATTAACCGCATTGATATTTTTAAAGAAAATATTCCTGAAAATCGGAGTTTCTTCGGTTACTGGATATACTTTTTCCGGAGCTTTGTTGCCTTCCTTTTTCTGTCCGTCTTCCAAAACCGGAGATGCGCCTTCATAGAACATATTGAAGCCAATAACCTGCGTCGGAATATTAATCATATCAATATTTTTAATGTAAATATTTTCTACAATTCCGCCTCTTCCGCGGGTTGTTTTAAAACGAAGACCGATATCTGTCCCGATAAAAGTACAGTCGGAAACATGGATGTTTCTCGCTCCGCCGGACATCTCGCTTCCAATGACAAAACCTCCGTGACCGTGATAAACAACATTGTTTTTGATGATCACATTTTCAGTCGGCATATTTCTGTTTCTACCATCTTTATCTTTCCCTGATTTGATACAGATCGCATCGTCTCCAACGTCAAACGTATTATCGTAGATCAAAACATTTTTACAGGATTCCAGATCTACACCGTCGCCGTTCTGAGAAAACCACGGATTTCTAACTGTCAGATTTCTTAAAATGACATTTGAACACATCAAAGGGTGAAGGTTCCAGGCAGGAGAATTCTGGAAAGTCGGGCCATCCAGCAATACTTTATCACAGCCTACCAGGCTTACCATTACCGGACGGAGGAAATCTTTTACTGTCGTCAATTCATCCTTAGAAATCTTGTCAGGAACATTGAAGTTTGAACTGCTTTCAAATCCTTTTTTATAGCTTTCTGAAGGATACCAGTTTTTACCGTCTGCAGATACAATTCCGCCTGATTTTACGATTTCTTTCCACTCAGATTCTGAAACTTTGCTTTTTTTGATGGCTCTCCAAGCATCACCACTTCCGTCGATTACGCCTTTGCCTGTGATGGCAATATTGGTTGCATTTCTTGCAGAAATAGGGGACTGGCAACGGATGGTATTTAATCCTTCAAAGCTGACATCCACCAGAGGATAATCATTTTTATCTTTACTGAAAACAATAAAAGCCCCTTCTTCTACATGAAGATTGATGTTGCTTTTCAATTCGATTGGGCCTGTCAACCACATTCCTCTCGGAACGACTAATTTTCCGCCGCCTTTTTTACTTAAATCTTCAATTGCTTTTTTGAAAGCTGCCGTATTTTTTACATTTCCGCCTGCAACGCCACCGTATTGTGTAATGGAAACCGTGTTAGCAGCAAAAGAAGTTTCGGTAACCTGAGGCATTTTAAACTCAATATTTTTATAAATATCCAGATTCTGGGCATACATCTGCCCCGAAAACATCATTGCTGCTGCTAAACCTATTATTGTAAGAGACTTCTTCATTTTATTTTTGTTGAGTTTTAATTATTTTTTTAAATTCCTGATAGACTATCGACGCCACTGCTTTTGCACCTTCCGGCTGAAAATGGGTGTTGTCTTTTTGTCCTTTGGGATAGGCTTCATACACATTCTCCGGGAAATTCATGAAGTAATGATTCGTTGTGAAATCCTGTCCTTTTTTAGTAAAATATTCCATGGACAATTTATTTAAATCGATGTACGGAACATTCATTTCTTTGGCAATATCAATCGGAGCCTGCCCGTATTCTCCGTGTACATTTTCCAGTTTTCCTTCTTTCCATGGATAATTTCTGGCAACCGGCGTCAGGATGATGGGATTTCCACCTTTCTGTCTTGTCTGCGTTACGAACAACCGTAAAAATTCTTTATATCCTTCAATATTTACATAGCGTTCTGTATGTTTTTCTGAGCCGTCGTTGTGACCGAACTGCATTATCACATAATCATTTGGCTGCAAATGTTCGTAGACATATCGCCATCTTCCTTCCTGAAAAAAAGTCCGGGTGCTTCTTCCGCCGTGCGCTCTGTCGATAATGGCAACAGAATCTGTTGTAATGGCAGGTTTCAACGAAGCCAGACTGTCTTTCACAAAAAACGGCTGAAAAACCTGACCCCAACCTGTAATTGGGTAACGGACTTTCATATAATCTTTTCCAGGTTCGTAATCTCCGGTGTAATCCGCCATCGTGGAATCTCCGATAAGATAAATATGCGTGACTTTTTTATTGTGTTTTGCCGCTGCATTTTGTGCGTTGTTCTGTGACTGGCACGCACATAACAATAAAACGACGAGTAAAAATGAAACAATTTTCTTTATTTTTTTTGTCATAGATTTTATTTTAAAATCTAATGGTTTTTTTCTCCCACAGATTACACAGATGTTTATGTAATATTTTTATTAATAAGTTTAAAAAGCCATACATGTTTTGTAACAAACCTAACAGGTTTTTAAAACCTGTTAGGTTTCTCTATGGTTAACCAAATTAATTTTTAGTAATTCTGAACCAATCAAAATCGGCATATCCGCCACGGTTTGCTTTTTGTGTGCTCACAGAATATAAGCCGACTTTAGCACCGATCCATTTTCCGGGTTTTGCCTGAAAAACATCGCCTACTTTTGTGAAATTTTTTCCATTTTCGCTGTAGCTGAACTGGCACAAACCATTCGGTTCGTTCACATTTACTTTTAAATAAGCCTCGTTTCCTTTTAATTTTGTTTCAAACAAAACTTTTTCCTCGCCGCCTTTATCTGCTTTTTCGGCTCTTCTCAACTGAAGATAAAATCCGTCCGGTTTATTGGTAATAACGATGGATTCATGGTCTAAACCCATTACCAGAAGTCCGGCAGTTTTTCCTTCTTTGGCATCTTCAGGTGTTAATTTAACTTTTGTGGAAGCTGCAAAATTAGGAGCCGGGAATTTCTGGGTTAATAAATTCGGGACGTTCCAGAGGTTTTTTTCCCCTTCAGGAACTTTCATTGAGAATAATCTTAAAAATTTTTGTCCGGGAAGTTTGGATGACCAGACAATATTCTCGTTGGCGCTCCATTGCCATTGGATTCCTAATTTTTCACCATCAAATTCATCTGTCTCCGGAGGGGTTATAATAGGATAGGATTGCCCGATGTTTGGTTTTTTGTAGGTTCGAACCGGTTCCCCGATTCCGTTCTTGTTATTATCAATTCCGATAACCGGCCAGTCTTTTTCCCATTTCATCGGCTGCAGGTGAACAACTCTTCCGCCTGCGTCAATATCCTGGAAATGGTAGAACCAATCTTCACCTGAAGGTGTGTCTACCCAAGCACCCTGATGCGGTCCGTTGATTTTAGTTGAACCCTGTTCCAGCACTATTTTTTCTTCGTAAGGGCCATAAATATTTTTTGATCTTAATACCAATTGCCAACCTGTAGCAACTCCGCCAGCAGGCGCAAAAATATAGTAATAGCCGTTTCTTTTGTACATTTTCGGACCTTCAACCGTGGGATGTGCATCGTGGCCGTCGAAAACGTGAACGCCTTTATCCAGAACTTTGGTTCCTTCAGGATTCATTTTATTGATGGATAAAATACTTTTCACTCCGGCGCGGCTTCCTGCCCAGCCGTGAACCAGATAGGCTTTTCCGTCTTCGTCCCAGAACGGACAGGAATCAATCAAGCCTTTTCCTTCCATTACCAGAACAGGCTTTTCCCAGGCCCCCAACGGATCTTTGGTTTTCACCATATAAATTCCGAAATCGGGGTCGCCCCAATAAATATAGAATTCGCCTTTGTGGAATCTGATGCTGGGTGCCCAAACCCCGTCACCTCTTTTGGGTGTGGAAAAATGTTCGTTCGGAAGAACGTCTGGAAGCGCATAATTCAATAATTTCCAGTTGACCATATCTTTTGAATGAAGAATCGGCAAGCCCGGCGCTTCGTTGAAACTTGAAGCCGTCATGTAATAATCTTCACCGACACGGATGGCATCAGGATCAGAATAATCGGCGTACAGAACAGGATTTCTGTAATTTTTTCCCTGATCGGCAGTCCAGACTTCGGAAACGTAGTTTTTTTCCTGTGCATTCAAATAAGTTGATGCAATTGAAAAAACGGTGATTGAAAGTATATTTAAAATATTTTTTGTCTTCATAAAATCAGATTTTTGGTCTGGGTTTAAACGCAATGGGCGCTAAAGTTTTTTTTAATTGCGACTGCATATTTTTCTTTCGCAAAGGCGCTCTGCTCAGCAAATGCTTTTAATTTTTTACCATTAAGATTCATTAAGAAGTTTAGAATAGTTAAGTTGAGCTTCGCTTTAAGCAAGTAGCTTAATAAAATCTAGATTTTAACCTTAATGAATCTTAACTTCTTAGCACTCCTTAATGGTTTAAGCATTATTTTTCAAACTCCAAGCTTGCCAGGATAAACGGTCCTGTTCCTTTTCCGTCGTTGGAACGGATTTCTTCATTTACATAATACTCGTAAGAACCGTCTCTGTAAGGTTTTCCACCTAAACCTGCAACAGCACAACATTTGTTTAAATTGACAACACCGTTTTTATCAACGGTAATTAAATTCTTGATGATGCCGTCGTAGCCTTTTTTAGCGGCCGATTTATAAGATGCGGGTAAATATCCTTTGTTCACCGATTTGATCATGGTATACACAAACATTGCTGATGCCGTGGCTTCTTCATAATTGCCGTTGGCCAAAGGCTTATCCAGAACCTGGTACCAAAGTCCTGATTTTTTATCCTGAACTTTAATGACAGCGTCAGCATACGATTTGATGTAAGAAATGATTCTTGCTCTTCCCGGGTGATCTTTAGGCAGATAATCCAGCACGTCTACCATGGCCATTCCGTACCAGCCCATTGCCCTGCCCCAGAAATTTGGTGAAAGTCCGGTTTCTTTATCGGCCCAGGCTTCTTTTTTACTTTCATCCCAGGCATGATACAGCAGTCCGGTTTTTTTGTCTAAAAGATTTTTCTGAACAGAATCAAACTGGAAAACAATATCATCATACGCTTTCTGAGCATCGGCACCTTTTACAAAATCCTTTGTGTAGTGTGTATAAAAAGGCATTCCCATATATAAGCCATCTAACCAAACCTGGTATGGATAGATTTTTTTATGCCAGAAAGAGCCTTCATTGGTTCTTGGCTGCCCGTCAATTTGTAAACGAAGTGTCTGAAGAGCTTTCAGGTATTTGTCTTTTTTCTCTTTTTCATACAGATAAAGAAGAACATTTCCGCTGTTCAGCATATCGATATTATACTTGGAAAGGTCGTAGGTAAGAATGGTACCGTCTTCCTGGATCAGTTTTTCACCGAATCCGCTGATGTAATCGTAATATTCTTTTTTACCGGTTTTAATGTAAAGCTGTTCTGCGCCGTCCAGAACAATTGCTGAAGGATACGTCCACTTCGGGCTTTTGCTGAAATCAAGCATCCACGCTTCCGGGAAACGCTGCATTTCGGAAAGCATCATTCTCTCAGACCATTTCAGATTGGTAGGGACTATTTTCCCTGATTGTGAAGTTTCGGTTGTAGGTTTTACTGCGGTTGCAGTTTTTGTCTGGGCACAGGCCAAGAACATTCCTGATCCTAAAATTGCTACTGCGTATGCTTTTATGGTATGATTAATAATATTCATTTTTTTAAATTTTAAAGTTGATTATTTTTATCTAAAATTTCCAGTTTTTTATCTAAATCCTGATAGAATGATTCTTCTGTCGTTAAGCCGTTGGGTTCCTGGCACCAAGCTCCCAAAAAGTAATAGGAAACACTTTTTGTTTTCTTAAAAACCACGGTATGTGTAGATTTTGTCTGTACGTATCTGTCAAAATTTTCAAGAGGGTAGAAGACTGCCATTCCTAAGTTATCTTCCTTTTTGGCTAATGTCTGTTGACCGTACGTTGCAATGTACGCCCATTTTTTATTTTTGCTGATTCCCTGTTTTAACGGAATATTTTTAATGGCAACAATTCCCGTACATAATCCTGAAATAGTATTGCTCAGATTTAAATCTACTTTTACAAAACGGTCTTTGTTGAAAATCGTCAGTTTAGACTGTAGATCTATTGCATCGCCCCAGGTTTTCCAGCCTGTGTAATCGATTGCAGCGTAGGATCTGTCTTTTTCGTTCACAACTTTTACGGACGTGTTTTTTACGATTTTAAAAGTCTCAATAAAATCATTCTGCTCATCATATCTTCCGTAAGAACCGATGCCGATGGTGCGTCCGGATTTTAAAATATCCTGTCCCCAGGGCGAATCATGATGATAAGACTCAAAACCGTCCTGTCCGACTTCGGGTAAAACCAGAGTGTTGACTTTCTTACCGAAAATATCCGTCGCATTTCTCCAGTCCAGATACAGTCTGTAGCCGATCTGGTTGTTTTCCAGTCCGATGCCTTCATATCTGATGTAGGAAGAATGGTCGGTGTGCGATGCCGGAATCGTGAGTTCCTGAATATTTTTAAACGTTCCGCCGATGTATTTGTTGCCTTCCCATTTTCCGCCTTCCTTTACAGAAAGTTCTGCGTAGGAAAAGGGAGCTTTGGGGTTTTTATTAATTTTTTCAATCACAGAAGCCTGCGCCCAATATAATGTTGAACTCAAAAGTGCCCCTGCAAATGCTGTTTTCAATACAGTGAATTTTATCATACTTTATTAGATAGCCGAATTTAGAATTTTCATGGTTATTAGAATTGTCTTTCGGTTATTTTTTTAACAATATCATTAAAATAAACTTCAATATTATCGTAATTTTTATCTAAATCCCGTCCGTTGGCATCAGCAGCATTCGGGTTTAACTGATGCTTTATTTCCCATTCATCGGGCATTCCATCGTTGTCTGAATCGGGTAGAGATTTGCCTGCTGTCAAATTTGGAAATCCGCCAACATCATTTTGTGAATCAATAATTCCGTTGGTGCTTCCTTTTGAACCTTTGTAGCTGAAACTTCCGTTTTTTACATCTTTCAACACGTGTGCATCAATGGCATCCCTTACCAGGCTTGCGCCTCCGATCTGTAAGATTTTTTCGTAGGCTTCTTGTGCCGACTGTGTTTTTACGTTATTCTGAATATCGTGCGGTTGATTGATTTTTATGGAATTTTTATCATTATCCGTCAGGTTATAGGAAGATTTCATCTGAGCAAAAACGCCTTCCGTCCAGTTGTCTTGTGTGACTTCCGGATTTCCTTCAATTACGTTTCCATTAATATAATATTTGCCCCAGATGTTGTAGACTTCGGTTTCAGGCTTTTCGTTTTTATCAATGGCAACGATGCGTTGTTTTGTCGTTGTTGCAGCTCCCGGTTTATAGTAATTGTTAACGATATTCACATTCATTCCTTCACCGCCGTAGACGTTATTGTGTCCCCAATTGTAAATCACATTATTCCTGAAATCGGTAAGGTCGGTCAGTGCAAATTTACTTCCCGCATATTCTCCCAACCGTGGATTTCTGCTGTCGTGATGCGCGTAGATATTATGATGGAACGTAGCAAATTTTCCGCCTGCAATTCCGCCGTATCCGTGGGGACCTTTCTGATGAACAGAATTTCTAAAGCTTTCTGCGATCACGCACCACTGAAGGGTGGTATTCTCATTTACATAAATGGAAACGGTTTCGTCCGTCGACCAGCTCATCGAACAATGATCAACGATCAGGTTTTTTATAAACCGGGCTCCGAAAGCATCGCCTTCAAACTTTTTCTGATCTCCCATCCGGAACCGCATGTAACGTATAATCACGTTGTCTGCGGCGACAAAAGTTTCGTAGTTGGCAACGGTGATTCCGTCTCCTGGAGCAGTTTGCCCGGCAATGGTGACACCGCCTTCTTTTATCTTTAACGGAGATTCTAAGTAAATCGTGCCGCCTGTTTTAAAAACAATATATCTCGGACCTTTTTGGTCTAAAGCGTATCGTAAAGTACCTTGGGAACCGTCGTCTGTAAGTTTATCAACAATATACACCTTTCCGCCGCGTCCGCCTGTCGTATATCTTCCAAAGCCTTCTGCGCCGGGAAAACTGAGGACATTCTGACCTTCAACAAAAGCTAAGCTTCCGCATACAATCCCTATCGTCATTATTTTTGTGAAGTGCTTTTTCATACCTGAAAAATTTCTTGGTGTTGAGGTTTTTTATTGATTATTATAAACTCTTTTTCACGTTCCAGTTGTCTTTTCCTTTAAGAATGTTGTCTGCTGTATATTTTTTTCTTTCTTCTTTGGTTAATTGATGTGACCACGAAACTCTTTTTGAATTGTTGGCTCCGGCTCCTTTGGAATTGAATTCTGCATAGAAAGTTGTTTTTTCTGCATCGGGCTTGCTCCAGTTGTGCCAGCCTTCAGGTTTTATAAGAGAACTGATCTCGCAATCAATATACACCGTTTTGGCAAAAGGCCTCCAGGGTCTTCCTAAATAAACAGAGTTTTCCTTAGCATTTCCGGTGATTTTTGAATTGATAAACACAAATCCGAATTCATTTTCCTGTGGAGTAGAAGCGGCCGTAACGTAGCTCGCCGTTTCTTTGGAATAAATGGTACAGTTTTCAAAAACGGCGGTTCCTGCTCCGAAAATATAATCGGTTGTACCTTCGATGTAGCAGTTTTTAAAATAATTCCTTGAAGGTTTTGTTTTGTCCGGCGAATCCTGAACACCTTTCAGATATAAAGTATCCTGATTTCCCAGGAACCTGCAGTTTTCAAAAGCAATTCTGTCGCCTGAGGTCAGCACTGCAACGGCCTGTCCGACTCTTCCCGAACTGTTTTCAAATGAAAGATTTTTAGCTGTAAAATCATTTGAATAAATAAAAATTGTTGAGGAATTTGTTGTTCCGATATCTTTGCCTTCCGGATTCTTTTTTGAAGCAAAATCATCGTACGTGATGATGGTATTTTCAGGATTTTCCCCTTCCAGAAAAATCGCTCCTTTTGTTTCAGGAATGATGATCTTTTCTTTGTAGACCCCTGTTTTGATAAAAATTTTAGTTCTTGCGGAAGAACTGTTTTCAACGGCATTGATGGCTTGCTGTACTGTGGTAAAGTTGCCTTTTCCGTCTTTCGAAACCACGATTGTTTTCTCATTGGTTTTGAAAGAAAAAAGACTGATCAGTACGATCCAAGAAGCTAAAAAAACTTTAAAATTTTTAATAAAACCGGAAGTTTTCATTGAAAGATTTTTTAGTTAAAATACAGACTTATCCTTTTTGAAGAGGAAAAGCCTGTATTTTCTTAAAATAAATATGAATGTAATTTTTTATCTAGTATCCGTAATCCTGTGTAAGATTGTAGTTGGAATTAATAACGTCTAAAGCCAGCGGAAGCAGTTCTTTCCTGTTTGCCTGGAAATAATGTGCATAACTTTTTACAGGATCTCCACTGATGTAGGGCTGCGTCATCGCCAGTCTCCAGTTCACCTTCGTATATCCGGACGGTGTTGCCACACTTTGGTTCGGGCTGTAGAAAATATCTGTTTTTGCAACGCCTGTCATGGTATAGAAATCGATATCCGTAACGTTCTGCTGAGCTGTTTTGGTAGGCGTATACGCTACTTTTTTATAGAAAATGTATTCCGGAACGTTGGCATAAGCGCCGGTACCGTTCATGAACTGGGTAAGCTTGGTTTTGGTCTCGTTAATTTTAGTTTCCAACAGATTCCAACGGATCAGGTCATATTTTCTCAGTCCTTCCCCGCCAAATTCCAGCTGTCTTTCCTTTACCAAAAAGTTGAAGAATCCTGTTTTGTCTGTAGGAATGGTTCCTACCTGGCCCAGGTTTTCTGCATACGCTCTCTGTCTTACGGACAGCACTGCATTTACTGCCTGTGCAGACGGTCCGCTGTTCAGTTCGTTATCGGCTTCGGCAAACATCAGCAGAATATCAGAATATCTTAACAATGGCCAGTCGATTCCTAAATTCTGGGAAGTCCCGGTAATCGATGTCCAGGATTTTCTGAATTTTCCGTCATTCCAGTTGATGGAGGTCTGAAGTTCTTCCTGTTTTGTGGTGCTTACCCTGAAGATGGCAACATTTACGTCTCTTCTCAGGTCATATTTGGTAAACTCGTAAAAATATACAGGAATGGCACTGATTCCGCCGGAAGATTTCCAGTCGGTATCATCATGTCTTAATCCGTTGTAATACCCGATTTTACTGTCGGTTCTTGAGTTTCCGCCGAAAGCTCCGATGGCATAAATCACTTCATTGGCTGCATCCTGGGTGTTGGTATGTAGTGATCTGAATAAGCCTTCATAGCTCGGGTTCAGCTGATGCTGCCCGGAAGTCATGATATCTTTGCACTCATCGTAGGCAATCTGATAATATTTCTGCGGATTGGAACCTTTCAGCATCTGCTGCGGGCTTCTTCTTAAAGAATATCCTGCTCTTGCCAAAGCGATCCTTGCTCTCAATCCTTTTACGGCCCCTTTAGAAATCCTCTGTGCGGTTGTTCCTCCTTCAGATCTCCACGGCACAAGGCCTTCTGCTTTTAATAAATCATCGAGGATTTTATCATAGATAACATCCCGGTCTGTTTTCGGAAGGTAAAAATCAGGAAGGTCTGCGGACGGAACATCCTGAAAAGGAACATCGCCCCAGTTTTTGATCAGGTCATAATAGAATTGAGCTCTTAAAGTTAAAGCTTCCCCCAGATATCTGTCCATTAATTTTTTGTCTGCGGCAGAACCTGTCTGGTACACCTGGGAAAGCGGAATGTTCTTGATCACAAGATTGGCTCTCTCAATCCCTGCATAGGTATCCAGGAAAGGCCTAATCAGTTCTGTATTGGTAGGTATCGCGCCGAAGCTGCTGATCCCTCTTCTGTCATTGGCATTGTAATCCCCTGAAGTCCTGAAGTCGTCGCCGGACTGTGTAAGGATCAGGTTCATTCTCTGGCCGTAGGTGTTGTCACCCATTGTGGCGTTATAAACTCCCACCAGTGCTGAAAATGTATCAGAAGCGGAGTCGAATTGCTGTTGTTCTGCGGTATTGGATAAGCTTTCTACATCCAGATATTCTTCACATGAATTTAAAGATATCAGCCCGATAACGGAAAATAGAATAGCTAAAAATTTATTTTTCTTCATAATATTAGGTTAAAAAGTTATATCAACTCCGGATAAGATAAATCTGCTGCGCGGGTAAGCGGCATAATCTACACCCGGTGTCAAAGGATTCCTTCTGGTATTCGCCTCAGGGTCATATCCGGAATATCCTGTTACTGTAAATACATTGTTCATGGTAAAGTACAGCCTGAAATTTGAAAGGCCTAACTGTTTGGTAAATTCTTTCCCCAAAGAATATCCTAACGTAATGTTGTTCAATCTTAAGAAAGATCCGTCTTCAATTGCATAAGAATGCAGGAAATAGGCACCTGCAGGAGGAGTCCATCCTGTAGTATTCGCATTTAATGCTGCCAATGCTGTAGGGTCATTTACTTTTTCCCCGGCATCGTTAAACCATCTCCATCGGTCGGCTACTTCCGCCAGCATGTTATTGTCCCGGTATAAATACTGTGTGGAGTATTCAATCTTGTTGGCATTGTATACTTTATTTCCGATAGAGAAGTTGAACAGCATGCTCATGTCCCAGTTTTTATAACGGAAAGTCTGGCTGAAACCTCCATAGGCTTTAGGCTGAGAGCTTCCCAGGTCGGTCATGTCTTTGTTATCGATAATACCGTCGCCGTTCAGGTCCTGAAGCTTAAGATCTCCCGGCTGTATCGGTTTTGCTCCGTTGGCAGCCGCTGATGCACTCGGTACACCGGATTTCAGGGTATATACCTGTGTCGTAGGATTATAATCGAAATCACTGATCTCATATCTTCCGGCCGTTACATAGCCCCAGTACGTACCTACCGGTTTGCCTACCTGTACCAGGAAGTCATTTAAATTATTCTGCCATCCTGAAGGGTAGAGGTAAAAATTGGCACTTGCAGATCCGCTGGCTCCTAAACTTTTGATGATATTTCTGTTTGAGGATATATTCGCATCCATCTTCCAGTTAAAGTTCTCCTTATTGATGATGGTACCTCCCACAGAGAATTCAACCCCTTTGTTGGTGGTGCTTCCTGAGTTCTGATATTGGTATTCATAACCGGTAGTCTGAGGGATTTTTGCCAAAAGCAATAAATCATTGGTGTCTGTCTGGTAAAAATCAAGCGTACCGTATATTCTTCCTTTGAAAAAACCAAAATCCAAACCGATATTTTTAGAAGCTGCCGATTCCCATTTTACACCGGTGTTTGACATGGTATTTCCTGTTGTTGCCCCCGGCGTCACATTGGTTCCGAATGCATATCCGTAGTCAGATGACGTGGTAAAGAATGTATTATACAGAAATGCCTGGATTCTGTTGTTCCCGGATAAACCGTATCCTGCGCGGAGCTTTAAGTCGCTGACCGTTCTGCTGTCTTTTAAGAAGTTTTCTTCGCCGATTTTCCATGCTAAAGAAGCGGCAGGGAAGTATCCCCATCTGTTTCCGGGCCCGAATACACTGGATCCGTCCGCCCTCATGGATGCGGTTACGATATATTTGTTCTTATAGATATAGTTGGCCCTCCCGAAGAATGATACCAACCGGTCTGGTAAAACGTTGGTTCTCGGGGCATCCTGTACCAGTCCTGAAGGAGCGGAAACCGACTGGATGTTGGCAAATGCTTCCTGGGCACTGATTGATCTCGGAAGCCATTTTACAGTCATTGATAAGCTCTCGGCATCTGTTTTCACCGTTTCCTGTCCTGCCAGTAAATCTATTTTATGATTTCCTAATGTTTTTCTGAAGTTTAAGGTATTGGTATTGGTAATCCTTCTGGACTGTGTCTTGCTCATGGATACCACAGGCTGGTCATTGTTCTGCCTGGCAAGGCTGGTAATAGTCCCGGAAAACTGGTTAACCTCTTCATCCCGCTGTACATATCCGATCACACTTCTGAAGGTAAAATCTTTACTGATTTTGTATTCTATAATTCCGTTAAGAAGCAGGTCGTTTCTGCCGTTTTCCCGAACCTCGTTATTTGCCAGGAGAACAGGGTTGACAAGGTTGGTTTCATTGGCAAACAAAGGATCGAAATCATCCACATTTACATTGGATCCTCCTTCGAACGGCTGGTACCTTACGGCATTTCTCAGCCTGTTGTTACTCTGCGATCCGGTAGAAGAGGTCCCTGCCCCGAAAACCGTCTGCCTGCTGTATCTGGCATTCAAAGTCATGCTTACTTTCTTGGAAAGATCATAATCATATTTGAAGTTGGCCATATTTCTTTTAAACCCGGAACCGATCATGATCCCGTCTTCCTTCACATTGTTTAATGATAAGGAGAACGATGAATTATCAGACCCTCCGGTAATGGAAATATTGTGGGTAAAGTTGAAAGCTTCCCTGCCGAACACTTCATCCTGCCAGTCTCTTTTCTTGATGTCTCTGTATTTCGTTGCCAGCTGATCGTACGTGCCGTATCTTGCAACAAAAGCGTCCATATCGGTCTGTATACCTCCTTTGTTGTACACTTCGTACTGATACAGTACAAACTGATAAGGGTCTAAGACATCAATTGTATTCTGAATTTTTCTCACCCCTAAAAAACCATTGTAATTAATGGAAGTCTTGGCTCTCTTACGGCCTCCTTTTGTGGTAATCAACACCACACCGTTGGCTCCTCTTGCACCGAAGATACTGGTAGAAGAAGCATCTTTCAGTACCTCGATGGATTCGATTTCTTTAGGTGATAAAATGGTCAGCGCGTTATCCATCTGAACTCCGTCTACGATATAGAGCGGTGCATTGCTCCCCGTAATAGAGTTCCCTCCCCGGATAACGATATCTACGTCTGCACCCGGGGCACCTTCGCTTAACGCGACTCTTACCCCGGCCATTCTTCCCTGGATGGCTTCGGCGGCATTGGTGGAAGGCATGTCTTTAATTGCCTCTGCCTTTACAGAAGAAACGGCATTGGTGACATCTTTTTTAGAAACCTTCGTGTAGCCTACCAGAACCACTTCGTCAATTTGGGTTTCCTTTTCCTTCTTTGTCCCGTTTTCTTGAGCCATAGCAAGGACAGGAAGTAGAAAAACAGTTAGATATAACCATTTTATTGAATGTACTTTTTTATCCATTTAAGTATCCTTATAGTTTTAATTTTTGGTTGAAGATTTTTTCAATCTCTGTTTTTTGTGGATTTTTTAAGTATGCTGCTTTTTTAGTAGTATATATTTTCAGGAAAATAATCACGCGTTGAGTGCAATCGATTGCGTAAAGTTTCACAGTAAATATTATGCCTCCTAAACTAATATTATTTTTCAATACGCAAAGAAAAAAATGTTATTTTTTCATTAATTAATCTTTTTTGTTTCTTAATGATGAACAGAATGATATGTAAATATTACGTGTAAGTTATTGATTTTTAACATATTTTAAATTTGAAATCAATAAAAAAATTATTGCTGAATTTGATATAGAAATTAAACAATTCACTTTTGAAACATTAAAATTTCCTTAAAACGACATGGATTTTGGCCTGGAAAATGTCCCGAAATTAACATTCAGTGTGATGTATTTTAACTTTTTCCTGATTTTTATCATCTTTTCCCGAATATAATTTCCGGGATTATTTCATTGCTAAATTTATTGTATTTTATGAATCATATAATGATGTAAATAATGTTATCCTTGCTAAATCCATAGTGGATAATCACCGTAAGCTGTTACGCTTATTTTAAAACTATATAAGGATCAAACATAGATTTTGGTAAAAGAAAGGAATATTTTTTCATCAAATTTTCACTTTATTTTCACTAGTTTTAAATTTTAAATAGCTGTAATTTAGGATTTTATAAATTAAAATTAAAT
>NZ_LMKA01000101.1 GCF_001421435.1 Chryseobacterium sp. Leaf201
ATTAAATATTTGTAGATTAGCGAATCTATTAATGTATATGAAAAAAGTAGCTTTACCCCTGTTGTTTGCGGTTTCTGCAATAATTCCTTCCGTTCTGTTCGGACAAGACAATGAGAAGTTGATTAAAGATTATATTTCTCAAAATAAAATCAGAGAATATAAAAAGTCTGATCTTACCGGTTTTAGTATCAATGTAAGTGATCATGCTGAAAGCATGAATGCTGATATTATTAAAATACAGCAGATGTATAAAGGTATACCTGTGTACAGATCTCTCGGTTCTGTTCTAATAAAAAATAATCAGGTAACTTATTATAGTGATTCTTTTGAAAAAGACTATGGAAGTGTTGATCAGAATGTTCCTTTACTTACTAAAGAAACAGCTTTTGGAGCTGCGATAAAAGGGACAAGTATAGAGGATCCGAGTAAAATTACCATTCTTAATTTCCCTGATGCTGATGCCAAAGATATGTTGTTTGCAAAACACCAGTTGGTATATGTAAAGAAAGATCAGAAGCTTGTTTTATGTCATGAATTTACCTTCCCTGAAAGAAAGACTTCAAATTACTGGGATATCTTGGTAAATGCTACTACTGGAGAAATTATTGAGAAAAATAATCTTAATGTGAGTTGCAATTTTACTGATCACCCTTATGAGCATTCTCATGATCATAAATTAGTCGCATTTCCTTTGAATAAAGAAAGTTATCAGCAGTCAAGTTTGTTACTTGCTCCGGATAATGCATCTTATAATGTATTTCCTTTCCCTATTGAAGCTCCGACATTTGGCTCAAGATCAGTAGTTACAAATCCATGGAACCTTACAGCATCACCGGAAGGATGGCATTCTGACGGGACCACTCATTACACGCATACACAGGGAAATAATGTTTTTGCCTATCAGGATTTAGATAATTTTAACAGTTTTACTGGGATAACAGCACAAGGAGGTACAAATAGGAACTTCAATTTTCCATACACTGCAGGTGCATTAGCTTTAGCTAATCAGGATGCAGCTATTACCAATTTATTTTATGCTAATAATATGGTGCATGATATTTTCTATAAGTTTGGCTTTACATCAGCTTCAAGAAATTTTCAAAAAAATAATTTTGGTTTAGGGGGTGGGGTTGGAAATGATTTTGTGAATGCTGAAGCACAAGATGGAGGGGGTACAGTGCCTACAAGTACTGTTTCCAATTATAATAATGCTAATTTTGCAACTCCACCGGATGGCAGCAGCGGTAAAATGCAAATGTATCTTTGGGTGAATACTGCTCGTAAATTATTTTATAATACACCAACTTCTGCTACCACAAGAACTCCGGTTTCTTTTACAGCCCAGTTCGGACAGCAGATAACAGGAGTTCCGGTAACAGGCAATGTTAAATTATCCCCAGTTTTAGATGCATGTACAGCTTTACCGGCCGGTTCATTAAGTGGTTTTATCGGTCTTGCGGAAAGAGGAAATTGTGATTTTAGCATCAAAGTTGAAAATATGCAGAATGCTGATGCTATAGGAGCAATAATATATAATGCCGTAAATTCTCCTTCACCAGCGCTTATGGGAGGGGTTAATGGAAACGTATATATACATGCACAACTTATAGATAATACTGAAGGAGAATATATTAAATCACAATTGGCAAATAATGTTCCTGTTAATGTTTCAATGAGTTATGATACACGGCAAGATGGAAGTTTTGATAATGGAGTTATGATTCACGAGTATGGCCATGGAATTTCAAATAGATTAACTGGTGATGGTTATTCTTGTTTACAGCCTTCGCAGAGTAGAGAACAGATGGGTGAAGGATGGTCAGATTTTTTTGCTTTAATGTTAACAAATAAACCTGGAGACAATGCATCAATTGCAAGGGGTATGGCTACTTATGCTGCAGGAGAGCTGGCTAATGGTGATGGTATTAGACCTGCTAAATATTCACCAGATTTTGCAATTAATGATTTCACATATGAAGATACCAATGATATGGTGTTTAGTAATGGAGCAGTGGATGTTCACTCCATCGGTTTTGTTTGGGCAACCATGCTGTGGGATCTTCACTGGCAGTATGTTGCAAAATACGGATATTCTTCAGATGTAATGGCTAATACGACTAACGGAAGTTCCAGAGTATTGCAATTGGTTACAAATGCATTAAAACTTCAGGTTTGCAGTCCGACCTTCATCGATGGGAGAACTGCAATTTTAACAGCTGAACTGGCAACTACGCAAGGAGCAGACCGTTGTATGATCTGGAGGACTTTTGCAAAAAGAGGATTGGGTGTAAATGCTTCTGCAGGATCCAAGACTAGTATTACTGACCAGGTTCAGGACTTCAGCGTGCCGGCAGATTGTGTACTGGCAACCGATGAAGTAAATGGTGTAAAAAACACAACCATTTCAATTTATCCAAATCCTGCTAAGAATGAATTCTTTATTAACTTCCCGGATAAAACATTAGGAAAAGCAAGTGTAGAAATTTATGACATGTCCGGAAAACTGGTTTCTTCTGAAGACAAAATTTCTCCGGATGCGAAGAAAGCCATTTCTACAGATAAACTGATTAACGGAACGTATATGGTAAAAGTAAAAGGGATCGGTATTGATGCCGCAACCAAACTTCTTATCAAAAAGTAGTATATTATATCATACATCTTAACCCGGCACAAGCGAAGCTTGTGCCGGGTTTCTTTATAACCCGCAGTATCAGTAATTCTTATTGAAATATCGTACCTTTGCAGGCTGAAAAAAGAATTATGAAGAAGAATATACTGAAAGGAGTTTTATTTGTAGGGATTGGCGCGAGCATCTACGGAATGTTGGCAACTTTTGTGAAACTTGCGTATGAAGAAGGGTACACTACTTCGGAGGTCACAACATCTCAGTTTGTTCTGGGGTTGACAGGGCTTTTGCTGCTGAACTTTATCCAGACCATTACGTCTAAAAAAATACTGCCTTCACCTACCTCAAAAGAAGTAAGAAATCTGATGTTGGCTGGGACTTCATTGGGCTGTACAAGCTTGTTTTATTACCTGTCAGTACAATATATCAATGTTTCCATCGCCATTGTTTTATTAATGCAGTCGGTATGGTTCAGTGTTGTGGTGGAAAGTTTTTTAACAAAAAAATTACCCAATGCCAGAAAAATTATATCCGTAGTGATCGTTTTAACAGGGACGGTCCTGGCTACCAACCTGATCAATACGGAAATTAATCTTGATGTAAAAGGTATTTTCTGGGGTCTGATGGCAGCGGCATCTTATACCATGACCATGTTTACATCCAATAAGCTGGCAACGCATTTGCCGGTGCTTAGAAAAAGTATCATCATGCTTTGCGGAGGTTCCGTGGTTATATTTATTTTCCTGTTTTTTGCCCAGATCGGGCCCTTGCATTTTGAAGGATTAAAATCAGTCTATCTGAACTTTACGGATAATACTGAGCACATTCATGCGTTCCGGTATTCGATTTTATGGAAATATGGATTTGTTCTGGCGTTATTCGGAACAATTATCCCTCCGATTTTATTTAACATCGGTTTTCCTAATGCCGGACTAGGGCTCGGAAGTATCGTTTCTTCACTGGAACTTCCGGTTTCGGTAACCATGGCTTTTATTTTGCTGGGAGAAAAAGTAGTTTTTATCCAGTGGGTAGGCATTGCCCTGATACTTTTTGCAATTGTGCTGATGAATCTGCCCTCGAAAAGAGAAACGGCTGTTGCAGAAATTTGATAAGAGCTGTATAACGATAAAAAATAACAATGAAAACCGTTTCTTTTGAAGCGGTTTTTTTAATTTTATATATCCTTAAAATAAAATACTATGAAATATATTAAGAATGCTGTTGTGATCATCATGCTGTCGGCGAGTTCTAACGGGCTTTTTTCGCAGATAAAGCCTCTGGATGCGGAACTTACCAATTATCAATATCCTTACACCGTACATTTTCTCAGTTTTAAATCTCAGAATAATGATCTGAAAATGGCCTATATGGATATAAAACCTAAAGCAGCCAACGGAAAGACCATTGTGCTTCTTCACGGGAAAAATTTCAACGGAGCATATTGGGAAAAAACAGCACGCGATCTTTCGGATAAAGGATTCAGGGTGGTTATTCCGGATCAGATCGGATTCGGAAAGTCTTCAAAACCTCAGCATTACCAGTTTTCCTTTTCCCAGCTGGCAGAAAATACAAAAGCGGTTCTGGATGAACTGAAAATTGAAAAGGCCATAGTATTGGGGCATTCCATGGGCGGAATGGTAGCGACACGTTTTACCTTGCAGTATCCTGAAAAAGTACAGAAATTAATTTTGGAAAACCCGATCGGACTGGAAGACTATAAGACTTTTGCATCCTATCAGACCATAGATGATGCGTATCGGTCGGAATTAAAAAATACAGCTGAGTCGTACAAAAACTATCAGTTGAAATTTTATTATGATAATAAATGGAAAGCCGAATACCAGCCCTGGCTGGATCTGATTGCGGGCTGGACACTTCATCCTGATTACCCTAAAGTAGCATGGGACGCGGCACTGACCTCAGACATGATCTATAACCAGCCGGTATGTTATGAATTTAAAAATATCAAAGCCCCGACATTGCTGATCATCGGGACCAGAGACAGAACCGCGATAGGAAAGGACAGGACTCCCAAAGAATTACAGGATAAAATGGGACAGTATCAGGAATTGGGTAAAAAAACACAGCAGCAGATTCCTGGCTCAAAACTGGTTGAAATTGAAAATGTGGGCCACCTTCCGCATATCGAAGTATATGATAAATTCTGGAATGCGCTGTATGGCTTTATCAAGTAGGTAAGTTGGATGACACGAACTGAAAGTTTACATAATTGTGAAATATAATGGAAAACTTTTAGCATATAAAATTCCCTTTCTCTAAAGTGAATCAAAACTCAAAGCTTTTGAAGGGTAGAGCAGTTTTAATAATGTGAATTTTAAACTCATTAATCCGAAACTCATTTACGAAGCAAAATTTACCATCACAATTACAGAGTCTTTTGACTAGCCCCGATTGTAGTGAAAATCCTTTTTTGAAAAAAAAGATTGCAGCGGAAAGCGGGAAACAGCTCCTGAAAATGATTCAAATAAAAAGAGACTGCTCAAATATGAACAGCCTCTTTTCGTATGTATTGTTGTCTGAATTATTTCTTCTTGTAAGCAGCGTCTTTAATTCTCGCTTTTTTACCTCTAAGATCTCTGAAGTAGTAGATTCTTGATCTTCTAACTTTACCTCTTCTGTCAACTTCAATTTTTTGCAAAGCTGGCATGTTGATCGGGAAAACTCTTTCTACACCGATATCACCACTCATTTTTCTGATGGTAAAAGTCTTTGTAGATCCTGCACCTCTCAACTGGATCACAGTTCCTTTGAAGAACTGGGTTCTTGTTTTCTGGCCTTCTTTAATCTCGTAATACACAGTGATGGTATCACCGGCTTTGAATTCAGGGAATTCTTTTTTTGTAATGTACTTGTCTTGTACGTACTTTAATAAATCCATTATAAATAAATAAAATGTTTAGGCTAAGCAACTTACACGGACTTCGTCAGAGGTTGAATAACAGGTTGCAAATATATAAATACTTTTTAAATATTCAAAACAATTGTTTATTAAAAATAATGCAGTTCTAAGGATAATTCCGACTGAAAATTAACATTTCCTTTAAGTTAACATCAGCCTTAGTTTATATGGCAGTTATAGTTTTGCCGGGTGATAAAATCTGTCTGTACATACGCTGTGCCATGCAGTTCAAATAAATATACCCACAACTTAAAACTGAATTTTATGAAACATTATTTTCTCTTTTTCTTCCTGGTCGTCCAGATGGCATTTGGACAGTCCTTATTTCCCTATCTTCAGAATCCGACACCCAATTCCATGATTGTTACCTGGAAAACGGCGTCCAATAATGAAACTATAGTTACCTACGGAACTTCACCGGCGAATCTGAACGTGACGGTTACCGGAACAACCAATATTTTTTCGGATACCGGTTACAACAACAATTACTATTACCATACGGCAAAAATTACCAGCCTTCAGCCGAATACAAAATATTATTACAAGATTAAAACCGGTACCAGCGAATCGGCAGTGTACAATTTCCGGACGCTACCTTTACCGGGGCAGGCGGTTACCGCAAACGGAAAAATCAGGTTCCTGATCATGGGAGACAACCAGATCAAAGCGGAACCGAGGTATGATTCCTTAACATTAAATGCATACAAAAAATTAAAGGAAAAATTCGGAGCTAACTCAGATCCTTCAGATAATATCGCCTTAACATTTATGGTGGGAGACCAGGTAGATGTAGGAACACTGGATCATTATGAAAATGTACACTTTAAAAAGAACATCAAACTTTCGCCTTACCTTCCGATCCAGACAACGGTGGGGAATCACGAAACCTACGGAACCCTGGGAATGAATTCCTACTATGCCCACTTTTATATTGATGAAATCAAATACAAAAACATTTCTTCTGGAAATGAGAATTATTACGCCCAGCAGGCCGGAAACGTTTTATTTGTAAGCTTAAGCTCAGAGCATACAGGTTCGGCACAGCAGACCTGGCTTCAGCAGGTGTTGAATGAGGCAAACAATGATCCTACGGTAGACTGGATTATTTCTTTAAGCCACAGGCCTTATCAGGCAGAGCAGTATGTAGGGGATATTTCAACCTGGGTTAGAAATACGGCAGTTCCTATGTTAACGGCTTCCAACAAATATTTAATGCACGTTGGAGCCCATCACCATTTATATCACAGGGGCCAGTTGAAAAATACCCCGAATTATCAGATTATTTCGGGCGGAACGGCCTGGGACCAATATTGGGGAATGTCAAACGAGCAGGATTTTGATGACGTTCAGAAAACACTGACCGACTGGACCTATCAGATTGTAGAGGTTGATGTCAATACAGGAAAAGTAGATATCGAATCTTATTCAATCGGAGGTGTTTACCATAAAAAATACAATGAACTGGTTGATACCTTTCACCGGTATAAAAATCAGCCTAAACCGGCCAAGCCGTCTGTTACGAATACTTTTACTGCTCCCGTAACTTTACCTTTAACCTTAAACGGCAGTAGTTTTTCAACAACCAACGGAGAATTACTCAACACCACACAGTTCCTCATCAGTAAAGCGGCAGATTTTTCTGTGGTTGAAAAAGAACTGTACCGCGACTATGAAAACTGGTTCGGGAAAGACGGAAACGGAACGTCGGATCTTACCAAAAATCTGAATGCCAATGTTGATATTACAAAAGCTGAGATTGCAGCCAACTCAATAACCAACGGGATTTATTATGTGAAGGTCCGCTACCGGGACAGGAACCTGGAGTGGAGCGACTGGAGTGATGCAAAACAGTTTGAAGTGACCGGAAGTGTAGTGTCAAATCCAACTTTTACTTTAAACAAAACTGAATATCTTCAGAACGAACCCATTACGGCAACTTTTACAGACGGTCCCGGAAATAACCAGGATTGGGTAGGTATTTATAAAAAAGGGCAGACGCCGACCTCGGTAACTTCGCAGGCTTATGCATATACCAATGGACAGACTTCAGGAACGGTTACCATCAACAACGGTTTGCCGAATAAAGGCCAGTATTTTGCAGGATTCTTTGCCAATAACGGGTACACGGATATTGCTCCTAAAAAAAGCTTTTATGTAGGGCCGAAAGTGGTTCTGAATACAAGTGCTGATGAATATCCTGTAGGCGGAACCGTTGTCGTTAATTTCAATAACGGGCCCAACCTGACAAAAGACTGGATCGGGATTTATAAAATGGGACAGGTTCCCGGACCGACGCCTTCCGTAAAATGGAGTTATGTAACCACCGCTTCAGGAACACTTAATTTCACAGGGCTCCCGAAAGGATATTATTATGCCCAGTACTTCCTTGAGGACGGCTACACTTCAGTAGGAGAAAAGGTTTTCTTTAAAGTAGGAGATATTGTTACCGAACTATGGACCAATAAACCGGTTTATACATTAGGTGAAAATATAACGGCTTCATGGACGGATTCCCCGGGAATCATCAAAGACTGGCTGGGAATTTACCCGCAGAGTGTGACGACGCCTGATGACAATTTCGTTTCATACACTTATTTTGACGGAATCACGCAGGGAACAAAAACCATTCAGGGAACAGCAGTACCCGCAACACCGGGCAACTATTACCTGGTGATGTTTACCAATGATTCTTATACAGAAGTTTCAAACCGGGTTCAGTTCCAGGTTTCCGGGCCATCGCTGGGAGCAGAAGAGGTGAAAAGCACGGAAAAAAATGTGATTTTATATCCGAACCCAAGCAAACCGGGCGAGCCTACCTTTATTAAAAGTGATTACCCGATTGAAAAAATACAGTTGATGTCAGCCAACGGGGATTTGCTGTACGAATCTAAAAACATCAACAACCAGCGGTTCTCCCTTGTGAATGAAAACCTTCCGAAAGGAGTTTATTTTGTAAAAGTCCATACCAGAAAATTATTTACGCTGAAATTAATCATTCAGTAATAACTGAATAAAGAATATTCTTAAGAAATATACTGTAAGGATTTTCAGGAAACACAATTAAACTGGATTAAAAAAAGCGCGGGAAAATTTTAATTTTCCCGCGCTTTTATATGTATTATTAATCATCTGTAGACTTCAGGGCCCAGGCAATCAGGGGAGCCTGCATGAAAAGCCTTGCAAACCTCTGGTTATCTGTATTCAGTCCGAATGAATCCCTTCTGTTCTTATATTGGGCAATATTTCCGGGCAGAACGGCTGCAAAAAATCCGGCTACAATTTTTCCCATTGTTTTTCTATACTTTTTTGGGGTGGCAATCATGGCCGTACCCAGTGCAATTTCTGCAATTCCTGAATAAACCACGGTATCATCCTTTTTCAGCGGAACCCATTCCGGGACCTGGGCCTGGAATTCTTTTCTTGCAAAAGTGAGATGCCCTATTCCTGCCGTGATAAGAAATGCGCCGAGCGCAATTCTAGAAATGTCTTTCGTTTCCATAATGTGATATTTATTTGTAACAATTGGTGCAGCATACAGTAACCAAAATTCAGACCATGATAAAATGTGCATCTGATACAGCATTCTGATCCCTGATATATTTAATTATTTAAATGTCAGAATTTTTAAGCCTGCATATTCTTATCTGCGTTTATCCGGAGTACTGTTTAAACCTGTTATTATTTAAACCTGAAAATTTTATCTTACATCAAAATGAATCCCTGTTCTCCGGAATAAAGAAAAAGTATTAAATTAGGCCAACAGAAAAATCTAATATTTCATGATAGATAAAAGAGTAAAAAATGCAAAGGAAGCCATCGCTGGAATTACGGATGGAATGACGCTGATGTTAGGCGGGTTCGGACTTTGCGGTATCCCTGAAAATTCAATTAATGCTTTGGTAGAGAGTGATGTAAAAGATCTTACCTGTATTTCAAACAATGCAGGAGTGGATGATTTCGGCTTGGGATTACTGCTTCATAAAAGACAGATTAAAAAAATGATCTCTTCTTATGTAGGCGAAAATGCGGAGTTTGAAAGACAGATGCTTTCCGGTGAACTGGAAGTGGAACTGACCCCACAGGGAACCCTGGCGGAAAAATGCAGGGCGGCACAGGCAGGAATTCCGGCCTTTTATACACCAGCCGGTTTCGGGACAGAAGTGGCAGAAGGCAAAGAAGTAAAAGATTTCGACGGTAAGCCGCATATCCTTGAACATGCATTCAAAGCAGACTATTCCATTGTGAAAGCCTGGAAAGGCGACCATGCCGGAAACCTTATTTTCAAAGGATCAGCAAGAAATTTCAATCATCCCATGGCAGGTGCCGGGAACATCACCATTGCCGAAGTGGAAGAACTGGTAGAGCCGGGAGAATTGGATCCCAATCAGATTCACATTCCAGGAATTATGATCCAGAGGATTTTCCAGGGTGAGAAATTTGAAAAAAGAATTGAACAGCGCACGGTACGAAAGAAGGATAGAATCTGAGAATAATTCAGTTTTAAATGGCTCTGTTAAAATGGAAACCAGATAAATGTGACGGAGTTTCTGTCAGGCCAATGACAAATACACTCAGAATAATTTTTAATTGAAAGGTTCATTTAAACTGACGGAATTAACAGATTATCTCCAAAAATAAAAAGACAGCAGCAGTTTTCGGATTGCCGCATCATCAAATTTTCAAATTAAAAGTATGTTAAGTAAAGAAGATATAGCAAAACGTATTTCCAGAGAAGTTAAAGACGGATATTACGTAAACTTAGGAATCGGGATTCCTACTTTGGTCGCCAATTATGTTCCGGACAATCTTTCCGTAGAATTCCAGAGTGAAAACGGAGTTCTGGGAATGGGGCCTTTCCCTTTTGAAGGACAGGAAGATGCAGATGTCATCAACGCCGGAAAACAGACCATTACCATCCTGCCGGGAGGTTCATTTTTTGATTCCGCCTTCAGTTTCGGGATGATCCGCAGCCAGAAGGTAGATCTTACGATCCTCGGAGCCATGGAAGTTTCAGAAAACGGAGACATCGCCAACTGGAAAATCCCCGGAAAAATGGTCAAAGGAATGGGCGGCGCCATGGATCTTGTGGCTTCAGCAGAAAATATCATTGTTGCCATGATGCATGTTAATAAAGCCGGAGAAAGCAAAATCCTTAAGAAATGTACGCTTCCCTTAACCGGAATCAACTGTGTTAAAAAAGTAGTTACCGAATTAGCCGTTTTGGATGTTACACCGGCAGGTTTCAGGCTTGTGGAACGGGCACCCGGCGTTTCAGTGGAACACATTATAAAATCTACGGAAGCAGACCTGATTATTGAAGGCGAAATTCCTGAAATGCAGTTTTAAATAAATGAAACCTTGTCAGTTTACCGACAAGGTTTTTTTTATGCTTTTATTTTAAGATAAAAGAAAGTTACTTTCTATCCTGCGCCCCGAAAACCTTCTGCAGAATACTGGTCGTTCTCATCGCTGGGGAATTTCTGATTCCGCTTTCTTTCTGGGCAACCATTTTAAAAACTCCGTTAATGGTTTCAGTCGTTACATATTCATTAAGATCAGTCGTCACGGCCTGTCCTGTAAAAGTATTGTATTTTGAAATTAAATTAGACCATACTTTGTCTGCACCTACTTTTCCCAGTGATGCTTTTACTTTCGGCTGAAAAGCAGTAAATAATTGGCTTTGGGTTTTTCCCTGTAAATAGTTCGTAGCCGCATTATCGCTTCCCAGCAGGATATTTTTAGCATCCGTAATGGTCATTGACGTAATAGCTTTGGTAAAGATCGGAGCAGCTTCTGTTACCGCATCTTCCGCGGCTCTGTTCAATAATTTGACTCCCTGATCTGCGAGGCTTCCCAAACCGATCGAACGTAATGTAGTGTCTATTTTCCTGAGTTTTTCAGGCATTAAAATTTTCACAGCTTCATTCTTCAGGAAACCGTCAGTCACACCCAGTTTTTTCACACCTTCCGTCACGCCGAGGCTTAAAGCCTGTTTGAGTCCTGAAGAAATCTGAGTTGAAGTCAGGCTGCCGGGATTAACCGGAGAATTTATTCCCGAAGTATTCTGAGTGGTTGTTGTCGTTGTAGAAGTGCCGGAACTTGTTGTTGTTTTTACCGGAGCATTCAGGTCAATTCCTGTTCTGTCTTTTACCGTAGATTTAATTACATCGAAAATCTGTGCCTGCGCAGAAACTGAAAACAGGAGTATGGCTGCCAATCCAATCGTTTTTCTCATCATTTACTTTTACAGGATTAGATGTTTTATTTTTTAATAAGTTAAAGCTTATTAAGTTTTCGGAAAATAATTATCTTAGCCCAAACCTAATCCAGTACGATGATACGCTCAATTTTATTATTTTTTATACTTTTTTCAAATGCATTTTTTTCCCAGCATCGTTTAAATTTAATTCCTTATCCACAAAAAGTGGAATTTTTAAAGGGAGAATTCAGCATTCCTGAAAATTTTAAACTGGATGAAAACCTTCCGAAACAGGAAACCGAATATTTCAAAAAACGGCTTGGATCTTCATTTATATTCAGTTACGGCAAAAAAGATGAAGGCGTTCATCTGGTAAATTCATTATTTCCGGCTCCGTCAAAAGAAGACCTGCAAAAAAAAGAAAAATATTCAATAGAGATCTCATCAGGAGGAATCATTATATGGTCCAATACGAAAGAGGGATATTTCCGAGCCCTTCAGACCGTCATACAGCTGATGGAACAGTATAAGGCCGGTAAAAAAATTCCGGCCATGAAGATTGAGGATGAACCCAGGTTTGCATGGAGGGGAATGCATCTTGATGTCTGCCGTCATTTTTTCACTGTTGAAGAAGTAAAACAATACATTGATTATCTGGCCATGTACAAGCTCAATACATTTCACTGGCACTTAACTGATGACCAGGGCTGGAGGATTGAGATCAAAAAATATCCGAAACTCACACAGACCGGTTCAAAACGTAAAGAATCCATGATCGGGGCTTATGTTGACGATACCTATGACGGAAAACCGTACGGACCATTTTTTTATACACAGGAGCAGATCAAAGAAGTGGTAAAATACGCTCGGGAAAGACATATTACCGTCGTTCCGGAGATCGAAATGCCCGGCCACGCACTGGCTGCTTTATCAGCATATCCTGAACTGGCCTGTACCAAAGGGCCTTTTGAACCGGCTGCGAAATGGGGCGTTTTTGATGATGTGTTCTGTCCGAAAGAAGAAACATTTACATTTTTAGAAAATGTACTCGCTGAAGTAATGGTGCTTTTCCCGTCACAATATATTCACATCGGTGGTGACGAATGTCCTAAAACAAGATGGAAAGAATGTGCACACTGCCAGGCTTTAATTAAAAAACACAACCTCAAAGATGAGCATGGCTTACAAAGCTATTTTATCCACAGGGTTGAAAAATATGTAAACAGCAAAGGCCGGAAAATCATCGGTTGGGATGAAATTCTGGAAGGCGGATTGGCCCCGAATGCAGCTGTTATGAGCTGGACCGGGATCAAAGGTGGGGTAGAAGCTGCCAAATCAAATCATTTTGCGGTGATGACTCCGGGTTCTTATTGCTACTTCGATCACTATCAGGGCGATCCGCAGACAGAGCCCAATGCTTTCGGAGGTTTTACGCCTTTGGATAAAGTGTATTCTTACCATCCGGTTCCTGAAGAACTGAATGCAGAGCAGTCGAAATATATTCTGGGTGTCCAGGCTAATTTATGGACAGAATATATCCTTGATTTTAAGCAGGTTCAGTACATGATTTTCCCAAGGTTGTTTGCACTTTCGGAAGTGGGTTGGGGAACTTCGAAACCGGAAAATTATAAGGAATTTGAAAACAGAGTAGTGCAGCATTTTAAAATTTTAGATAAAATGAACATTAACTACGCCAAAAGTATTTACAATATTTCCGGAAAAGTAATTCCTGATCCTAAGGGTGTTTCTTACGAACTTTCAACATCGCAGAATCCGGACGGAATTAAATTTACGATTGACGGAAGCGAACCAAAACCAAACTCGCCAACCTATCAGAATCCGATACCGGTTTCAAAAGCACTGACTGTAAAATCTGCTTATTTTGAACATGGAGAATTGAAATCTGCCGTTTCTTCTCAGGATTTTTCTACCTCAAAAACAACCGGCAAAAAGATCACTTTAGAACATCAGCCCGGTGAAAATTATGCTTTTGGCGGCGCATTTACTTTAGTTGACGGGATTATCGGAAATGTAAAACAATTGGGGAAAACCTGGTTAGGCTTTCAGGGAACAGATGTTGTGGCAACCATTGACTTCGGACAGAATACACAATTTTCAGAAGTGTATTTCAATACGCTGGACAATAAGGGAAGCTGGATCCATCTGGCAAAATCTGCGCAGATCTTTATTTCTGATGATAATAAAAATTTTAAGTTGATCAAAGAAATTGGAAAAGAGGAAATTCAAAGTTCAAAAGGAAAACTCAATCTTAAAGTCGGAAATCAAAACTCAAAATATATCAGAATCAAAATAGAAAATGCAGGGGTTATTCCGGCAGGAAATCCGGGAGCCGACTCAAAAGCATGGCTGTTTGTGGACGAAATCGGAGCAAAATAAACTTCACGTTTAATCATTGCATAAATAAACTGTTTAAAACAATAATCTAAACTTAAAAAAATGTCTTCAAGAAGAAAATTTATAAAAACAACCGGGATATTGTCATCTGCACTCCTTTTAAACCCTCTGGACCTGATCGCTAAAAACAGTCCTCAGCATAATGCAGTTATCAATAAGCCCATCGTTCTTTCTACCTGGGATTTCGGATTGCGGGCTAATGAAGAAGCGTGGACCATTCTGGGAAAAGGCGGGAGAGCTTTGGATGCCGTTGAAAAAGGAGTCCGTTTGGTAGAGCTGGACCCGACTGAAAGAAGCGTCGGGTATGGCGGACGTCCCGACAGAGACGGCAGAGTGACGCTGGATGCCTGCATTATGGATGAAAATTACAATATCGGTTCGGTAGCCAGTCTGGAAAATATTAAGAACCCGATTTCCGTGGCGAGAGCCGTGATGGAAAAAACGCCTCATGTTATGCTCGTAGGCGACGGTGCTTTGCAGTTTGCCCTTTCACAGGGCTTTAAAAAAGAAAACCTTCTGACACCGGAATCTGAAAAAGAGTGGAAAGAGTGGCTGAAAGACAGCAAATACAAACCTATTGTAAACATTGAAAATCATGATACCATCGGGATGATAGCCCTGGATGCACAGGGGAACCTTTCCGGAGCCTGTACCACGAGTGGAATGGCTTTTAAAATGCATGGAAGGGTAGGTGACTCACCGATTATCGGAGCCGGGTTATTTGTTGATAATGAGGTAGGTGCAGCCACTGCAACCGGTCATGGCGAGGAAGTGATCCGGATGGTGGGAACCCATCTGGTGGTGGAACTGATGAGGCAGGGTAGACATCCGCAGCAGGCCTGTAAAGAAGCTGTGGAAAGGATTGTAAGGATTACCAAAACAAGAAATAAAAACCTGAAAGATATCCAGGTCGGTTTTATTGCCATCAATAAAAAAGGGGAATACGGTTCATACTGTATTCAGGACGGATTTAACTTTGCCGTACATG
This sequence comes from Chryseobacterium sp. Leaf201, assembly GCF_001421435.1. Classification (GTDB taxonomy): domain Bacteria; phylum Bacteroidota; class Bacteroidia; order Flavobacteriales; family Weeksellaceae; genus Chryseobacterium. The sequence goes on from NZ_LMKA01000101.1 coordinate 15,149, forward strand.
ACCGGAAAGGAAACCGGCTGGAAAAACCTGAATTTGCACTGAAATAATTAGCAATTAGCAATAAGCAATTAGCAATAAGCAATTAGCAATAAGCAATAATTTTTCCTAAACCCTAAACCCTAAACCCTAAACCCTAAACCCTAAATTCAAATGTCAAAAATAGAAATCGCCTGCTTCAACCCGGAATCTGCCATGATTGCCTTTGAAAACGGTGCCGACAGGATAGAACTCTGCGCCGGATTAGCCGAAGGCGGAACAACGCCTGATTTTGAAACCGTTAAACAGCTCCGGGCAAAAATAAACATTCTGGTTTTTGTGATGATCCGGCCCCGTGGCGGTGACTTTACCTATTCTGATACCGAATTTAAACAGATGAAAAATGATCTTACCCAGTTAAAGTCTTTACAGGTGGACGGTTTCGTATTCGGGATTTTAGACGAAAATGATGAGGTGAACTTGGAACAGAATAAAGAGCTTGTTGAACTGGCAAAACCTTATCCGTGTACGTTTCACCGGGCCTTTGACCGGGCAAAAGATTTGGAAAATTCTTTGGAAAAAGTCATTGAATGCGGCTTTACAACCATCCTTACCTCCGGACAGAAACCCAATGTTTCGGAAGGAAAAGAAAACCTGAAAAAGCTGGTCGCGCAATCCGATGGAAGAATAGAAATCCTGGTCGGCGGCGGCCTCCGTTCAACCAATATTGAAGAAATCAGGGATTTTACCAAAGCTGAATATTTCCATTCTTCGGCAATTACCGATGGAGGTGCTTTCGCAAATGCGGATGAGGTTATTGCTTTGAAGAACGGATAATATTTCTCATAATTCAACAGTGTACTTGTCATTCACTGACTAAACGTCTGCGAAAGAAGTTCAAAGTGGAGTAAAGAATTTCAGCTTAATATTCTTAAAGGCTTAACTTTAATCTTAACGGTTTAAATAATAATTTAGATTCTTCCTTCGTCAGAATGACAAACTGAACGTTAATTTAATTAATCTATTAATGAACAAAACTATATTTTTTGCTTTCCTTTTCATTCAGATATCAATCAATGCACAGTTTTCAGAGCGGAGTCTGTCCTCTGAAAAATGGTGGTTCAAAAATGCGGAAGAAAACTCCTGGCTCACCGCCACAGTGCCGGGAACGGTTCATTTGGATTTGATGAATAACCAACTCATTCCTGATTCTTACAAGGACGAAAATGAGAAAAAAATGCAGTGGATAGAGAATGAAGACTGGGATTATCAGGCTTCATTTGAAATTTCAACGAAAGAACTGGAAAATCAAAATATCGATCTGGTTTTTAATGGGCTGGACACGTTCTCTGAAATTTACCTGAACGGAAAACGGTTGAAGAAAACGGATAATATGTTCAGGAAATGGGAAATTCCGGTTAAGCAGGATTTAAAACCTGGAGATAATGTAGTACAGATTAAATTCAGGTCTTCGGTAACTGTCGGAAAAGAGCTGGCGAAAAAAGTTCCGTTCACGATGCCGGAATCGCCACGAAGTTTTGTCAGGAAAGCACAGTACCAATTCGGATGGGATTGGGGACCGAGATTGGTGACAGCCGGAATCTGGAAAGATGTACAGCTGAATTTCTGGAACCGCGCCAAAATAGAAAATGTAAGAATAGAGCAGAAGGCAATAACCGGGAAACAGGCAGAATTAAGCATCCACACTGAAATTTTTACACAGGAAGCCGGAAAGTACAGCGTTGCAGTAAACGGCAATGTTCAGAATATTTCTTTAAAACAAGGAAAAAACAAAATTTCAATCCCTTATCAGATTAAGAACCCTAAACTCTGGCAGCCCAATGGCTGGGGTGAGCCGAATTTATACGACTTGAAAATTTCCTTACGTAAAGATTCAGAAATTCTTGCAGATAAAGTGGAACGGATTGGCTTAAGAACCATCGAATTAATTCAGGAAAAAGATGCAAAAGGAAAATCTTTTTACTTTAAAGTCAATGGCAAACCTTTGTATGCAAAAGGAACCAACTGGATTCCGTCCGACAGTTTTACCCCAAGAATCACGAAAGAAAAATACCGTAAGCTTATTGAAGACTGCAAAGAAGCCAATATGAATATGATCCGTGTGTGGGGCGGCGGTATTTACGAAGATGAAGAATTTTACAAAGCTTGCGATGAAAACGGGATTCTCATCTGGCAGGATTTCATGTTTGCAGGCAGTTTTTATCCGTCCGATGAAGATTTTCTCAACAATGTAAAAGCGGAAGTTAAAGACCAGGTAAACCGGCTTCAGAACCATGCATCCATCGCTTTGTGGTGTGGTAACAATGAAATTGATGAAGCCATTGTCAACTGGGGCTACCAGAAGCAGTTCAAATATTCCAGAGAAGATTCATTACAGGTCTGGAAAGATTACAAAAAGCTTTTTCATGAAGTAATTCCCAATGTCATTGATGAAGCAGCCGGAAAAAATCAGGCAATTTACTGGCCGAGTTCGCCGTCAATCGGCTGGGGTCATAAAGAAAGCTTATCCGAAGGCGATTCTCATTATTGGGGCGTCTGGTGGGGCGAGCAGCCGTTTGAAATTTACAATGAAAAAGTTCCGAGATTTGCTTCAGAATACGGTTTTCAGGGAATGCCCAGTCTGGAAGCTGTAAAATCTATGTTTTCAGGAAAACCGGATTTAAGTCTGGAAAATCCAACCATAAAAGCACATGAAAAAAATGCCCGCGGCTTTCATATTATTGATGAATACATGAAGCGCGATTATACCGTGCCGAAAGATTTTGTGAAATACAATTATGTATCGCAGCTGCTCCAGGCCCGCGGAATGCGGATGGCCATTGAAGCGCACCGCCGCGCGAAACCCTACAATATGGGGACTTTGTACTGGCAGCTGAATGACTGCTGGCCTGTGATTTCGTGGTCATCGATTGATTATCTGGGAAACTGGAAAGCATTGCATTACGAGATTAAGAGAAGTTTTGAAAATCAGGTGGTTTTAACCGAAGAGAAAGACGGGATGCTGAATTTTTACGGAATTAATGATGATTTCAGAAAGATTAATGATGTCTATGTACATTTCGATATTATTAAATTCAATGGAGAAAAGTTAGGTTCAGCAGGAACTGCAGATGACAAAGCTTTAAATGATAACGGGATCGTGAAGTTTGATCCGTTTTCACTCGAGGAAACCATCGGAGATTCAGACAGGAATGAAATTTTCCTCGATATTTCCTTTAAAGATAAAAATCAAAAAACCATTGCCCGAAATACCCATTTCTTTGCAAAACCGAAAGATTTAAAACTTACAAAACCCAATCTCAAAATAAAGAAAATCTCTTACACGGAAATCGAAATTTCCACCGATGTCCTGGCGAAAGATGTTTATCTGATGGGAGATGTGCATTTCAGCGATAATTTTTTTGATTTGCTTCCGAAAACATCAAAAAGGATTATCCTTTCAAAACCTCTGGAAAAAGTTGAGGTAATGAGTCTTTGGGACACGATGAATGAATAAATTCTGAGCTTGTTATCTTAACCAAACAAAGTAAAGCTAAGAATCTCAGTTTCTGTTAAAGCCCTGAAACTTAAAAACGCATATAAATATAAACACCTTAATATTCTTAAAATCTGAATAAATTTTAATGGTTCATCTAAGAATCTTCGTTTAGAATAACGACAAACCAACCTTGCATGAAAATCACATCAGTATTCAAATTAAAATAAATTTCCCTCCCCAAACTGAAAAATCAACCGTAAATTTGCACCAGATTTATAAAAGCAATGGTGAATTTTGTTCTGATCGCAGTATGCATTATCGCAGGAATGGTTTTCAAAGCAACAAAATCCATCCATCCCGATGCGCATAAAGGCATCAATACCTGGATTCTTTACCTGGCATTGCCTGCCGTTTCATTCAAATATTTACCCAAGCTTCACTGGACGAATGAAATGCTTTTCCCGATCATTGCAACTTTTCTGACTTCGGTTTTCTGTTTTTTCTTCATGATGTTTTACAGCAGGAGCAGAGGCTATTCCAGGCGGTCGAGAAGCACCCTGGAGCTGGTAAGCGGTTACAGCAACACTTCATTCTTAGGGTTCCCGCTCATTTCCGCATTCTACGGGGAAAGCCTGTTGAGCATTGCGGTTATCTGTGACCAGACCATGTTTTTTTCCCTTTCCACATTAGGGATCATAGCAGCCATAAAGGGCGGAAGCAAATCAGGAAAAGTGAGCGCAAAGCTGATCTTAAAACGGCTGTTTACCTTTCCGCCATTGATGGGATGCATCGCCGCATTAACCTTATCCCAGTTCATCGATTTCACTTTGGCAGAACCTTTTTTCGATAAACTGGCAGCAACCGTCAGTCCGCTGGCCCTATTTTCGGTCGGTTTACAGTTGAAATTCAACGGCTGGAAAAAATTAATCCCGCAAATGTCCGTTTCCATGCTCTACAAACTGATTTTAGCGCCAGCAATTACTTTATTGCTTGCCCTGATTTTCGGCATAAAAGGAAATATCGCCAGAATCACCATTTTTGAATCGGCAATGCCGGCTGTTTTAACATCAAGCATCATCGCAGAACAGTTCAGGCTAAACACCAAACTGGCCAATTTAACCATCGGGTTCAGCATTATTGCCGGACTGTTTACTTCCGCATGCTGGTATCAGATTATTGAATTCCTGTTCTGAAATAAATCATATTGAACAAAGCAGCATACATTATCTTCCCATTACCCATTATTCATTACCCATTTCCAGGAGCTGTTTCCCGCTTTCCGTTACAATCTTTTTTTTTCAAAAAAGGATTTTCTCTGCAATCGGGGCTAGGGCTTTTGTCTGATGTTTCATTATGAACCATTGATAGAGTAAGGTAGCAAGCAATGGCCTGACAAAAAATTGCAGTTCTCTGCAGAAAAATCTAATTTTACACTTTAAAATATTTCACTTGCTGTACGCACAGATTGTTTTGCCGTTAAATTTAAAAGGGTCTTTCACCTATAAAGTCCCGGAAGAGCTGGAGCCTGAAATCAGGATCGGAATGCGGGTACTTGTTCCGTTCGGGGGAAAGAAAATTTATACGGGAATTGTTTTTGAGCTTCACGGCAACGAACCGGTAAGCTTTATCGCCAAAGAAGTGATCAGTATCCTGGATGATAAACCCATTGTCCCACAGGAGCAGATCAGGTTCTGGAACTGGCTTTCAGATTATTACCTGTGCAGCTTAGGCGAGATTTACCGTTTTGCCTTCCCTTCTTCCCTGAAGCTGGAAAGTGAAACCTACCTGAAATTAAAACCCAATGTAACGGTTGATTTTGAGAATCTGGACGTAAATGAAATATACCTGATCCAGGCTTTGGAAATCAGGCAGCTGATCAACTTAACGGATATTGAAGCATTTATCCCGAAAAAGGATATCATCAGAACCATCAATTCCCTGATTGATCTGCAGTACATTGAAATTGATGAGAAAATTGCCGAAAAATACAAAGCAAAAGAAATTGCTTATGTTAAAGTAAACCGTGAGGCTGTAAACAATCAGAACCTTACGGATATTCTTCTGAGCCTGAAAAGAGCACAGAAACAGAAGGAGCTTCTGCTTCATATCCTGGAAAAAGAGGCGGAACATCCTGAAGGGCATATCAAAAAATCAGAATTGTTTGAAGACGGATATTTCGCAAGCTCGCATTTTAAATCGCTGGCGGATAAAAACCTGGTTGAAGAATATTATATGCAGAAGGACCGGATTGACAGCTATGAAGGGGAAATTGAAGCCCTGGAAGAACTTTCCGAAGCCCAGAAAGAAGCAAAGGCTGAGGTGGACGAAGCTTTCGCGGAAGGAAAAAATGTGCTGCTTCATGGCGTAACTTCATCAGGGAAAACCCATATTTATCTGGAGAAAATCGAAGAATGCATCAGCGAAGGGAAAAACGTCCTGTTTCTGCTTCCTGAAATATCCTTAACCAAACAGATTACCCAAAGGCTGGAAAAGAAATACGGGCGGCAGCTCGGGTTTTATCATCAGAAGCTTACCGATTTTGAGCGGGTGGAAGTCTGGAGAAGAATCAGGCGCAATGATATTAAAATCCTGATCGGGACACGGAATGCATTGTTTCTGCCATTTGAAAACCTCGGACTGGTTGTCGTGGATGAAGAACATGATTCCGCGTACCGTCCCAGAGAAGTTTCCCCTTATTTCAATGCGAAAGATGCGGCGCTGGTAATGGGGAGTTTTTACGGGGCAAAAGTAATTTTAGGTTCCGCGACACCTTCCGTGGAAAGCTATTACAACGCCCGGAAAGATAAAATGAAATATGTGTTCCTGGACGAACGTTTCGGAAATGTCAGCCTGCCCGAATATGAACTGATCAATTTTAAGGAAGCACAGGATTCCAAAAAGGTTTCCGGGAACTTCTCTTTACACCTGATTGATGAACTCAAAAAAACACTCGAAGATAAAAATCAGGCTATCGTCCTTCACAACCGCCGCGGCTATGCGAATGTAGTGGAATGTGAGACCTGCGGCTACGTAAACTACTGTTCCAACTGTGATGTGGTGATGACCTATCACAAAGCGGCCAATGAAATGAAATGCCATTACTGCGGCCAGCGGGCTTCCAAACCCAGAACCTGCCCGAAATGCCATTCGGAAAACCTCAATGAAAGAGGCGTGGGAGTAGAGCAGATTCACGAAGAAGTGTCCAAATTATTTCCCGATCATGAAGTGGACCGGATGGATGTGGACTCCATGCGTAAAAAATTTGCCTATGAAAAGCTGTACGAAAAAATTGAAGAGGGCGAAACGGATATCGTGGTCGGAACCCAGATGATTTCCAAAGGGCTGGATTTTGACCATATTGAACTCGTCGCCATTCCCAAGGCAGATTCCATGCTGTACGTTCAGGATTTCAGGGCAGAGGAAAGGGCATACCAGCTGATTACACAGGTTTCCGGGAGAGCGGGAAGGGTTTCCGGGAAAGGGAAGATCTTGATTCAGACCTTCAATCCGGAGCATTCTGTTTTCCAGCTGATTAAAATGAATAATCCTGCCAGGGTTTATAAATATATTTTAACGGAACGGAAAAAATTCCATTATCCGCCGTTTACAAAACTGATCATGATCGAACTGAAGCACCGGAAAGAAGATAAGGTCAACCGGGCTTCCCAGTTTCTGGGTTCGGTACTCAGGAAATACCTTCCCGAAGACTGTGTCCTGGGCCCTGAAAAAGCACAGATTGCAAAACTCAACAACCTCTATCAGTTCCAGATCATGCTGAAGCTTCCGCGCGGAAAAAAGTATGAAGAATATAAAAAGTTAGTCCTGCTGAGTCTGAATGAATTTTCAGAAATTACAGCCTATCAAAGTATCAAAAAAGACATTTATGTAGACTTTTAACAGTTTTTAACAAACTTTATAGAGTTTTTATAAGACCCCTGCGAACCTAAGTACAGCAATATTTTCTACATTTGGACGTTGATTATATGTTTGGACTTCTGTTATCGATTTAACCAATTGATTTTTAACCTATCCAAATTATAAGAAAATGAAAAATTAGATGGTAAATTTCAGAAAGTATATTTCAGGTGTTGCGGTGCTGGCTTCAGGCTTTTTCCTTGCACAGTCTACCGTTTCCACAGTTCTCTATTCTCAGGCTTACGACAACCAGAAAAGTAATTTAAACTTACCTTCTCCCATCACCGCGATGGCAGAGAAAGCTATTTTGTCGCCTAAGGAAATTGTTGACATTAATGTAAACACGATGATGACCGACCCGGTGCTGAAAAATGCAACCTGGGGATTCGTAGTGTATGACCCGAAAACGAAGAAAGTAATCTCTTCGTATAACGAAAATGCGCCTTTGGTTCCGGCTTCCACCACCAAACTTTTAACTACGGAAACGGCGATGAGCATGCTCGGTGAGAATTACCGCTGGAATACCCAGCTGGAATATTCGGGAAGTATTGATGAAAACGGCGTATTGAACGGAAATCTTTATATTGTAGGAAGCGGCGATCCTTCCCTGGGAACCAATAAGGCAGGTGCCTGGTCTTACAGCAATATTGTTTCAGACTTCAGAGACGGACTTTCACGTGAGGGGATCAAAAAGGTAAATGGTGATATTATCATTCAGACAGCGCTTTTCAAAGGCAGTATTTCAAAGCTTCCGGAAAATGTTGTCTGGCTGGAAAATAACAATTATTATCTGCCTGCAGGAACAACGCGCGAAATCAACCCGGCCAATGAAAAACTGATCGTAAAAAAGACCGGAAATTTCTCTACAGAAAAGAAGTTCTTCTATGTTTCTCCTTACAACAACCAGATGGTTTACGCCGATATTTATGAAGGAAACGGTACCTTAACTACAAAACTACCGGACGCCCCGGCTTATCTGGCCAATTCTTTCAGGACAAACCTGGTAAAAAGCGGAATTGCCGTAACGGGAAAAGTAACCCCGAAGATGACGGATGCGAATCCTGAAAACAGGAAACTGCTTTCAGTGTACAAATCCCCGACTTTGAGTGATATTATTTATTATACCAATCAGCACAGCGACAACGGCCTTGCAGAAGTGCTGTTAAAAACCGTAGGATTCCAGAGTTTGGGAGACCAGACCACTGAATCCGGCAGAAAAGTAGTGACCCAGCATTTGAAAAATGAAGGTTTTGATATGATCGGGCTGAATTATATTGACGGAAGCGGATTGTCCAGGAGCAATAATGTAACCCCGATTGCACAGGCTAAGTTCTTAACTTCTTTAATGGATGAAAAATATTATAAGACTTATTTCAGTTCATTACCGGTTGGAGGACAGTCGGGAACCTTGAAGAGAATGTTCATCGGTACCGGGAACGGGCAGGTTTTTGCTAAAACCGGAACCCTGAATAAAGTGAAGACGCTGGCAGGATATATGAAAACAAACTCAGGAAAGACGCTTGTTTTTTCCCTGATGGTAAACAATTATGCAGGTTCGGTAGATATGGTGAAGAAAAGAATGGAAAAGATTCTGGAACCGGCTCTGGATTTATAAAATATTTTAGACAGATATTACAAAAACCTTTTAATCAATGATTAGAAGGTTTTTTTTATCTTTGACGTAATTTAATGAAATATGAAAAAAATAGGTCTTTTTATTTTGAGTGTTGCTGTCTTTCAGCAGTTGTATTCTCAAAATGACAATCTGGAAAAAAAAGGATTGATTGCAAAGGAAATGAAATCTTTTGCCCATAAAATGGCTGCAGGCAATACCAATCCCAATACCCTGAATTATGATCTTCAGTACCAGCGGATGGATGTCACCATTAATCCTTCCGTCTATAATATTTCGGGCTCGGTGACTTCGCATTTCAAACCGAACCAGGCCATGAACAGCATTTATTTTGACCTCAATAATCAGATGCCGGTTTCACAGGTTATGTACCATGGTCAGAATCTCAGCTTCCAGCAGCTTTCCACCAAAGAATTGAAAGTTAACTTTGCGGCATCGCTGGCTGCCAATGTACTGGATTCGCTTACGGTCTACTATTCCGGAGCCCCTTCAAACGCTAACAATGCTTTCTTTAATGGCACCCAGGGCGGAACAGCTGTTCTGTCAACGTTAAATGAACCGTACGGTGCGCAGGACTGGTTTCCGACCAAGCAGAGCTTAAATGATAAGATTGAAAGGTTTGATATTAAAGTGACTACGCCTTCCCAGTACAATGTCGCTTCCAACGGAAAGCTGATGTCTGAGACTATTGTAGGCAACGGACAGAAACGCACCTTCTGGAGGACGCAGTACCCAACGGCTGCCTATCTCATTGCGCTTTCCATTACCAATTTTGTAAAGCTTAATGATACCATGGGAAATCCTCCCTTTCCGTTTGTAAATTATGTATTCCCTTCAACCGCTTCCAATACTTCCAGCATGAGCAATATCGAATGGACCAAAACGGTAATGAATACTTTTGAAACCTATTTCGGGCCTTATCCGTTCAGGAATGAAAAATACGGACACATGGAATTCCAGGCCGGAGGCGGTATGGAACACCAGACTATGTCTTCAATGGGTTCTTGGGGCAGAGGGCTGATTGCCCATGAACTTGCCCATCAGTGGTTCGGCGATAAGGTAACCTGCGGGGCATGGAATGATATCTGGCTGAATGAAGGTTTTGCAACCTTCGGGGAACACCTGGCCAATGAAAAGCTGCTGATGTCCAATACGGAATTTTTAAACTACCTGTCCACCCAGAAAAATTATATCACCGGCGCGCCCGGAGGAAGTGTGTATGTTGATGATTCAAATCTTGGGAACACCGGGATTATTTTCAGCGGAAGACTTTCTTATTCAAAAGGAGGGTACGTACTGAGGATGCTGAAATGGATTTTAGGAGATGCTGCTTTTTATCAGGCGCTTCAGCAGTACCATTCAAGGCCGGCCCTTGCCTATAATTATGTAAAAACCCAGGATTTCAATGCTTCTTTATTACAGTCTACAGGACAGGATTTTACAGGATTTTTCAATGACTGGATCTATGGCGAAGGCTATCCTGTTTATGATATTCGCTGGAAACAGACGGGAAATACACTGACATTCAGGGCATCCCAGACCCAAAGCAGCCCTATGGTAAGCTTCTTTGAAATGCCGTTACCGGTAAAAGTAAACGGAACAGGCGGTCAGGTAGCTTATTTTTCGCTGAACAATACCACCAACAACCAGTATTTCGTGCAGTCGGTAACCTTTCCGGTAGCCAGTGTGGAGTTCAATTATGACTATCAGATCCTGGAAAGGAATTCTACCGTAAGCATGGATACTAATTTAGGAACTGCCGAATTCAGTAAAGAAGAATTTGCTCTATACCCTAACCCTGCGAAGGATGAACTGTACATCAAAGGAATTAACAGGCCGGAAGATTTTATTATTTATGCTGCAGACGGAAAATTGGTGAGAAGCGGAAAATGCGAGCCTGAAAAAGCGGTTGATATTTCAGAGCTTGTTCCCGGAATGTATGTGTTTAAAATAAAAGACAAACCGGTTAAATTCATCAAAAAATAACAAAGCTTGCCATCAGCAAATAACCCAGCCGTTTCATCATCGTGAAACGGCTTTTTTTTATTAAATTAGCACATCAAAAATTTATCAGAAAATGATCTCTACAAAGTATCTTGAAAACCTACAGAACGAACTGCAGAATATTGAAAATGACGGTCTTTACAAAAAAGAAAGGATTATTACTTCTCAGCAGAGTGCGGAAATAGAAGCCAACGGGAAAAAGCTTCTGAACTTCTGTGCCAACAATTACCTGGGATTATCCAACCATCCGGAAGTGATGAAATCTTCCCAGGATATGATTGAATCCCACGGATACGGCATGTCGTCTGTTCGTTTCATCTGCGGGACTCAGGATATCCACAAGCAGCTGGAGCAGAAAATCGCTGAATTTTTAGGACTCGAAGATACGATCTTATATGCTGCATGCTTCGATGCCAACGGCGGGGTTTTCGAACCTCTCTTTACAGAAGAGGATGCCATTATTTCAGATGAACTGAACCACGCTTCGATCATTGACGGCGTACGTCTGTGTAAAGCCGCAAGATACCGTTACAAAAACAACAACATGGAAGATCTTGAAGCTCAGCTGATTGCCGCTTCCGAAAAAAGCCACCGTTTTAAAATTATCGTTACGGACGGCGTATTCTCTATGGACGGAATTGTTGCAGACCTGAAAGGTGTTTGTGATTTAGCGGATAAATACGATGCACTGGTTATGGTGGATGATTCCCACGCGACAGGATTTATCGGAAAGACAGGCCGCGGAACCCACGAAGCCAACGAAGTAATGGGCAGGGTAGACATCATTACCTCTACCTTAGGAAAAGCTTTGGGCGGTGCCCTGGGCGGATTTACTTCCGGTAAAAAAGAAATTATTGATATGCTGAGACAGCGTTCAAGACCCTATTTATTCTCCAATTCACTCGCACCCGGAATTGTTGGGGCAGCACTGAAAGTTCTGGATATGATTTCTGAAGACACTTCTCTCCGTGACCAGGTGATGGAAAATGCAGAATATTTCAGAAAGGAAATGAAAGCGAAAGGCTTTGATATCCCGGATGGCGATGCCGCGATTGTGCCTGTGATGCTTTATGATGCACCTTTGGCCCAGAAAATGGCTGAAAAGTTAATGGATGAAGGCATTTACGTAATCGGGTTCTTCTATCCAGTAGTGCCGAAAGGAAAAGCAAGAATCAGGGTTCAGCTTTCTGCAGCACACACCAGAGAACATCTGGATAAAGCCATTGCTGCATTTGAAAAAGTGGGGAAAGAGCTGGATGTGATTTCTTAAAAGCAGACTTATGAAAAAAGTACTGCTGATCATCGGTTTCGTCTGTTTCCAAAGTTTTTCTGCGCAAAACATCATGGATTTTGATCTTAAAAATGTTGAGCTGCAGGGTATGCAGCCTGTAAAAGTAAATAAGGAAATGAAATCTGCAGGGATTGCCAAAATCCCTTTTGTAACGGATAATCCTGAGATAATTTCTAAAATTACAGATGCTGATATTGCCTCTAAAATTACCAAAGTCTACGGGTTTGTTTATGACAATCCCAAAGACGACCTGCATGACGGAGGTGTGTATATTTATCAGTTTAAAACGAAAAAAGACCTGGATAATTATCTTGCCAAAAATTTTGAGCAGCCCAATTACAGGGTTTTAGTGAAAGACCTGTTTTATATCCGCATCTGGAGTGACTATGGCTACCAGATAGAGGGTAAGGAAACAAGCGACGATCACTTAAATAAACTGGAAAAATATTATACCCATTTAGGAGCGAAAAAAATCCGGTTAAAGCAGGACAAATCCAATATTACGGTGGTGCAGTAGCTTATGAAAATAAAATTATTGTTTTTACTGTATTGTGTATTTTTTGTTTCATGTAAAACTAAAATCAACCAATATGTAAAAGATGATAACAGCACCAATAAAAGAAACGGAAAATGGGAAGAAGAATACTCTTCAGATGAAGGAACTCTGATTTCCATCGGGAAATATAAAAAAGGAGAGAAAATTGGTATCTGGAAGACTTTTTTAAATCATCAACTGTTCCAGAAAGATAAAATCAGGAAAGATATTACAAAAACCAAAAGGTATTTTCCCGACGGAAAAATGATGGAACAAGGTCAGAGTAAATTCGATATTTCAAAAGAAGAACGCCACTGGTTTTATTTCGGAGACTGGAAATTTTATAATGATCAAGGAGAACTTTTATACATTAAGAAATATTTTAATGGTAATAAAACCGATAGTATTTCTTTCAAAAAATAGGTAAAAATGCTTTATACGATAATAAAAGCGCTTCATATAATTTTTATGGTCAGTTATTTTGCGGGAATTTTTTATCTCGTAAGAATTTTTGTGTACTATAAAGATACCGACGGATTCCCGGAGGAAAAGAAGAAGATTTTAAGGGAACAGTATATTTTTATGGCAGGAAGGCTGTGGAACATCATCACCGTTCCGGCCGGAATTATCATGGCAGTCTGCGGGCTGGTCATGATTTTCTTAAACACCGGATTAATGAAAACACCTTGGTTCCATCTGAAGCTGACTTTCCTTGTCGGCCTGGCATTCTATCATTACTGGTGCTGGAAAAAAGTACTGGAATTAAAGAAGCTTGGCGGAGCTACACTCGGAACGGCCAATATCAAACTGAGGCAGGCCAACGAGATCGCCACCTTTATTCTGTTCCTTGTGGTATTTACAGTGATCCTAAAAAATGGAGTTATTGAATACTGGTGGCAATTAATCACAGGATTTTTCGTTCTGGTATTTCTGATTATGATGACCGTAAAGTTGGTTAATAAGAATAGAAAAAGTAATAATTAAATTAACAGTTAAGAATGCCTGGCAGAGATTTATAACTCAACTTTCAATCTGCAGCCGGCAAGTGTAACTCGTAATTTACAACTCATAACTATAAAACATGTTTGCAATTTTAAAAAAAGAACTTTGGAGTTATTTCGGGAACTGGAGCGCATGGCTGATCATTGCAGCGTTCAGCCTGATTGCGACGCTGTTTCTGTTTTTTTTCGACAATGATTCCAATATTTTTGAAATCGGGACCGCTTCATTACAGAGCTACTTTGTGTTGGTACCATGGTTCCTGATGTTCATCATTCCCGCGCTTTCAATGAAAACTTTTGCTGAGGAACAGCAGACCGGTACCTTAAACTGGCTGTTTTCCCAACCGCTGAAAGTTTCAGACCTGGTATTCGGAAAATTTCTTTCTGTCTGGATCGTCGGGATTTTATGTCTGATTCCGTCACTGATTTACCTGTATACGGTATATGTCTTAGGCGTTCCTGCGGGAAATATTGACCTGGGGATGACCTTCGGAAGCTATATCGGGCTGATTATCCTGATTGCCGCATTTTCAGGAGTAGGGATCCTGGCCTCCTCTTTTTCACAGAACCAGATCATGGCGTACCTGCTGGGTGTTTTCATGTGCTTTATCATGTATTTCGGAATCGAACAGCTGGCCAGTTATAAATTATTGGGCGGCGCAGATTTTATTCTGCAGAATATCGGTTTTTACCAGCATTTTCTCGGCTTTACGAGAGGGCTTATTGATTTTAAGGATGTCGCCTATTTCGTGTTGGTTATCGGTGTAACCCTGGTATTGTCCAATCATTTCATCAATAAAAAGAAGTAAAAGTATGAAGAAGATACAGTTCAGATCCCCGGTAGGAATTTTGCTTTTTGTAGTGCTGCCGCTGGTTATAATCCTGGCCGTTTCAGGAATCAGATTGGATTTAACCCAGGAAAAAAGATATACCCTTTCCGATAATACCATCAAAGTTTTGGAGTCCGTAAAAAAGCCGATTATGGTTGAAGTTTACCTCGAAGGTGATTTCCCTGCGGATTTTAAACAGCTTCAGAGCGAAACCAAATTCATGCTTGAAAATTTCAGGAAAGTGAATTCAAAGGTGGATTTCAAATTTATAGACCCGATTGAAACAAAGATCCCGAAAGACAGTTTATTGTCTCACGGAATATACCCGTCTGTTCTGGACGACAGAAAAAGCGGGAAAACTTCACAGATCGAAATTTATCCTTATGCACTGATTAAGAACGGAAAAGTAAAAGTAACCGTGCCGTTGGTGGTGGAACAGAATTATACGGATAATGCCGAGTTGCTTAACAAATCCATTGAAAACCTGGAGTATAATTTTATTTCCAGATTAAAAATAGCCACCAATGAAAGTTTCAAGAAAGTAGGCGTTCTGGTGAACCAGGATGAACTGAGTCCGGGCGAATTCCAGGGCTTTATGAATCTTGCGCTTGAAAATTATGATGCGGGACCGATTATCCCTAAAAACCAGACCGAACTTTCATTAGCGGATGTCCCGTTGCTGAAACAGATGAGTGCCCTGGTGATTGCAAAGCCCAGAAAAGCGTTTACGGATGGCGAGAAAGTAATTCTTGACCAATACATCATGAACGGCGGAAAGACCCTTTGGATGATCGATGCCGTGAATGCGGAAATGGATACACTGATGCGTTCTGAAAAGCTGATGCCTTATCCGGTTGACCTTAATCTGACGGATTTCTTTTTCAATTACGGCATTAGGATCAATCCGGCTCTGGTAAAAGATGTAAAAAAGTTTGCCAAGCTGAAATTTGTTGCCGGGGAAGTAGCCGGAAATGCACAGTATTCTACACAGCCGTGGCCTTATTTTCCGTTGGGTATTGCAGAAAATGAAAACCCTGTTACTAAAAATATCAATCCCGTAAAATTTGAGTTCCCGACTTCAATTGATACATTGGGCGGAAGGAAAAATATCAGGACAGACGTTCTTTTTGAATCCAGTGAAAGAACATCACTGAAACAGGTCCCGAATTACGTAAGCTTGGAAGAAATCAACAGTGTAGACAGCTTAGGACAACTGGAAAAACCTAGCACGCCTAAGATTTTTGCCGTGGCTTTACAGGGGAAATTCACTTCTGCCTATGCTTCAAGGATCGAAAGGAAATCGTATCCCGGTTTTAAAGCGTCAAGTCCTGAAAATAAAATGATCGTGATTGCCGACGGAGATATCGCCAGAAATAAAGTGGTGAACGGAAAACCGATGCCTCTGGGAATGGATGTCCTTACACAGGAACGTTTCGGAAACGAACAGTTCCTTAAAAATGCATTGGACTACCTTTTGGACGACAGCAACCTGATGGAGTTGAGAAACCGGAATATTGAAGAACGGCTTCTAGACCGTTACCTGATCAACGAAGAAAGAAATTACTGGCAGTGGTTCAACCTGCTGCTTCCTTTAGCAATTATTGCTGTTTTGGGAGGATTGTTTTTCTGGCTGAGAAAGAAGAAATTTGGATAACCATAACCATAAAAAGAGAAGTGTAAGCTTCTCTTTTTTATTTTGAATATAATGAATCAGTTTAGTTATTTCTTATCCCGATTCTCATCAGTCATTTTAATTGGATTCTGTCTTACATCGAAAACATCATTAATTTCAATTCGGTTCTTTTTTTCGTTGAACCAGTAAATGATTTTATAGTTTTTATAAATCAAATATCTGAAATTTTCTTTTCGTTCTAAAAGTAATTCTTCTTTTTGTCCGATTTCTTTTTGAAAATCAAGAGTATTTGTCTTTTCAGCAATTCCGGAAACTAAATTTCTTGCAATTTTAAGGCTTGCCTTTAATTTGTAATAATCAAAGATGTTTCTTAATTGTTGCTTTGCAAAATCTGTCCAGAATACTTTTACTGCCATTGTTTAATTTCAGAAAGTAAATCATCCGATTCAGTAACTTTGTTATTTTCAGAATCTTTTAATGACTGATCAATTCTGGTATTCAATTCTTCAATCGAAAATGAATTAAATTGATCTTCATTACCGATTAAAATCTTTTCTAGGCGAGAAATTAATTCCTCACTTTGAATTTTCAGAAACTCCTGAATAAATATTAATTTTCTCGTTTGAATATCCACGACTGATGTATTTAAATCAAAATTACAAATTAATTTTATATTGTGTTCATATATTACCAGTTCATAAATTCCCTGAATTTTGGATAAGTCATGAGTTTATAGATAAAAATAAGCATTCCCAAAGATTCAAGGATTGAAGCTATTACGAAAAATAGATTAGCATTTGGATAGTGGGTAATTTTTAAAAAGGCACCGATCAGGTTTGATAAAAATCCCATCAGGAAAATAATAACAGCATATTTGGTTTTCATGAAATAAGTTTTGATTCCAAATATAGATAATCTTAAATGAAATAATATTTCTATTTGTTGAAAATTATTATTCAATTAAACAACCTCCTAAATTCTCCCGGCGACTGGTTTGTCTTCTGTTTAAACAGCTTACTGAAAGACTGCGGATGCTCAAACCCCAGTTCATAAGCAATCTCACTTACCGAAAGACTCGTAGTGCTCAGGCGTTCCTTTGCCGTGTCAATAATTTTATTCTGAATGTGCTGCTGCGTGTTCTGTTGGGTATGGATACGCAGTAAGGTGCTGAGGTAATTGGCGGAAATATTCATTTGTGCGGCAATACTTTTCACGGAAGGAATGCCTTTTTCGATGAGGTTTCCGCTTCTGAAATATCCGTCCAGGACTTCTTCAAATTTCAGCAGCAGTTCATGGCTGGATTTTTTCCGGGTAAGGAACTGGCGTTCGTAAAAACGTTCGGCATAAATCAGGAACAGTTCAAGCTGGGCCACAATCAGTTCCTGCGTGAATTTATCCATATTGTTCTGGTATTCCCTTTCAATATTTTTAAACAGGTCTACAATGATTTTTTCTTCCTTATCAGAAAGGAAAAGCGCTTCATTGATCTGGTAGCTGAAAAATTCATATGATTTTATTTTTTTGATCAGTGAAGTCCCCCAGAGAAAATCCGGGTGAATCAGCAATAGGTAACCGGTCGGTTTTACCTCAATATCAGGTTTCATTTCCAGGCTCAGGAACTGAAGCGGCGACACAAAACAGAGTACACCGGAATCAAAATCATATTCCTGCTGTCCGTAATTAAATTTGGCATTAACATTCCTCTTCAGTCCCATGGAATAAAAATTCTGGATCCATTTCAGCTCGGTATCATCGGTAGGATAATTCACCTGGCTGTAATCAATCAGGCTGATCAGCGGATGCTCAGGGTTCGGAAGGTTGCAGAACGCATGAAAATCGGATAGCGAATTAAAACGGAATGCCTGTTTCATAATGACTAAGTTAGATATTTTTGTAAAAAGCACAATGCAGAAAGTGCTCATTATTTAAGCCCTATTGTAATCTCGGCTTAAGAAATGCAGCGTTAAGAAAATGAACCCTGTTACGTTAAATAAATTCTACTGTATAAGTGCGGACAATATTCTACCGGAGCAAAAATATAAAATCCGCACGGGTTTTAGAACAGAGTTCATTTTTAGTGAAAGCTTCCAGTCTTGACTTTTTGTTTTTTTGAGTGAATGCCAAGGAAAATGATCAGATCACGGTGGATAAGGTCAGGCTTTCCCATTTGTCAGCTTCGCCTTTCATCATCTCAAATTTTTTATCCAGTGCTTCAGTGGCACCGCTTCCCAATAGGAAATGCACAGGCGGATGTTGCTCTTCACTGATTTTGATGATGGCTTCTGCGCCTTTTTCAGGATCATTGGGCTGGTTTCCGTTGATTTCATCCAGGTGGGCCTGTTCAGAATTTCTTGCAGCTTCATATTCTTCAATTACATTTTCAGGCGTTCTCACAGATTCTTTGCTTAAAAAATCGGTTCTGAAATATCCGGGATACACCACCGTGGCTTTCACTCCGAAATCTTTAATTTCCTCTGCCAGCGATTCCGTAAGTCCGGCAACCGCAAATTTTGTCGCACAGTAAATTCCCCAGCCCGGAAAATTCCCGGAATATCCTCCGATCGAAGAAATATTGAAAATGTGCCCTGATCTCTGTTGGCGAAGATAAGGCATTGCATTTCTGATCACATTCAGCGTTCCGAAAACATTGATGTCGAAATTGGCCCTGGCTTCTTCGTCTGAAAGTTCTTCCAGCGTTCCGATCTGTCCATACCCCGCATTGTTGACCATTACATCTAGCTGCCCGAAATGTTCGATGCTTTTCCCGATGGCAGATTTTACATTCTCAGGATCCGTTAAACTGACTTCAAGAGGCAGGAAATGCTCCGATTGTTCTCCGATTTCAGAATGCAAAGACTGAATAGTTCTGCTTGTTGCCACCACACGGTAACCCTGTTCCAATAATTTTTTAGCCAAAGCCAATCCTAAACCTTTTGAAGCTCCTGTTACGAACCATACTTTTTTTGTTTCCATTTTTTAAATATTTTTTGTTTTAAATGATGGTACAAAGATGGGGAGATGAACAGCGGGAAAAGTAGCCCGATCCGCGAATGATGTATCCGGATCGTGAATATTAATTACAGGGAAGGATCATATTGCAGATGAGTAATGATATCATCTTTTAGGTTAAGGCAGAAACTGTATCCGTTGTTGTAATAATCTGCCATAAGAATTTCAGTGTGGATGGTATTTTTATGGTCGATGTCAATAGTAACATCCCAGATTTCAAGACCGTTAAACCAATCAGGATCCATTTTTTCAGGCTTGTAATCCGTATCGGCAATCCTGTAGAAGTCTATCAGTTCTTTTTTTAGTGTGGCAAGCCATTCAAAATGGAAGATGAGTTTTATTATTAAAAGTTCATCAGGCTGTTTTTCTGAAAAGACATTGAGCCATTGTGTCCTTACATTTTTATTACATATAATAAGGTCTTTGACAGAATCTGAAAAGGTAATCTGATAACCGGGATTATCCCAGACTGTTATAATATCATCCAAAGAAAGCATACTTATTTTTTTTGGCTTGCTGCTTCGCGAAGGTCGCGGTAGACTTTTGCTGTTCTGAACGGAAAAGAGTTCTCCTTACTGATTTCCTGAAGGAGCTTTAAAAACCTTTCTTTTTCTTTTTTCTCATACGAATAGATAGGAGATGCATCAGATTCCAAAATTCTTTCAGCTTCATGATAGGAGCCTAAAAGATAGAGGGTTTTCGCAAGAATATATTGTTCCTGGTGTGACCTGTTCTTTTTACGTAATTCATACAGCAGGTCAAACAACTTATTGATGCTTTCTGCAGAGGGGCCGGATTTTTCAAATTCCAGAATAAGTGCAGTGAAATAAGGAACCGGTTCTTTCATAGGGTTTTATTCAGTATAATGCAGTTACCGTCCCGTGCCCGATTAATTTATCACCTTCAAAAAAATCGAAATCCATGCCTTCATATATTTTCCTGTAAGTTTTTCTGGATTGAGTAATGTGATCTCTGCATGTACGCTGTCACCGGGAAAAGCCAGATCCGTTCCTGCAAATTTCTGTATGCCTGTAAACAGGTTTTTATCAAATGGGAATTTGAACCCGGGTCTGTAACCTGATGAGACCGGTGTGGGTCTTCCTCCTTCTTCTGTTGGGGTATAGGTCAGCAATGCTGAAAAATGGGATTTTGATTTCATATGGCCGGTTGTTTTCAGTCTGTTCGATTACAGTCTATGGGTTTTTAAGCAGTGAAGTTTTACGAACTGTACTTTAAAGATAATAAATTTAGCTTTTATAGACGTCATCACAGTATTATTTTACGGAGTTCATTTCTCTTTAAGATATAATACAGAACCATAATCTTTACGGGTAATGAATGCTGTTTTCATTTAAATCAACAGTAGGTTAAATCAATAAAAGAGCTGATTACATTTAGTAGAAAAGATTTAAAAATGGTATTGAATTATTTACCGTATATTTTTCCTGATCCTGCTGAGTGACTGCTGGGTAATCCCGAGATAGGAAGCAATATAGGAAAGCGGGACGCGGTTGGCCAGGCCCGGGTAGTGTTCAAGAAACTCCAGGTAACGGGTGGTGGCATCCTGGGAAACAAGCGGACTGATCCTTTCCACCTTCCTTACCAAAGCCCTGGAAATTATTTTCTGCATCAGGCTGTCCCAGATCATGACCGTCCCGGAAATTTCTTCCCAGTTTTTTTTCGGAAAGATAATAAGCCTGCAGTCTGTAACTGCCTGCAGATAAGAGGTGGCAGGAATTTCATTGTCGAAACTGGCTTTGCAGATCACCACATTGTTTTCCTCTACGAAATATTTGGTAATTTCTTCTCCTTTGCTGTTGTAATAATAGTTCCGGAGAATACCTTCAGTCATAAATCCGGTCTGCCTGACCACTTTTCCTGCTTCCGCAAAATAAGCGTCTTTTCTGAGTTCCGTTTCAACGGCATTTGCGGTAATACAACTGATCTGCTGTTCGTTCAGATCACCGAATTTCAGCAGATAATCAATAAACTCTTTCATTCCTGCAATATACTTTTTCTTAGTTTCCGGATCTTTACCATTTGGTAAAAAATAAAGAGAAACCCGGAAGTTTCTCTTTAATGATTAATTGAAATCAGTTCTTACCACGGGCTGATTCCGCTTTCATCCTCAATATCATTGCTGTAGAACTGTCCGGTTGGTGCATATTCATCGGTTAAGGTATGCTTAATGATAAATGATGCGGCACTTTCTACGGAACCCGGCCCGCTGTGGTGGTTGAAATCCGTTGCGGTATAACCGGGATCAATGGCATTTACTTTAAAAGGCAGATCTCTCAGTTCATACGCCAGAACAATAGTGTAGGCATTCAAAGCTGATTTGGAAGGCCCGTAAGCCGAATTTTTTACATGGTAATATTTCCAGTCCGGATCGCTGTGCAAAGTCAGTGAACCCAGTCCGGACGTGATGTTGCTGATTCTCGGGCTGTCCGACCTTTTAAGCAGGTCCAGAAAAGTCTGGGTAATGCTGATCACACCGAAAAAATTGGTCTCAAAAACTTCTTTGATACCTTCTACCGGAGTTTCGGCAGCCGTTTGAGGCTGTATTCCCAGAATTCCGGCATTGTTGATCAGGAGATCCAGTTTTCCCTGTTCTTTTTCAATACAGTTTTTTGCGGCTGAAACCGATTCCGGACGGGTAACATCAATTTCAATGGCTTTGATATTTTGGAACCCTTTTTCATGTAATTCCTGTACGGCTTTTTCCCCGTTTTCAAGGCTGCGGCTTCCCAGGTACACGAACAGTCCCTGTTCTGAAAGTTGTTTTGCTGTTTCAAAGCCGATGCTTCTGTTGGCTCCTGTAATTAATGCTGTTTTCATATTTCTTTTAATTGATGGTGTAAAATTCCGCCAATTAATCAGGATGGCATTTGCCATTTGGCAAAAAGCGATGAAAAGGTCTTAAATAATTAGCCTGTTTAAATATAAGTCTGGAAACTCGTGATCAGGATAACCTGCAGAATTAATCTGTGACCGAAGAATCATTGGATATTTTGTCTGTCTAATTATTTTTTTCCAAAACCGGAATCAGGTGTTCCCAATTCAGCTGCCTGGCAAAATCCAGAGCTGTTTTTCCGTTGTTTGCCTTTAAGTTTCTGTCAGCTCCGTTTTCCAGCAGAACTTCTACAGAACTTAAATTCCCGGCAATTGTTTCTTTATGGAGAATGGTTAATCCGTTTTCATCTGCATTGGTCATTTCATCCGGATACTCTTTTAGAAACTTGATGAAATCTTCCTTCATATTCCTGCTCATGGGATGTTCAATCAGGTTTTCCGGCTTTTCTTTTTGTTCATAGACCACTTCTATATCGTTAACATCCCCGAAATCAAGCTGCCACGCGCTGTCATGGTCTTTTCTTTCAGCCGGTAGCATATCAGAACGCATTTTCTGAATCGTAAACCCGCCATATACTTTCGGTAAAGGATCAGCAGAAGATGAAAATAATTTTGAAAGCCCCGTTGATTTCTTTGTTGCCGGAGTGATAGCAAAGAGCCAGTCGCTGATTTCATTAAGCGGCACTTCTACGTAATCTCCGACCTGAATATTGGTTAATTCATTCGGTTCGTTAATAAGATAGCCTTTAACATAGTCGCCGTCAAAATCAATATCATTGATCCACATATGTTCTATTATCGGACTTTCAGATGTTGGGTCTTTCTGCGAAAAAGCGACTTTCACACAGGAAACTGCCAGTGCCGGAATAATTCTTCTGTATTCCCAGGATTGTTCCCTCCAGAAATATTTAAAGGTCTGCTGGGCTTTCTGGTAAGCCTCAATCATTTCAGAATCTGCACCGTCTGCAAAAAAGATGGGATTATTTTCCATTATTTTTAGATATTTTGTGATTTAATTGTCGGAAATTTGAAATTGAGCGCGCTGAAACCATGATCAACAGACACCCGATACCACTTTCCTGATTACTAAAGTACGGAAAATATTTAAACGGAAGTTTGAATTAATATAAAAGCTTTCAGATGTTTTTTCCTGTATGATCACATTCTGGACACAGAATTCAGTTTCAAATCTGTATGATTTCTGTAATTCTCTATCAGCATTATACATTTAAAACTTTTCAAGTAAAGACAGGTTAAATTATGGATTTAAACAGAATTTAAGTCAACATAATTTTAAATCTGAAGTCTGAAATCTAAGATCTAAAATCTATCAATCTATTTAATATTCTTCCTGATTCTGCTCAAAGAAGACTGTGTTACTCCCAGATAAGAAGCAACATAGGAAAGCGGGATACGGTTGACCGCAGTAGGGTAGACCTCCAGGAATTTCAGGTATCTCGTGGTGGCATCTTCCGAAACAAGCGGGCTTCTTCTCTCTACTTTCTGCATCAGTGCCCTTGAAATAATTTTATGGACAATGGCATCAAAACCGACGATCGTCTGTAAGAGCTCCTGCCAGTCTTTCTTCTGAAAAACAATCATCCTGCAATCGGTAACTGCCTGGACATAGGCTGTAGAACAGATTCCGTTATCGAAGCTTTCCAGGTCTACCACCAGATTGTTTTCTTCAATAAAATATTTGGTGATTTCTTCACTTTTATTGTTGTAATAGCAGACACGCAGGATGCCGTCTATATTAAAGCCTACCTGGCGCGCAATTTTCCCGGCTTCAGAGAAATATGCTTCCTTTGGAAGATCAAGTATCGTAGCTTTGGCGGCAATAAAATCCATCTGCTGCGGGTTGAGGTTCCCGAATCTTAAAATGAAATCAAACAGTTCTTTCATGAACGCAAGATAAGTAAACCCGGCTTTTTATCATTTGCCATTTGGTAAATATTTTACCGGATTCAGTATTCGATTGTAATATTGTGTAGTACATAAGCCTGATTTTTTTTATTGATTGATAACCATATAATTAAGCTGTCTCCTGAAATCAACAATACCATTCGCAAGAATGGTATTATGATCAATTATTTTTTTGGATTATGTCTTTTAGTTCATAAAGTAGGAATTTAGCTTTGTTTTTTTATTTTACTGTAATGGTCATATTCGGAACAATAATATCCCCGGTAGAACCTGAATAACGCTGTGCGAATATCTCAATATAATCATTACTCAAAAGTTCCGTAGTTCCGTTGATAGGCAGTACAACAATATCATTGACAGCAGATCCACGGCCGTATACTTTATACTGGTTCAGTACGGTGCCGTTTTTAGCAATATAAATGATGTACGTTCCTGCAGCCGGAACCTGGAATGAAACAGAACCTGAGATCTGGAAAATTCTTTTCTTTTTACCCAGATATTTCAGCCTGTTAGGCACACCGTCCGTTGAAAAACGGAATAAATTGGAGGATGTGGAAACCGAAGTCGCCGTCCCGATTTTTACAATATTACTCGGGTTGGCAGTATTGAAACTAACCCCGATTCCTGTTCCCACTGCATAATCTACCGCAAAATCACCCACTGCATTGGCATCTGTTTCCGTTGGGATTCCGGCAGCCCTTACCGTCCAGCTGTTGTTAAAATTATATCCGGGATAGGTTCCTGTAGTGTAAGCTCTTACATAACCCGCAGTATTGGTTCCTGTAAAGACAACGGATTCCAGGACGGCATCCCCCGTAATGGTAAGGCCTGTAGCAGAAACATCAAGACCAATTGCCGAGCCGTTTACCTGACTGAAGCCTCCCTGTTTTTCAACCAGAGTAAAAGTTCCCGTTAATCTTTCATACGTTCCTGTGTTATTCCCAAACCAGCCCATGTTGCTCAGCAGCAACTGCGTGATATTATTATAGGTAATACCGTTGGCGTTGCCTGAAAACTGGATAATGCTTGTGAATACCAGTCCGAATCCCGAAACAGTACCCACGGTATTGGAGTTGGAAACAATACAGTCTCTGAAAATCAGGTTTTGGGTGGAAGCACCGTTTAGGTTAAAAACACTGCCGCCGGGAGCACTCAGCGATAAACTCCTGATGCTGCCGCCTGTAGACCCTTCGAAAATATTACCGGAAGCACGGGTGATGATGTCATTTTCGGTATCCAGGCCATGGATGTAGGAATTATTGATGTCAATCGGGAAATCAAAACTGATCTGCCCGTTGATTTCATATAAAGTATTGGAGTTCATTACATATCTGGATCCGCCTCCGGCAGCAAGCTCAGCAGCCAATACCGTAGCCAGGACATCTGTAGACCGTATTCTTTTAAAATTCAGCCTTGCTGTTACACCGCTGGCTATGGGAGACCAGGATGCGGTGGTGCCAACATAGTAGAAAAACTGTTTCAGTGTGGTATCATAGACCATCAGGCCGTCTGCCGGCGAAAGTATTGCGTTCCGCTGGGTTGTGCTCATTCTCGGGGTCAGCATCCCACGGGAGGTAGAGGCTATGTCAAGAGCAGAACTTGGGTTCGGTGTTGTTGTTCCTATTCCCACCTGCGCGTTGGCAGTGAAAGCCAGCAACAGGAATACCAGAGATAACAATCTCCCGGGATTATAAATAGTAGAAGGGTTCATCATAATACAAGAATTAAGTAATTGCTGATTTTACAGCTGTTAATAAATTAATCTGATTAAATTTATTTTAACCTGGATTTATATTTCGGCAAATATAATAACTCATTATATGGTGGCTTATGATCGTAATCATAAGTGTTTGAATAGCAATAATTTGATTGTTGTTTACGGAGTGTTGGCAGCTATGGATAGAAATAACAGCTCAGGCAGGGCTATGACTGCATTCTTTTCAATCCGTAATCCCGGACGGATAACCGTATTTAAAATGTGATAATTTGTTGTGTTTAAATTTTAGTATTGAAGCTTTGCAGAAACTTTTAGGTTGACGTTTAGATTTAGCAGATTTAAATCCATACCAAAAATCTGCCGGAATAATTTTAAAGCAGGTTCTAAAAAATAAACAGTGAAAGTAAATTTCTTTATTGAAAAATCGAATGAACCGTAAGTTAAACGTCTTTTATAAAATCTTCATATTCATAATAAAACCTTTCAAAACCGTCCATTTTTTCCAGGAAGAATTCAAAGGTCTGCTGCCATGTATTTTTGTTGAAAATAGAAACGCCGTATTGTTCCACCCAGATCCTGCTGATGGTTTTTCCGTTTTCCAGTGTAAAATGTTCATCTTTATGAAATTCCCCGATATAGTCTTTCAGGATGTCTTCCAGCGACCAGATTTTCTCGTAATACGCATTCCGGAAAACCTCGTCTTTCATTTCGATATCCAGGGATACCTCTGCTTTTTTATTATCTGCGTAAAATTTGAATGACATATCCTTGATTTTTGTGTCATACAGAATCCATTTCCTCGGGAAAGACTTTCCGAAAGCCGTCCAAAATTCTTTTTTTAACTGCTGTGCTTCCTGTTTACTGAACATAAAACAAATATAGTGATTTAGCTGAAAAAAAAGGACTGATCTCTCCATCCACTGCTTCAGCCCTGCATTTTTTATCTTATAATCAATCTGCTGTCATATCTCAAACAATTTTCTTATTTTTGTTGAAATGCTGTCTAAAAAATCCCAATACGCTTTTAAAGCGCTGTCATACCTTGTAGAAAAGAGAAATGACGGCCCTGTTCTTATTTCAGAAATTGCAGACCGCAAGAAAGTTCCTTTGAAGTTTTTAGAAAATATCCTGCTTGAACTTAAAAAAGCAGATATCCTGGATAGTAAAAAGGGAAAAGGCGGCGGTTACCTGTTAAAGCAAAACCCTGAAAATGTAACGCTGGCACGGATCATCCGGCTGGTGAACGGACCAATTGCCCTGCTTCCCTGTGTAAGCCTTAATTTTTACGAGAAATGCGAAGACTGCAATGAAGATCACTGCGGACTGCATGACGTATTAATCGAGGTACGGGATGCCTCGCTCGGTATCCTGGAAAGCAAAAATTTAATGGACCTGGTGGATTAGTTTTCCATATCGCTTAAATAGTAGTCTACTCATTTGGTAGGCTAATTATTTTGTCAGATATTTGCATCACTTCAAATGAATAAATTATGATTTCAAAAGAAGATGCAGCCATATTGGAACAGCTTCCTGCAGAGGAGGGGCTTAGATTTGTATCGTTAAGATTCCCGGAAGGCGCTGTTTTTTCCACTTCACTCGGTCAGGAAGATCAGGTAATTACCGATATGATTTTCAGGGCATCCCTGCCTGTAAAGGTCTTCACATTGGATACGGGAAGGCTCTTCAACGAGCATTATCAGTTACTCGCCCAGAACAATTCAAGATATAAAGTAAAAACAGAAGTTTATTTCCCTGATGCTTCAGATGTGGAAACCTATGTTAATGAGAAAGGCATCAACGCATTCTATCAATCTGTAGAAAACAGGAAGCAGTGTTGTTTTATCCGGAAGGTTAAACCTTTAAACAGAGCACTTGCCCGCGCCGGTATATGGATCACAGGCCTGCGTTCTGAACAGTCGGAGAACCGTGAGCGTATGCCGGTTATTGAATGGGATGAAGAACGTCAGCTGTATAAATACAATCCTCTGCTGCACTGGAGCTATCAGGAGGTTCTGGATTACCTGAAACAGCACAATGTACAGGAATTGCCTCTGCATAAAGAAGGTTTCATCAGTGTAGGATGCCAGCCCTGTACCAGAGCGGTTACCGAAGGTGAAAATCCCCGTGCCGGACGCTGGTGGTGGGAAAATTCACATAAAGAATGCGGACTGCATACCCATTAATTCTAAAATTTCAAATAATGATTACCCATAAACTAGACTATCTGGATCAGCTGGAAGCAGAAAGTATTTATATGATGCGTGAGGTGGCGGCACAGTTTGAAAAGCCGGCCCTGCTCTTCAGCGGCGGAAAAGACTCCATAACCCTGGTTCATCTGGCCATCAAAGCCTTTTCACCCATGAAAATCCCGTTTCCTTTGGTGCATATTGATACAGGACATAATTTTCCGGAAGCACTTGCCTTCAGGGATTATTTAGCAGAAAACATCAATGCGGAACTGATTGTACGGAAAGTGGAAGATACCATCAAAGCCAGAAATCTGACAGAGCCTAAAGGGAAATTTCCGTCCAGAAACTGGCTGCAGACCCATACCCTGTTAGATACGATTGAAGAATTCCGGTTTGATGCCTGCATCGGCGGAGCGAGGAGGGATGAGGAAAAGGCAAGGGCTAAGGAGCGTTTTTTCTCTGTCCGTGACGAATTCGGGCAGTGGGATCCGAAACTGCAGCGCCCCGAACTCTGGAATATCTACAACGGAAGAATCAGCAAAGGGGAAAATGTGCGGGTGTTCCCGATTTCCAACTGGACAGAGCTTGATGTGTGGAATTATATCAAAAAGGAAAATATTCAACTGCCTCCGATCTATTTTTCGCATGATCGTGATGTGATTGAATTTGAAGGCCAGCTGATTGCGGTTTCAGATTTTATTCGTATTGATGAGCATGATACCGTTATGAATAAAAAAGTCCGGTACAGAACGGTCGGAGACATGACCTGCACGGCTGCCGTAGAAAGTGCGGCGGCAACATTGGATGACGTGGTCAGCGAGATTACAGCGTCGAGGATTTCAGAAAGAGGGGAAACCCGGATTGATGATAAGGTAACGGAAGCTGCCATGGAAGACCGGAAAAAAGGAGGATATTTTTAAAGGAATAAGTAATCGGCAATGGGTAATAAGTAATACGAAACTTACTGCATTTGCTCAAGATGAAAAATACAGGCGGTTTAAAAATACTCATTACCAATTATTCATTATTAATAAACAAACATGGACATATTAAGATTTATCACTGCGGGAAGCGTAGACGACGGAAAAAGTACCCTGATCGGAAGGCTTCTGTATGACAGTAAAAATATATTGATCGACCAGCTTGAAACCCTGGAGAAACAGTCTAAAAACAGGAATGAAAACGGGATAGACCTTGCCATTGTAACGGATGGGCTGCGGGCTGAGCGTGAGCAGGGGATTACCATTGATGTTGCCTACCGGTATTTTTCCACCCCGAGAAGGAAGTTTATTATTGCTGATGCGCCGGGGCATATCCAGTATACCCGGAATATGGTTACCGGAGCTTCCAATTCACAGCTGATGGTCATCCTGATTGATGCAAGACAGGGCGTAATCGAGCAGACCCGGAGGCATTCAATTATCGCTTCTTTACTGCGGATTCCCCATATAGTGGTAGCGGTGAATAAAATGGATCTGGTAGACTATTCTGAGGAGATTTTTAATGATATAAAGGCCCAGTATGATCTGGTAGCTAAGAAACTGGGGCTGGAACAGATCAGCTATTTCCCGATTTCGGCATTTCACGGTGACCACATTGTGGAAAGGTCGGGCAATATGCCTTGGTACAAAGGTGAGGTGCTGCTGGATTTTCTTGAAAATGTCAACATCCATGAAGGCCGTGATTTTGAAAGCCCGAGATTCCAGGTGCAGTATGTTATCCGTCCGCAGACTGATGAGCTGCATGATTACAGAGGTTATGCAGGAGAAGTAATCTCAGGGATTTACCGGAGAGGCGATACTATTGCGGTTCTTCCCCAAAATATCCAGACCCGGATTTCAAAGATTGAAACCGGAGGCCATGAAGTAGAATCTGTATTTGCCGGACAGCCCGCCGTTTTACACACCGAAGATGATATTGACATCAGCCGGGGCGATTTTTTAGTACAGTCCGGAAGCCTTCCGAAGGTTGAAAATGAAATTGAAGCTGTGGTCTGCTGGCTGGATACCAAAAACCTGAATGAAGGAAATAAATATTTTATCCAGCATAAAAGCAGGGTCTTAAAAGCCGTTGTGAAGCAGATAGAATATAAAATTGATGTCAATACACTGGAAAAGATCCCGGTTTCAGACAGTATCGGACTTAATGAAGTGGTGAAAATCCGTCTTAAAACAGCTTCTCCATTGGTTTTTGACCGTTTTGAAGACCATAAAAATACGGGGAATGCGGTTCTGATTGATGAGACCAGCCATTCCACTGTAGGAGCAGTCATGATTTTGTAATCCGGATCCATTATATACTTAAGAACTCCGGAAAGGATCTCAAAACTAATATTCATTTATAAGATCAGTATAATTTCATGCTGTTTTTAAAACCTCAAATAACATAAGACCGCAATGGTGATTTCTAAAAAAGTTCAGTTCAGGCTAAATCTGTTTTTTATTACGGCAGCGGTATTGCTGATTGTTGTTTTATCCATGTATCAGCTCGGGTATCTGGATGAGCTGTTCACCGTTCTGGCAAAGGACAACCATATTTTCTACTGGATGCTGCTGGTAGGGGTACTGGCTGAAGTTGTAGCAGGTTCTATGGGGATGGGCTACGGAGTAATCTGCACCACAACACTTTTATTCCTGAATATTCCGCCGCATGCCGTAAGCGCAAGCATCCATTCGGCAGAGAGTTTTACCACAGCTGCGGGGAGCCTGAGCCACATCAGATTAAAAAATGTAAGTAAGAGCCTGGTGAAAAGGCTGGCAATACCGGCCGTAATCGGCGCAGTAATCGGGGCAGTGTCTTTAACCTATCTCGGGGAATATTATTCTAAAATAACCAAAACGCTCATTTCCTTTTATACCTTATACTTAGGCATTCAGATTCTTTCCAATGCATTTAAGACGATGCAGGATAAAAAACTGAAGAAGAAAACCAACCTGACGAGGCTGGGGGTGATCGGAGGTTTTATCGATTCTTTTGCCGGAGGCGGATGGGGTCCGCTGGTGACCGGAACATTGATTAAAAATTCCTTTACCCCGCGATTTGCCGTCGGCAGTTCTACGGTGGCCAAATTTATTTTAACTTTCACGGCCGCTGTTACCTTTATGTTTACGCTGGGAATCCAGCACTGGAATATCATCCTTGGACTGCTGCTCGGCGGCATTGTTACCGCACCGTTTTCTGCCATGCTCACGGCAAAGCTTCCTGTAAAGGGAATGTTTATTTTAATCGGGACTCTTGTGATTGTAATGAGCTCGATAACGATTTATAAATCTGTACTTTAATATCTAATTTACGGTCTATTGTAAAAATACAGGGATGAAATAGATTTTTGGTTTTGAAAATATTCTACATTTACATCCTTAAAAAAATAATATGAACGTACATGTTGTCGCGTTGTTCAGGATTAATGAAAATTATCTGATGGAAGCGGTGGAACTTTTTCAGCCTTTGGTAAGGGAAACCCGTAAAGAAGAAGGGTGTCTGCAATATGACCTGATTGAAGACAAAGTGACCAAGGGAACTTTTTTTATGGTGGAGCTGTGGGAAACCGAAGAGCACCTGAACCGCCACAACGGACAGGACCATCTGCTGGATTTCCGCAGGGATGTTTCCAAAATACTGGAAAGCTCCACACAGGTTTATAAAGGGTCTAAAATTTTATAGCAGAAATAGATCAGGAACCGATAAGCGGAAAGTTTCGTTTGTGGTTCCGGAGAAAAAGTAAAAAGGCTGTCCACCTTAGTGAACAGCCTTTATAGAAAAAATAGAAAGTATTAAAGTTCAGATTTTATTTCACAATCAGTTTTTTAGTCTCTGTCTGGCCGCCGAAAGTGATTTTTACCAGGTAAGTTCCTGAAGCAAGATGGGATATATTGAGATCCTGTTTATAGAAACCGGCCTGATTGGTCAGTTCTTCAGCATATAATTTTTTCCCGGAAAGGTCATACACCTCTACATTGCCTTTGCTGTTCTGCTTTTCCTTACTGTCAAACAAAACTGTCACATTTTGACCGGCCGTTGCAGGATTCGGATAAATCCCGAATGATGCTTTCTTACCGACTGCTATATCATAGGTGCCTAAGAAAGATGTTATATTTTTATACTTGAAGTACATATTTCCCGTACCGCTTCCTTCGTTGGAAATGAAATACATCCTGTAGTACTCAGAACCCTGCTTAATGTAATACACTACATCATTGTAGATGCCGGTCGTAGGTTTCCAGCTATGTCCCACAGCCGTAATATTATTTGAAAATGCCGAAGAAGCAGGAAGCGTTGAGGTGGCTGTTGCCTGTGTTTCGGGCTGTACTTTGGCTACCGTAATATTGGTATTCTGGATCACACCTGCCATTCTGTACTTCATTGTTGCGGGCTGTCCCGTACCCGGATTAATATACGAATAATCAGTCCAGTACCGGGTGAACATAAGGTCCCAGTTGGCTTTGGCAGGCTCTGCATTGGTTACTTTATCACCTGTTGCAAAAGAAAAATAATTGAAATATGCATCATCGCTTCCGTTGGCAATCGTTTTGAAAACCGTGGCATCCCATGAACTGTTGGCGGCATTCCATTTGGCATATTTGAAAGTATAGCCTCCGAAATAATCATCAATCATGAATTTATAGTAAGTTCCGGAAGCATATTTTAAAATGAAGATTACTTTTCCTTCCACATGGTGGTTTCCGGGATTGTATTCTCCCCATCCGTAAGCAGCGGTTCCCTGTTCAAAAGCACCCTGCTGAATCGTTGCTGTATTGTCAAGGTTATACAGTGGAGCTCCGTAGGCGGAAATACTGTTGGACGTAATGGCATTCCAGTCATTCGGGTTATTGGATGCCTGATATACCTCTATGTTCTGCGCGTCATTGATTCTCGTTCCGAAATTCATGGATGAATTCCTGTAAAATGCAATATCCCAGCTGTTGGCAGGCTGAGAGACCGTATTATTCGCACTTAAATCAAAAAACACACGGTTCTGATAGTTGGCGCCCATCGTCATATTTACAGTGGTGTAGCCGTTTGCGTCAACCTGTGCCAAAGCAGTCTGTTGGATACCGACAGCAAACAGGGCTGCTAAAAGTAATTTTGTTCTCATAGGGTATAATATTATTGTTATTTAGAATTATTCTACAAAACTATATAATTATTTTTAATTGTTCTAAATAAAAACATGATTTTTATCGTGTTTGATTTTTTTACAGATAAAATGTAAATGATATTGTTGTCTTTCTTGATAAAAAAAGCCGACTTATGAAAATCACAAGCCGGCCAACAATATGTGTGCTGATCAATTATTTCTTAATGAATTTTGATTTTATTACCGAACCTTCAGCATTTTCGATAAGGATATAATAGACACCGGTCTGAAGCGTGCTGATATCAAAAGATCTTCCGGAAAGCTTGCCTTCGGCCACTTTCTGACCTCCGGCTGCATAAACCTGAATATTCTTAGGATCTTTCTTGGCTATAAATTCTAAGGCTGTATTTTCAGCATTTACGGCAAACTGAGCGTTATCTTTTGTTTTTGATGCGTCGATAACAGCAAGGCTGGGGGAAGCTGAATATACAACATCATCAATAAGAATCGCAGCGTGTGCAACACTTCCTATGAATCTGAAAGCAATATACTGGAATGTAGACGCAGGTATTGTATAGGTTAAAGTCTGTGGTGCAACAGAAGAAACCGTAACCGCTGTACCGATCGGAGTAAATGTTGACATATCGGTATTGCTGGAAACAAGTCCTACCTGTACTGAACCTGATCCGCCTGAACCTGTTGTCTGTGCTACCTTAAAGGATAAAGTCTTAGTACCTGTTGGAGCAGTAATCTGTGGAGTAATAGCGTAGAAAGGAACATTAGGTGTAAAAAATGTATAAGCCTGTAAGTATTTGTTGCCATTTGCAGCATCCGGATACATCCGTTGTCCGGCGAGGACACTGGTCCACCCATTTTGAGGTAATGGATTATTGGCGCCGGCATTGAAAGACTCAAAATTTTCATTGATAGATTCCATTTGTGCATGTGCTGACATGGCTGTTAACAGTAAAGTTCCTAAAAGTAGTCTTAATTTCATAACGTTATTTTTATTTAGAATTATTCTACAAAATTAATTAATTATTTTTAATTGTTCTAAATAAAACATTATATTTGTCGAAATTTTTTGCATCTATGAAGAAGAAAGTGCTCTCCATCCTGTCATTATCCGTTGTTTTATGGATAAATGCACAGGATAAAGATTCTCTTAATCAGAGTAAAATAGAAGAGGTTGTTCTTACCGGGCAATTTACACAGCAGTCTATAAATAAGTCCATTTATAAGGTTGAAGTCATAGATGCACAGCAGATTAAAAATATGGCCGTAACGAATGTTGCTGAAGTATTGAATCAATCTTTAAATATACAGATTACACCTGATACCAATTCAGGAAATTCAACGGCTAATATTTTGGGACTGGGAGGCCAGTATGTTAAAATCCTGATCGATAATATTCCTGTAGTAGGAGATACCGGATTAGGAAGCAATATTGATCTTACGAAACTCAGCCTGACAAATATTGAAAGGATTGAAATTGTAAAAGGCAGTATGGGAGTGGAATACGGGAACGGTGCTTTAGCTGGAGTGATCAATATCATTACTAAAAAAAGCAGTTCCAAAAAATTAAGCATAAGGACAAGCTTACAGGAAGAAACGGTACGGGACAAATACAATCTTAGAAAAAAAGGACAAGGAAGACACATTCAGAACCTTAATGCAGCCTATAATTTTAATGACAACTGGTTTACCAATATTAGTTTCAACCATAATCAGTTCATGGGTTATGAGGGTACCAAAGAAGGGTATAAATATTTTCAGCAGAATAATTTACGGGGCTATGAATGGAATCCTAAAGATCAGTATGAAGCCAACGCGCTGATAAAATATGCTAAAAATAAAACGTCATTCTTCTACAAAGCCTCTTATTTGAACGAAACATTCAATTATTATAATCCGAAAGTTGACAGGATTCCTTTAAACGATGGTATGGGCGGAGTGGTTTATAAGAGTCTTGACAGGAATTATAATACTGAACGCTGGATTCACCAGTTTAATATTCAAACCCAATTAGGACAAATCCGCTATATGGGAGATTTTTCCTATCAGAACCAGAACCGGGAATTTTACGATTATAATTATGATATTCCCAACAGGGTAAAAGACCCGAATTATAATGAGCAGTCCTATTATAAGACAGATGTGATATATTCCAGAGGTATGTTCAGTAACTTTTTAGACAGTAAAAAATTTGATTTTCAGCTGGGTTATGAGCTTGATCATACAGACGGTTATGCAGCTCTGATAGCGGGTGAATTTAACGGAAACAACATCTCAAGGAAAATTTTCACTTACGGTACTTTCCTTTCTGCGGAATGGAATATTTCAGATAAGTTCTCTCTTAGGCCCGGGACAAGGCTTTCCGTAAGCAACAGATTCGATAATCAGTTTAACTATTCACTTTCTGCAAGATATAAGACTTCTGAGAACTCCAATATTAGAGGTGTTTTCGGTACAGCAAACCGTTATCCCACCTATGATGAATTGTTTACTTATTTTGTAAATGTAAACCACGATATACAGGGCAATCCTGATCTTAAGCCTGAAACCGGGTATTCTGCAGGACTTTTCTGGGATCAGGGATTTTCATTAGGCAACGGATGGAAATTCAATTATAACCTTGAAGCTCTATATGTAGACTTGAGTGATAAGATTGAAAATGTAATGATTGTACGTCCTTCTACCTATAAATATATGAATCTGGATAATTACAGAAGTCTATTATTCGGAGCAAATGCAAATGTGATGAAAGATCAGTTTTCAATTGGTGTAAGAACATCCTTAAATGGGATTTCTGTTTCCAAGCAGGAAATGGATGTTAGAACTCCGGAGGATTTTCAGTATAATTTTCAGGCAGGAGCAAATGCAGGCTATAAGATAACAGGATCCCGTACGGCATTCAATCTATATTATAAATATACAGGACCGGCAAGGATATATATAATTGAAAATGAGGCTTTCCGTCTGGCAAAAACAGACGGTTTCCATATAATGGACTTCATTGTAAGCCAGCCATTCTGGAAAGACCGTCTGGAACTTTCATTGGGGGTTAAAAATATATTTGATGTAACTACTATCAACAGTACTAACAATACGGCAACAGGGCATAATGCAGCAACAGACCGTCTCAACTTATATTATGGCAGAAGCTATTTTGCAAGATTAATGTATCAATTTTAATAAACAATATGAAACATTTAAAAATATTATCTCTACTTCTTATCATTGCTGTACAATCTTGTTTTTCAGCAGATGAAGAACCAGTATCCGTACCTTCGATGACCGGTGCAACATCAAAACCAATGGTGGGAGGGGCTAATCAGCCCAATCAGGTGTGGATTGATTTAAGTGATATCGATCCTGTGACTAAAGAACCCAGACAAAAGACTAATCAGAGAACCGATTGGGATTTAGCATTTTATAACGGTGATGAGTTTCGTGTGGTTATCAACGGATCCATAGCAATGGCTGTAGCAAAAATACCAAATGTCACAAATATCAATGCTGTAAAATCTGTTGATGTATCAGGATTGATGGCTGCTGTGCAGGTGGGTACATTTACGGCTAGCAATCTTGCATATATTGATAATCCTGATGGTAATTTTTTAACCCAGACTACAGGAATTACGGAAATAAAAGCAGATGACATTGATAATGCAGTCTACTTGGTAAATATGGGAAAAGCATTATCTACAGCTACGGCGGCTAATGGGTCCGTATCATTGACAGGAGATTCAAGAGGATGGAAAAAAATTCAGATCCTAAGATCCGGTAACGGATACCGTTTAAGATATGCCAATTTGAATGATAATCAATATCAGGAACAGATAATTACTAAGAATACTGACTATAACTTTAATTTTTTCAGTCTTGAAAAAGGCCAGCCAGCTCAGATTCAGCCTCAAAAAGACAATTGGGATATTGCATTTACAACATTTACCAATGAGGTATTTACTGCTCCGCAACAAAGTGCGGGAAGCTATTTCTATGCAGATTTTATTATTACCAATATGATCAGCGGAGTAGGAGCTTATCAGATTGATATTCCTGCCGGAAAAACACTAGACCAGGTTTATGGAGATTTTAAATTAAGTGATATCGAATCATCCAGATTTATTTTTAATGACCATAGAGCTTTGGGCGATAAATGGCGGACAACTACAGGAGTAAACGGCCCTCAAACTTACAGCGACAGATTTTTTGTTCTTAAGGATGCTGAAGGCTTTTATTATAAGATAAGGTTTAACGCCATGACCAAAGATGGGGTACGCGGTTATCCGAACTTTGAATTCCAACCCTTATAAATAAATCAAATAAAAGTAGATCATGAAGAAAATAATTCTTGCCGTTTCTGTGCTGGCTGCCGTGTACTCTTGTAAAAAAGAACAAAATGCCAAGACCGGAACCAATACGGAAATCAGTTCGGAAACCCCGAAATCGAGCAATAAAATCGTAACGCTTAACGGCGGGATTACGGAAATCGTAGCTGCTTTAGGCCATGAGAAGGAAATTGTGGGAACCGATGTTACCAGTACCTATCCGGGATCTCTGAAAGCAACGGCGAAAGACCTGGGGCATGTGAGATCTATGACCATTGAGCCGATCATGGCGGTGAGCCCGACGCTGATTTTAGCTTCTGATAAAGACATTAACCCTGAACTGATGGGGAAAATCAAATCTTCAGGCATCAAAACTGAAGTCTTCAAGCAGGAATTTACCGTTGACGGGACTAAAAAATTAATTGCTGACGTAGCCAAGGCAGTCGGGAATACAGAGTACCAGAAACTTAATGATAAAATTGATGCCGATTTAAAACAGGTTCAGCCGATTGCTAAAAAACCGAAAGTGCTGTTTATCTACGCCAGAGGGCCGATGCTGATGGTATCAGGTAAAAATACGCCGATGGCTTCATTAATTGAACTGGCCGGCGGTGAAAATGCCGTGAATGATTTTGAAGATTTCAAACCGTTAACCCCGGAAGCAGTCGTAAAAGCAAATCCGGATGTCCTGTTCTTCTTCACCAGCGGGCTTGAAGGAGCGGGCGGAAACGAGGGTGCACTGAAAATGCCGGGTGTTTCGCAAATCAATGCCGGTAAAAACAGGAAAATCATTGCTATGGACGGAGGCTTGGTTTCCGGTTTCGGGCCAAGACTGGGAGAAGCTGCTGTAGGATTAAACAAGCTTTTAATTGAAAACACCAAGTAAATTATATTTTTATATGATCATAAGTGTCCTGCTGCTTGTCTTGCTGGCAGTATGGTCACTGAATACCGGGGTTTATGACTTCGGCGGGAAATCTGCTTTTGATGTATTGGGAAAACTGATACAGCAGGATCCGGATCTGTCATTAAGTGATAAATATGTAGTCTGGGATGTGCGGGCGGCCAGGATTATCATGGCGGTCCTGATCGGGAGCATGCTCGCCGTTTCAGGGACCAGCCTGCAGGGGTTATTTAAAAATCCCCTGGCAACGGGAGACCTGATAGGGCTTACTTCGGGAGCCACACTGCTTGCAGCAATTGCCATTGTTTTAGGCGGGCATTTTCAGCAGTACCTTCCCGAAGCCGTACAGTTTTCACTGGTGGGGATTTCGGCATTTATCGGTTCCCTTCTATCCATGCTTCTGGTGTACAGGATTTCCACAAGCGGCGGAAAAACCAATGTAGTGATGATGTTGCTGACGGGTGTTGCCATTACGGCCATCGGATTTTCAATTACAGGATTCCTGATCTATATTTCAAAAGACGAACAGTTGAGAGACTTAACGTTCTGGAATTTAGGAAGCCTTGCAGCGGCAACCTGGACGAAAAACATTATCCTGGCCATTGTTCTGGTGATTTCATACAGCATGCTGCTGCCAAAAGGAAAAGCGCTGAATGCCATGATGCTGGGCGAAAAAGATGCACAGCATCTGGGGATCAATGTAGAAAAGTTAAAAAAGCAGATCATTATTATGACTGCCCTGATGATCGGGACCTGCGTTGCATTTTCAGGAACCATCGGTTTTGTGGGACTTATCGTACCGTACATTTTAAGGCTTCTTTTTAAATCAAACTATGCATTCATCCTGCCTCTGTCGGCAGTCTGCGGAAGCATTTTACTGTTGACGGCAGATACATTCAGCAGAAGCATTGTACAGCCTTCAGAACTGCCGATCGGGATCCTGACGGCATTAATGGGAGGACCGATTTTTATAGCAATATTAGTTAAATCCAAAAAATCACTGGCATGATCAGGGCCCATCAGATCAGTTACCGGCATAAAGAATTCCATATCCTGGACGGAATTGACGTTTCACTGGAATACGGTGAGTTTTTAGCCATTGTAGGACCGAACGGAGCCGGAAAATCCAGCCTGCTGAGCATTCTTGCCAATGAGGTAAAATCAGATCAGAAAATTCTGTTTAAAAATAAAAACATCAACGACTGGGAAGTCAGGGAACTGTCTAAACACAAGGCAAAATTTTCCCAGCACAACAGCAATGATATTCCGCTGGAAGTAAAAGATGTCGTGATGATGGGGCGTTATCCGTATTTTGAGGCGCAGCCGAGGCAGGAAGATCACGAAGCCATGAACAACATGATGTACGAAACAGATGTTTTCCATTTAAAAGAAAGAGAATACAACACGCTGTCGGGCGGAGAAAAACAGCGGGTACACCTGTCCAGGGTTCTGGCCCAGCTGCAGAACGGAATTGACCACAAACTTCTTTTTCTGGATGAACCCCTGAACAACCTGGATGTAAAACACCAGTACAAAGCACTGGAAATCATCAGGAAGTTTACCAAAAAAGCCAATTCTGCCATTGTGGTGCTTCATGACCTGAACTTAGCCGCACAGTACGCAGATAAAATTTTATTAATGAAATCAGGAAAAGTTGCCGCCTTCGGGACGCCGGAAGAAGTATTCACCGCTGAAAATATCAGCAGTGCCTATAATTTTCCATGCACCATCTGCGAGCACCCGATTACTCATAACCCGATGATTATTTTTGGATAAAATGGATAAAGAAGATTTAAAAAAACTGGCACAGCATTTAGCCGATCCACAGGGTGAAAAAGGAATTGAAATCGCAGCGATGATGCATGAGACCAATATCGGGATGACCATTGAAAGTATTAACGCGCTTTTGATAGAAGACAACGAAGCAATCCTGGAAATTGGCCACGGTAATGCAGCGCATGTTAAACACATCATAAAAAAAGCCGCAAATTTAAGATATACAGGGATTGATATTTCCGAAACCATGCATCATGAAGCCGGAAGATTAAACAGGGAATATGAAGATCAGGTGGATTTTGTATGGTATGAAGGCAGGAAGCTGCCTTTTACGGATAAGACTTTCGACAAAATATTTACGGTGAACACCGTGTATTTCTGGAGCGAGCCCGTACAGTATCTGAACGAAGTGTACAGGGTGCTGAAAGACAACGGAACTTTTGTCCTGACTTTCGGGCAGAGAGGATTCATGGAAAAACTGCCTTTTACTCAGTTTGATTTTACCCTTTATACAACCTCTGAAATGGAGGAAACGGTATCCCGGAGCCAATTTAAGAGAATGAAAATCTCTGAAAAGGAAGAACAGGTGAAAAGCAAAACAGGAAACGAAACCATAACAAGAAATTATACAATTCTAACCATAAAAAAATAAAATAATGAGCACATTAGTAAATGAATTAAAAGAAAAATGGGAAGCTCTTAAAGCTGAAAACCCGCATATGAGAATCAGGAATGCAGCGGCAGAACTTGGCGTAAGCGAGGCAGAATTACTGGCCACAAGCATTGGCGAAGGCGTAACGGTACTCAGACCGGAATTTCAGGATATTTTAACGGAAGCAGAACAGTTGGGAAAAGTAATGGCGCTTACCCGTAATGACGAGTGTGTTCATGAAAGGAAAGGGATCTACCGGAACGGTGATTTCAGCAGCCCGCATGCACAGCTTTTCGTAGGGGAAGATATTGACCTGAGAATTTTCCTGAACCACTGGAAATTTGTTTTCGCCGTGGCAGAAGGTGATAAGAAAAGCCTTCAGTTCTTTGGGAAAGACGGACTGGCCCTGCACAAGATTTATCTCACAAAGGACAGTAATGAAGCGGCTTTCGATGCAGCTGTGGAGAAATTCAGGGCAGAAGACCAGAACCAAGCTTTCGAATTTGAAACGGTAGCTCCTAAAGCGCCTGAAAAAGCAGATGCTGAGATTGATGTTGAAGGATTCCAGCAGGCATGGACTTCTTTAAAAGATACCCACGACTTTTTCATGATGACCAGGAAATTCGGGGTGAGCAGAACACAGGCTTTAAGGCTTGCTCCCGAAGGTTTTGCCAAAAAGATTGACAATTCAAAAGTGGTGAACGTATTGGAAGATGCTTCTGAAAAAGAGCTTCCGATCATGATTTTTGTAGGAAACAGAGGGATTATCCAGATCCACACGGGAAATGTGAAGAAGACACTTTGGCATCAGCAGTGGTTCAACGTAATGGACCCGGATTTCAACTTACACCTGGATGTAACAAAAATTGCTGAAGCATGGATCGTGAAAAAACCGACTGAAGACGGAGAGGTAACCGCTATTGAAGTATTTAATAACGAAGGCGACTTCATCGTTCAGTTCTTCGGAAAAAGAAAACCGGGAATCCCTGAGCTGCAGGAATGGAAAG
The DNA here is from genome assembly GCF_001421435.1 of Chryseobacterium sp. Leaf201. Taxonomy (GTDB): domain Bacteria; phylum Bacteroidota; class Bacteroidia; order Flavobacteriales; family Weeksellaceae; genus Chryseobacterium. The sequence goes on from NZ_LMKA01000101.1 coordinate 56,910, forward strand.
ACCTGGTAGCCGGGTTGGAAAAATAATAGTTAGATCGTTTTTTTATTAAGGCCGTTTTGTTTTTACAGGGCGGCTTTTTTATTTAATTTTGAGGTCGGGATCATCTTTATTGATTACCTGTGAAGTCATTCTGAATGAAAAAATTACGGTTAAACTAAAAGATAAAATAAAATGAAGAATATTTTAATAACAATACTGTTTGTTGCTTTCTGTTCATTACATGCGCAGGATTTCAAAGCCTATCAGTTTTATACCGGGAAAGGGAAGGAAATTAAAACGGATAAACTCATCAGCGAACTGGCAGATTATGATGTGGTCTTCTTCGGTGAAAACCACAACAGCTCTATCAACCACTGGCTTCAGCTGAAAATTACGGAAGGTCTGTATCAGAAGAAAAACGGACAGCTAATTTTAGGAGCAGAAATGTTCGAAAGGGACAATCAGCCACAGTTAAACCAATACCTCAACGGGAATTTTGACACCAAAAAGCTGAAGGATTCAGCACGCTTATGGAATAATTTTTCAACCGATTACAAGCCGTTGGTAGATTTCGCCAAAGCTAAAAAACTAAATTTTATCGCGACCAATGTCCCGAGAAGATATGCTTCCCAGACGGCAAAAGAAGGATTGCAATCCCTCAATAGCCTTCCTGAAAAAGACAAGTCCTATATGGCTCAGCTGCCGGTACAAGTAACATTGGAAACCCCCGGTTATCCTGAAATGAAAGCCATGATGGGCGATCATGCCGATGGGACCAAAACAATGAATTTTATCGCTGCACAGGCAATCAAAGATGCTACTATGGCAGAATCTATTCTGAAAAATTTTCAGTCCGGCAAGACCTTTATCCACTACAACGGAAACTACCACAGCAAAGAATTCGGCGGCATTTACTGGTATATCAGGCAGAAAAACCCAACCCTGAAGATGGCGGTGATTTCTGTTTTCGAGTCGGAAGATCCTGAACTGAAAATCCCGGAGAAAGAGTATAAGCCAACCGATTTTAATCTGGTAATCCCGGCTGATATGACGAAGACGTATTAAAACTCTTTCCACTGATAATTAGATTTAAAAACAGGCGCAGCTTGCTTACCAGCAGAAGAAGACAGATAAAGAATATATTCTTAGGAACGAGCTCCGGCCCGTTTTTAATGGAAATAATTTAAATTGATTTAGCCAAAAACATAAAAACATCTTTTATCTTTGATTGAGATTTTAACAAATGAAAAAACTTTCCTTACTCTTCCTGTTTTTTATCGGTTTCATTAATGCCCAAAAACTGACTTCAGCTGAAATTTCTTTAATTAATCAGGGTGATATAACATCGGCACTGCCTGTTTATCAGACCACCGAAGCACATCAGCATCAGACGTTGTTAAGTCTTTCACAGGATATTGATCCGCTTGATAAGCATACGGAGATACTGGTGAACAGAATGAAAGAATCCCTTCTTTCAACAGACGGCGGTGTGGGGATTGCCGCGCCACAGGTCGGAATCAACCGAAAAGTCATCTGGGTCCAGCGTTTTGATAAAGAAGGAGAGCCTTTGGAATATTTCATCAACCCTGTGATTATCTGGAAGTCTGAACTGCAGAACCTCGGTCCGGAAGGAGACCTGTCAATTCCCGATTTCAGAGACCTGTTTTACCGCAGCCAGGTGATTCAGCTCGAATATACTGATCTGAAAGGGCAGAAGCACGCTGAAATTGTGGAAGGGTTTACAGCCGTTATTTTCCAGCATGAAATTGACCATCTGTACGGTATTCTGATTTCAGATAAAAAAGAAAAGGAGGGAAGCAGTGAATATATTAAAGTGGATGCCTATAAGAGGAGTGATTCTCTGAAATGATAATAAACCTAAGATTTATTTTTATCGATATTCTCAATCATTTCAATAATTTTCAAAAAACTCCCTTCTTTTTTAAATTGCTTTATCATTTCGGTAATTTCAGGGTAATCCTTAAAAAGTATGTACAGGTTTTCTTTTGCTTTTTCATATTTCTTATCCTTCATTCTGATCAGATACGGATAAGCATATAGTTTCTTTTCAGGATCGGCAGAATCCTGGAATACAAAATTCAGGTAATCTTCTGCCGTTCTTGCTACTGCATTATATCCCCGTATTGAAGTGAGATAAATATTGAATTTTCCTTCTGAAATCACCTGTCCGAACGTGCTTTCGATTTTTGTAGGAGTGCCTATTAACGCGTAATTGTCTGCAAAGGCTGTAAAATGATGCAAAGGAACAAACTTCAGATCCTCAGAAGAAAAACCTGCGATCTCATCAGGCGTATATTTAACAGGTTTTTTGTTTTCATCAGTTCTGAAACTTAATTTATCATTCTGGCTCGGATACCATTTTATTTGTCCGTCCAGTTCAGATGAATCTTTAAGGATAACTTTTCCGCCGGCAAATGCTGTGGCAAAGGGATAGTTCTGCCCATATGAAAACAGGATGCTAAACAGTAAAATCAGGCTGAAGAGTTGTTTCATGATGCTTATATTTTAATTTTTCAGTATCAAAAATATGAAATTATACCTGTCAATTAATATTTTTTGATCTGTACACATGAAACATTTTATCTGTACTTTCGTATACGCTTTAAAAACTTCCGGTTAATAACAGCGTAAATCATACTTTATTTTAACAAAAAAATCTGCTTCTAAAAGAAACAGATTTATATGATTTTAAGAGAAAAAATCTTAGTTGTTCGTTACCGAAAGCTTCACTTCAATATTATTTCTCGTCGCATTGGAATACGGGCAGATCTGATGGGCTTTTTCTGTCAATTCCTGTGCGTCTTCGATGGAAACTCCCGGAATATTCACGTCCAGTTCTGCAGCCAGGCCAAAACCACCGTCTTCATTCTGCCCGATGCTTACTTTTGCAGCAACTGAAGTTTCTCCGGTTTTAATTTTAGATTTACTGATGACCAGGTTCAATGCACTGTCAAAGCAGGCAGAATATCCTGCGGCGAAGAGCATTTCAGGGTTGGTGAAATCATCATTGGCGCCGCCTAATCCTTTCGGCATTCTTACTTCAAGGTCTAAAACTCCGTTTTCACTTTTTACATGGCCGTTTCTGCCGCCTGTTGCTGTTACTTTAGTTGTATATAAGGTTTTCATTTATTTTCTATTTTGTTTAATATTTTTTGAACGGTTTCTTTCAGTTCTGCCAGGTCATTCTCTGTAAGGTTAAGTTTCTCCTGGATTTTTCGTGGGATTTCACAGGCTTTCTGTTTCAGCAGGGTTCCGGTTTCGGACAGAAATACTTCAACCACCCTTTCATCTTCTTTTTTTCTCTGCCTTGTAATGAAATGCTTGCTTTCCAGCCTTTTCAGAAGGGGAGTGAGGGTACCGCTGTCGAGATACAGTTTTTCACCAATCTGGTTAACGGTCAGTCCGTCATTTTCCCATAACACCATCATCACCAGATACTGAGGATAGGTAATATCAAGTTCGTCAAGAAAAGGCCGGTAGAGTCCGGTCATTTCTTTTGAAATGACATACAGCGGGAAACAGAGCTGGTTTCCTAATCTGGGCGGGTTCTGATGTTCCATAATTCAAAAAAATGAGGTGAAAATTATTTTCTGATGACAAATTCTTCCATTGAGATCCGTACTTTCTTCATGTGGGAAAGCCAGTCGTTTTCGGCATCTTTATATCCGATATACAACAGGGAAACACTTTTCAGTCCCAGTTCACCCAATTCTAAAATTTCGTCAACCACTTCATTGCTGAAACCTTCTGCAGGCGTTGTATCAATTTTCAGTTCAGCTGCCTGAGCCATGGCAAGGCCTAATGCAATATACGTCTGTCTTGCGGTATGGGCAAAATGTTCTTCGGGCGTCTGTGCTCCATACAGTTCTTTGATCTTATCGGTATAACTTGAGAATCTTCCTCTCGGCAAATCTCTTACATCCGTATGAAGATCATATACTTTATCAATTTTCTCGTCAGAATAGCTGTCCCAGGCTGCAAAAACCAAAACATGTGAACAGTCTCTCATCACTTCAGGATTAAGTGCCCCACGAATCATTTTTTCCTTTAATTCCTGGTTTTCCACCACAATAACACGGAACGGCTGTAACCCGGATGAAGTAGGGGCCAGTCTTGCCGATTCTAAAATTTTATTCAGATCTTCTTCAGATACTTTTTTCGTCGGGTCATATGCTTTTACGGCATGTCTCCAGTTCAGGTCTTCTATTAATGACATTTGATATAAATTTTAATTGAATTCTTAATTGCAAATATATTGCCAAATTAAATTGTGTACAATTTAATTGTGTTAAATTTATTTAAAGTAATGTTAAGATCATTGATGTTGTCATGATGCAAAATGTTAAAACCCCGCTTAAAGCGAGGTTTAATATAATGATTATCGTTTGTAACATACTGAATTACTGTATTTAATCAGAATGTCTTATTTAAATTGTAAATCCGCTTCAAAAACTTCCGCAAAATTTTTCCTGATCTTCGCTTTGATATCTTCCATTTCTTCGGAAGTCAGTTCCCTTTCCAGCTCTCTCTTTAAAGAAGTCACCTGTTTGTCTTTAATCCCGCACGGAATGATGTATTCAAAATAACGCATGTCGGTATTGATGTTTAATGCAAAACCATGCAAAGTAACCCAGCGGGAAGCTTTTACGCCCATCGCACAGATTTTTCTGGCATACGGTTTTCCCACATCCAGCCAGACACCGGTTTCTCCTGGTGAACGCTCTCCCTTCAAACCGTAATCAGCAATGGTCCTGATGATGACTTCTTCCAGGTTCCTCATGTATTTGTGAATGTCCGTGAAAAAATTTTCAAGATCCAAGATAGGGTAGCCCACAATCTGTCCGTATCCGTGATAGGTAATATCACCGCCACGGTTGACCTTTACAAAAGTCGCATCAATTTCTTTGAGCTGTTCCATCCCGGCCAGCATATTTTCTTCATGCCCGCTTTTCCCCAGTGTATAGACGTGAGGATGCTCTACCAAAAGAAAATGATTGGGTGTGATGATATGCTCTTCTGCAGGTAAATCGCGGTTTTTGATTTTGGTATCGATGATATTTTTCATCAGCTGTTCCTGGTAATCCCAGGCGGGCTGATATTCTTTTATCCCCAGATCTTCAAATGCTACGGCTTTATTTTGATGTGTGTTCATTCCATTGTTTAATGATACAAATTTAGTGATTTTTACGCTTTGATGGAATGGATGAAATCTATCGCGGTATTCCTCCAGTTTCTATCCTGCAGCAGAATATTTACAAAGGCAGTCCCGATGATGCCGCCGTCTGCTTTTTCGGTAACATTTTCAAAATCTTCTCTGGATTTGATACCGAAACCGATCATCAGGGGATTTTTTAAATGCAATGATGAAAGCCTGTTTAAGTAACCGTCATTTTTCAATACTGCGTTTGCATTTCCGGTAGTAGATGATGAACTTACCGCGTACAGGAACCCTGAGCTTAAAGAATCCAGGTACAGAATTCTTTCATCAGACGTTTCCGGAGTGACCAGGAAAGTGAAGTCCAGATTATAATGTTTCAGGATTGACTGATAATTTTTCTCAAATTCCACGGGCGGCAAATCCGGGATAATCAGTCCCGAGACACCGCTTTCAGAACATGCCCTGCAGAAATTCTCAAAACCGAAGCTTAAGACAGGATTGATATATCCCATTAAGATAACCGGGATCCTGATTTCGTCTTTTACAGATTTTAACTGGGAAAACAGTTTTTCAATGGTCATTCCATTGTCTAAGGCCTGTTCATGGGCTTTCTGAATGACCGGGCCGTCTGCCACAGGATCGGAATAAGGCATCCCGATTTCCATCATGTCCGCCCCTGAATCCTGGATGAGTTTTATAATATCTGCAGTGTCTTCCAATTCAGGAATCCCTGCGGTGAAATATATGTTTAGTTTTTTCATATTTATTGTATTAATGTATGGTGCAAAATATATTTAAAATCATTTTACATCAATACTTTTTACATTTTACAAATTTTTTAAATACGTTTCCATATCCTTGTCGCCGCGGCCGCTCAGGCAGATGACCACAATATCATCTTCACTGAATTTTTTCTTGTTTAAAACGGCCAGTGCATGGGCACTTTCCAGTGCAGGAATAATTCCTTCCAGCCGGGTCAGTTCAAAAGCAGATGCCAGGGCCTCTTCATCAGTAATGCTGAAAAATTCAGCGCGTTTTTCCTGAAACAGATGCGCATGGAAAGGTCCGATTCCAGGATAATCCAGTCCTGCGGAAATGGAGTGGGGCTCAATTACCTGGCCGTCTCCGGTCTGCATTACCAGGCTTTTGCTTCCGTGCAGAACCCCTAAAGTCCCCAGGAAAGTTGTCGCTGCCGACTTTCCGGAAGCCACGCCCAAACCTCCGGCCTCCGCAGCAATAAGCTTTACATTTTCTTCCTCAACAAAATGATAAAAAGTTCCTGCTGCATTGCTTCCGCCACCCACGCAGGCCATGACGTAATCCGGATTTTCCTTTCCTGTCTGTTCATACAGCTGTTCTTTGATCTCCTTTGAAATAACACTCTGAAACCTTGCGACCAGGTCTGGGAAAGGATGCGGCCCGACCACACTCCCGATGACGTAATGGGTGGTTGTTGAGTTGTTAATCCAGTCTCTCAAAGCTTCGTTTACGGCATCTTTCAGGGTTTTTGAACCTGACGTGGCAGGAATGACTTCCGCTCCCAGCATTTTCATTCGCCCTACATTCGGAGCCTGCCTTGCGATATCGACTTCACCCATGTAAACGATACATTCCAGTCCTAATAACGCACAGGCCGTTGCGGTGGCAACGCCATGCTGCCCGGCGCCTGTTTCGGCTATAATCCGGTGTTTCCCGAGACGTTTAGCCAGCAAAACCTGCCCTAAAGCATTGTTGATTTTGTGGGCTCCTGTATGATTCAGGTCTTCACGTTTCAAATACACCTTAGTCTTATATTTTTCGCTTATATTTTTCGCAAAATAGAGCGGCGTGGCGCGGCCTACATAATTTTTCAGCAAATCCTGATATTCAGCCTGAAAATCTTCGGATTCTATGATCTGTAAATACTTATTTTGAAGTTCTTCCACATTCGGGTAGAGCATTTCGGGGACAAAGGCCCCTCCGAATTCTCCGTAATATCCGTTTTGATCCGGGTTTTTATAGTTCATTTTGTAATTTTTTATTATTAATTGGTTATATATTGTATTGAAAAGTCCCGAAGGGACGGCCTGACAAAGAAGAGGAACTTATTCCTATTCAGTTAATCCCAAATATATTTTTCGTTATAATCTATTTTGTATTTTATGTAATAGCTGATCATTTCTTTTTTAAAATCAAACGCTTTATGATGTGCTCTTTGATTTTTTATATATTCTCTGACTGTAAAAACAGCGTTTGGACTTACAGAAAAAGCACCGTATCCATCCTGCCAGAAGAATTCTCATATTTTGTACCTTTCGTTTTTATCCATTTCGATGAAACCGCTTTAATTTCCTGAATCAGTTTCATCAGGGCAATTTTTCTGATAGCAGGCACAAAATGTGAATGTGATGATCAATTCCACCAATTGGCAATGCAGGACTCTCTGATTTTTTACAAAGAGAAGAAATATAGGCATACAATTCTTCTTCAATATTTTCATCAATAAAATCATTTCTGTACTTCGTGCTGAAAATAATATGGACATAATTTTTTACCAATGATTGTGGCATTTTTGTGTTTTTATTAATTTTAAATATACTTTATGGACAGGACTTTATCCTGTTCTTTAATCGGTCGTCCCTTCGGGACTTAGAATTGCCATTTTTCTTTAAGTACACGTATCCTGTTAATATCTTTAATTCCCGGCCCGGTTTCAAATTTTGAATTGATATCTGCGGCAAAAGGTTTCTGGTTCAGTGTTTCCATATTTTTAATATTCTCTTCCGAAATGCCGCCGCTTAAAAAATAGGGAATTGGGATCTTAATTTCATTCAATAGAGTCCAGTCGAACGTTTTCCCCGTTCCTCCGAAAGCTTTTGAATCCGTGTCAAAAAGAAAATAGTCAACATCATTCAGGAGATTATTAATACGCTGTTGTATACGGCTTTCATTTTCCGCATTCCGGTTTCCCATCCTGATAACTTTGATGATTCCGGTTCCCGGATGTAATTTTTTTCTCAGTTCAGCAATGAAAGTTTCATCTTCATCGCCGTGAAGCTGGATAAAATGAAGGCCCGCCTTTTCTGCTATTTCAATTACCGTATTTATATTTTCATTGACAAAAACACCTACTTTTCCGTGATGCTGAACCGCTGAGATTTCACTCAGGCTCAAATGATTCAAAACATACCTCGGCGATTTTTCATAGAAAATAAATCCCAGAAAATCTGTCTCCATGGAAATCAATTCATGAATCTGATGAAGTTGTGTCAAACCACAGACTTTGAGTTTTAATTGCTGGTTTTCATTCATTGTTAAACAGGTAAATTCTTATATTGATATCTTGGAAACAAATTCGGCAAATTTTTCTCCCGGATTTTCATTCTTCATAAAATATTCACCCATCAGGAAGCCGTCAAATCCCTGTTCTTTCAGGTAATTAAAATCCTCCACACTGTAAATTCCACTTTCTGCAATGGATAAAACATTTTCCGGTAACTGATTTTTGAGGTTGACAGAATGCTGTAAATCAACTTTAAAATCTTTTAAATTTCGGTTGTTGATCCCGGCTAAATCAATATCCGGATTAAGATGTTCCAGTTCTTCTTCCGTATGGATTTCCAGCAAAACTTCCATGCCCAGTTCATGTGCCAGACCTGTAAAATCTTTTACCTGAGAAAGAGAAAGACAGGCGGCGATCAGTAAAATAACATCGGCTCCGATGCTTTTGGCTTCATACAGCTGGTATTCATCAATCATAAAATCCTTTCGCAGGATCGGGATTCCAATATGTTTTCTTACGCTGATGATGTCATCCGAAGCTCCTCCGAAAAAATCACGGTCCGTTAAAATCGAAATTCCACCGGCTCCTGATTTTTCATACGCTGAAACAACTTCCAACGGAGAAATTATATCATTGATTATCCCTTTTGAAGGTGATTTTCTTTTGAACTCCGCAATGATTCCGCTTCCGGTGATGATATTTTTTTTCAGAGAAACGCTTTTCCGTCCGAACAGCTCAGCATCTTTCAGCTGCTGAACGGAAACCATTGATTTTGAAACTGAAACTTCTTCTTTTTTTCGCTGTATGATGGTATCGAGTATATTCATTGTGTATTTTTAATGGGATTATGACAATTAATGGAACGTTATTTCAGCAGCAGTTCCAGGCTTTTCAACGCATTTCTTCCATATAAGCTGTCCTTTGCCATAGCCACGCAATTGCTGTAACTCCCGAATTTACCGGTATGAGAAAGTGCAACTGCTGCATTGGCCAGTACCACGGAATTCTGCTGTTCCGTACCTTTTCCGAGCAGGATATTTTTGAAAATGGCTGCTGTCTCATGGGTTGTTTTACCGCCCTGTATGCTTTCCTGTGTCACGGAAACAAATCCTAAGTCTTCTGCCGAATACATCTCTTCACCGTTTTTGGTAATGATCTTGCTGTCCTGTGTAAGGCTGATCTCATCATAGCCATCCATGCCGTGAACCAGGGTGAAATGGCGTTCTTCTTTTTGCAGAAGGTACTGGTACAGCCGGGCAATTTCCAGATTATACACCCCGATCATTGAAAACTGCGGCTTTGCAGGATTGACAAGCGGGCCGAGCAAGTTGAAAAATGTCCTCAGGCCTAAAGATTTTCTCAGGGCACCGACGGATTGCAGCGCAGGGTGAAAATAAGGCGCATGCAGGAAGCAGATGCTGGCTTTTTCCAGGTCTTCCTGAAGCCGGTCTGAACTGTTTTTAAATTCATAGCCCAGTTCTTCCAGGACGTTTGAGGATCCCGTAACCGTTGAAGCCCCGTAATTGCCGTGTTTGGTGACTTTCTGCCCGGCTCCTGCCACCACAAAGCTGGCTAAGGTAGAAATATTGATCGTATTTTTTCCGTCACCACCCGTTCCTACGATATCAATGGCATCAGTGGCATCAATATGCACGGGAACAGCCATTTTAAGAAGGGCTTCCCGGAACCCTTCAAGCTCCTTTAGCGTGATATTCCGCATCAGGAAAATACTGATGAATGCGGCAACCTCGGTATCATTGAATTTATTTTGGGCAATTTCAATCATAATTGCCTTGGCCTCAGACTTTGACAGGGTATGATGATTAAATAAGTATTGCAGGATGTCTTTCATATCTAAAGGTTTATAGGTTCAATGGTACAGCTTACCAGATGATGATCAGAAATTTTCCGGTCAATCGGGATCATGTGCTGTGTTACCGTTTTATCTTTTAAAAAGTTGTTGTTCATAACAATATGGATGACGCTGTTCTCATTTTTTTCTGTCAGGATCTCCAGATTGTGGTGAGTGAAAAATGTTTTTGTTTCATCAATTATTTTTTTACCCGGATATTTCCATCCTGAAAATGAAATATTAAAATCGCCGGAATAACAAATATTTCCTTTCATGTTTTTTATTTCTTCTTTCTGGCAGTGCAGATCATGGGTAAAATAGGAATCTCTGCCCCCGAAACTTCCTATGATACTCAGATACATGGTGAGCGGACCAAAATCTGTAGCAATTTTTCCGCAGATACTGGTATACGGATCATAGGTAGTGTACTGTTCTTCAATAGCATACTTGCTGAAAAAACTTACCCGTTTTCTTTTTCCTCATAAATTTGATTTTCATGAAGAGCGGGCAGTGTTTCAGAGTGTAGTTCATGGTATGCTTTCCCGAAGTCAAGGCAGCGGCTGGTTTCCGTAAGGACGATAAGATCAGGTTCATAATATTCAATGATGTTTTTAATAAAAGAAATCTTTGAATGCTGATTCACTTTTGGCCTTGCAATATTCCAGCTGATGATTTTCATGATAAATGATATTGATTAATTCAGCAGGAAATTTTCAATGATCACAGCGCCCTGCGGAGTCAAAATACTTTCCGGATGAAACTGAACGCCGTGCACATCATAAGTTTTATGCTGTAAAGCCATGATCATCCCGTCTTTATCCACGGCTGTCACTTCAAGTTCTTCCGGAAAACCGACCGGATTTACTACCCAGCTGTGATAGCGTCCCACTTCAAGTCCGGTTGACAGGTTCCTGAAAATTTTAGTGTCTTCTTTTACCAGTTCGGCAGGCGTGGCTACTCCGTGAAAAATTTCTGAAAGATTGATCAGGCTTCCGCCAAAGGCTTCTGCGATGGCCTGCTGACCCAGGCAAACCCCCAGGATACTTTTTTCAGGCGCGTATTTTTTAATGACGTCCAGTAAAATTCCTGCTTCTTCAGGAATCCCGGGGCCCGGTGAAAGAACAATTTTATCATATCTTCCGATATCTTCCAGGCTGATTTCATCATTTTTCACGACATCAACCTTAATTTCCAGAACCCGTTCAATAATCTGGACCAGGTTATAGGTAAAACTGTCGTAATTATCAAAGACCAGTACGTTCATCTGTTTTATATTGCTGTTCATTTTTTCTGTTTTTTAATAATTTTCAACCAGCTTTTCTGCTTTTTCCACGGCTCTTTTCAGGGCATTCAGTTTATTGTTTACTTCCTGCAGTTCGCTTTCAGGATCTGATTTTGCAACCAGGCCGGCGCCGGCCTGATAATACAGGGTGTTGTTTTTACTCAGGAAAGTCCGGATCATGATGGCCTGGTTGCAGCTGCCGTTCAGCCCGATCATCCCAATGCAGCCGCCGTAATACCCGCGGGAATCTTTTTCATATTGATTGATTAACTGGAGTGCCCTATGCTTAGGTGCCCCGCTTAATGTTCCCTGCGGGAAAGTAGTGGCTACCATTTCGAACGGTTTTGTATTTTCCGGTAAATCGGCAGTAACTTCGCTCACCATATGGATAACATGGGAAAAGAGCTGGATTTCCTTAAGTTTGGTAACGGTTACATTCTTTCCCATTTTTCCCAGGTCATTTCTGGCCAGGTCTACCAGCATCGTATGTTCTGCATTTTCTTTCGGATCATTTTTAAGGGATTCGATGGATTCAAGATCGGTGTCAAAGTCTCCGGTCCGTTTAAAGGTTCCTGCAATAGGGTGGATAACCGCTTTGTTATCTTTAATAATTAACTGGCTTTCAGGGCTGGATCCGAACAGTTTATAGTTGCCGTAATCAAAGAAGAAAAGGTAGGGAGAGGGGTTGATATTCCGTAAAGCGCGGTACACGTTAAACTCGTCACCGGTAAATTTCTGCTGGAACCTCCTGCTTAGCACCAGCTGGAAAACATCGCCCCTCATGCAGTGTTTCTGTGCCGTTTGTACCAGTCCGATATATTCTTCATCCGTAAGATTGGAAGTCTCTGTTCCGTTTTTTTCGAAAGGATAAATAACGGCATTCTGGTTTTTCATAAGGCTTTCCAGTAAATACCGTTCGGATTTCACACCTTCAATTTGGTTTTCAATAAGATGCATCTCATCATTGTAGTGATTGATGGCAATAACGTACTGATACAGCCTGTAGCGGAGAATAGGGATTTCAACTTCCCGGCTCTGAGGCTTAAAGGTAAGTTTCTCAAAAAACTGTACGGCTTCAAAACTGGTATATCCGAAAAGGCTCTGCGCGGTTTCTTCTATGGAATCATGGGTCTTTTCGCATTCAAAACTGTTGGAGAACTGTTCAAAAACGTCTGCAATGGTTTGGCTGCCGATCTGTTGTTTTACAGGTTCCTGCTGGGGAAATTTTATCTCATATTCAGCGAGGTTTTTTATTTCAATCCCGGCAATTGCATTAATGGCAATAAATGAAAAATTATTGTCCATATTTTTGGCATCCGAGCTTTCCAGAAGAATTGTGTCCCTGAACCGGTCCCGCATCTGCAGGTAAATACTCATCGGAGTCTGCAGGTCACCGAGTGTTTTTTTTGAGACGGTTTTAATTTTAATTTTTTTACTGAACATCACAGGTATTTTTTAATGGTATAAATAAAAAAGACTTCAACGGGATCCGTCAAAGTCTTTTATTATATTGCTTTATTATTTTCTTGTGTAAGATGAATTAACAGCACGACAATAGCTTCAGACCCGACGAGGAGTTTGAAAGCCACCACCAAATATTATTGCTGTTAGTAAACATAGGACAAATATAAATAAAATTTCAATACAAAAAACAAAAACGCGAAAATAAAATTCCGGCCTTTTATCTGTTCACCTATGACTGCTGTTACAGGTAAATATCTTTTAAAATACACCGGAGTCATCATCTTTAACGTTTATTTTTTATATTTTTGCTTAATAATTTTATAGAGAAAAAAATGAAAAAAGTATTAGCAATCGCATTTATCGGAGGTTTACTGGCGGTAAGCTGCTCAAAAAAAACTGAAAATAATTTACAGGACAGCAACACCATGCTGCCTGAACCGGATGCCCCTACTGTAGTGGATTCCAATGCAACCACCCGTGAAACTCCTGAGGCTGACGTAAATGCTGCCATGTCGGTTCCTCCTAACGAGGCTAAAGCAGATACCCTAACAAAATAATGAAAAAACTGTTTTTGGCAGGAAGCCTGGCGCTGCTTGTTTTCTCCTGTTCTAAAAAAGACAATACGCCGGCTGAAGGTACACCGTCTGAAACGGCAGGAATGGCGGAATCCGCAAGTAAAAGCCTTTCTGGGGATCAGATCATTGAGACCCTGGACTGTTCCGGCTGCCATTCTGTTAATGAGAAAATGGTGGGGCCTTCTTACCAGGAAATCGCAGACAAGTATTCTGATCAGGATACCGAAATGCTGGCTTCCAAGATTATTGAGGGCGGAAGCGGAGTCTGGGGAAATGTCCCGATGGCTGCCCATCCGCAGGTTTCAAAAGAAGATGCTAAAAAAATGGTGGGATATATTTTGTCTTTGAAGAAAAAATAAATATGCCTGCCGAAAAATCCAGTCTGCACACAAGAAACCTGCATCGCGATCCCTATGATTTTGATCGGCTTATTTCTTGTGTGCCAGAGCTGAAACCGTATGTTTTCATTAATTCCTATCAGACGGCAACCATCAATTTCAGCCTTCCGAAAGCTGTAAAATTACTTAACAAAGCATTACTGCTGTCTTTTTACCAGGTTCAGGATTGGGATATCCCGGAGGCTAATCTTTGTCCGCCCATTCCCGGCCGGGCAGATTATGTACACTATATTGCAGATTTACTCGCCGGGAATCAGCAAGGGATCCCTCAAGGAACGGCTGTAAAAGGTCTGGATATCGGGGTAGGAGCCAATCTTATCTATCCTTTAATTGCCTACAGGTCGTACGGCTGGAATATGACCGGAACTGACAGTAACAAAGATTCGTTGGAAAATGCCAGGAAGATCCTGGATCACAATCCTGATTTCATACCTGCAGTCACATTAAAATACCAGCCCGAACCCAAACATATCTTTACACATATTATCGGTACTGAAGACCGGTTTGCATTTTCCATGTGCAATCCTCCTTTTCATGATTCTGAAGAAGCCGCTTTAAAGGGAAACCTCAGAAAAACAAAGAACCTTAATAAAAAACACATCCGCAAACCTTTGCTTAATTTCGGGGGGCAGGCCTCTGAACTGTGGTGTGAAGGCGGCGAATTGGCTTTTATTACAACCATGATCAATGAAAGTGTTTTATATTCTTCACAGATGCTCTGGTTTACCTGTCTGGTCTCAAAAAAAGACAACTTATTTAAGCTGACTTCACTTTTAAAAAAGCACAAAGCTGTAGAATTTAAAATTATAGATATGGCCCAGGGCCAGAAAATAAGCAGGATACTGGCCTGGACTTTTATTTCCCCAAGCCATCGTAAAGACTGGTTCCTCTAACTGCAGTTAAATCATTCCGCTTTAATTTTATATGAAATAAATTATATTTCTGGGAAAAGGCATTGACCATCAATTCAAAAATCGTTAATTTTGCACGTTATTTTAAATAAATACAATGCAATTATCAGAACAGGAAATAATCCGGAGAGAAAAGCTGAACAAGCTTGTTGAAATGGGGATCAATGCATTCCCGGCAGAGGAATATGTAATTACAGATACTACAGAATCTATAAAACAGGATTTCGCTGAAAGTAAACAGGTGAAGATTGCAGGGAGACTGATGTCCAGAAGGATTCAGGGCAAAGCTTCTTTTGCTGAGTTACAGGATTCTACGGGCAAAATCCAGGTGTATTTTAACAGGGATGAGATCTGCACGGGAGATGACAAGACTTTATATAATGAAGTATACAAGCATCTTCTGGATATCGGTGATATCATTGGTGTAGAAGGGGAACTGTTTACTACGCAGGTAGGGGAAAAAACGGTTCTGGTAAAAAACTTTACCCTTTTAACCAAATCTCTGCGTCCGCTTCCGCAGGCAAAAACAGATGATAACGGCGTAGTGCATGATGCATTCAACGATCCGGAATTAAGATACAGACAGCGTTATGTAGATTTAACGGTGAACCCTCATGTGAAAGAGGTTTTCGTGAAAAGGACAAAACTGTTCAATGCGATGAGGACGTTCTTCAATGATGCAGGATACTTTGAAGTGGAAACTCCGATCTTACAGTCGATTCCCGGCGGTGCAGCGGCTAGGCCGTTTATTACGCACCATAATGCCCTGGACATCCCTTTATATTTAAGGATTGCCAATGAATTATATTTAAAGAGACTGATTGTTGGAGGTTTTGACGGAGTATATGAATTCTCAAAAAACTTCAGAAATGAAGGGATGGACAGAACTCACAACCCGGAATTTACCGCTATGGAAATCTATGTAGCCTATAAAGATTACAACTGGATGATGGACTTCACGGAGAAGCTGTTGGAATTCTGTGCCGTTCAGGTAAACGGAACCACAAAAGCTACTTTTGGTGAATATGAGGTTGATTTCAAAGCACCGTACGAAAGAATTTCCATGACGGATGCGATCCTGAAGTTCACAGGTTTCGATATTACAGGAAAAACCGAGCAGGAATTATTTGATTTTGCAAAATCCATCGAGATTGACGTGAACGGAACAATGGGCAAAGGAAAACTGATTGATGAAATCTTCGGCGAAAAATGTGAAGGAAACTTTATCCAGCCGACTTTCATTACGGATTATCCGATTGAGATGTCGCCTTTAACCAAAAAACACAGAACCAAGGAAGGGCTTACGGAGCGTTTTGAACTGATGGTCTGCGGTAAAGAAATTGCCAATGCCTATTCTGAGCTTAATGACCCGATTGATCAGAGGGAACGTTTTGAAGAGCAGCTGAAACTAGCCGAGAAAGGAGATGATGAAGCAGGACAGTTTATTGACGAGGATTTCCTGAGAGCACTGGAATACGGAATGCCGCCAACATCAGGATTAGGAATCGGAATGGACAGGCTGATCATGTTCTTAACGAATAACGCATCCATCCAGGAAGTACTGTTCTTCCCTCAGATGAAACCTGAGAAAACAGTTCCGCAGATTGAACTGGGCGAGGATGAAAAAGTAATCCTTGAAATCCTGAATTCTCAGGAAGAGCCGTTTTCATTGGCCGAGGTGAAAGAAAGAAGCCAGTTATCCGGTAAAAAGTGGGATAAAGCTTCTAAAACTTTAACGAAGAATAACCTGGTAAAAGTGGAGAAGATAGATGAAAATGTATTGATGAAATTGGTTTAATACATAATCATAGATAACAAAAAAATCCTCTGCAGTTCATTCTGCAGAGGATTTTTATTTACTAAACAGGTTTAATTTTTACTTAATCGGTGTTTCAGGTTTCGCTGTTTCCTTTAACTGTCTCCGCTGCTTGCTGAAAGAAAACATCAGATAAAATAAAAACGGCAGAATGAAGACGGAACCTAATATCAGGGCCCATCCCAATGCTGAAATTGTTTTCGGAGCGGCAATATGTTCCAGTAAAGAGAGGTGCTGCCCGTTGGAAAACAGGATGATGTTGGGATTATGCTGATAGGTAGCTGCAACCAGGATCATGATCACCTGAAATCCGGCCAGAGCCCGTACGGGAAGCAGTTTCCGGATGTGCATTGCTCTGAGGATCAACCCTAAAGAAATGGTGGCGAAAAAAGTGGCCATGATTCCCAGAGGCTTGGAAAAAACCCACATCACCAGAGGAATGTCAGAAATATAAGCCGTGAAAAAAACCAGAATCCCGGTAATGACTACAAAAATCATGGTTTGTTTTGATTTTTTAATCATCAGGCTCAATTCCATACGGTCTATGGTTTCCCTTAATGCAAATATTGAGGCAAGATAAGCGCAGATAGAGGCGGTAAATAATCCTACGGCAACCCCAAACCAGTTCAGCCAGCTGAAAATATACAGGTCTAAAAAATTGTCAGCATTCGGGTTGATAGACCTTGAAATGGTTGCTGCTGCAATCAGTCCTAAAAAGAAAGGTGTCAGCAGGCTTGAAAAATAGAAAATCTGGGTGTAAACAGACTGCCACTCGTCCTTTACCGCATCATAATGCCTGAATGTGAATGCCGTTCCCCTGGCAATAATCCCGATAAGCATCAGAACCAAAGGGATATGAAGATAGGTGGAAAGGGTAGTGTATACTTCCGGAAAACCCACAAAAAGAATAACAATCGCGATAATCAGCCACATATGATTGGCTTCCCAGACCGGAGCAATAGATTCATACATGATGGTCTGTGTTTTGGGACGGTTTTTATCTTTAGTGAAAAGCTCCACGATTCCGGCTCCGAAATCGGCCCCGCCCAAAATAACATACAAGCAGATAGACAGCCAGAGAAAACCTATAACAACGTAAATCATGATTTTTTGTTTTTAGCATTAGGATTAAACTGAGGGTCATTAGGATCATACAATCTCGGAACCATTTTGATCTGCCTTGTTAAAAGGAAAGCAATTACTAAAGACAATGAGAAGAAAACGGCCGTGAAAAAATAGAAAGAATACTGTATTCCCGGCATTGGCGTTACTGCGTCAACAGTTCTCATAATTCCATAGATAATCCAGGGCTGCCTGCCGACTTCTGTTACGGTCCAGCCTGCTTCCAGGGCGATATACCCGAAAGGCATGGCAATTAAAAATGTTTTCAGCAGCCATCTTCTGTCCAGCCATTCCTTTTTGAAGAACAGGGAGTACAGATAAATCGTTCCGATGATAATCATCACCACACCGAAGAAAATCATGGTCTGGAACGCATAGTGTACCACAGCAACAGGCGGCCATTCATCGCGGGGGAAATCATTCAGGCCCTTTACTTCATGGTTGAAATCATTGGAGACCAAAAAGCTCAGTACCTTCGGAATCTTTATGGCGTATTTCACTTCACCCTTTTCCTCATCAGGAATCCCGCCGATAATAAAAGCGGCTCCTTTTTCTGTTTCAAAATGCGCTTCCATGGCAGCCAGTTTAATGGGCTGCCTTTCCGCTACCGATTTTGCGGCAGTGTCTCCGGTTAAAGGCGCTCCGAAAGCTCCGATCAATGCAAAACCTGCTGCAATCCTGAATGCTTTGGTGTGGAATTCAACATTTTTCTTTTTCAGTATCAAATAGGCATGGACGCCTGCAACAGCAAATCCTGTAGCACAAAAAGCGGCAACGGTCATGTGGAGGGCCTGCGAAAACCAGGCATCATTAAACATGGCTTTTATCGGGTCTATATTTAAATACTGTCCGTTAACATAATCAAACCCTGCAGGGGAATTCATCCATGCATTGGCGGCAACCACCAGGATCCCCGAAGCCAGCCCGCTCACGCCCACCAGGAATCCGCAGAACCAGTGGAACCATTTATTGAAGCGGTCCCAGCCATACAGGAAAAACCCGATGGCAATGGCTTCAATAAAAAAAGCCGTTCCTTCCAGGGAAAAAGGCATCCCGAAAATGGGGCCTGCATGTTTCATAAAGCTGGGCCAGAGCAGCCCCAGCTCAAAGGAAAGCATGGTTCCGGATACCGCACCTGTGGCAAAAAGGATCGCTACTCCTTTGCTCCAGGCTTTGGTAAGCCCTTTATACACTTCATTTTTTGTTTTTAAATATTTCCAGTGTGCAAAGGCCATCAGGAAAGGCATCACCATACCGACACATGAGAAAATGATATGAAAACCGAGCGACATGGCCATCTGCGCGCGGGCTGCAAGAAAATCATCCATACTATCAACTTTTAAGCAAATAAATGTAAGCATAAATTAAAGATATCCCGTATGATTTACAACAGTACCCGTTTAGAGAATAGGTTTTAACTTTGTTTTCTTTCCCAATAAATCACTTCTGATTTCTATGCAGAAGCCTTGTTTTTTTGACATATTTTAACTTTCATATCCCGAAAAAAATCACGATATTTGTGGGTCTTTGCATTAAGCAGAAACATTATTTTTTATATGAGTCAAAAACAATATACAGCTAGCAGTATCCAGGCCTTAGAAGGTATGGAGCACGTTCGATTAAGACCATCTATGTACATTGGTGATGTAGGCGTAAGAGGTCTTCATCATTTGGTTTATGAGGTAGTAGATAACTCTATTGATGAAGCTTTAGCAGGATACTGTGATACTATTTTAGTAACAATTCATAAAGGGGAAAGTATCTCTGTAAAAGATAACGGAAGAGGGATCCCGGTTGACCTTCACGAGAAGGAACAGAAATCTGCTCTTGAGGTGGTAATGACCAAAATCGGGGCCGGAGGGAAATTTGATAAAGATTCTTACAAAGTTTCCGGAGGGCTTCACGGGGTAGGGGTTTCTTGTGTAAACGCACTTTCAACTTTACTGGTTGCTACGGTAAGCCGTGAAGGCAAAAAATACCAGCAGAAATATTCAGAAGGAAAAGCACTTACGCAGGTTGATGAAATAGGAACTACCGATGAGAGAGGGACAGAAGTTTTCTTTCAGCCGGACAATACTATTTTTCAGGAAACAGTGTATAATTACGATACGCTTGCCACAAGATTAAGAGAGCTGGCGTTCCTGAACAGAGGAATTACCATTACCCTTGTGGATGAAAGAGATATGAATGAAGACGGTTCTTACCAGATGGAAGTTTTCCATTCAGAAGGAGGGCTGAAGGAATTTGTTGAATATATCGACGGAAACCGTGAATCTATTATGGAGAACGTCATCTTCATGGAAGGGGAAAGAGACGATATTCCGGTGGAAGTAGCCATGCGTTACAACACTTCATTTAATGAGAATCTTCATTCATACGTCAATAACATCAATACCCATGAAGGAGGTACTCACTTAGCCGGTTTCAGACGGGCACTGACGAGGACGTTAAAGAAATATGCTGATGATCTGGGCATTCCCCAAAAAGAAAAAGTAGAAATTACCGGAGACGATTTCCGTGAAGGACTGACCGCCGTGATTTCTGTAAAAGTAATGGAACCTCAGTTTGAAGGGCAGACCAAAACGAAATTAGGAAATTCCGAAGTTTCCGGGGCTGTCGATAAAATTGTAGGGGAAATGCTGACTAATTTCTTAGAAGAAAATCCTACTGAAGCAAAAATTATCGTTCAGAAAGTGGTTTTAGCGGCAAAAGCCAGACAGGCTGCCAAAAAAGCCCGTGAAATGGTGCAGAGAAAATCACCGATGGGCGGTTCCGGACTTCCGGGGAAACTGTCTGACTGTTCGTCCAAAGATCCGGCTGAATCTGAGCTATTCCTTGTAGAGGGAGATTCCGCAGGGGGAACGGCAAAACAGGGACGTGACCGTTTTTTCCAGGCTATTCTTCCATTGAGAGGTAAGATTCTTAACGTTGAGAAATCAATGCTTCACAAAGTATATGACAACGAGGAAATTAAGAATATTTATACCGCTCTTGGGGTTTCTGTAGGAACCGAAGAAGACAGCAAAGCATTGAATATGGCTAAGTTAAGATACCATAAAGTGGTGATCATGACCGATGCCGATATTGACGGATCCCACATTTCAACATTGATCCTGACTTTCTTCTTCAGGTATATGAAAGAGCTGATTGAGAACGGATATATTTATATCGCCCAGCCGCCTCTGTATCTTTTAAAAAGAGGAAACAAGAAAATTTACGCCTATAACGAAAAAGAGCGTGAAGAATTTACCTTAGAAATGTCTCCGGACGGAAAAGGTGTTGAAGTTCAGCGTTATAAAGGTCTTGGAGAGATGAACCCGGAACAGCTTTGGGAAACAACACTTAACCCTGAGCACAGGATCCTGAAGCAGGTAACCATTGATAATGCAGTAGAGGCAGACAGTGTCTTCTCTATGCTGATGGGAGATGAGGTTCCGCCAAGAAGGGAGTTCATTGAGAAGAATGCCAAATATGCAAAAATTGACGCATAAGTAAATCTTTCAGACATACATTATAAAGACTTCAGAAATGGAGTCTTTTTTTATGTAATAATTTCACTGTGAGCCTTAAAAACTGAATTCATTGTGTGAATGTTAAAAATCAAACCTTTTAATCAAATTTTCAAACTATTTTTTTAAAAATTAAGAGTTTATTTATCAGTTCTTTCCGGATTTTATACCATGTTCATTTAAAATTAATTTCAGCAATCCTTTAGATTTCGTTATTTTTGCTAAATTTTAATAACCATGATGAAAATATTCTGTATTGGGGCACTTTCGATAGCTTCCTTTTACCACTCGCAGAACTTCCCGGTTTCTGCCATTCCGGACCATTTAAAGAAGAATGCAGATGCCGTTATCAGGAAAGATTTTACAACCATTCAGATCAATAAAATTGATGATATAAAGTATCAGTATTATACGGTAACCACAGTGCTGAACAAAGACGGTGATTCAGATGCGCAGGCGGTTATTCCTTATGAAAAAGGAGATAATATTTCTGATGTGAAAGTCAATATCTATGATGAGTCCGGGAAAAAAATAAAATCATATTCAAAATCGGATTTCGGGGATTTTGCGAATAACAATCAGGGAACCTTTTATTCGGATAACAGGGTGATGGCTTTATCACATACACCTACACAATATCCTTATACAGTTGAATTTACGTACCAGATCGGTGATGAAAACACTGTTTTCCTGCCGGATTTCATGCCTTTCAGATCTACTAAGGTTTCACTGGAAGAATCGCAGATGAAAATTATTAATAAATCCGGGATAGAACTTAAAACAAAAACATATCCTTCAAAATACAATTACGCTTCTGTTACCGAAAGTGAAAATGCAGGCGAAAAACTCTACAGCTACAAAAATGTTCCAGCAATAGATGATGCCAGCCTGTTGCCGCAGCCGGAAAAAATCCTGCCGAAAGTAAGCTTTGCGCTCACAAGGTTTAATCTAGAAGGCAAGCAGGGAAGCATCAGCAACTGGAAGGATTTCGGAACCTGGTATTACCAGAATATCCTGCAGCCTGTTTTTGTGTCTACCCCTTCCATTAAAGCAGAAGTGGCATCCCTGAACCTGCAGGGAAGCACGGAAGACAAAGTGAAAAAGCTGTACCAGTACATGCAGGGAAAAACAAGATATATTTTTGTTGCTCTGGGAATCGGCGGATGGCAGCCGATGCTGCCTGATGAGGTTCAGAAAAAAGGATACGGTGACTGTAAAGGCCTGACAACGTATATGAAGACGCTGCTGGATGAAGCAGGCATACCTTCCTATTACTGCAAAATCAATTCGGGGCCTTCAAATATTTCTTTTGATCCTGATTTTCCTAAAATGGGCGGCAACCACATTATCCTGATGGTCCCTACTGAAAAAGGAAATATCTGGCTTGAAAATACCTCTCAGCAGATCGCTTTTAACCATTTAGGATATACCACAACAGACAGGAATGTGCTGATGGTGAAAAAAGAAGGAATTGAAATTATGGATACCCCTTCCTATACGGCAGACCAGAGCAAAGAACGGCAGCTGTTAAAAATAAAGCTTAACGAAGACAACAGCATTTCCGGAGAAGGCAATTTTTCATATACCGGGATTCAGTATGACAACAACCTGGTACTATCTGCAATGGCTCCCAAAGATAGGAATGAAGCCGTAAAAAACCTGATGGATATTTTACATTTCGAGAAAGTTGAGATGAAAAACTTCCTGAATGACAGGGACCATGCGGTTGCAAAATTTGATCTTGATTTCAAAGCGAATAATTACTCTAAAAATGCAGGCAGCAGTATTATTTTCAGGGCCGTCCCGATTTATTCCAACCAGATATACAAAACCGACGAAAACAGGACATTGCCTTTTGAGCTGAGACAGGCTTTCGAGGATGAATATGAAATCAGTTTTGCGCTTCCGGCAAATTATAAAATAGATGAAGTCCCTGATAATGTTTTGCTTAATTCCGAATTCGGAACCTATAAACTGACTTTTGTAAAGAACGGCAGTGAATTGAAGGTGAACAGAACCATCAGAATCAACAAAGGACTGTATCCGAAAGAAAAATACAACGATTACGTTAATTTCAGAAAAAAAACAATCAACACAGACAACTCAAAAATTCTAATTTCTAAGATCTAAGCATGAAAAAAATCCTCTTTCTGGCATTCTGTTCAGTGAATTTTATATTTGTTGAAGCGCAGAAACACCAGTTCCTTGAACCTCCTAAATTCAGTGATGCCGATTTATCAAAACAGAAATCGGCGCTGGATGAAAATGCTCCGGCAGAAATTTTATACAAATCCCTGCATTTCAGTATCGACAACAATACGGGCAACCTTGTTAAAAAAGCGTTTTACAGGGTAAAGATTTATGACAAGGATAAAGCAGAAGACTGGCTGAATCTTGAGGTGCCTCTTTATCAGAACGGAAGCAATCAGGAAACACTCTCCAAAATGAAGGCTTTTACGTATAACCTTGAAAACGGGGTTTCAGTGGCCACAAAAGTTGATAAAAGCTCAAAATACAAAAGTAAAGAAAGCAAGTATGTATCAATCAGTAAATTTGCTTTTCCGAATGTGAAAAACGGATCGGTAATCGAATACCAGTATGAAGTGAACTCTCCGTTCCTGTTTATCGTGCCGGAGATCGTAATTGAAACCGACACGCCTTCCTTATATACGGAATATGTTCTGGACAGCCCTTCCAACATTGCTTATAATGTGAACTATACCGGCTTTCTGAGCCCTAAGCACCGGGAAGTGGAGGAGAAGACGATGTATGGCGCAAATTACAGGACATACCGGTTTGGCTATGAAAATGTAAAAGGCTTTAAAAGTGAGAAGTTTGTTAATAATGACATGAATTACCGGACAAAAATCAGTGCCGAACTGCATTCCACCAATTTCCGGGAACTGAAGCTGTATTCCTCATCCTGGGAGCAGATCAAAGAAAGGCTGTATGAAAATGAAGACTTCGGGGGAGAATTAAAGAAGACAAAACTGGCTAAAGAGCATATGCCGGCCGGAATACCCGGAATGACGGATGAAACAGCAAAAGCAAATGCTATTTTTAACTATGTGAAAAACACCTTCACCTGGAACAAAGACCGCGGAATTTATACAGAAGACGGCATTAAAAAAATGCTGGAAACAAAGACCGGGAATGCTGCCGAAATCAACCTTTTTCTGGTGATGATGATGCGCGAAGCAGGAATCAAAGCAGATCCGCTTACCATTTCCACAGTAAGCAACGGGCTGATTAACATTGCCTCGCCCAATGTTTCAAACATGAACTTTGTGATTGCGGCGATCAGGACGAAAGACGGTTTCCATTTATATGACGCTACGGCAAAACAGTCTTCAATGGACCAGCTGCCTCCGAGGGATTGGAACCAGTTCGGGGTTTTAATGGCCAAAGACAAAGTACAGCAGCTGTCCATGATCAATGCCAAAACAAGCTTTACCTACCTTACGGCGCAGGCAAAAATTAATGATGACGGAAGTATTTCAGGAACCTATTCGGACCGCGATACGGGAACCTATGCGATGTTTGCCAAAGAAAATTATGATGACAATGCCGATAAGTATAAGAAACAGTACAAAGATAATTTTGCCATAGATTTCAATGATATAGATTCTAAGGTCTTGGAAAGTGGGGATTTTGAAAGCACCATGAAGTTCTCTTCAGAAAACCTGATTGATAAAATCGGAAAGAAAATGATCATCAACCCGATGCTGTTCCTGAGTAAAAGCTCCAATGAATTTGACCAGGCAGACGCACGGAAATACCTGATTGATTTCACGTCTCCCTTTACCCGGGTAAAAAAGATTGTCCTCGAAATTCCGGAAGGCTACACCGTTGAGGAAATGCCTAAAAACAAAAAAATCGTTACCGATGACAAGGAGATTGAGTACAGCTATATTGCAGAACAGAAAGGCAGAACCGTAGAAGTTATTTCTACCACAAAGATTCTGAGCCCTAATTATCCCAAGGAATATTATCCTGCATTTAAGCAGATCTGGGGCGTTGCCTCCAAGCAGGAAAACCAGGTAATAAGCCTGGTGAAAAAATAGAAAACCAATAAATTTAAAACATCACAGTAAAACCATTCATTTTTTGAATGGTTTTTGCATATAAGAAAGAAATTGCAATTATGAAAAATACCTTCGCCGTTCTCGCATTATCCTCTTTCTTTATTTTTTCTGCATGTAAAAAGTCTGAAACCCATATGGATCGTACTGATAAAGCTGAAGTAAATCAACCGAAGGCATTTACGGTGGATTCTGTACAGGTAAAAGATTCTGTTCAGGTGAGTGATTCCCTTAAAATAAGATATTATTCCAGGCTGCTGGTTTTTCCAACAATTAAAGATAAAAACCTCTTGGACAGCATTTACTTTGACAATAAAAATATTCAGGATTTTTCTGAAAACGGACTTCAGGCACTGCTTGAAAAAAACAAAAACGAATATTTTGCCAGTGTTAAAAAAGATTCAAAAGACTTTCTTTCAGACCTTACATTTTCGCAGGAATGGTATTCTGATACGGGGATGAACATGAAATCAAATAAAAACGGGTATCTCCACATCGAATATGTCTGGGGTTCATACGAAGGCGGTGCGCATGACAATTACGGCTTCTCAGAAAGGGTATTCGACTTGGAAAACAATAAAAAAGTTGTGCTGAAAGACATTACCTCTATGCCCAAAAGCAAGCTGGAAGCACTCCTCATGAAAAACATCAATAAAATAAATAGCGGGACCACCGACAGCAACGGGAAAGTCAATAATTCAGAAATGCTCCTGGTGGATATAATCCCGGCTACGGAAAATTTTTATTTTGATGAAAAGAACCTGTACTTCCACTACAGCCCGTATGAAATAGCAGCTTTTGCCGCTGGCGATATTACCATCCCGGTTTCATGGCAGGAACTTGAAGATACGGTAAACCCTGCATTTAAAGAAAGAATGAAAATTAACTGATATAAATGCTTCCCATCCGGAAGCATTTTTTAATTTTGCACCAATGGAAAAAGTTGCCTTCATCATCAATCCCTTTTCGGCAAAGAAAAATTATCAGCCGTTTCTCAATGAATTGAAAGCGAAGGTAAAAGACCCTTTGTATTATATTTCGGAATCCATTCCCGGAACGGATGAATTTATTCAGGCTCATTTCAATGATGTGGACGTTTTCGTGGCTATCGGAGGGGACGGAACCATTTCAACCGTAGCACGGAATATTATTCACACCGAAAAGGTTCTGGCTATTTTCCCCGCCGGCTCCGGCAACGGCTTCTCCAACGAAAACAGATTCAGCAAAAACCTGGACGAACTGCTGGAAAAGCTCAAAGTAAGAAATTCCAGAAAAATTGATACGTTTACCGTTAACGGACTGCTCTCCATCAACGTATCAGGAACCGGATTTGACGGAAAAGTAGTGAAGGAGTTTGAAAAAACAACCCGCGGGTTCAAAAATTACATCAAAGTTTCCCTGAAAACATTTTTCAGCTATAAACCGATCAAGCTTAAATTTCTGAATGAAGAATATAAGCAGTACAACGGGAAATACCTGATGGTGAACATCGCCAACACCCGGCAGTTTGGCAACCATGCCTATATCGCGCCGCAGGCAAGCAAAAGCGATGGCCTGGTGGATATGGTGCTGGTGAAAAAATTCCCCTTAACCTATTCTGCGCTTTTTGCCTTCAGGATGTTTACCAAAAAACTGAAAGAAGATGATTACATCACCTACCTGCCTGTCTCGGAAGCAGAATTTAAAGTAAATACCAAAAACTGGCACCTGGACGGGGAATTCAATAAAATAAAATCACCCGTTCATATCAAAGTCCAGCCTTCAAGCCTGTGTATTTTAGTGTAGATTGTAATATTAATATATTGCTCATTACCAATTACTTATCGCTTATTTTTTTAGAAGCTTTTTCCTGCTTTCCGCTGCAATCTTTTTCTTCAAAAAAGGATTTCTGCTGCAATCAGGGCTAGGATTTTGTCTGTAAAAGACCATCTGTTTTCAGATTACACTTCCAGCTTTTTCTCTATTTCATTCGGATGGTCCAGACAATACCGGAGCTGGTCTTTATCCAGCTGTTTTTCCCAGTTGGCAACCACTACGGTAGCTACAGAATTCCCGATGACATTGGTTAGAGCCCTGCATTCACTCATGAATTTATCAATCCCTAAAATAAGGGTCATCCCCGCAATAGGAATTTCCGGCACTACGGCTAAGGTAGCTGCCAGTGTTATAAACCCGGCACCCGTAACTCCTGCTGCCCCTTTGGAACTCAGCATGGCCACCAGCAACAGTATAATCTGCTTTTCAATAGGAAGGTGGATATCCATGGCCTGGGCAATAAACAGGGAAGCCAGCGTCATGTAAATGTTGGTGCCGTCAAGGTTGAAAGAATAGCCGGTGGGTATTACCAGCCCGACAATTGCTCTGGAACAGCCTGCCCTTTCCAGCTTCTCCATGATTCCCGGAAGCGCAGATTCAGAAGAGCTTGTTCCCAGAACCAGTAGCAGCTCTTCCTTCAGGTAATACATTAATTTGAATATATTAAAGCCATTGTACCAGGCAACTGCGCCAAGCACCACCACCACAAATAAGGCAGAAGTAATGTAAAAAGTACCGACCAGGAAAATAAGGTTCAGTACAGACTGAAGGCCGTATTTCCCAATCGTGAAGGCCATGGCTCCGAAAGCCCCGATAGGCGCTGCTTTCATCAGCATGTGTACAATTTTAAAAACCGGCGCCGAAAGGTCCTGTAAAAAGTCGGTTACTTTATGGCTCTTTTCTTTCGTCAATACCAGGGCGACACCCATTAAAACAGATACAAGCAGTACCTGCAGGATATTTTCCCCAACCAACGGACTGAATAAGGTTTCAGGAATGATATTCATAATGAAGCCGGTGAGGGTAGACTCATGGGCTTTTTGCTGATACTGTGAAACATCTCCTGAAAGACTCGCCGGGTCAATATGAAGGCCGTGTCCCGGCTGCAGGACATTCCCTACAATCAAACCGATAATCAGTGCCAGCGTAGAGAATGTGAAAAAATAAATCATGGCCTTAACCGCAATTCTTCCTACTTTTTTAAGGTCGGTCATGTGTGCAATCCCCAAAGTAAGGGTAATGAAAATCACAGGTGCAATGATCATCTTTACCAGTTTGATAAATCCGTCACCTAAAGGCCTCATCTTTTCACCCAGTTCGGGATAGAAATTTCCTAGAAGAATCCCTGCAATAATAGCAATGATGACCTGGAAATAAAGCTGCTGATAAATTTTTTTCGTTTTCAATGAGTCTGTTTTAATTCTGAAAAATAAGAAAATTACCTGAGACTATAACAGAAAGTTTCGGCGGGGCTGGAAGCCCCGCCGAAACTGGCGGATTACATATCCGTTATCGGGATCCTTGAATTCCTTAGGTTTTACTTTGTTGAAAAATCAAAACCTGAATTAATTCAAATAGGTACAAAAAGCCTTGATTAATCACACTCATTCCACCGCCACGGAATCGTCGCCACGGCCGTCGGCAACCGCATGAACCATCCCGTTATCATCAGCCAGAATCATTTCTGTCCTGCCGATCTGATTCCAGCTTTCAGCTTTATAGCCCAGTTTTTCCAAGTCCATGACGGTTGTCTCAGGAAAATTATTTTCAAAAGCCACCGTGTCGGGAAGCCACTGGTGATGGAACTTTGGAGCATTTACAGAAGTGTTGGCATTCAATTTAAAATCAATTACATTAACAATAGACTGATAAACAGACGTTGGAATTGTGGTTCCGCCCGGTGTTCCTACCACCATGTACGGCTTTCCGTTTTTCAGGACAATTGTCGGGGTCATGGATGAAAGCATCCTTTTATTCGGACGGATAGCATTAGCTTCACCGCCAACCGCTCCGAACATGTTCGGGACGCCAGGTTTTATGGAGAAATCATCCATTTCATTGTTTAAAAAGAATCCGGCCCCCGAAACCACAACTTTACTTCCGTATAGGCCGTTCAGCGTTGTGGTAACCGCAGCTGCATTTCCTTCCTTGTCAAGCACAGAGATATGCGTGGTTTCCGTGGATTCACCCGGCTGTTTTATAATTTTCCCGACTTCAGAACTTGGCGTGGCTTTACTGAAACTGAAGCTTCTCCATCTGTTTTTAAGATAAGGATCAGAAATTAAATACGCGGTCTGGTCATCAATGAAATCCGGGTCGCCCATATATTCAGCTCTGTCGGCATACGCCCGCCGTTCTGCTTCCACCATAATCTGGACAGCTTTCGTAGAATTCTGCCTGTATTTTTCCAGATTTTCATAACTCGCCATGGTAAGCATCTGTGCCAGTAAAATTCCGCCGCTTGAAGGCAGCGGCATCGAAACTACCGTATGTCCTTTATAATTAAATTCCAGCGCTTTTCTTTCTACGGCTTTGTAGTTTTTAAGATCTTGCAGCGAAATGATGCCGTTTCCTTTTTTCATTTCAGCAGCCAGAAGTTCTGCGGTTCTGCCCTCATAAAAACCCTTGATGCCCTGTTTCCGGATTAATTTCAGGGTCTCCGCCAATTGTTTCTGAACCAGGATATCACCTGTTTTCCATGGCGTATTCTTCACAAAGGCTATGGGAGAGGTATTATGCTTTTGAAAATAGGTTTTACCCATATTTAATAAACCGGCTTCCTGTTCGGTAATCGCAAATCCCTTTTCTGCGAGATCAATAGCAGGGCGGATAAGCTGGTCCATCGGCAGCCTGCAGTATTTTAACGTTGCAAAAAAGCCGGCGACACTTCCCGGAACTCCCGCAGCCAGTCTGCCGTTTTGGGAAAGGTCTGTATCGGCTTTACCGTTTTTATCAACATACATATCATGAAAAGCTTTCTGAGGTGCCGTTTCACGGTAATCAATAGTAAATTTCTCACCGTTGTTTTTTACACCGACCAAAAATCCGCCGCCGCCGATATTTCCTGCCTGCGGGTAAACCACAGCCAAGGCATATTGTGTCGCAACAATGGCATCATAGGCGTTTCCACCCATTTTAAGAATCCGGGCACCTGCTTCACTGGCCAGAGGATGTGCCGAAACAATGACCCCTTTGTTTTTTACCTTGACTTCCTTTACAATGCTGATGTCCGTGTATTGTGCTGAAAATGTGCAGGAAAGCAATATGAACAGCATGAATGTTTTTTTCATGGGCAGATTTTGTAACCGAATTTACAATTTTGTTTTAAGATAGGCTTGAAAATATTTACTTTTGCTCAAGATCAATAATAATATAGAAAAATGGAATCCCACACGGAAAGAATCTTGATTACCGGCGCGTTAGGGCAGATAGGTACCGAACTTACAAACAGGCTGGTTGAAATTCACGGAGCTGAAAATGTTGTTGCTTCAGGATTGGACAGATGGCAGAAAGGCCTTACTTCTGCAGGCTATTATGAAAGAATGGATGTTACCAATACTCAATTGGTAAAACAGGTGATTAAAGACTATGATATCACCACTGTATACCATTTGGCTTCACTGCTGTCCGGAACTTCAGAAAAGCAGCCGCTGTTTGCATGGAAACTGAATCTTGAACCGCTTATTCATTTTTGTGAGCTGGCAAAAGAAGGTCTTATTCAGAAGATTTTCTGGCCGAGTTCAATTGCCGTTTTCGGGAAAGGAATTCCGAAGGAAAACGTAGGGCAGGATGTTGTTCTGAATCCGACTACCGTATACGGGATTTCAAAGATGGCCGGTGAAAAATGGTGTGAGTATTATTTTGACAAGCATGGAGTAGATGTAAGAAGCATACGCTATCCGGGACTGATTTCCTGGAAAACACCTGCAGGCGGCGGAACAACGGATTATGCAGTTGAAATTTTTTATGAAGCGATTGAAGAAGGAAAGTATACCAGTTTTATTTCTGAGAATACAGGCATGCCGATGCTGTATATGGATGATGCCATCAATGCCACCTTGAAATTAATGGAAGCTCCGAAAGAAAGCCTGACTGTCCGTTCCTCTTACAATCTTGGCGGAATGTCATTCACACCTAAAGAACTTGCAGAAGAAATCAAAAAAGAAATTCCGGAATTTGAAATTGATTACAAGCCAGATTTCAGACAGCAGATCGCAGATTCTTGGCCGGCTTCTATAGATGATTCCGTAGCAAAAAATGACTGGGGATTATCTTATGATTTCGGGATTTCTGAAATGACCAAGGATATGATTAAAAACCTCAAAGTAAAACTGAATAAGACTCAATAGGTCAAGCTTAACTTTAATGTAAATTATATTAACATATGATAATGCACACATTATATGATTTATCTAAAATTTAATTTAAATGGTATTATTAACTTTTAACATCGTAAATATTGAAGCTGAGTCAAAAAGCAGTATGCATATTTCAGATGAAGAACGATTACAGATTACCGTTGATAATACAAAAGCAATCCTGAGGATTTTAGATATTCATGATGTTAAAGCTACTTTTTTTGTAGAAGTTTCATTGGTATGCAACCTTCAGAATTTAATAAAAGCAATTTCATCCCAAGGGCATGAAATTGCTTTTTATCATAAAAACGACACGCTTCAGGAAATTGAAAACACGAAGAAATCAGCGCAGGAATTTTTAGGAAAACAGATCAGAGGCATTCGCCGGAAAGATCACCAGCTTCCTTTGGAAAGCCTGAAAATGATGGAATTTAATTACATTTCCGATATCGATAATGCCAATATTCTTTTCCCTTTCAAACGGCTGAAAAGAGATACGGAAATCCATGAAGAAAACGGGTTGAGCAGGGTGCCGGAAAGTATCTCCCCATACAGCCAGCTGCCGTATAATGATTTTGTGTTCCAGGTGCTTCCGATGAAATATTACCGGAATATGGTTTTCGAAACATTAAAAAACGATGAATTTGTGCTGATCTATCTCAGTACCTGGCAATTTACCGATTTTAATAAACACAGGTTTAAAATCCCTTTTTACAGGAAACTGAATTCAGGAAAGAAAATGGAGGATAAACTGGATGCCCTCCTCAGTTGGATCAATGAAAAAGAAATGGCTACTTCCCGGATGAAAGATTATATTTTTTAGATTTATTTCCCACGGATTTCACGGATTTTTTATTTGATATTAAAATCTAGCTATGAATTAATTTACACGCAAAGGCTTAATTGTTCAATATGTTGATTCAGAAAGCAAAGGCAAATGAATTTGCTTCGCGAAGCTGAAAAGTATGCTTAATCAAATTAATATATTGATTCATCTTTGCTCCCCTCTAATATAAAGTTTCGAAATAAATCTCTGCGTTAAAAAATGTTTCAGATTTAATTATTTAAATAGTTGATTTTTAGAAGAAAAAAGACAAACAAACTTGCTTCGCAAAGCCGAAAAGTATACTTCATCAAATCAATATATTGATTCATCTTTGCTCCCTTTATTAAAGCTCAAAATAAATCTTTGCTTTTAAAAAGTAACAGATTTAATGATTCAAATCTTGATTTTCAGAATAGCAAAGACAAATAAACTTGCTTCGAAAAGCTGAAAAGTATACTTCATCAAATCAATATATTGATTCATCTTTGATCCCTCTACTATAAAGTGTCAAAATAAATCTTTGCGTTAAAAAAACTATGGATTCATACAGATTTACGTGCAAAAATAAATAAAGAATCTGATAACAAATTAAGCCAGTTCAAAAAGCGTAATTTCCGGCAAAACGCCAACCCTTCCCGGATACCCTAATACCCCGAAGCCACGGTTTACATACAGCATTTTCCCTTCGCTTTCATAGAGATCGGCCCACTTGGAATACCGGTACTGAACCGGAGACCATTTTATATTTTTAAGGTCCAGGCCAAACTGCATTCCGTGCGTATGTCCGGAGAGGGTCAGGTGTACATTTCCGGGGTGCATTTTTACGACATAATCGAAATGGGTAGGGTCGTGGCTCATCAAGATCTTGGCTGCAGATTCCGGTACGCCTTTTAAGGCATCATCCAGTCTGCCGAATTGCGGGAAGGGTTTTAAACCCCAGTTTTCAACGCCCAGGATATATAATTTTTCACCGTTCTTTTCGATGATTCTATGTTCATTCCGAAGCATATCGAAGCCGGCCTGCTTTTCATACGCAATCAGCGTATCAAGGTTCTTTTTCTTGTCACCAAGGGAATCCCATTTTACATAATCGCCGTAAT
Organism: Chryseobacterium sp. Leaf201; assembly: GCF_001421435.1. Taxonomy (GTDB): domain Bacteria; phylum Bacteroidota; class Bacteroidia; order Flavobacteriales; family Weeksellaceae; genus Chryseobacterium. The sequence continues at coordinate 90,440 of NZ_LMKA01000101.1, forward strand.
CATGGTTGCCAAGAACTGCAAGCTTGCCGTCTTGCGCTGTAATCTGGGAAAACAGCGGGATAAACGGTTTGAATTCATCAGCCACATTATTCACCATATCTCCGGTAAACAGCACCAGATCAGCTTTCTGTTCGTTGATCAGGTCAATGGCATGCTGCAGTTTGGACGGATCTGAAAAGCTGCCGCTGTGGACATCTGAAATCTGAATGATTTTATATCCTTTGAAGCTTTTCGGAAGATTGGCCAGCTTTACTTTTACCTTTCTCACTTTATGACGGTAACGTCCGAAGGTAATCCCGTCAATAAACAGGGCAGAAAGCACGCCTCCCAGTCCCAAACCCACAAGGCTTAAAAACTTCCTTCTTTCCGGAAAAAAATGTTCCGTCGGTTTTGAAAGCCCGATCAGGTAACTGCCGGTTCTGAAAATATCATCAATCAGCAAAAATAAAACCACGAAAACTTTAGGCAGGATAAAAACAAGAAAAAGCGAGATCATGATCTGGGCTCTTACCATGCTTCTGTCTGCCCTGCTGAAATGGGTCACTTCGTACGCGAAAAACCCGTAAACAGCCAGCGAGAAAACCCAGTAGCCGGTCCTCAGCCAGAAGTTGTCTGTAAGTGTCCTGATGGCCTGATAAATATAGACTTCCAGAAAAAGGAAGATCACCGCAATGATAAAAAAATTTCTTTGCATAACTGGTTTAAAAAAGCACAAAGAATGATTCCCTGTGCTTTTATTTATTTTGTTAGATTAAAATAGATTAAGGAAATCTGTATACGATCGCATTGATGTTCATTCCGGCACCTACCGAAGTCATCACAATGTTACCTTTTTCTTTAAACGTATGACCTTCCATTTTTCCTTTAATAATTAAATCATACATCGTAGGAATGGTAGCAACGGAAGAGTTCCCGAATTCCTGGATCGTCATCGGGGAAACCGAATGGTCATATTCTCTGATGTTATAAAGCTTGTGAAGCCTCTCGATCATCGCATAATCCATTTTGGCATTGGCCTGGTGGATCAGGATCTTGTTGATATCTTCAATGGAAAGGCCTGCATCGTCAATCGTTTCCTTGATTGCAGCAGGAACATTTTTAAGAGCGTACTCGTAAATTTTTCTTCCCTGCATCCTTACATACAGGCGGCTCTGGTCAGATTCTTTGTTGATGGAAGGTCCGTTAGCCAGATAATCCAGCTCCAGGCCGTTGTCACATATTGTGTTATGGGCAATAATCCCTACATTTTCTTCGTCGGTGGCCTTTACCACTACCGCTCCGGCTCCGTCTGCAAAAATCATCCTGTTTCTGTCGTGCGGGTCTGTTACCCTGCTCAGTGTTTCTGAACCGATGATCAGAATGGTTTTGGCAACTTTGGCTTTAATCAGGTTATCAGCGAGGATCATGCCTTCCACCCATCCCGGGCATCCGAAAAGCATGTCATAGGTAATGCATTTCCTGTTTTTAATCCCTAATTTATTTTTTACCCTGGCAGCCATAGTCGGCATGAAATCAGCGTATCCGTGTACGGTCACTTCCCCGAAATTACTGGCATAGATAATGTAATCCAGTTCTTCCTGATCTATTTTTGCATCTGCAATCGCTAATTTTGCAGCCTCATACCCGATTTGTGAATTGGAAAGACCTTCATCAATGAATCTTCTGTTTTCTATTTCTGTAATTTCAACAAATTTAGCAATCGTTTCTTCTGCGGGTTTATCAATCTTTATTCCGTCATCTGAATAAAACTCTGAATCTAAGAAATAGTCTCTCCCGATAATTTTGCTGGGAAGATAAGATCCAGAACCAATAATGATCGTATTCGGCATTCGTTTATATGATTTTTTAAAGAGGCAAAGTTAATAATTAATATTAACAACAAAGAATTAAAAATATTATTAAATTTGCAAAAATTGTACTTTACAGTCTTATGAAAAATAATGCGTCTTTAAAAGGCTTAGTTATTGCAGTTGTGGCGTTTATCGTTGCATTCGGAGTTTACTTCCTGTTTTTAGCCAAGAAGAATTATTATGTGGTGGATAACCCTACGCCGGATACCTATTATTACAGGATCAACAACGGTTCAGAAGGTACTATTGCAGGAGGTCAGACTGTTCCCGTTGACCTTAAGAAGGGGAAAAATTCAATTAAAGTTTTTGACCGTAACAAGAAAATGCTCTTTGATTCTGCTTTTGAAGTAAACAAAGTCCGCGGGCTGATTAATATCGCCCATCAGGATTATTACATCAATGATCAGTATTACGGATACAATCTTAAAAAAGATTCATTACTTTTGGCACTGGATAAAACCGTGATTGACGGAAAACCATATTTTGGGGGAGCCCGGCGCTTCAGCAAAATATTTACGGATGATTTTTATTACAATGTGGATGAAGATTATGACAGAGTAGTCAAAAACATCCAGCAGGTGGAATCCAGATCAAAGATCTTCAGGAAGCAGGATTACCTTAATTATTATAAAGAATATTACAAGTTTTAAGTTTTGACAAAAGATATTACCAAAATTACGCCCTACAACTCTGAAGCAACGAAGAAGAGCCAGGTAGAAGATATGTTTGACAACATAGCACCGAAATATGATCTTCTGAATCATGTACTGTCCATGAAAATTGATGTTTTGTGGAGGAATACGCTGGTGAAGTGGATGAAAAATGATAACCCGCAGGAAGTGCTGGATGTGGCTACGGGAACGGGCGATCTTGCCATCACCATTGAAAAGGGAACAGGCTCCAAAGTGATTGGTTTGGATTTATCGCAACAAATGTTAAATGTTGGCGTTATTAAAATAAAAAAACTTAAATTAGACGGCAAAATTTCCATGCAAAAAGGAGATGCGGAGAACTTACCTTACGAGGATAACAGGTTCGATGCGGTATCCGTTGCATTCGGAGTGAGGAATTTTGAAAACCTTACCAAAGGTTTGGCAGAATTAAGAAGAGTGGTTAAAGATAACAAGAGTGTTTATATACTGGAGTTTTCAAAGGTTGAGGGTTTCTTAGCACCATTTTATATGTTTTACTTTAAAAATATATTGCCTGCCATCGGCAGACTGGTCTCTAAGGATAATAGGGCATACACATACCTTCCGGATTCTGTAAACGCTTTTCCTTTCGGGGAGAAGATGAGACAAATTCTTTTAGATACAGGATTTAAAAAAGTTGAATATAAAAAACTAAGTTTAGGTATAGCCACAATTTATAAAGCAACAAAGTAACCTATGAGTAAATTTTTATTAAAAGCACTGGTTTTAGCCTCAGTAAATGTTGCCGTGTTATCAAACGCGCAATTCAGAACCCGAAACAGAATGGATAAGCTGGAAGACTTTGACGAGCAGAAATTCAGCTGGGGGTTTTACCTGAACGGAAACAGGCTTGGCTACCGTATCGTTCTCGATCCGAGATACGGTATGAATAATAACCAGAATCTTATTACATCCAAAGCGAGCTACAGCTTCGGTGCCGGACTGATTGCCAAATGGAGGCTGAATGACTATCTGGATGTAAGACTGGAACCGGGGTTACAATTTGGGCAGAGACAGCTTACCTTCAACACACAGTCAAACGACCAGTATGCTGCGGGAACTTTGACGAATGATCCGTTTATTCCTATCCCTTTAACGGAAAGAGACCGCGTAAGGGAGATTAAAACTACTTTGGTAGATGTTCCTGTACTGTTGGAGTTTCACGGAATGAGATGGTACAACTCCAGGCCGTATGTGGCAGCAGGGGTGAACTACATTGTCAACCTTCAGTCCAACTCAGATTCTACGGATGATAACTTTCAGCAGGTATTCAGGTCTACCACGCATAACTTTGCTTGGTCTGCGGAAATGGGGATCCAGTTCTACTTTAATAAATTTAAGCTGACACCGGCTATCAGAGGTACCTTCATCATGAATAACGAGATTGTTGCAGATAATGCTACCACGCCGCCGTACTGGACATCAGCGATGTCTACATTACAGACAAGAGCGATATTTTTCGTGCTGAAATTTGAATAAAAAATATTTTTAAGATAAAAAAAGGAGATGCATTTTGTGTCTCCTTTTTGTTTTGAATCAAAATATAGCGCGTTTTATTTTTGTTAGTATTAATATTTTGTTATTTTTGCTAACAGTTAGAATATACAAAACCTGAATGCTTCAAGATTTAGAAAACCATTTTTCAGAATTAGAGAAAAAGATTTTGCTGTTACAAAAGAATTACAAAAATCTTGCTGAAAAATTTTCTGAACTGAACCAGGAGCATGAAGAACTGAAGAAGAAATATGATGAGGAGAGAAAAAAAAGTCAGGTATTAGCAGAAGAACAAAAAAATATAAAGCTTTATTCAGCAATATCAGGAAACCCTGAACATAACCGGTTGATGAAGAACCACATCAACAGGCTGGTAAAAGAAGTGGATTTCTGTATTGCACAGCTTCAAAACAGCGGATTATAATGGAGGTAAGAAGAATAACCATCAACATTGCAGGAAGGGTGTATCCGCTAAACGTACCGGCAGCAGAAGAAGAAACACTGCGTAAGGTAGGGAAGCAGATTGAGAATATGATTAAAGATTTTGAACAGAATTTCGATGTAAGAGACAAACAGGATGCTTTGGCCATGTGTGCCCTTAAACTGGGAACCAATGCCGAGGTGGTGTCTGCAAACTACGAGAAAACAATACATTCTGCCGGAGACAGATTGATGCAGATCAGCAAGTCTATGGGTGAAGTGAATGAAATGAAATAAACAGGGAAATAGATTTTTTTTCCCGCAAAAACTGCCTACAATAATTCTAACACATTAAAGGTAAACTCAACGCTAAACAATTACCGAACAAATGTCCATCGAATGGCGTGCCGGTCCGTCCGGATTACAGACAGTGGAAATCAGTTCAAATCGTGTTGATTAGGAGTTTACTCTATATCACTGAATTGTTGTAGGCTTTTTTTATTTAATATGAAGACAATTAAAACTTAATATAAATTATGATAGAAATTATAATTGGCATTATTTGCCTGGTAATCGGTGCAGCAGTAGGGATGTTTTTCTCCAGGAGCTCACTCAATACCAAAGCAAAATTTATTATAGATGATGCACAGAAAAATGCTGAAAATCTTATAGAAAAAGCTAACGTACAGGCCGAATCCATAAAAAAAGAAAAGAACCTTCAGGCGAAGGAAAAGTTTTTGGAGCTGAAATCCCAGCATGATGCCGATATCCAGGCACGCGAAAAGAGAATGCAGGAGGTTGAAAAAAGAACCAAAGACAAAGAACACAAGCTGAATGACGAGCTCAGCAGGACCGGAAAGCTTGAAAAAGATCTGGACAGGCAGATTGCAGATTACGCCAAGAAAACAGAGATCCTGGAAAGAAAACAGCAGGAACTGGATTCTGCAACCGCTAAGAAAGTAGAGGTCCTTGAAAAAATAGCCAATTATACCGCAGAAGAAGCCAAAGCAGAATTGGTGGAAACCATGAAGGCAGAAGCGAAAACCAGAGCTCAGGCACACGTTCAGAGCATTATGGAAGAAGCCCAGCTTAATGCGAAAAGCGAAGCAAGAAAAATCATTATCCAGACCATCCAGAGAATCGGGACGGAACAGGCCATTGAGAATTCCGTATCGGTTTTCAACATTGAGTCGGATGAGGTAAAAGGAAGGATTATCGGTAGGGAAGGACGTAACATCCGTGCTCTGGAATCTGTTACAGGCGTTGAAATCATTGTTGATGATACCCCTGAAGCCATTCTTCTTTCATGTTTTGACCCGGTAAGGAGAGAAATCGCAAGACTTTCCCTTCACAGACTGGTAACAGACGGAAGGATCCACCCTGCAAGAATTGAAGAAGTGGTGGAAAAAACAAGAAAGCAGATCGAAGAGGAAATTATTGAAGTAGGAAAAAGAACGATCATCGATTTGGGAATCCACGGATTACATCCTGAACTGATCAAGATTGTAGGAAGAATGAAATACCGTTCTTCATACGGACAGAACCTTTTACAGCACTCCAGAGAAGTGGCAAACATCGCCGCAACCATGGCTGCTGAACTGGGACTGAATGTAAAACTGGCGAAAAGAGCAGGATTACTGCATGACATCGGTAAAGTGCCGGAGCAGGAATCAGAGCTTCCTCACGCTTTATTAGGAATGCAGTGGGCAGAGAAATACGGTGAAAATGCAGAAGTGGTGAATGCCATCGGAGCTCACCATGACGAAGTGGAAATGACCTCATTGCTATCCCCGATCATCCAGGTAGCCGATGCTATTTCAGGAGCAAGGCCGGGAGCAAGAAGACAGGTTTTGGAATCTTACATCCAGAGACTAAAAGACCTTGAGGCGGCAGCATTAAGCTTTGACGGTGTTTCATCGGCTTACGCTATCCAGGCAGGCCGGGAACTGAGGGTAATGGTAGAAAGCGGAAAAGTAAATGACGAAGTGGCTTCCCAGCTGTCTTATGACATTTCAGAAAAAATCCAGAATGAATTGACCTATCCTGGACAGGTAAGAGTAACGGTAATCAGGGAAACCAGAGCCGTAAATATCGCAAGATAATCAATCACTGAAAAAACATATTTTAAAAGACCTTTCAAGAAATTGGAAGGTTTTTTTATTTGGCCATAGTGAGCAGAATAGATAACAAACTGCAGACAGGAACAGCCTAAAATGAGAACCTTAGGAAGGAATCACCAATGCATAGGACGGTTGAGGCTGCAAACCATCAGTAAACTAAAATAAGCACCGTATCAGGATGCTTATTGTAATTGTAGAATTTAGTTTACAACAGTTAAATTGCTGTTGGCTTATTTAAGGATACCGGACAGCACCGGCTAATTCTATCGGGTTGTTATGCTTTTTGATATACTGCTGTTCGTTTTTCGTTAGCTCTTTATAATCCGGTACAAATTCCTTTCCGTCTTTATCCTGCCAGCGGACTTTTACATTTCCTGTTTTCATTTCCCTGTACGGATCATTATAGTGGTCTTTCTGGACTTTTACCCATTGTTTTGCCGTAATATCCAGAGGTTTGGCAGACAGATAACGGATATCGGTGGTTTCATCTTTTTTTATTCCGGTAAATGAAAACTCATAGTTGTTTCCGCTGTCTTTCATATATACGATCAATCCGGGCAGCCCGTCAAAAACATAGGGTCCGTTCTGTAAAGCGATATCGTTGGTGAACCATGCTTCCCAGGTACGGCCGGAATAGGTAAGCATTGCCTTCTGGCAGTTGTAATCACCTATTTTTTTGGTGACTTTACTTATTTCCCATTTAAAAAGAGGGTTTGCCCCTGAAATTTTATAAAGATCCCTGAGCAAAACAGTAAATCTGTTGGTTTTTTTCTCTCGGTTATCTTTGATCACCATAAAATGGTAATCGTATTTTTTATGAACGTTCGCTCCGGCTTTTTCTTTTTCAATCACGATAGAATCATTCAGATACTGATCTTTAGAATAAAATTTTGATTGGTTATTCTTAATCAACAGAATCATATCCTTAGTCTGAATCTCTTCAGACAATGAGTCCGGTTTATAATTCATCCGGTAAGAAATCTTATAGCTTTGTGCATAGGTTATATTAGAAAACATGCTTACGAAGATGAGTATTTTAAATAAATTTTTCCATTCCATAATATTGAATTGCTTTTTGTTTTAAAGGGTTTGTGCTCCATTCTTCCCATTCGCCTGTATATGGGTTGTAGCCGCATTTTAAAGGCTTTGAAATGTCAAGTCCTTCTCTATTTGTATAAGAACGTTCGGTATAAGCTCTGCAGTCGGTACATACATATCTGAATTCGCAATCTTTACAGCCGTCGATATCATCTTTGGTAAGATTCCAGTATCGTTTGAAATCTTTATGCTGAAGACTTTCTTCTAAGGTCGTATCTTCAATATTTCCAAAGCTTTCTGCCATAGAAGGGCAATTTTTTATATTCCCGACACTGTCAATAGACAGTTTGCAGTTGAGGCAGGAATTATGATGGATTGATTCTGAAATAATTTCCAGGTTGATCGAATCAATATTTCCATGTATGATCCCGCAGTTTTCAGGACCTTCTACTGATTGTCGGATATACTGGATCTTATGGTCTTCCGCCGGATCGCTTAATAATTCTTCATTTAAAGTATACACGGTAACCGTACTGATCATGGGAAACTTTGAAATTTCCCTCAAGCCGGCAGTTGTTTTTTTTGAATTTGATTTTTCCGGGATGCTGATTTCAAGCTGAATGTCACGTAATCTGTTGTGTGGATCATCACTTAGGTAAACAATATATTTTTTCAGCTCCTGCAGCTTTTTTTCGCTGAAGCAGCGGAATAATATAGCCTCAACACCTAATGTTCCTATTTCACGGTTTATTTTTGGGAGTGAAGCAAGTGAGGTTTCAGCATCAACATCAATAATCATGTTTGTGATCCTGCTCGGGCTGTACCATTGCATACTGATGGAGGGAAAAGCATTTATTTCATCGGGGGATACCTGAAAAATGAGATCGTTTTTCTCTAAGAATTTTTTATATGACTTCAACAGGTCAGCTTTATCAAGGTATAAATCCTGTAATTTTTCAAAATCAATTTCTTTGGTAAGAATCCCGTACAGTTCACTGGAAATATACCAGTAATTATTTTTTGTCAGATCAAACAACAGGGAGCGCGTATATCCTTTTACAGGAATAATATCAGCGTACAGCTTATAAACCATTCTTTTATTTTAAAATTTGGATATTCTTTTATAAAATTTTTTGCTGAGGTATATTCCTGATCCATTCCGGAAAGAAGATTTTATATTTAAATTCCGGTAATCAGGAAGCTTCTCATTCGGGCTGAACAATGGGTCCAGATCTCTCAGAATGTAAGACCCTTTATTTCTTTTGATTATGTTTTTTAAATGATCAGGCATACTCTTTTTTCTGTATTAAAAATTCTGCAACCTTTTTTTCCAGATGGTAATTGCACGGCAGGGAAACCATCCCGAATTGCCCTACTGTGTTTACTTCTAAAAAAACATATCTTCCGTTTATATCTTTAATCATATCTATTGAGCCGGAGGAAAGATTTAGATAGGCCATCAGTTTGGTCAGGCTTTCTTTTATGATCTGCGGCAGGTGATAAGGCACACACCGGTTAGGATTAAAAATATCGTAATTCCTGAAATCTGTTTTTGTTTTACTGCTTTTAGAAGAAAAGATGGCCATCGGATAGAACTCGTTATTCAGATAAAAAATCCTCAACTCAAACTTCTTCTCAATATTTTCCTGGAATAAAGAAGGGGTAAATTCTTTGGTCATCCGGTTTTTGACTTTTTGTGTATGGGTACCGTACATGCCTGCAGGATCAGAGAAAGCAATGCCCTCGAAAATCGGCTTCGTAATAAGATTTTTATGCAGGTTTTTTATTCTTAACAGTGATTTCTTACTGTTGGCAATATACGTCTCAGGAATATTCAGGTTATGTATTTTTGCCAGCCTTAAAACCTCTATTTTATCAATTTTCAGGGAGTCTTTGTAATAGTCGAACCATTTCCATTCCGGATAAAAATCATACAGTATTCTTAAGAACCTGTTCCTTTCAGCGGCGTGGAACTTGGCGAATTTTATTAAGTTCTGGTCAATCTTATGTTCCTGCTTAATGATATCATCATACACCATATCTGTAAATCTCCTGCACCATACAACTTTTATATTCTTCAGATCGATTTTTTTATTATTCACTCTATCAAAAATTTCCAGTTCATGATCATTCAGATTAAAAAACACGTCATAACAGGCAGGATCGGTGATCTGATCCACATTTATTCTAATAAAAGGAACCTCGTAATAATTCAGCCAGTCGCAGACGCTGTTGGTTGTCAGTTCCAGATCTGCTTTTGAGATAATTAAAATTTCAGTCATAATTCCAATCCTTCCATTTCCTGGGACATGTGATATTCATAAATCGCAGGTTTATCTTTATAAAATCTTTTATACTCCCCGATAAACAGGTAGTTCGTATCCCCGGAAGTAAAATACCTTTTGTATATTTTTCTCTTTCCTTTTCGGTAGTTTTCACTGAAGCAGGTGACTTCCTTATTATAGAGCTTCACCGTTATCGTATCCTTTTTCCGAAGAATCTTTTCCGGAATATCTTTTACGATAAAAAAGCTGTAATACACGTCATTGCCTTTTTCCTTTTTAACCTGTCTTAACCGGTCATAGTAGGTGAAAACCAGCTCTCCGTACTTGCGGTAAAACATACGGTGGCATAAACGCCTTCCGCCATAGCTGTGAAATTTAATGTCATAATCTGTATTTTGGAACACGTACCTGTACCTTTCGTCATCCTTATTTGAATCAGAAACGGTTGCGTGATAACCGGAGCACGAGATCAGCAAGGCTAAAGAAACGAAAGCCAATAAGAATTGGCTTTCTGCTGTTTTTTTCAAAAACATATTCTATAAATCTGAACCGGTTGCCCAGTCTGAATCATCAGTATTGCCATCATCAGAAGTATGTCCGCCACTATTGGTCATTACCATCGTCTTCACAGGTTCCTGACGCTTTTTTCCTCCTTTCAGAGAAATCATATCATTGCTATTTAACTTTTTGTCCTGTAGGGACTTTAACTGTTTTTTCATTTTTGCTAATGTTTATAATTAATATGCAGATCAGAGTTTAAACACATCAGATCTCTGTTGGTGCTGCTTGCAAGCGTATTTATTCATCTTTCGTTTGTATTACGTACTACAAAATACTCCATGATTAAATCTTTTAGATTCCTGGCCAATCAGTATTCCGGGATAAAATGCGGACCCTGTTTATAGTTCCATTAAATGATAACCCAACCTGAACAGGAAAGTCCTTATTGTAATAAAAACAACTATTCATTGTTTTTACAATTTTAAATATATTTTTTGGTTTAAAAAAGAGGATTGTAAATATTTTTGAAAATATTCGGGTAGCATTAACCTTATCGTATATAAAGCAGTAAAAAACGTTTTAAAATATTGATATACAGATCAAAATATTAAATGGAATAGTCATTTTTGGTTAAATTAATTTAATGGGAATGAAAATACGGCAGGCTTAAAATTAATTTTTACTTTTAGCCAAACTTAAAATCAAGATGCAAGAACCTTCATTAGCTGCCAAAGCAAAGCTTATCTTTTCCATTCCCGTTATTATTTCCGCTCTGGGATACTTTGTAGACATTTATGATCTTCTGCTGTTCGGTATTGTAAGAATCCCGAGCCTTAAAGCATTAGGCCTGAATCCGGATACCGACGGAACGTTTATTCTCAACTGCCAGATGATCGGCCTGCTTATCGGCGGTGTGTTCTGGGGCATTTTCGGCGATAAGAAGGGAAGGCTTTCCGTGCTTTTCGGGTCTATCCTGGTGTATTCTTTAGCCAACATTGCCTGCGGTTTCCTGCCGTATTTTCCGGAGGAGCATCTGGTGTATCAGTATGCCGGATTACGGTTCATTGCAGGCATTGGCCTTGCCGGGGAGCTCGGGGCCGGAATAACGCTTGTTTCCGAAAGCCTGCCGAAGAATCTGCGGGCCATCGGGACTTCCGTAGTCGCCGGTTTCGGACTGATGGGTGCCGTGGTTGCCCAGCTTACCGTAGAATTAGCCGGCGGCTGGAATATTTCATACATCATCGGCGGAATTTTAGGGATTATGCTTCTGTTCTTAAGGATCAGCGTTTCAGAATCGGGGATTTATAAAAATATAGAGTACCAATCAGTTTCCAAAGGGAACTTTCTTTCCTTCTTTACCAATAAAGACCGCCTCGTACGGTACCTGAAATGCATTGCCGTTGGGCTGCCGACCTGGTTCTGCATCGGGATTCTGGCCGTTCTTGCCAATCAGTTCGCTCCCGAACTGGGAATCAGAGACCTTGATCCCGGCAAAGCCATCATGTGGGCCTATGTAGGGATTTCAGTAGGCGATTTGCTGAGCGGGTTCATTTCCCATGCTTTAAAATCCCGTAAAATGGCTATTTTCTATATGTTGGTTTTTACCATTGTAGGAGCAGGCGTAATGCTTTTCGGCAATACCGACACAGAAACCAGATATTACTTTTTCTGCGTATGGCTGGGGCTGGGAACAGGATATTGGGCGATGTTTGTTACCCTGGCCGCAGAACAGTTCGGGACCAATATCCGGAACACGGCAACCACTACCGTTCCCAATATGGTGCGCGGCCTGGTTCCAGTCATGATCTTCGCATTTGATTTTTTTAAGCATAATTTTTCAGTAGTGGTAAGTGCGGCCATTGTAGGGGCTGTTGTCTTCGGGCTGGCCTTTTACGCTTCCCTCACCATCTCCGAAACCCATGACAAAGACCTTGAATTTACAGAATAATTTCAGGTGTTTAAGAAATAAATAAGCCGATGCTGCGTTTAATAAATGAATAAGTTCAACAAAATAAATAAATTATAAAAATTACATTAAATTATGCTTTGAATAATTAATATTTGTTTAACTTTGAAATAACCAAATTATAATATTAATCAAAAACAAGTCACAATGCAGAACAACATTTTAAAGAACGCCAAGAAACTTAGAAAAGAAGATCTGAAAAATATTGTAGGAGGTGTAGGAAAAGGAGGTTCATTAGGTACGCCGGATCTTTCACTTTGCGGATGCAGCTGTACAGGAGCCGTTACCGGACCTAAGTACTGCTCAACGTATATCGCCTGTCCACAGGTTATTACCTGCTAACAGAATATTCAGAATTATTTCAACAAGAAATAAACATTTCCACATTTAATACGCAAAAGCCTTTCGGATCTTCCGGGAGGTTTTTGTAATTTCTGTCAGGGCAGTTAACCGCTTTACAGATTTATATTTTCTGTTTATTTTTGGGAGCTGTTTCCCGCTTTCCATTGCAATCTTTTTTTTCAAAAAAGGATTTTCATTACAATCGGGGCTAGGCGTAGGGTGGGATCAAAACCATTCTGAATGATACTTCTTTCAGGAAAACAGGATCACACATCCGAAAAGCTTTGATCACAGTCAGCATCATACCGGCTGTTTTTCGCCTCACCGATTTTCTGTCCGGAATAAATGCTGTTGCGGCCGGAAAAAAGATAAGAAACTACGCAGGCAATACCCACATACACGCCGCATTCTGCCCCGAATAATTCAATGCCCATCAGCAGGCAGGCAAGCGGCGTATTGGTAGCCCCGGCAAAAACAGCAACAAATCCCATTCCGGCCAATAAACCGAACGGAAGCGGGATAAACAACGAAAGCGCACTGCCCAAAGTAGCCCCGATAAAGAACAGCGGGGTCACTTCTCCGCCCTTAAAGCCCGCAGAAAGGGTAACGACGGTAAACATCATTTTTAAAGCAAAATCCCAGAGCGGAAGCTGTTTTTCAAAGGATTCTGATATCACCGGGATCCCCAAACCTATATACCGGGTGGTTCCCATGGCAAATACCAACACGGCTACAATAATTCCGCTTGTAACCGGACGGAACGGAGGATAACTGATCTTTAATCTGAAAAAGGCACTCATCCTGTGAAGGGATTGACTGAAAGCTGCCGCACAGATCCCGAAAATAATCCCTGCCAGGACACTGTATACAACAGGCAGAAATCCAAGGTCAGGAATCTTGTCAATGTGATAATGCGTGTGCCGGGCACCCCAGAAATCAGTGGTAATGTCAGCAAGCACTGCCGATGCAAAAGCCGGGAAAATAGCCCGGTAGCGGATTTTTCCCGCGAGAAATACTTCAAGCCCGAAGACCGCACCGGCCAGCGGAGTCCCGAATACAGAACCGAAACCGGCAGCAACAGCAGCGATAATCAGGGTTCTTCTTTCATCCCGCATTAGCCTTAAAGGCCTGCTGATTTGAAAGGCAATGGCTCCGGCCATCTGGAGTGCCGTACCTTCACGGCCGGCCGAGCCTCCGAAAAAATGGGTGGCCATCGTTCCCAGGTAAACAAAAGGTGCCATTTTAAACGGAATTGTTTTTTCCGGATGATGGATGGTGTCAAGCAGCAGGTTATTGCCGGCCTCGACTTCTTGTCCGAAATAATGATACAGAAGCCCGGTCAGCAGACCCGCAACCGGTAACAGACCAATCAGCCAGAGGTGATGTTCCCTGAAATCCGTAGCCCATTGCAGTGACAGCAGGAAACCTGCAGAAGCCGATCCTACGGACAGCCCGATCATAAGGCTGATAAAGAGCCATTTAATGACATAAGGCAGCGCCGGGTATTTCCTGAAGAAAAAACGGATATGGAATCTTGCTTTATGGCTTACTGTTTTCTGATGTTTAGGCATAATTTCCTGATTCAATTACTGTTCATAATCTCTTAATCAGGCGTCATCAGTCCCGTTGAAACAGGGCGGTTGGGTAAGGAAGAACACCATTTCCCTGTGTTGCAAAGATAATCTTTTTACAATAATTATTTTTATTCCGGTACATGTTAACGGTTTATTACCCTCCAGATAAAATCTTCCTGTTCAGGACTTGCATTTTTAAACAGGGTAAATATCCTAACTGGTTCAGAATGCCCGGTCTCATTTTTTTCACCGGGTAGTGCAACACCTGCTGTTTTGGTATAATTCTTCTCTATGATGAAAATTAAATCTTTGTTCTTCATTCCGAAAAAATGTAATATCCGGGTTTTATTATCATCCGTTTCATGCTCATACTTTTTAGAATAATCCTTAATAAAATGGTCGATATCACTCTGCTTTACCTCATCATTAAAGAGCTCATAGCCAATGAGATTATTCTTAAGGTTAGAAAAAAGTGTAAAGCGTTTAAAATGCAGGTCTTCAAAAGTATACACCCCATCAGAATAAAGTTCCAACGCATAGGCTTTCCCGATAACCGGTCTGTTTTCTTCGTCCGGTTGTCCGGAATGTATATCAAATTCAGAACCGTATCTTGTTGTTTTATTTTTGTCAAAATTCTGTAGTGAAGTCAGTATAGTATTGTCCTGCTGTTTATATTGAGCATTATCATTGTTAATTATTGTACGGATAAATAATTCTCTTGCGTTGCTCTCTTCATCAAGAAGATCAAATTTAATTGAATCCGGCGGTTGCGAGTAAAACTGCAGAGAAATAAGAAGGAACAGTATGATTTTAATTTTCAGCATAAAGGTTTATTTATAGAAAAAGCTGTTTTCTGTAATGTAGTCACGGCTTATTTTGATACTCTCGAAAATATCTTTGTCACTCGAGTCCTGCTCCAGGAACCAGTAATCCAGGCCTGCCTTTCCCCCGGCTTCAAAGATCCTTTTAAAATTAATGGTTCCTTTTCCGATTTCGGCAAAATCCTTCGACCCGGCTTTCATATCCTTAACATGCCATAAGGGGAATCTTTTCGGATATTTTTCAAAATAAGCCAGCGGATCGAATCCTGCTTTTGAAATCCAGTAGAGGTCAAGCTCCATTTTTACCAGCTCAGGGGATGAACTGTCCAGAATATAGTCATACACAACCTGCCGGTCATCAAACTTTTCAAATTCAAAATCATGGTTGTGGTAAGCCATCTGGATTCCTGCCTGTTTGGTGATTTCACCGGACCGGTTGAGCAGTTCAGGGAGTTTCCGGTAATTATTTACTGTCCGCTCTTCAGGAAAAAGATAAGAGCAGACCATATATTTTGCCCCGATTGCCTGCAGATCCTCCACCGACTGTTCCCAGCTGTTTAAAAGCGTTCCCTTTTCGGAATGGAGAATCCCGCTCGTGTGGTGCGAACTGACTACCTTCAGTCCTGTATTTTTTAAAATGGCCTGAAATTCATTTTTGGTTTTTCCGAAGAAGGTTCCGTTGTATCCGTAGATTTCAAGCGTTGTAAAGCCCGAACCTGCCAATCTTTCCAGTGTTTTTTCCAGATCTTCCGAAATTGCATCCCGGACGGTGTATAACTGTATTCCCAATGTTTTTTTTCTGTTTTTGAAATTTGTGATCCCGCAGGAATACAGGCCCAAGAATCCCAGCGAGGACAGCTGTATAAAATCTCTTCTGTGCATTTATTTATAAAAAAGGTTTCATTTCATCTTCAATCTGCGTTCTGAGCTCCATCAGGCGGATGGCATAATGCTCGTTCTGCCGGTCTTCTTCAGTTTCGGGGATCCATTTCGGTACCGGAAGCTTTTTGCCGTTTTCATCCACCGCTACAAAAACAATAATGCAGTGGGTTTTTTTATCAAAAGTCGGCTGTTTCAGGTTTCGGGAAAAAACATTGATCGAAATATGCATGCTCGAAGAGCCGGTATAAATAACCTGGGCTTCCACTTTTACAATTTCCCCGATCTTAATGGGCTCATAAAAACGGATGCCACCGACATATACCGTAACCGAATAATTGCCGCTCCAGGTGGTTGCACAGGCATATCCGGCCTGGTCAATCCATTTCATTACACTGCCACCATGAACATTCCCTCCGTAGTTCACATCAGAAGGTTCGGAAATAAACTGGAAGGTAATCGGTTTGTTGTCCATTTTTTAAATTTCAATAAAGATATTTAATAATTTTCAAAATCCTATATTTAAGCTTAATTTTGGAAATTAAATCATTATCAATGAAAAAAGTATTTTATCTCAATACATGCGATACCTGCAGAAAGATTCTTGGGCAGTTCAATTTAACGGGCTGGGAGCTTCGCGAAATTAAAAAAGAACCGATTACCAAAGAGGAACTGGAGGCCATGCACAGCATTACGCAGTCTTATGAAGCACTGATCAATAAAAAATCAACACAGATTAAATTAAGGGAACTTGATCTGAAGACTTTGGAGGAAAATGATTTTAAAGAAATGCTTCTGGACCATTACACCTTTTTAAAGCGTCCTGTATTTCTTACGGATGACCATATTTTTATCGGCAACGACAAAAAAAACCTGGAAGCCCTGAAAGCTTTTTTCTAAAGGAACCGCAGAGTAGCAGGAAACAGTAAACCGGTTATTTGTTGTATGCAGGTGTGTTACAGCTGAGGTTACAATGAAGCACGGCCGCAGATGAATCGGTTTCCTCCTGATACATGTGAATATTCTGCCTGAAAGATAAGATGTACATACTGTACTTTACTTTATCTGATCAAGTGCCGGCATAAATAAAGTGGACTGTAAAAAGTCCACTATCTTTTTTGTACACCGTTGCCCACTCCCGTAATAGAAACAGCAGGTTTTCCTGTTTTGGTAGGTGCTGTGTTATAAAATACCTTATTATCTGTTCCTTCAATTATGATACGGGATACCTTATCGGTATACACCTTATTGCCGGAACCGGATACTGTAAGCCTGGCTACCTGGCCGTTAATCGTAATTGCATTTTCAACGCCTGCAATCACGGCATTTCCGCCATCTGAAGAATAGGTCTTTGTGTTTCCTACACCGTTAACTTCAATACTTTTCCCGTTCTGGCTGCTTGTCCCGGTTTGGGCACCTGCCCAATGTAAACCGATGAAAAAAACCGAAACTGCCAATGCTTTTTTTATGGTGTTCATACGTATTTATTTAAAATGTGGTACTACAATTAAAATGCCACTGCATGTGGTTATAATAAATTTAAAGGAGACTTAACAGATTATGAAACAGCTTCTTGACCATTTTTCTGTGGTAATACCTTTGCTTTACGCATTTCTCTTGAGTTATGTAGATTATAAAGATTTCATCAGCATCGGTAAAAGTAAATTATTGAGAATCAGTTTTTGAGATATTATTTAGAAAGTTTAAATAAGACTTAGTTTTTGTGGTACCTTTATTTCATTAAATTAATAACAGGAAACCGGTAACTGTAAATTAACATCGAAAAGAGTGCATGTAGTTTTCAATTATTGGTTTCCGCAAAAAAATAAAATATGAAAAAGCTTTTATTCATCTTAATACCTTTATTCATAACTGTTTCATGTGACTCGCAGGTGGATTATTTGATTACGACAGAATATCTGTATAAAAATTCAACTGCTTCCAAAGTAAATATTGCTCTGTATGATGAGAATAGCATCCTGATAAAAACAATTGCGATAAACTCTCAACAGACTGAAATGGAATCATTCACCAGTGATGGTCCTGAAAATGGAATCATCAGGCCTTTTTCCAATAACAGTGCAGTTGTTGCGAAAGTGATCCTGAAGTTTGAAAGCACCAATAAGTGCATTACCTATATAAATAACCAGGGGCTGCTGGATTATAAAAATTATGATAATTACGATGATTCAATGGTGGATAAGAATGAAAACACCCTGTATTTTGACATAGGATCTGAGGAAGAAAACAGTTCAGTAAACTGTAACTAAAACAAAATCCGTCTCACTTTGCAGTGCAGACGGATTTTTTATACTTTCAAGCCCTTTAACTTTTAGTAAGTCAGGATAACTTAATTATACAAAAGGAGCTTTCACCACTTTTGCAGGAATATTCTTGTTTCTTACCTGGATAAAGATTTCAGAACCTAATTTAAAGTGAGGCTTATCTACATACGCTAACCCTAACCCGATTTTTTTCATCGGAGACTGTGTTCCTGAAGTTACTTTTCCAATCACATTGCCTTCAGCATCCACAACAGGGTAGTCGTGTCTCGGAACCCCTTTGTCAGTAAGCTCGAAGCCTACCAGTTTTCTGGTAATGCCTTCTTCTTTCTGCTTGGCAAAGGTATCTTTGGAAACAAAATCCTTATCGAATTTTGTAATCCATCCCAATCCTGCTTCAATCGGTGAAGTGGTATCATCAATATCATTTCCGTACAGACAGAATCCTTTTTCAAGTCTTAAGGTATCTCTTGACGCCAGTCCGCAAGGTACAATACCTTCCGTTTCGCCGGCTTCAATGATCGCATCCCAAAGTTTTTCAGCAGATTCATTTTTAAAATAAATCTCAAAACCTCCGCTTCCGGTATAGCCTGTGTTTGAAATGATAACATCGCTCACTCCGGCAACAGAACCTACGGTAAAATTATAATAAGGAATTTCAGAAAGATTGGTTTCCGTCAGTTTCTGAAGGATTTCAGTCGCTTTCGGTCCCTGAACTGCCAGTAATGACATATCATCGGAAGCGTTCGTCATTTTTGCCCCGAACGTATTGTATTTTAAAATATGATTCCAGTCTTTGTCGATATTTGAAGCATTCACTACCACAAAATATTTCTCATCTTCCATTTTGTAAACGATAAGGTCGTCCACAATACCTCCGTCTTCGTTCGGAAGGCATGAATACTGGGCTTTTCCGTTTTCAAGAGCATCTACGTTGTTGGTGGTAACAAACTGTAAAAGTTCTCTGGATCCCGGGCCTTCAATAAAAAACTGCCCCATGTGGGAAACATCAAAAATACCTGCTTTTTCCCTTACGGCAAAGTGTTCTTCAGTAACTCCGGAATATTGCACAGGCATTTCAAAACCTGCGAAAGGTACGATTTTAGCTCCCAAAGAAACATGTTTGTCGTACAGTGCTGTTTTCTTCATATTTAATTTTTATTTCTATTGTTTAATTTTAAAACTTTCAAAAGCCTCCCTGAAAAGCTTCATATAATTTCCGTTCCAGTACTGCTTTTTACAGTTTACCGAGATCAGGAAAAGGTCCTTGTCTTTCTGGAAAACCCGGGTAAGCCAGACCAGCTTTTCTTTTTCGTCCGTATATTCGTAAAAATACTCCGTGTAGCCTTTTTTACCGTTTCTGCTGGTTACCTTTTTTTCATCGTCCGGAGACTGGTAAAGCGCTAGAATAAATTTTTTGGTTTCTGTTTTCGGCAGGTTCAGGCCGTGGTATTCTGAGATGGTGATGGCCCCGATATGGTTGTTAGGAAAAATGTTGACGATGTCATTATCATTGGTCACTTTCCATCCGTCCGGGAGCGTAACCGAGTAATTCGGGCTTTCATATACTTTTGTAGGGACCGATTGTGCAAAAAGGAAAAAACCGATACAGAAAAATAAGGCTGACAGTATTTTTTTCATCGTGCTAAAGTTGGTGCTTATATTCTTCCAGAATAATTTTAAACCACTCGGTGAAGTTTTCAGGATGTTCAGCCATTTCTTTATCAAGGTTTTCCATGGTGATATATTTTACTTCATCCACTTCATCTTCATTCAGCATAAATGCATCTTCAAAAATCCCTGTGAAAACATGGTCAAGTTCATGTTCCCATAAGCCGTTTCCCACATCCGCCTTATATATAAAGCTGAATTTTTCTGAAAGTTCTACTTCAATTCCCAGTTCTTCTTTCAACCTGCGCCGGGCACCTTCAAGGTAGGTTTCTTCCATTCTTGGATGCGAACAGACCGCATTGGTCCATTTTAAAGGGGAATGGTATTTTCCGGAAGCTCTTTTCTGCAGAAGCATTTCGCCTTTGCCGTTAAATAAAAATACGGAAAAAGCACGGTGTAACAGGCCGTTGACGTGGGCCTGCTGCTTTTCCATAGAGCCGAGAACTTTATCTTCAGGGGTTACTAAAACTACAAATTCCATTTCTACAAATGTAAGTGTAATAAATGTATTTTGGAAATTTTTTGGTTAAACATCACTGTTTTTGAATTTCGGATTAACACAGAATACAACGCAGGAATGGTTTTAATAATCCGGATGAACTTAAATGATACAGCGTGTTTATAAAGAGAAAATTTTTAACCATATCGTTACAATAGTAATCATATTATTAAAATTATTCTTTTAATAATAGATTTTAATTAAGGAAATCAATAT
>NZ_LMKA01000102.1 GCF_001421435.1 Chryseobacterium sp. Leaf201
AAAGAACAATCTTTATTGATAGAATAAATTTTAAAGAGTTATACTGATAAAAAATAAAAATGAAAGAACAATCTTTATTGATAGAATAAATTTTAAAGAGTTATACTGATAAAAAATAAAAATGACATGAAAATATTATCTCTTGTTATTGGTAACAATAGCTATTTTGGAAAAGGAGAATTAGATAATCCAATAAATGATGCAACAGGAATCGCAAAAGTGTTTGAGCAATTAGGATATGATGTATTATTAAGGACTAATTGTAAGACGTCAGATTATTCTCATATATTACAAGAATTTGAAAATAAAATACAGGACTACGATGCATGCATTTTTTATTATGCAGGCCATGGATTTCAATTTGAAGGAGAAAATTACTTAACATCAATTGAATCTCAAATTGAGCATCCTAATAAACATGAATTAGAAAGATCTAGCATCCGCTTGACTGAAGTATTTGAAATTATAAAAAAAGCTAATATAAGTGTTAACATAATGATTATTGATGCATGTAGAAGATCTTTTGAACGTGGTGGATTATCTAGTTTTAGTAATGTAAGTGTTCCTAAAGGAACAATTATAGCTTTTTCAACTTCCCCACTAGAAGGTTCAAATGATAAAGGATTTGAAAATAATAGTGTTTACACAGGTGCTCTATTAAAATATTTAGGAAGAGAACAATTATCTGTAGAGGAACTATTTAAAAAAGTTAGAAAAACTGTTTACAATATGACAGGAGGAAAACAAACTACTTGGGAGCACACATCTCTTATTGGTGATTTTTATTTTAATACTGGACAAATGATTTATTCTAAAGAAATTCCTTACGGTGAAAAATTTGTAAAAGATTCGAAATTTGAAGTAAATGATAGTAAAATTTCTAAAATTATTGAAGATTTGCGATCGCTAAACTGGCACAAACAAAATCCTGCGGTAGATAGTTTAAATTTAATTGATTTCAATGAATTTAATAAGGACGAACTGTTTTTGATTGGCAGAAACATTTTGCAGTCAGCTGGATATGCAAACAATTCTACTACTTTCATCGAAAATATAGAAAAGAATTTAGATAGATATTTTAATTCTGACCATGAAAACCATCTTTTAAATGGAATTCTATTCGAAATTTATTTTGACAGTAATGGTAATTTTAGAATGGGAAATTTTAAGAAGAATTATTATGATACAATTTTTAATCTCAGAAAAAAAGCGAAATTTTCAAAATCTTTTGATTTTATAAATGAAGTTTTAACTCCATTTAAGGATCATTTATTCTATATACCTAAGGATTCAAATGATAAAATTATTGATGTAGATGTATATGCAATATCGAAGGAAATAGAAGATAGCTGGAATGAAAATAAAACTGAAGTACAACAAATTCAATCAATCAATACATTGGAAGTGAATATTACAAAAGAGATTAGTAGATACAATCTATTTGGAACTAATGAAGATGCATTAAAAATTACTCTTGCTAATTATATGTTGGTACCTTTAGAATTAGTAAACATTGTATCAAATATTGATTTAAAGAAATTATATGTGAAATACGAATCTGAATAGAGCTTTTAAGTAACATACTACTGCATTATTGAAATGAATTTATTAATTACCAATAGTTTTTAAGTTGAAATTCAGTATAAATTGAAGATATGTACTTAAATTATTATATCATAGTAGAATTAATAATTATATTTCAGCAATATTTAATTAACTGAAGTCAATACCAACATACTTTTAAACAGTGGTAGAAATAAATACAGAAGAATTAAAAAATAACTATTGGACAACTTTTTGGACAGAAAATATTGACGATTTAATTGAAATATCAAAAAAAATTGGCAATATAATTCCATCAAGAAAAAATTCTTTGGCATTATATGATATTTTAACTGTAAAGACTAAAGAAGAAACTAATCAAAAATCTCTTTCAGCTAAATATGGTGAAAATGATTTTCCTTATCATACAGACGGAGCATATTTACAAATACCGCCAAAATATGTAATATTAAGAAGTCCTAAAAATATTGAAAATTGCCCTACAAAATTATGTATTCCACATTTTTCAGAATTTGAAATTAAAAAATTAATGAAAGATGTATTATTGGTTAACGGGGGCCGCGGACGTTTTTACTCAACAATACTTGAAAAAATAGATAAAGATTTTAGACTTAGATTTGATTTAGATTGTATGCGACCTGCATTGACTGAATTTGATACATCTATAAAGCTGATAAATAAGTTAATCAAGGAAACTGTTATAGAAGAAATAGATTGGAAAGAAAATCAATGTGTAATTTTTAATAATTGGAAGTTAGTTCATTCAAGAGCTGATGCTACAAATAAATTTGAAAGAGTCTTAGAACGAATTTGGATAAAATAAAGTAATATGGATTGGACACACGACTTACTATGGAATAAATCAAAGATAAATGCTTATACTGCACATAATCAAGACAAAACAACATATCTGTTTCCCCTTTGGTGCTCAATTGCATTAGAAACACTTTCTAGAGCAACTTTAGCTTATGTTCATCCTGCGTTATTAGCTGACCCGACAAAAGGAAGTAATATTCTTTACGTTTTTGGATATTATAATGAGAAAGAGCCAGCTAAATCTATACCTATGAAAACAGTTTTTGAAAGATTAACAAAAATTATAGAACCTTTCACAAATAAGGAGTATGAGATATGTATGAATTTTATGGAAAGAAGGAACCGAGAATTACATTCTGGTGGTTCAGCATTTGAGGATTTTCCAACAAAAATTTGGTTAGCTGATTTTTATAAAATATGTAACATGTTTATTACTTTCCAAGACAAGGAAATGAATGATTGGATTTCTGATGAGGATACTAACATCGCATTAGAAATGATTAAGAACGATCATAATAAAATAAAGGTTTTAGTAAAAAAACTTGTTAAAGATCATAAAGATAATTTCTATAGAAAGCCAAAAGAAGAACAAAAGGAATTAAGGGATACCGCTGATAAAGCAAGAATATTTGGCATATATGCTACAAAAGTTTACGCATCACACACAAATTGTCCTGCTTGTAAATCAAAAGCTATAATTAGTGGGCAAATAGCAAAAACAAATGAGCCTACACTAGATGGTGATGAAATAATAAGACAAGTTTCAATATTACCAACTGAATTCATATGTAAATGTTGTGAACTAAAACTTTCAGGTTATGACTATTTACAAGCTGCTGAATTAGGTGGATATATTATTCAAGAAGAAAGGTTTGATGCGATGGAATATTATGACTTTGACCCTGCTGATTATTTTGAACCTGATTATGGTAACGATTAATTCTAAAAATCACTGCAATTAAGGATAATTTTGCAAACTTTATGTTTAGTAATAAATCTTCTCATAATACGATAGAATTATGTTACTGACTAGTAAAGTGTAATCGTTTAAGTAAATAATACTGATAATAACTCCCTGTAAATCAGGAGTTTTTTCATGTAGATCTTCAATCAACCTTTTCAATCCCCACAATCTCACTCTCCATCACCTTCATCCCACTCTCATTATAAACCTGCTTCACGGTAACTTTGATGCGGTCATGTTCCGGAGTAATGACTTGATGTCTTCAATGAACGCAAAATCAAATTAATGAGTTTCAAACGTAAATATTTTTTCCATTTTTTCACCTATAATGGAGTTTAATTTATTTTGTAAATAAATCATCAATATCCATATCCAGCGCACCACAAATTTTCAATAAAGTAGAAAATAAAAAATCCTCCTTACCATTTTCAATATCACTGATTTTAGACCGGTCCATTTTACCGGCTAAATCAGCCAATTGTTGCTGCGAAAGATTTTTCTCTTTTCGTTTATCTCTCAGATTTTTACCTACTGTTTTATAGATCGTCACAAATTTATCATCCATACTAAAAAAAAATATTGTGGTTTTATTGCCACAATTAAAAATTGTTATTATATTTGTATCAGCGAATTGATAATAGCCTGTAAGGGCATAACAAAACGATGTATCTCGAACCAAAACGACCAATTTTCCATCGAGAAACTCGTGAAATCGCTCCATGTCGAAAAGTTTCTTACTTTTGCATACGGCATGCGGGCGGTTCTCACGTATACTTTAGATAGTAGCTTTAAATCCATGATTTAAAGTTGGGTTTGGTCACCCATGGTTCTAAAGTGTGAGGCCGCTCCATGCTATTTTTGCATAGCCCTTCCCATACTTCAAAAAGCATCGTTCCACAATAAAAAAAATATGATGAGAACGACATTTTCAACCCTGCTGCTGACAGGCCCGCCGAATAACCGGAGCCCCGCAGCATAACCGATGACCGCGCTGTACCGAAACTGCCCGCAAATGCAGGAAGGCGGGGTACAGCCGCACCCAAAAACCGCCGCCCTCCGAAATTCCTTTAAGCCAAAGGAAAGCCGAAGTATGCTTAAATTCAACCCTTAAAAGTAATGGCTTTCTTTCAATTTTCCAAATTATTTTCGTTACGAGAGGAATTTATAAAAATTAAACCGTTGGCCTGCCGCAGAGTGGGAAATACTTTTGTTATATCCGTCATGTTTTGTTGTCAGACAGGCATGCTCAGACAATGACGACTTTAACGAACAGGCAGATCAACATCCCGTCCACCATAAAGGAAGCCTTTTTGTGGTCATGATAATCCGTAACTTAAAAAACAAAATGATGAAAAAGAAGAAAACAGATTTCGGGGCGCGGTTCTGGTCCGGCACCCGCAAACATACCGCAGTAGGCTTGCTGGAGGCGTTTTTCCAGTTCAATGACCTGGCAGAAGTGAAAGAAACCCTCAGCACGATAGTGCAGTGTTCGGTACAGAAGAACGCCCGGATCAGGGCAGATCCTGCCGAAGTGTTCCATTTGTATCAGTCGCTGCGGTCGCTGGTCCGGGCCGCCCGTATGATTGGCAAAAAAGCAAAGAAAGGGAGGTTCAAAGCTGCATCTGAAACCCATGTTCCCAAAATAATGACGGGCTCGCTTCCGGCAGAAGAATACCGGGATCCGGTGCAGGTATTCCGGAGCGCTTTCAAGGTCTGCAGTTTGGAACAATACGATGAGTTTCTGTCGGCAGTGGTTTATTTTTCGCTGGGAAAATCCGGGTATGAAGAGGAGAGGAGGATCATCATTCCGTATATCCGACTCACGAAAATGCTGGATGCCGCGTGGCTCATCGTGGAAAGGGCTTCAACAGAAAAAGTAATCGGGAAGTAAGTAACTGGATTTTCAACCGCAAAAGTCACATAAGACAGGTATGCCGGATAAATAAGCTGAATACTTCATGCTGAAAGAAAGCATACAAAAGTTTTCAAAACCTTAGAGAAGTCCGCCGGTTCTTCTAAAAATATCAATACATGATGAAGCGAAATCTTTGATTTTTAGGTATCCTGACAGCGTAAAGAAGTCTGGAAGACCGGAGGCTGTTGTTCTCGAAGCTACAAAATCACCTGCTGAACTCTGCAGGATCTGCGGAAGCTTTGTAACCGCAAACCTGAAAAGACCGAGCGTGGCAGCCTACGGTTTCGGGTAACTTTAATAAAAATTTAAGCCCTTCAGATTCTTCAATTCATTTCAAAATAAATAAATTTGTGATACAAAAGTTTATACAAAATGTCAAAAAAAGCAATATTAGCGATCCTTGACGGATGGGGACTGGGCCAGAACCCTTCCGTTTCCGCATTAGATCAGGCCAATACACCATTCATAGATAGCTGTCTTAAAAATTTCCCGAATACCACCCTTGAAGCCAGCGGCCTGGCTGTCGGTTTACCTTCGGGGCAGATGGGGAATTCCGAGGTGGGACACATGAATCTCGGGGCAGGAAGAGTGGTCTACCAAAACCTGGTAAAGCTGAATATGGCAGTGGAAAACGGAACGCTGGGTAAGCAGCAGGTGATCCAGGATGCTTTTGAATATGCTAAAAGAGAAAATAAAAAAGTACACTTCATCGGGCTGGTTTCAGACGGAGGCGTGCATTCACATATCAACCATTTAAAAGGCCTGCTTACCGCAGCACATGAATTCGGTTTGCATGAAAATGTATTCGTACACGCTTTTACAGACGGCCGTGATTGTGATCCGCATTCCGGTAAAGGATTTATAGAAGACCTTCAGAACCACATGGAGATCACAGTGGGAAAACTGGCTTCCGTGGTGGGAAGATATTACGCAATGGACAGGGACAAGCGTTGGGAACGTGTGAAAATTGCCTATGACGCCATGGTAGAAGGCGTGGGAGACCGCACCACGAATGCTTTACTGGCCATCCAGAAGTCGTATGAAGAAAATATTACCGATGAATTTATGAAGCCGATCATTATGATTGATTCTACGGCTATCGGGAATGTAGTTCCTATCGGCAAAATTACAGATCATGATGTGGTCATCTGCTTTAATTTCCGTACAGACCGCGGAAGGGAGATTACGGAAGTGCTCTGCCAGCATGACAAACCGGAATATTTCATGAGAAAGCTTCCGCTTCATTATATTACGTTGACGAATTATGACAAGACGTTCCTGGGTGTCCATGTGGTTTTTGATGAAGAAGTATTAAAAGAAACCATGGGCGAAATCCTGGAAAGAAACGGTAAAACACAGATCAGGATTGCCGAAACGGAAAAGTACCCCCACGTGACGTTTTTCTTTTCAGGAGGAAGGGAAGAACCGTTTGCCGGTGAAAAAAGGCTGCTCTGCCCAAGTCCGAAAGACGTTCCTACCTATGACCTTAAGCCGGAAATGTCTGCTCATGACATCACCAATGCTATTCTTCCGGAACTGGAAAGCGAAACTGCAGATTTTATCTGTTTAAATTTTGCCAATACCGATATGGTAGGGCATACTGGAGTGTTTCAGGCAGCGGTAACCGCAGCAGAAATTGTAGACCAGTGCATTGAAAAGGTGGCTACAGCAGCATACGAACACGGATATGCCGTTTTTATCCTGGCAGATCACGGGAATTCTGATGTGATGATGAATCCTGACGGAAGCCCGAATACACAGCATTCCACCAATCTTGTTCCATTTATCGTGATGGATAAAGAACGTACCTGGAACCTGAAACCGGGTAAACTGGGTGACGTGGCCCCGACTATTTTAAAGGTAATGGGCGTAGCAATTCCGGAGATAATGACGGGAGATATTCTGATAGATTAAACCTTACAGTTACAGAAAAAATGCCGTTATATTATGCATAACGGCATTTTTATGACTAAAATCAGAAAGAATTAACATAATATTATGTCCTAAATAATAATAAAATATTAACTTTGTAGTTTAATTCTAAATTGTAAAAATGTATCAACAGCTCGTAAGGAAAGAAGTAATGGGGATTTTGGAAAAGGAAGTGGGCACTTTCCTGGATAAATTCTTAACGCCAATTGAAAAAATATGGCAGCCTTCAGATTATCTTCCGGATCCGTCAAGCGACCAGTTTAAATACGATTTAGAGGAAATCCAGACTTTTGCGCGTGAAATGCCGTATGATTTATTCGTAACCCTTATCGGTGACTGTATTACCGAAGAAGCGCTGCCTTCTTACGAATCTTGGCTGATGGGTGTAGACGGGATGGATCAGGAGAAAAAAGAAATAGGCTGGGCCAGCTGGGTAAGAGCATGGACAGGTGAAGAAAACCGCCACGGTGACCTTTTAAGCAAATATCTTTACCTGTGCGGAAGAGTGAACATGAGGGAAATGGAAGTAACCACCCAGTATCTTATTAATGACGGTTTCGATCTGGGAACCAGCATGGACCCGTACAGAAACTTCGTATACACAAGCTTTCAGGAAACCGCAACCAATATTTCTCACAGAAGGGTAGGAACGCTGGCAAAACAGTCTGGGAATACCAAACTGGCGAAGATGTGTGCCGTTATCGCTGCCGATGAGGCAAGACATGCCAAAGCATATAAGCACTTCGTAGCGAAAATCCTGGAAATTGATCCGTCGGAAATGATCCTGGCGTTTGAAGATATGATGCGTAAAAAGATCGTGATGCCTGCTCACATGATGAGACAGTCCGGACAGAAAGCAGGAGAGCTTTGGGGACACTTTTCAGATGCTGCACAACGATGCATGGTGTACACAGGTCAGGATTACATCAATATCATGAAAGACCTTCTGGACGAATGGAAGATTGAGCATGTAAAAGGCCTGAATGAAAAAGCTGAAAAAGCCCAGGAATATTTAATGAAGCTTCCTTCAAGGCTTCAGAAAATTACAGACAGGATTTCAACACCGGATCTTCAGTTCCACTTCAATTGGGTGAAAAGCTGATCTGATTTTGTTGACTAAATCATAAAAGTAAAAGTGTTGGTTTTCCGGCACTTTTTTTATTTGTATCTTTGCCTCTTCAAAAATATATTCAAAATGATGAATAACAAAAAAATTGCGGTGGATTTTGACGGAACTATTGTTGATGATGCCTATCCCGCAATCGGTAAACCGAAAACTTTCGCTTTTGAAACATTAAGAAGGCTGCAGTCCGAAGGCTACAGGCTTATTCTCTGGACTTACCGTCACGGGAAAACCCTGGATGAAGCGGTAGAATTCTGCAAGAAAAACGGCATTGAATTTTATGCCGTAAATTCCAGCTTTGAAGGAGAAATCTTTGATTCTGAAAAGCAATCCAGAAAACTGGATGCAGACTGGTTCATTGATGACCGGAACCTTGGCGGATTCCCGGGCTGGGGCGAGATCTACAATATCATTCAGGAAAGAATAGAATTCCGTGTGGAAGGCAAAGAAGTTCTGGCCTATTCAAAACTTAAGAAAGAAAAGAAAAAAGGATTATTCTGGTAAGAATAAATCTAATAATATAGCAATGTATCAATTTACCAATCATAATTGTTACATTGTTAAATTTTTAAATTGTTACATTAATTTACATGATTCAATTAAAAACAATAGACGAGCTTCGTCTGATGAAGCAGAGTGCTCAGTTGGTTTCCAGAACATTAGGAATGCTGGCGAAGGAAATCAAACCGGGGATTACCACACTGTATTTAGATAAACTGGCACACGATTTCATTAAGGATCACGGTGCTGAACCGGCTTTCCTGGGATACGGAGGCTTTCCGTACTCGCTATGTATTTCACCGAACGAGCAGGTGGTTCACGGTTTCCCGAATAAAGATGAAATCAAAGAAGGCGACGTGCTTTCTGTAGATTGCGGAGCGGTTCTGAACGGTTTTGTAGGAGATCATGCCTATACGTTTGAAATCGGTGAGGTAAAGCCAGAAACCAAAAAACTGCTGAAAGTTGCCAAAGAATCTTTATACAAAGGGATCGGGCAGTGTGTCAGAGGGAAAAGGATCGGAGATATCTCTCATGCCATCCAGAGCCATTGCGAAAAAGAAGGATATGGAGTGGTAAAAGAACTGGTAGGGCACGGTGTAGGAAGAAAAATGCACGAAGATCCTCAGGTTCCGAACTACGGCAGACAGGGAAGCGGAAAAGTAATCAAAGACGGCCTGACAATTGCCATCGAACCGATGATCAACCTGGGAACTGAAAAAGTAAAGTTCCATAATGACGGCTGGACGGTAACCACGCTGGACAATCAGCCATCTGCCCATTTTGAGCATGATGTAGCGGTAATCAACGGGAAACCGATGTTGCTTTCTACATTTCAGTATATTTATGATGCTTTGGGCATTGTAAGTGACGAAGAAAAAGCGTTTCAACTGGATTTTTAATGAAAAAAGCCGCTAAACTTTTACTGAATACCATTCCGCGTCCGATGCTGATTAAACTGAGCATCTGGGCACGCCCGCTGATTTATCAGTTTTTTAAAGGGGATAAATTTCAGGATCCCATCGATGGCAGATCTTACCGGAAGTTTCTGCCGTACGGCTATGGAAACCCGCGTGAAAATGCCCTGTCCCCGGGAACATTAAGTTTGGAGCGGCACCGGCAGATGTGGCTTTACCTTCAGAATGAAACTGATTTTTTCATTAAGAACCATAAAGTCCTGCATATTGCGCCCGAACAGGAATTTTTAAGGAAGTTCAAAAGGATGAGGAACCTGGATTATATTTCAGCTGATCTGTTTTCTCCGATTGTCGATGTAAAAGCCGACATCCTGGATCTGCCTTTTGCAGATGAAAGCTTTGACATCATTTTCTGTAACCACGTATTGGAGCATATTGAAGATGATGCAAAAGCCATGGGTGAGCTGTACCGCGTTTTAAAGCCGGGAGGCTGGGGGATTCTGCAGGTTCCGATGAAAAATTCGCTGGAAAAGACTTACGAGGATTTCACCATCAAAGATCCTAAAGAAAGACAGAAGCATTTCGGGCAGTATGACCACGTCCGCTGGTATGGGATGGATTATTTCGACAGGTTAAGGAAAGCAGGTTTTGAAGTGGAGCCCAATTTCTATTCCCAAAACTTTTCAGAAGAAGAAATTAAAAAATACGGCTTAAGGAAAAATGAAATTCTTCCGGTCGTGTATAAAAAATAATAAAAAAGCCCGGAATTCCGGGCTTTTTTACAAATATACCATTGTATTTATTTTTTAATAAACGGAAACCACCATCAGCGTTTCCTATTCCCATTGTTTAAAAGTTTCTCTAAAATTAAGAAAAAGCCTGATTTTAGTGTGAAACCGCTTTAAGTCCGATTACAGAACCGATTAAGGTAACAATAAAGAAAATCCTCCAGAAACTTACCGGGTCTTTAAAGAAGAAAATACCCATTAATACAGTTCCTATAGCACCAATTCCCGTCCATACTGCATAGGCGGTGCCTATCGGTAAGGTCTGGGTAGCCTTAATCAGTAAAAGCATGCTGATGGTTAACGAAATAAGAAAACCTCCGAACCATAGATACATGGTGGTTCCTGAGGTCTCTTTTACTTTTCCCAGGCATGACGCAAATGCCACTTCAAATAATCCTGCAATCACTAAGATAATCCAATTCATAATTTTCAATTTCTGATGCAAATTTCAGGATTTAAAAACAAATAGTAAAGCTTTACCGCCAATAAAACTGATATTTAAACCTGCCCTTTTATCACGTACCACAAAAACAGGAGCGCTTTATACATCTGAATGAGAATATTTTCAGCAGTATTTTGAATTAAATTTAATTTTTATTAAATTGTAAAGGTAAAACGTTTAACCAAAATGAGACGTTTGTCCCGTCTTCTGGATTGCTATTCATCATATGTTCATGACTGCTTAACCTGTAACATTTAATAATTGATTGAATTACAGTATTTTAAAGTGTTTGTCCCTTGGCTTTGAAAAAATCGCCAAACTACATTTATTTTTCATATACACCAAATTACAGGTCTATTGTTTTAGTATCGGTAATAAAATATTTTTGCATCAAAACTAAAGAATGAAACGAGCTTCAATAAAAGATATCGCTAGGATTGCAGAAGTATCTGTGGCCACTGTCTCCTATGTACTGAATAGAAAAGAGGGGAGCCGCATCAGTGAAGCCACAAGAAAAAAAGTATTTGAAGTAGCGGAAAATATCAATTATACCCCCAATAAAATAGCGCGGAGCCTGAAAATGAGCAAAAGCAAGCTGATCGGGTTAATTGTGGCCGATATTTCCAATGATTTTTATTCCAATATTGCGCGGAATATTGAAGACGAAGCCATGAAACTCGGTTATACGCTTCTGATCGGAAGCTGTGACGAAAATCCTGAAAAGTTCAGAAAACTTACGGAGTTATTCTCAGAACAGCAGGTTGACGGGATGATCATTGCTCCGGTGGTGGATTCTGATGAAGCCATCAATAAACTGATCAGGGAAGAATACCCGGTAGTTACCATAGACCGGTATCTGAAAAATGTGAGCCTTCCCGGGGTCATGATTAACAACGCCGAGATTTCAGAGTATATCTGTGACCATCTGGTCAGCAGAAAATTTGATGAAATCATTTATGTAGGTTATGATACGGAACTTCCGCATCTGCTGGACCGGCAGGATGGCTTTGACCGACGGATATCGGAATCCGGGATTTCCGCAAAGAGGATTTTAATCGGGATCCATACCATTGCAGAAGAAATCCCGGTAAAACTGAAGGAGAACATTGATCTGTCCAAGAGAACGGCAGTCTATTTTTCCAGCAACAAATTAGGCATTGCCGGGCTCCGGTATCTTATTGACAGCAATATTAAAGTTCCGGAAGACCTCTCGGTGGTAGCCTTTGATGAAACCGAAGCATACTATCTTTTCCCTACCGAAATAAGTTTTGTACAGCAGCCTTTAACGGATATGGCGAAAGAATCGGTCAACCTTCTGGACAGCCAGATCAGTAATTATACGCCGGACGGGAAAAGGGTAACGCTGAACGCCCGGTTTATGGAACGGGGTTCGGTAGAATAAATAATTAAATTTAAAGATGAATTGATGACAGATAAAAAATCGTATATCGTATGTTTTGGTGAAGTGCTCTGGGATATTTTCCCGGAGGGATCAAGAGCCGGTGGGGCACCGTTCAATGTAGCTTATCATGTTCATAAAATGGGTATTGATGTAAAAGTGCTCAGCAGAGTAGGAGATGATAAATTGGGAAATCAGTTAACAGACCGGATCAGCAACTGGGGGATCACAACCGATTATATCCAGACGGACCGGGAACATCCTACGAGTACTGTTACAGCAAAGATTGATGAGCACAACGAAGCTTCTTATGAAATCATTAATCATGTTGCCTGGGATTATATTGAATACCGGCCGGAGCATAATGAACTGGTTGCAGGTGCGGAAGCCTTTGTTTTCGGGAGCCTTTCTGCAAGAAACGAAACCACAAGAAATACCCTGTTCCAGCTTCTTGAAGTCGCAAAGCTTAAAATTTTTGATGTCAATTTCAGGCCGCCGTTTATTGATGCTGAACTGATTGAAAAACTTCTGCACAAATCAGACATTGTTAAAATGAATAAAGCAGAGCTCCGCCAGATCCTTGAGCTGACCGGTCGGGAATATACCAGTGAAGAAGAAGCAGTGTCATTCCTCCGGAATCATTTTAAGATCAGTGAAGTGGTACTGACAAAAGGCAGCAAGGGAGCCGGATATTTTACAGGAGAAAAAAACTACAGCTGTCCGGCAGTTCCGATTACGATTGCCGATACAGTGGGAAGCGGGGATTCATTTCTTTCCGGTTTTATTTCAAAAAGAATTCATCATGAAAATCCGGAAGAAATTATAAAGCAGGCAATTGCCCTGGGCGCATGGGTGACTTCAAAATCAGGAGCCTGCCCGGATTATGAGCTTGCGGAGTTTGAACAGTTCAAAGACGGTCATTTTTAATTGGATGCTAAACAGCAATGTGATTTGGATTTAACCTCTGTGTGAATTTTATAAAAACTTTAAAGCTTATTTTTAAAGCTTTCCGTTGATTTTCAGATTCTGCAGATTTAAATAAATGCACATAAATCTATGTTGTTTTCATCATCTCCGGGAAATAATTTTCTGAAATAAATCTGAACAGGCTCTTACTTCTTCATTGTAAGTTTAGGGCAGTTGGAATTTCAATTTAAAAGCCTTTTTTCGGGAATAGGCGCAAAGACCGGATTGTTTTACTAACTTTGCAGCTCATAATATAGTTTTTATGCACA
This sequence comes from Chryseobacterium sp. Leaf201, assembly GCF_001421435.1. GTDB lineage: Bacteria > Bacteroidota > Bacteroidia > Flavobacteriales > Weeksellaceae > Chryseobacterium. Next base: position 13,593 of record NZ_LMKA01000102.1, read on the forward strand.
AAGCAGGATTTGTAAATATTGTCGGAAAGCCGAACGCCGGAAAATCTACCTTATTAAACCAGTTGATGGGGGAGAAGCTGGCTATTGTTACCCAGAAGGCACAGACAACACGCCACAGGATTTTTGGAATTTATAATGAAGAAGATTTGCAGATCGTATTTTCAGACACCCCGGGCGTTCTGGATCCGAAATACGGTTTACAGGAAAAAATGATGGATTTTGTAAAGGATTCTCTGCAGGATGCAGATGTGTTCCTGTTCATTGTAGATGTTACCGATAAAGCGGAGCCTTCAGAATTTCTTATTGAAAAACTGAATAAAATTCCGGTTCCGGTTCTGCTCCTGTTAAACAAAGTAGACCAGACCAACCAGGAAGGCCTGGAGAAATTAGTGGAGTTGTGGCATGAAAGGATTCCGAAAGCGGAAATCCTGCCTATATCTGCATTAAATGCCTTTAATACAGATATTATTCTGCCGAAATTAAAGTCAATGCTTCCTGAGAATCCGCCTTATTACGATAAAGACCAGTATACCGACAAGCCGGAAAGGTTCTTTGTTAACGAAGCCATCCGCGAGAAAATCCTTCTGAACTATGAAAAGGAAATCCCGTATTCTGTAGAAGTAGTGACCGAGCAGTTCAAGGAAAAAGAAGGCATTATCTTTATTGATTCCATTATTTATGTGGAAAGGGATACGCAGAAAGGAATCATCATCGGACATAAAGGGGAAGCCATTAAAAAAGTAGGAACCGAATCAAGGATTGACCTGGAAAAATTCTTCAACAAAAAAATTCACTTAAACCTGTTTGTAAAAGTGAAAAAAGACTGGAGGAAAAACGACAGGGACCTTAAGAATTTCGGGTACAGATAGACTAAATAAGGCAGAACAGCCGTTATATTAAAACATTTTTCGTTATCTTTAATCAAATTTTAACTGAATGAATTCTTTAAACGCTGCACATTCCGATTCTCTTGTAAAAGATATTGTTTTATTGGTGGTGAGGGTATTTATTGGTTTTGCCATGCTGTCTCACGGATTCCCGAAACTTCAGATGCTGATAGAAGGCGGTAAACCTGAGTTTTTTGATTTCCTCGGAATGGGGCCTCAGATTTCCCTCGGCCTTACCGTATTTGCAGAGTTTGCCTGTTCTATTCTGCTGATCTTAGGTCTGTTCTCAAGAGTAGCTTTGGGATTCCTGATCTTTACCATGGCAGTAGCCGGATTCATTGTCCATTCATCAGATCCTTTTGAAAAACAGGAAATGAGCCTCATTTATCTGGCGGTGTACCTGATGCTGATGGTTTTTGGGGTTGGTAAGATTTCAGTAGACCATATGATTGAAAAAAGGAAAAGAGCCAGTGACTGGTAATTCACCTGAAATATAAATATAAGCAGTAAGTTTTCTTGCTGCTTTTTTTATGCCGAAATCTGAAAAATCAACGGTATTAAGACAAAACTGTGCAGGCAGTATATTTATTGGAAATAAAGTCTCCAAAGAATAAAATCAAAGATTTTTAAAACTTAAGTGCTCTTATATGAACTGTTAAAAAGTAACTGTATTAAAACTTAAGTGTTTAATAATTGTAATTTTTAATTAGGTTGAATTTCAGTTTGCAGTTAAAAACAGACCCGTCTGATTATCGAAGTTGAATCACTGCGAAAGATCATACAACAGACCTATACCTAATCCGAAAATAAAATTTCAAAAATCGCCGTAGCTTTTGCGGTTGTCTGTAAATTGATTAAATTCGTCAGAAAGAGAAGAGAACATAATATTATAATACAATGAAGATCAAACTGACCATCTGCCTGCTGGCTTTCCTTAATTTTTACGAAGCGCAGGAGAATATTACCTACCAGAAGCCCTCTGCGGAAATCCTTAAACTGGCGGATTATGAAAGGCCACCCAGTGTGCTGATGAACAGCAAAAAAGACTGGATTGTTTTTACCTACCGTCCGACTTATAAAACGCTGGAAGACCTCAGCCAGCAGGAAATGAAACTGGGCGGATTAAGGATCAATCCGGTAACCAATATTTCAAGTACGGCTACGTATTCCAATAATCTGAAAGTAAGAAAACTTAATGATAAAACGGAGGTTCAGGTTAAGAATTTACCTTCAAACCCTAAAATTACCTACACTTCGTTTTCACCGGATGAAAAGAAACTGGCTTTTACCAACACCACTGCGAAAGGGGTCGAACTGTGGATTGTAGATCTGGAAACAGCAACCGCAAAGAAAATCACTCAGGATAACCTGAATGCAAACCTGGGGAGCCCGTACATCTGGAATAAGGATTCAAAAAATATTCTGATCAAAACCCTTCCTCAGAACAGAGCTGCCTTAACGGATCCGGCCAAAGATCTCCCTACGGGCCCAATTGTTTCTACGGCAGACGGGAAAGTATCCCAGAACCGGACTTACCAGGACCTGCTTAAAAACCCGCAGGATGAAAAGAATTTTGAAATCCTCACGGCTTCCGATATTTACAATGTAGATACAGACGGAAACCTGAAAAAGATAAAAGACCAGGATATGTATACGGGACTGAGCTATTCGCCGGACGGGAACTACCTGATGGCAACTACCCTTAAAAAACCGTTTTCATACATTGTTCCCCTGAACAGGTTCCCAATGACCACTACGGTGTATGACCTCAATGGAAACGTGGTAAAAGTAGTGAATGAAACCCCGTTGAATGAAATCATGCCGAAAGGTTTCTCATCCGTGAGAACCGGGAAAAGAGATATGGGATGGAGAAGCGACCTTCCTGCAACGTTGGTATTTGCCGAAGCTTTAGACAGCGGCGATCAGTCTAAAACAGCAGATTTCAGGGATGAGGTATTTACCTGGGAAGCTCCGTTTACAGCTGCACCCAAGTCATTCTTTAAGACAAAGCAGCGTTACGAAGGCACAAGCTGGACCAATGATCATTATGCCATTGTTTCCGAAGGCTGGTACGATACCAGAAATACAAAATCTTATCTTGTCGACCTTAATAACGGACAATCAAAAGTAATTGATGACCGGAATTACCAGGATGTTTACAGTGACCCGGGAAATTTCAACACCACTAAAAACCAGTACGGAAGATATGTGGTGGATATGAAAGGCGGAAAGTCTTATCTGATAGGGGCCGGCTTTACAAAAGAAGGGCAGCATCCTTTTATTGATGAAATGGATGTGAAAACATTAAAGAAAAAAAGACTGTACACATCCAATGTCAAAAGTGCCAAAGAAGAAATCATTGATATTTTAAATCCTTCAAAAGGTGAGATTTTAACAACGCGCCAGTCTTCAAGCCTGTACCCTAATTATTTCAGGAAAAATATCAAATCAGACAAAGCAGAAGCCGTTACGGATTTTGCCAATCCTTTTGAAAGCATTAAAGACGTATATAAGGAAGTTATTACGTATAAAAGAAATGACGGAGTAACGCTTACGGGAACACTTTATCTGCCGGCCGGTTATGACAGGAAAAACAAAACCGAAAAGCTGCCGCTTCTGATCTGGGCTTATCCCACAGAGTATAAGGATAAAAATACTGCAGGACAGAATACCCAGAACCCGAATGACTTCACCTTTCCGTATTACGGATCTTTTGTATACTGGACGACAAAAGGTTACGCCGTTCTGGATGATGCTGCCTTCCCGATCATCGGGGAAGGAAAAACAGAACCGAATGATACCTTTATCCCGCAGCTTGTAGCCAATGCGGAAGCGGCCATCAATGCGGTAGACCAGTTGGGATATATTGACAGAAAGAAAGTAGCGGTAGGAGGACATTCCTATGGAGCATTTATGACCGCAAATCTGCTGACCCATTCCAAATTGTTCGCATGCGGAATTGCCAGGAGCGGTGCATATAACAGGACCCTGACGCCGTTCGGTTTCCAGAGTGAGCAGAGAAACTACTGGGACGTTCCGGAAATATACAATACGATGTCGCCATTTATGAATGCCGATAAAATGAAAACTCCGTTGCTGCTGATTCACGGGGATGCCGATAACAACCCTGGAACCTTCACCCTGCAGACGGAAAGGTATTTCCAGGCTCTGAAAAACCTCGGAGCACCTGTAAAGATGGTTCTTCTGCCTAAAGAAGCACACGGATATGCCGCAAAAGAAAATATCCTGCACCTGCTTTGGGAACAGGATCAGTTCCTGGAAAAATGCCTGAAGAAATAATAGTAAACAATAAAAACCCGCTTTAAGCGGGTTTTGTATTTTGATATATAACCTAAGTAAGCTAATATGAGCTTTATAAGCTGTTTGGAATCTGTTAAAATTTCAGCTTTTTCATTTTAAAAAACAGATGTCTGTACAGCGGGTACACCTGAAGTTTCTTCATCATTGAAATCTGCTGGTGCTTCTTAGTCGGGTTCAGTGGAATACCGGCTAAATGAACATCAACATTCTTCAGGATACTGCTGTAGATTTTATGGAAATACTTATCGCGGTCTTTTCTTTTTGTTGAGAGTAAAAGGTTTAATAAATATCTGTTGTTGAACGGAGAAATGACTGTATTGTACACATTAGAAACTGACTTGGAGGCTCCCGCCCAGTTGGGCATTTTGTGTTCCCAGTAAATGGAATCCAGGAGATGTACATGCTGATTATGGGTTTCAAGCCATTCTTTTACCGCATCTTTTTCATAAGGCCCGTCTTCAATTCCTATGATATAACAGAGTTCGCTTAAAGAAAGATTTTCCGGCAGGGGATCATAAAAGTTCCTGGCAACTTCACTGATATTCCCGTTGATCAGGTAACGGTCCGGGAAATGTGCATTCATAAGATGGGACATTTTGCGGCCCTTTTCATCGTCCTTCCATATCACAGGCGTATCATTACCGGATAAATCAATGGATGATACATCATAATCAATAACTTTAAGTTCTTTTGAAAAATGACCGGTAATCTGTCCGGCTATTTTTACATCCTGCCTGCCGTCTTCCGTCTGATGGTTCAGTACATAATACACGGCTTTATCAGCATTTTTTAAGGAAGCTGCGAACAGGATCCTGGAATCCCAGCCGGCCGTAACCGCAAGGCTTATTTTTTTTCTGAAAGCCATGCTCGCGATTGAATCTTCCAGAACAGCTAATGCCTCTTTTGCCACCTCATCAACAGGCAATACCGGCAAAGCTTTCATCGGATAAAACCGGACATATTTTTTATCATTGACATTATAATAAAAATTCGGGATCAGCTTATCAATATGCTTAAAAGGTGTTTTTTGAAAAATGTTTATTTTCCGGTCGATAATATACTGCGGGACATTGTCACGATAAGAAGTGTCTCCGGAAATAGCAGTGATCATATTCGGTTGTGCGCTGATGTAAAGCCCGTCATCCGTATTTGAAATATAGGTTTCCAGCTGGCCGGAAGCATCGTTGAAAATATACACATTACCGTTTTCAAAAAACAGGAAGATAAAAAAACCGGTCAGTTTATTTATCTTTTCAATCTTCTTTTCAAGGCTCAGGCCTTTGAGCTGTTCTGCAATTTCTGCATTGGTAAACTGCGTATTTTCATAGTCAAAACACTCGCCGAAGAAAATAAGTTCATTATTAATTACCAGATGGTTACGGTTTGATGAATGGATTGCGATACTGAGGCCGTTATGAAAAAAGATTTCCCCATGGTTAATAGGGAAATCCAATTTTTGATTACTTATAATGTATTGAAAAGGAGAAATGTGCATTACTTACTTTTTAACGATTTTCCCCGTAAAATTAGTGTTTTTTCCTGCAATCTTACATAAATAAGTGCCTGATGTTAAAAAATTTAAATTCACGGTTTCCTCACTGCGGTTACCGTCTATCGTGATATCTTTAATCTTTGAACCCCGCATATCATATAATGAAAGCAGAAGTTTCTCATTTGGGGTATCTCTGAAATTTATTCTGATCTGGCCGTCTGTAGGATTAGGGGAAAGGGTGATCTGGTTGCCGGTTATAACCGCTGCACCGGATGTCTTTTGGCCTTTCATTTCCGCAATCTCCTGTCTTAGCAGCTTAATTTCTTCAGACATCTGTGCCAGCGACTGTGAATATTCGTTTGCCACTCTGCTGTAGACTGATTCTTTGATGACCTCCATCATCCGGTCTCTATGAACAAACTGAAGATATTCTTCTTTGTCTCCCACTACAAAATATTCAAAATTTTCAGCATGAGGCAGCTTTTGAAAACGGACTGTCCCTACGCTGTTCAGGTTTGCAGTCGGAGAGCTTGTGTTAATTCCTACAAAGTTGCCGTCATCATAAACCTGACTGCAGATTGCTGACGAACCGTCGCTTTTCAGGATATAATTCGGGGTGTTACACAGGATGGAAGACGATCCTCCGTTTCCTCCGAAAGAAGATACAGGCTTCAAATAAACATTTCCTGAAGCGTCAGTTGTTAATACATTGGTTCCCAGTGTTGAGGCAGACAATCCTTCAAATCTCAGGCTTCCTAAAGTATGAAGCTTGGCCGTCGGGCTGGCAGTGCCGATTCCGACATTGTTGTTCCCTGCCATGGTCATAATCCGGGTGTAAGCATTATTCCATATGAATAAAGGCCTGTTGGTGATGGAAATGGCCTGTCCGTCTGACCCGTTGCCCCATGGAAAATCAGATCCGGTTGGTGCATTTAAATTAATGTTGTTTCTTGCCTCAACAGAAAAGGTCATCAACGGGCTGGTGCCGTTATCTAAACTTGAAGGGATTGAAGCATTAATTCCAAATATCGTTCTGTTATCAGAAGATCTTCTGGCCCAAAGCTGGGGAACAAACTGTCCGTTGAAGTTGGTGGCATTCGTGATTTCTAGTCTGTCGTTAACATTATCGGAAACACCGAATGAGGCTACCCTTTCAGCCAGGCCGTTTAATGCTGTTGCAGTGTGAGGAAATGGAACCTGTGCATGAGCATAATTGAAGCTCAATACCAATACTCCTAGAGTAAGTAAGACTTTTTTCATGGTTATTAATTATTTGTTTGTTAGAAAAATATGTTATTAAATATATATTCAATTAGCTTAATATGTATATATATTGTTTGCTAATGGAGTTTTATTTGATTTTTTAACAATGCTAATGTAGATATAAAAATCCAATAAAAAAATATTTTTTCAACAAATAATGAAATATTAATAATCAGGCTTTTCCCTTTCTGGTATTAAACAACATAATCACATATAGTTAATTATTCACTATATGGTGTAAAGTGTTGGAATTCAGAATACTTTTTAATTTACTGCCGGCTGTTTAAAAATTATGCATCATCAGGCAGTTCCTGCCGGTTTTAAAAAAATCTTCATTTATCTTTGCAGAAAGATGTAATTACGCCATGCAGGAAATACAGTTCAGAAATGCAACCCTTGAAGATTTACCCGGAATTGTCGAAATTTATAACTCAACCATACCCTCAAGAATGGTAACTGCCGATACGGAACCCGTTTCTGTAGAGAGCAGGATACAGTGGTTCCGTGAGCACAATGCTGACACACGGCCGCTTTGGATTGTTGAAGACAAACAGGATAATACGCTCGGCTGGGTAAGCTTTTCTTCATTTTACGGACGCCCCGCGTATAAAGGAACGGTAGAGGTAAGTATTTACATGGATGAAAGCTGCCGCGGAAAAGGATTGGGGAAGCAGGTGCTCGGATACTGTATTGATAATGCAGGAAAATTTGGTGTGAAAACATTGCTGGGATTCATTTTTTTACACAATGAACCAAGCTTAAAGCTGTTCAGCCATTTCGGGTTTGAAGCCTGGGGAACATTTCCTGATGTGGCTGTGCTGGATGGAGTAGAGCGCACGCTGGTCATCTTAGGAAAGAGAATAAAATAATAAAGTTTCATGGTAAACAACAGGCAGATATAATTTTAACTGCAATCTCAATGCTTATTCTGATACATCATTTTTTTGGAGCTTAATCCCGCTTTCACTACTCGCTTTTTTACGCCTGTCCTATGCCATTGCGGTAAAAAGAGCTCAGACAGGCCGTTCAATCGGGGCTGGGGTGGTAGCAGGGTTAATTTATTATTGTCACGAGGAAGTTAAGCATGCCTTTTAATCAATTATAATATTATGAAAAATATACTTTATTTTTTATCCGTTTTAATCTTTTGCATCTGCTTTGGACAAAAGAAAAATGAAGTTTTCCTGCTTCCCTATCAGGTAGGAGAAAAATGGGGATTGGCAGATACATTGGGTAATATCAAGGTTAAACCCCAATACGATGAGGTAATAGACTTTAATATTGAACCGCTTCAATTCGCAAAGACGCCTCCTTATTCTTACTATTATGTTAGAAAAAATAAAGAAATATTTCTTATTGATGCG
>NZ_LMKA01000103.1 GCF_001421435.1 Chryseobacterium sp. Leaf201
ATACAACAGTATCAAGTTGGAAATCTTTCAATTACATAGCTTTTATAGTAATAGCTCTGAAGAAATTTTATAAAACTAAAAAAGTTTAAATGACTTCATTAGATGAAGAAGATTATAAAGAGATTAAAAGTATCACAAGATCACAAATTGAACAACTGGAGAGGAGATTCAACATATCGTTTCAGAAAGCAAGGAACTTGACATCAAGACAAAAATAGAAAACGCGCTTGATTCAATGGAAAACCTCGCAAACCTATACCAGTAGGGCGATCTGATGACAAAAAGAACGATAGGGTATTTAATATTTCCCAAAAAAGTGGAATTTGACGGAAAAAGTTTTCAAACACCTAAAATGAATATTGTTGCCCAATGTATCTATCAGTATAACAATGGTTTAGGAAATAAAAAAACCGACATAAGAGAGTGAAAACTTCAAATGTCGGTTTTGGTGACCTCGACAGGATTCAAACCTGTAACCTTCTGAGCCGTAATCAGATGCGCTATTCAGTTGCGCCACGAGGCCGTTAATAAAGGTTTGCAAATATAACACTTTTTTACTTTCTTTGAAAGATGAAACCAAGAATTTTACTATTAATTGCATTTTTAACGCTAACTTCTTGTAAAAGAGAACAGAAAATTTCTGCTTCGGAGCCGGCAGTGATCTCGGGCCTTGTGCAGTACAGCGAAAAAGACGGCATTTTGCATATCCGATCGGGAAAATTCACGTATGATCTTAAGCAAAATCAGCTTCCGCTGAAAAAAATTGTTCTTTTGAATGCAAGTATGGCCGGATATATTTCGGCACTGGGAGCTGAAGATAAGGTAGCGGGAGTTTCAAGTCCGGAATATATTTACGATCAGAAAATTCATGATTTACTGAAAAGCGGGAAGATTCAGCATGTTGGAAATGACCAGAAATACGATGTGGAAAAAATTATTTCACTGAAACCGGATGCTGTATTTACCAATTATATCCCAAGCTTTGACAATACCTACCAGCTGCTGAAAAATAACGGGATTCAGGTGATTTTCCTGGATGAATACATGGAACAGGAACCATTGGAAAAGACCGCTTACATCAAACTGTTCGGAAAGCTTCTGGGAAAAGCGGAGGAAGCTGAAAAAACATACCGTGAAATTGAGAAAAACTACAAGAGCCTGAAGCAGCTGGCCCTGCAGGCAAAAGAGAAACCTGCTGTCCTGGCAAACGAAATGTACGGTGATGTCTGGTATCTTCCCGGCGGAAAGACTTCTGTGGCGCGTTTTATTGCGGATGCCAATGCAGAATATATCCTGAAAAACAATACCGAAGAAAAAGCAGTTACCATGAGTTTTGAAGAGGTGTTTGCCAAATCGGCAGAGGTTCAGTACTGGATCAATGCCGGCAACCATACCTCAAAAAAGGAAATGCTCAGCAAAAATTCTTTTTACAGCAAGATCAGTGCTTTTAATAAAGGCAGGGTATACGTTATTACAGGCAGGGAAAAAGGGCAGGCCAATGATTTTTTCGAAAGCGGCGCCGTAAGGTCAGACCTGGTCCTGAAGGATTACATTAAAATCTTTCACCCCGGGCTGCTGCCGGATTACAAGCTGTCTTACATGAAAGAATTGCAATAACTCAGACTATTTCCTTATTTTTGACATTCTTTTGTATACGGTTATGTGGAATAAAATAAAAAAAATCATATTCATCATTTTGGTTCTGAACGTATTGTTCATCGTTTGGGGAAGGTTCTTCAATCCGCCCATCACCATTACGCAGATCGGAGGGCTTCTGGAGTACGGAAGGCTTCAGAGGGATTACGTTTCGTATGATGAAATGGGGAACAATGTAAAAAAAGCAGTCATTGCTTCAGAAGACCAGAAATTTTTCAATCATGACGGTTTTGATTACCAGGCGATAGAAAAAGCAATGAAAAACAATGAAAAAGGGAAAAGAATGAGAGGCGGAAGCACCATCTCCCAGCAGACCGCTAAAAATATATTTTTATGGCAGGGGAGAAGCTGGTTCAGGAAAGGGCTGGAAGCCATGTATACCTTTATTATTGAAAAGGTATGGACAAAAGACATTATCCTGGAACGGTACCTGAATTCCATTGAAATGGGGCAGGGCGTTTTCGGTGTGGAAGCCGCTTCGCAATATTATTTCGGGAAATCTTCAAAGAGCCTTACGGTATCTGAAGCAGCCTGGATTGCAGCGGTTTTGCCCAATCCCAAGAAGTACGATCCTAAAAATCCTTCGCCCTATCTGAGAAAGAAACACAGCTGGATCATGAGACAAATGAGGAATGTGGGTTTGAAATAGTATCTTTGCACCGATGAAACTCTTTAACTCCAGCACAAATTTTGAGTCTGTTCTTAAAAAATACTTTTCTTTTAAGAATGAAACCCTCTCTCTGGAGCCGTTTGCGGAACTTCTGGAGAGTGTAAAAAGTGCGGATTTTACCGATGTCCTTAATTTTTTCAGGAACAATCCCCGGATTGCCGAAAGCTTTAAATATTACCTTCATCATATTTTCAGGGACAAAACCTTTAATCTGTCGCTTACCGAGGCCAATATTCTATCTGAGAATGCCTTCATACCCGAACTCAAAAAAAGGATTCTTAACAAAGTACTGCCTCCCATTGTTAATGAAAAGACCATCTGGTACATGATTGACAACGTGAGCTTCCGGCCGAAAAATGACCTGAAGTTCTTCCATAACCTTCCGGAAAATGAAATCAATGAGCTCTTCGTGATCCTCGGGATTTCAGATTTTATCGTCATGCCGGATGTAAAAAGGGAAATGCTTTTTTCCATGAACATCCTTTCATGGCGTGTAACGGGATCTGCCATGGAAACCGAAGTGGTAAGAATGGCCCCGCAATACCGTAATTTCGACAATCCGTTTCTCGCTTTGCAGAATGAGCTTGAAGAGCTGGCTTCGGAATTTGAAAAAAATACGGATCTGCAGCTGCACTCCAAGGACAGCCGGTACAAGCAGATTAAAATTTATATCGAGCAGTGCCTGGAATTCGTCAATATTGCCTTTAAAAACTCTTCCAAATACGGGATTTCAGGAAAAATAAACCAGTCGCTTTTGAAAATCCGCCAGCAGGTACAGCGAATCTATGAAATCGTTCAGCTGTTGGTGATTGATGAAGAAAAAGATATTCTGATTAACTCAAAAAGTTTAATTTTTAACATCTTAAGATACAAATCCCACAGGAATAATATTTCTGAACTGATCAATGACAGCACCCGGCTGATTTCCCATCTGATTACCAACCATACGGCAGAAACGGGTACGCATTACATTACGTCTACCCGGAAAGAATACATGACCATGTTCTACAAAGCCAGTGGAGGCGGTATCATTGTAGGCGCTTTATGTGTGCTGAAAATGCTCTACGGCTATATTCCCGGAAGCGATTTTTCACATGCGTTTCTGTATTCCATGAATTATGCGATGGGCTTTGTGATGATTTACCTGATGAGGTTTACGCTGGCCACCAAGCAGCCGGCTATGACTGCCGCTACCATGACCAAAGTACTTTCGGAAGAAGGGAATATCAAAAGCGACAGTACGGAATTTGCCCATCTCGTTTCAAAACTGTTCAGGAGCCAGTTCATTGCTTTTGTCGGGAATGTATTGCTGTCTTTCCCGATTGCCCTGATCATTGTGTACGGCCTTGATGTATTCTTTTCGCAGAATATGGCCGTTGAAAGATCTGATAAGTTATTGAAAGACCTTGATCCTTTCCAGTCCAAAGCGATCCTCCATGCCTGTATCGCCGGCTTTTATCTTTTTATTTCTGGAATTATTTCGGGGAACATCGGGAACAATTCCGTGTTTTACCAGATTCCGGAGCGGATTTCAAAGAATATTTCCATCAGAAGGCTTTTAGGAAAAAATTTCGCGAAAGGCATGTCAACGTACTATGCTAAAAACTGGCCGGGAATTGTATCCAACTTCTGGTTCGGGGTATTTCTGGGAGCTACGGCGCCAATCGGTTTGTTTTTAGGGCTGGATCTGGACATCCGGCACATTACATTTGCCGCCGGAAACTTTGCCATGGGGCTGTACGGAAAAGATTTCTCCGTGGATGCCTATACCTTCTGGATTTCTTTTATTACGGTTTTCCTGATCGGGTTCTTTAATTTCGTGGTAAGCTTCAGTTTATCCATGTTTCTGGCATTCAGGTCCAGAAAGCTGAACTTCGGGCAGGTAAGTGAAATTTACCGGGGCATTTTCAGGTATTTCATAAAAAATCCGCTGCGGTTTTTCTTTCCCCTGACATCCGGACTGGATAAGCGGGCAGACGATATGATGAACAGTACCGTAGCTACAAAATCTGAAGATCGTTAAACTGATCAGCTCCGAACCTCTCCTGGAACTTTTTCAGATAAAAGCTTTTGCGCATCTGGAAATCATGTTTCAGCAGGGGAGAATGGATGCAGATAATGATCCGCTTATCCTCGATATTAACACTTTTAATCTCACAGAACAGGCTTTCGTCAAGATATTCTTCCAGGAAATCTTTGATCTCAAAGGCCACAAGCTTACTTTCAAAACCGTAGATCCTTGCGAAAGATTTCACAAGATCGGATGACTGGTATTCGCGTCTTTTCTTTCTCATGTTCAGATCTCAAAAATGATACTTTCTTCATTAATCTTTTTCACCACACTTTCCGTACGTTCCCTGTGGGTATCCGTAATAAAAATCTGTCCGAAATTCTCCTGGTTCACCAGTTCAATCAGCTGAGAAACGCGGGTGTCATCCAGTTTGTCAAAAATATCATCCAGCAATAGAATCGGGGTTTTATTCGTCAGCTCCTTGATCAGGCTCATCTGTGCCAGTTTCAGGGAAATAAGGAACGATTTCTGCTGGCCCTGGGAACCTGTTTTCTTGATTAACACTGAATCCATTTCAAAAAGAAGGTCATCTTTGTGGATGCCTTTTGAAGTATAGGTCAGCATCCGGTCTTTATCCAGGCTTTCCGTTAAGAGGTCCCGGAACTTCCGGTCAGGCTGAGCGGTGTCAAAACCTTCAATAAGATGCGATTCATAGAGCACGGATACACTTTCCTTTCCGCCAGAAATGATCCTGTAGAAACTCTGGACAATCGGGTTGAGCTTTTCAACGAAATCCTTTCTTTTAAGGAAAATCTTGGTTCCGGAACGGATGATCGGGTCATCATAAATATCTAAAGAGTCTCTGTCCCAGACCCTGTTTTTGGCGAAATACTTTAACAGTGCATTTCTCTGCTGAACCGTTTTCTGATACTGGATCAGGTCAAAAAGATAACCGGAATCCGTCTGTGAGATCATGGAATCCAGGAACCTTCTCCGGCTTTCCCCGGAATCTGAAATCAGGTTGGAATCATAGGGCGAAATCATGACGCTCGGCAGATACCCGATGTGGTCGGCCAGCCGGTCATAGCTTTTGTCATTTTTTTTGATGATTTTTTTCGCTTCCTTAGGCTGCAGGATTTTAATAATGTCTTCACTTTCATCATTCTGTATCTCGGCATCGATGGTGAAAAAATCCTCATCATTTTTAATGTTATTAAGATCGGTATTCCCTAAAAAGCTCTTTCCAACGGAAAGATAGTGAAGCGCATCCAGGATATTGGTTTTCCCCGCACCGTTGTTGCCGACAAAGCAATTGATCTGCGGTGAGAACTCAAACTTCTTCTCCGAATGGTTTTTAAAATTGTACAGGGAAAGTTTCTTAATAATCATTCGTCAAAAATACTCCATTATAAGCAAAAATAAAAAGGGAAGTGCAGAACAAGTTTCCACACCGAATGAAAAATATACATCATCCCGCTCATTTTCAGCGAAATAAATAAGAATATAAGTGACGATACCTGATAAATAAAAAGCAATGGCACTGTTGAAGCTTAAATAAGCGGCTGCGAGAACAGTACTTAGAAAAACCAGGACATAGGCCAGGTACTTTGTGTTCTGTACCCCGATGAGCATAGGAAATGTTCTTACCGTATCTGTTTTCATATCACGGATATCAAACGGCAAAACGAGAGCGGTAATAAAGAAAAAACTGATTAAAAATATAGGGATACTGAATTCCGGAAGGGTAAGCCAGCAGTTCATCAATGCCCAGACCAGGCCTACATAAAAAACTTTCAGCAAAGGGATCTTCCGGATGTAGAGATCCAGGAAAAAGCTGTTGTAGAGCAGCCCCAGGATCACAATGATCAACCATTTAAGCAGCCGTATTTCATTATGGTTATGGATAATTAAAAGGGCGCAGACAATTCCGGCAATTACATTTAAGAGTAAAATGCCTGAAAAATGCTTTGTTTTCTGATATTTGGTATAGAGATACCCGCTGAAATAGGTAATGAAAATAAAACAGACCGTCGGATAGCGGAATGTATTTTGCTCCTCCATGAAAAATACTGCAAAAAGGGTTCCTGTTAAGGATACGTAAAGCTGACTGTCGATAACGGATTTTTTCAGTACTTTTAAAGAATTCATTTATCAAAAATAACACATATGAAAAGATCCTCCAAGATTTTTGTTCTTTTGCTTCTCCTGCTCAATGTTTCAGGGGTTTTTGCCCAGAAATACTATGATGAACAATGGAAAAAAGTATCTGTAAATTATCAGAAAGGAATTTATAAATCCAATCTCCCCATCATTTTAGACATACAGAAACAGGCGATGAAAGATAATAATGTGGTGCAGCTGATCCAGTCTCTGAAGGCGGAATTCAGTATATTGAACCAGACTGCGGATGATGATAAGAATAATGCGGTAAGCGTACTGTTCAAAAAACTTCAAAATGTCGGCGAACAGATAAAAGGAGATGACAAAGTGGTTTATGATGTTTTGCTGAACAGCTTTTTCCTGGATTATTTCGCAGAGCATGCATGGGAAATCGGCAGCAGGACGAATATCAATTCCCAGGATATTTCCCAGATCGGAACCTGGAGCCGGCTTGATTTTAAAAATTATCTTACACAAAATTATCAGAAGCTTGACGGGCAGAAAGCAGAAATGAGAAAAATCTCTTTAAACAAATACAAAGATGTTTTCTCCTATGGTGAATATATTTCCTATTTCCCGACTTTAGAAGACTGGTATCTTATCAAGAAGACCGCTTTTCTCACCAGCAACGATCTTTTCACCAAAAATGAACTGGAAGAAAACCGCACCGGGGTAAATGCCATATATGATGGATTGATCTCTCAGAATACCGGAAATCCACGGTTGTATTTTATGCACAAAAAACTGCAGGATACCTGTGATTTCAGCCGCTGCAAAAACAGATTGGAACAGCTTCAGAGCCTTCTGGCATCTGAAACGGAAGGTGATTATAAGGTGATGATCATGAATGAGGTGATTGAGGAACTTATTTCTAAAAACAAAGAGAAAGAAGCCATTGCGATTATCAATCAGGCAAAAATAAAATATCCGGAATCTCCTTTTATCAAGAGCATAAAAAATAAGGAAAATGAGATTACCAACCCGTCCCTGAATATAAAATATGAACAGCAGACACAAAGCAGCCTGCCGGTTCATTTCGTAGCGGAACATAAAAATGTTTCTTCTTTTTCTGTTACCATTTACGGAGTGAAGGAAGATCTGTCCACATTTCTGCAGTATGTACAGAATCCTTATCCCAATCCGTTTGCGAAGATTAAAAAGAGCCTGGTAAAAAAAGAAACTTACCGGCTGGATGATCCTGAAGATTACCGGACCCATAAAACATCCCTCGAAATAAAACCGCTTCCGCCGGGAATTTACCTTGCAGAATATGCTGTGGACGGGATAAATGATAAAGATGAGGACGCAGAAAAGGACTTTTACTTCCTGGTGTCCGGCAATAAAGTGATTTATCAGACAAAAACAGAACGCAATGCATTAGCCAATGAATTGAAACTGGTCAACAGTGAAAACGGAAGACCGGTTGTGAATGAAAGTCTTACCTTTTATGAATTTGCGGGTAAAGTTTTAAGCAAGACCGAAGGAAAAACCGATGATGAAGGGGTCTTTAAATTTCCGGTGACGGCAAATAAAGACTATTACAGGACTTTTTTAATCCGGCAGCCAAAAACCAATGATTTCCAGATGATGCAGGTTTCAGGAGACAGGTCGGTCAGCAGTTACAATCCGAAAGAAACACAGGTTAAAGCCCAGATTTTTACAGACCGTGCTATCTACAGGCCCGGACAGACGCTTTATTTTAAAGTCATCAATACACAACTCAATAAAGAAACTGAATCTGTAGTGGCAGGATTAAAACAGAAGATCACTTTAACGGATGCAAACGGGCAGGAAGTATCGGTGCAGAACTTCACTACCAGTGCGTTCGGTTCTTATCACGGAAGCTTTATGCTGCCGAAAGGAAAGCTGAACGGAACATTTTATTTAAAAACCGATGATGAAACACAAGGGTATAAAAATATCCGGGTTGAAGAATACAAGAGGCCGAAATTTGAAGTTACTTTTGAACCGGTAAAAGATGAATATAAATACGGCCAGACCATCGAACTGAAAGGAAAGGTAATGACGTTTTCAGGGATTGCTCTGAGCAATACTAAGGTGGGTTATGAAATTAAAAAACAGAATATTCGCTGGAGGTATTTCAGCAGTTATCCGGAGGGAGACGATCAGGAAAATTCTATTTTAGGGGAAGCGGAAACCAATGAAAAAGGAGAGTTCATCATCAGGCTGGATCTTAAAAAAGATGAAAAATTAGAGGGAATACAGATTGATAATTATTCTGTCAATGCCTCTGTGACGGATATTAACGGGGAAACCCAAACAGCAGGCACAGAGTTGAAGGTAGCATCGGTTTCACATTATATTGAAGCGGATGATGTTAAAAATGTTTTCTCCGGTGAAAATATAAAAGTAAAAGTTGAAACCAAAAATTACAACGAACAGGTTCTTAAAAAACCGTATCAGGTGAGGCTTTCAAAACTTGTATCTCAGGACAGGATTTTCAGGAATAATTTCAGATCGGAAGTTCAGGATCTGCCGCAATTCTCAAAACAGGAATTTATCAGCAGATTTCCGCACGATTTGTATGATAAAAATGATGAGGTTAAAAACAGGAAAGTGTCATCAGTTGTCATAGACGGTGCAAAGCGGAGTGAAGAATTTCTTGATCTCGGAAAACTGGAAACCGGTGACTACAGGCTAGAATTATATAATATTGAAGGTAAAGACACCATAAAAACCTCCCAGAATTTCAGTGTCTGGAATAAAAAATCTCTGGATGCTTCCCAGAAAACATTCCTTACGGTTGTAGACCCCAAAAGAGAATTTTCAAGAGGCGAAAAAGCTGTGGTGTATTTGTATTCTGCAGTTCCGGATGCCCTGGTAAATATTTTTATCCAGGACGGCTCAGGAAAAACAGTTGCCGAAGTCAGGGAATTTAAAAACGGTGTTTTGGAATATTCCGTTGATATGCCCAATGATAAATCGGTTTCAGCTTTAGATTTACAGTTTCAGGTTGTGGCTTTTAATGATGTCCAGACGCAATCTGTAAACCTTGTGGTGAAAAATTCAGAAGAAGAACCTTTAAGAATTGAAACGGTTACTTTCAGAGATAAAATAGAACCGGGTTCAAAAGAAAAATGGTCGGTAAAAGTGTTGGGAAATAGGAAAGAACACATAAGCGCTGAAGTTTTGGCCAATATGTATGACCTGTCTCTGGACAAGTTTGCAAAAAACGATTTTAACTGGCGCAGTCTCTATACTCCTATGTCAACTGTAACGTCATATGACATCAGGCAATACCTGCTTCAGAAATATTATCAGAAAAGGCAGGCGTATTTTGACAGCCCACAGGTTGAAGCTCCTTATTTTAATTGGTTTGATGGCAGTTCCTATATTGTCGATAATCTATTAAAAACAACAACCAGACTTATTGCTCAGGAAGGTGTAAAAGCTGCAGCATATACGCCACCGCCTTCACCAGTTGCCGCGAAAGCGAAAATGAGATTGTCAAGTGCAAGAGTCGATGAT
This sequence comes from Chryseobacterium sp. Leaf201, assembly GCF_001421435.1. GTDB lineage: Bacteria > Bacteroidota > Bacteroidia > Flavobacteriales > Weeksellaceae > Chryseobacterium. The sequence continues at coordinate 9,987 of NZ_LMKA01000103.1, forward strand.
GAAGCGATTAATATTCTGAATTCTGGCAGACAGTTAACGGAACAGGAGAAAAAAGAATTAATGGATGTAGATGATAAAAATATTCTTCAAAATATTCAGATACGCCAGAACCTTAACGAAACCGCCTTTTTCTATCCTGATCTGAAAACCGATTCAGAAGGCAACGTAAGCTTTGAATTTACGTCTCCTGAAGCACTGACAAAGTGGAAGCTGATGTTCCTGGCGCATACCAAAGATGCAAGAGCAGCAACCCTGGAACAGGAAGTGGTGACGCAGAAAGAATTTTCAGTGACCCCGAACTACCCGAGATTTTTAAGAGAAGGGGATGAGCTGAATCTTCAGTCAAAACTGTCAAACTTAACCGGTAAAAAGTTAAGCGGTTCGGCAAGCCTGCAGATTTTAGATGCTTTCACCAATGAAGATATTTCCTCTCAGTTTGGATTAACTTCAGGCAGTCAGAATTTTGACCTGAATGAAAACGGGAACTCAGCATTGACCTGGAAACTGAAAGTACCGGATAACGTTTCCGCTATTATTTTAAAGGTACTGGCAAAGGCAGGACGGTATTCTGACGGTGAACAGCAGGCCATCGCCGTGCTGCCGAACAGGATGCTGGTAACCGATGCCGTTCCGGTTTTCGTAAAAGAGGGCGAGACAAAAACGTTTGAACTGGAAAACCTTAAAAATAACAATTCAGCAACCGTTTCAAATGTCTCCCATACGCTGGAGCTGACAACGAATCCGATCTGGGAAATTATGTTTGCGCTTCCGGGCCTGAAAAACGACCAGAACAATTCTGCCGATGTAATCTTTAATAAATGGTTTGCCGATGTGCTGGCTTCGGAAATTTTCAGATCAAATCCCAAAGTGAAAACTGTTTTTGAAGAATACCAGAGTAAAGGATTACTGAATTCAAATCTGGAGAAAAACCAGGAACTGAAGCAACTGTTGCTGGAAGAGACGCCGTGGGTACTGGAAAGCAAAAATGAACAGGAGCAGATGGCAAAATTAGCTTTATTGTTTGATGCCAATACAATGAAAAATTCAATTACCCGGGATTGGGACGATTTCAGAAAACTGCAGAATCCGGATGGCGGGTTCTCCTGGTACCAGGGTTCTCCGAGTTCTTATTCCACATCGCTGTATATTCTGAAAAACCTGGGCAGGATCAATTCATGGTTGAAAGAAAATGTTAAAGATTATCAGAATAATGAACAGGATGAACTGGTGACACAATTGGTTCAGTATGTTGACAATGGAATTAATAACTACTATGATGTAAAGAAAGCAAATGTCTGGAATAACACAGTGATTGATTATCTTGATACCAGGAACTACTGGGAAAAACAGCATCCTCTGAAAGGGAAGGGGGCAGCTTTGAAAGCTTCCGTAAAACAGAAGGCAAAAACGGCTAAACTGACCGATTTTACATTCTTCGGACTGCACCGGATGGCTTTACTGATGCACAGTTACGGTTTAAAAGATGTTTCGGATAAAATACTGAATAACCTAAAAGAAACATCCGTTGATTCTAAAAATCAGGGGGTTTACTGGAAACAGAACCTGGACGGCTGGGGCTGGTTCAGCTCCAAAGTGGTAAATCAGGCGGGTGCTTTGGAAGCATTCAACAAACTCAAGCCGAATGATCAGAAGTTTGCTGAAGACATGAAGATCTGGCTGATCACACAGAAAGAAGTAAATTCCTGGGGAAGTTCAAGGGGTACGGCTGAGGTCATCTTCACCATCCTGAATGCAGGGAAATCCTGGACAGGCACAGAGAGTGACAAAGCTGCCATCATCTGGGGCGGAAAAGAACTGAAACCGGAAACCCAGGCAACAGGCTATGTGAAATCTACGGTAAAAACTGATGTTGTGGATAAAAACCTGGCTACTGTTACCGTAACAAAACCGGGACCCGGAATTGTGCAGGGCGGATTATTCTGGCAGTATTATGAAGACCTGGATAAAATTCAGTCTTCTGAAAACTACCTTTCCGTAACCAAAGAGCTCTACCGGAAAATTAAAACCGTAAACGGGGAAGAATTGCAGAAAATCTCACCGGAAACTCCGCTGAAAGTCGGTGATAAAGTAACCGTAAGAATGATTCTGAATACGGACCGCCCAATGGAATTTATCCACATCAAGGATATGAGAGCCGCAGGATTTGAGCCTTTGGATGTGCTTTCCGGCTATCAGTGGAAAAATAATTTGGGCTATTATCAGTCGGCAAAAGATGCCTCCACCAATTTTTATATTGAGCAGATGCCGAAAGGAAAATATGTGTTTGAATATGATGTCATCGCCAATGCTTCCGGAAGCTTTTCCAACGGGATCACCACCATCCAGAACTATTACGCACCTCAGATGAATGCGCATACCAAAGGAATGAATGTCCGGATTGCGGAATGATAAAGACAATGAATAATTAATCTGAAGCTTTTCACTATTTGTGGGGAGCTTTTTTTTGAATGTATGCGGGATAATGATCAGAAAAAACTGATATATTTGCCTTTTACAATCAGATAAATCAAACTATGGAAAATGTTTTTGATGCGAAAACGGCTCAGCATTATATTGACAGGATTAACAGGCTGACCCCTGAAACAGAAGGGCTGTGGGGGAAAATGACCGTTGATCAGATGCTGGCGCACTGTAATGTATCCTATGAAATGGTGTATGAACCTGAAAAGCATAAAAAACCGGGAGCGATTGCAAAATTTATCCTGAAATCATTTGTAAAGCCTAAAGTAGTGGGCGAGAAAGCGTATGCACAGAACGGGCCTACGTCTCCGCAGTTTCTTATTTCGGAGCAGAAAGATTTCGCGGAAGAAAAAAAACGGCTGATCGGGTTTATCCAGAAAACACAGCAGCTGGGGACTTCTGCTTTTGACGGAAAAGAATCGTTCTCATTCGGGAAACTGAAAGCGCAGGAGTGGAGCAATATGTTTGCAAAGCATTTGAATCACCATTTGTCACAATTCGGCGTATGATCAGGATGAAAAATACACTGCTGTTATTACTGTTGGCTTTCTCATGTTCATTTTCTTTCGGGCAGTCAAATAGTTTCCCTTTGAAAAATGAAGATTTCAGTACCCTGTTAATGAATGACGGAACGCCTTTCCACGGGATCATTTCATCTGATGAAAAAGTGATTAAGTTCAGGATACAGAACGCTGCAAAAAATTCTGAAAAACAGGAACAGTATTTGGTTTCCGGTTATTCTGATGTAGACGGAACCGTAACGGATTTCTCCGGCGAAATTACCTTTACCCAGAAATACAATGTAAAAGATCTTCCGGATGAAATGCTTGTTTTCGGAGATTTTATCATGAAAGAAGCTGGATCAGGTGAACATTCCGGAATATTCACCGGTAAGCTGAGAATCCAGACCCTTAAAAAAGTGTCAAAAGACAGCAAAGGCGGCGTAACGTTTAAAGGGAAATGGAAAAACCACGCCGGGAACCTGGATTTTGACGCCTGGTGGGCTAATTTTGTTCCGACGGATATCTCTAAGGTAGTATTTAAATAAAAACTTAAACCATATATGAAAAAACTTCTGTTACTCCTCATGCTCATCTCCAACTGCATAGCAGCGCAGATGCCGGATATTTCACAGGTCTGGCTGAATAACAGCAAAGCCTACACCGGAACCATCGGCAGTAAAGGGCAGGAAATCAAGCTTAAGATCAGCATTTCCGAACAGAACAAAAAGAATGACCAGGAATATTTTGTTTCGGGATATACGCTGGTGGATAAAAACTATACTAAGTTCGAGGGTAAAATGGCAATTACCAAATACAAGGATGCGGGCAAAAAAGGAACGGTCTACGGCGAATATGAACTTGCAGAAGAAAACAAAGGGAAGCATTCCGGAATTTTCAAGGGTAAGTTTATTTATACTTTCAGATGGAACAGAGAAACACAGAAAGTAGACGCTCAGTATATAGACCTGATCGGTGACTGGAAAAGTTATGACAGCACACTGGATTTTAAAACCAGGATCAAAAACCAGTAATCATACGGGATTTCTGTAAAAAACAACATTCATCATATTCAAATAAAAAAGTATGAAATTAGGCGCATTCTCAATCAGTTTAAGTGTGAAAGACCTTCAGAAGTCCAGGGATTTCTATGAGAAACTGGGGTTCAGTGAAATGGGCGGAAACATGGACCAGAATTATGTGATCATGAAAAACGGGAATCATATTATCGGGCTTTTTCAGGCAATGTTTGACGGGAATATGCTCACATTCAATCCGGGCTGGGACCAGAATGCCCAAAATCTGGAAGTTTTTGATGATGTCCGTGATATTCAGAAACACTTAAAAGAACAGGGGGTGGAACTTCAGAAGGAAGCCGATGAAACCACAGCCGGGCCGGAACATATTTATCTGAAAGATCCGGATGGCAATATGATTTTAATCGATCAGCACAGGTAATCAGCTTAAACAGCTTCTGCATCCAAATTTTTTAAGTCGAAAATAAAAAGGCTGATTACATTCAGGATAAAATAAACTGTAAATAAAAACAAAATAAAACTATGGCAACGGTAAACGTATATTTAACATTCAACGGAAACTGCAGGGAGGCATTTGATTTCTATAAGTCGGTTTTCGGAGGCGAATATCCTTACGTGGGAACTTTCGGGGAAATGCCTCCGGTAGACGGTAAAGAAATTCCTGAAGAAGACAAAAATAAGATCATGCACATTACGCTTCCGATCTCCGGAGAAACCATGCTGCTGGGAAGTGATACCGGCGGGGATTGGGGTTCCAGTCATCAGCAGGGAAACAATTTCTCAATCTCAATAAATGCAGACTCAAGAGAAGAAGCGGATAAGCTTTTCAACGGCCTTTCTGATGGCGGTACCGTAACCATGCCGATGGAAGATACGTTCTGGGGTGCTTATTTCGGAATGTTCACCGATAAATTCGGAATCAACTGGATGGTTAATTATGATGATCCTGCAAAAGCACAGCAGCACCCATAATTTTTAATCAGCAATACATTTATATTAAACCGACAGAATATTCTGCCGGTTTTTAGTTTTAATCTACTGAGGTTGATCAAATTCTGTTTAAATAAGCTGCATATTACATTCTTTCTGTTTCGGTAAAAAAATAATTTTGCGTATTATTGATAATCAATATTGAATTTTAATTATTTAATAGATTTTGATAATAAAATTACAGGAAAATGAAAAGGATAAGATCGTTTGCCTTAGGCATTTGTATGCTGGGCGCTCCGTTTTTACAGGCTCAGAAAAGTGACTTGGGAGCCTGGTATATGTATTTTGGGAATAATAAAATCAGTAAAAAACTGAATTTCCATAATGAGATCCAGTACCGGAATTTTGATGCACTGGGCGATATGGAGCAGCTTTTGGTACGTACCGGGATCGGGTATGACCTTACGGAAAACAACAATAACGTTTTGCTGGGCTATGGCTTCATCTTAAGCAGGCCTTATGTAAACGGCGAAAAAACTGAAAATACGGAACACAGGATTTTCCAGCAGTATATTACCAAACAAAAATTCGGGCAATTCAATATCCAGCACCGGTACCGGCTGGAAGAACGGTTTCTTGAAGAAGATTTCAGGATGAGGTTCAGGTATTACTTGGGATTCAACATTCCGATCAGCAGTAAGGAAATGCAGCCCGGAGCGCTTTACGCATCAGCCTACAATGAAATATTCCTGCATCTTGACAGTCCGGTTTTCGACAGGAACAGGGTGTACGGGGCACTGGGCTATGTGATTAATAAAAATATGAGGATCGAGGCCGGCTATATGAACCAAATCCAGGAGAACAAAAACCGCGGGCAGATCCAGATCGGTTTTTATAACAATATCCCGTTTACAAAGAATTAAAAGACACAGCTGAACCTGAATCCGGTCTTGTGATGATGCACTCTGCGTAAGCCGCTGCCACAGGCCGGTGATAATTTCGCCAACATCTTTCTGAAATTGGCAGTAGGCAATAAAATTTTACTAATTTTGGGGAAATTATTTTAGAAATTCAATGAAAAAAAATATAATAGCGGGATTTGCCGCAATTCTGTTGCTGGCAGCCTGTAAAAATGATAAAAAAATTCTGGATTCTCTGGCAGATTACAACAACTCCATGGAGCAGAAAGGCTATCATTTCGGGGATAAGCTGGCGTTACCGGAAGAGGTGACCGGTGATGCGGAAAGTATCTCCATCAGTTTCGGGGACAAAGAAACCTCAAACCTTACCGTTGATCCTAAGTTCTTCACTCTGGGAGACAATGCCGTAACCTTCAACATCAAAACAAAAGGCGGGGAAACACTTACGCAGGATGCAACCATCAATGTTTTTGCAAAAAATCCTGAAAAAAGTATCGCTTATGAAATCGTGGCAGAATATCCCCATGATCCTAAAAATTTCGTACAGGGATTCCAGGTGGAAGGAAATACGATTTATGAAAGTGACGGGCAGAACGGTTCTTCCCAGATCCTGAAATATACACTGGGAACTACCACGCCTCTGGCCTCAACAAAACAGGGCCAGCAGGATTTTTCTGAAGGAAGCACAATCGTTGGGGATAAAGTATACCAGCTGACCTGGCAGAGCAAAAAAGGATACATTTATGATAAAAATTCATTGAAGCTGTTATCTGAGTTTGCTTATCCGAACGTCCTGGGAGAAGGCTGGGGACTTACCTATGACGGTAAAAACCTGATTGCATCAGACGGAAGCAAGCTTTTGTATTTCCTTGATCCTGCAGATCCTTCCAAACTGATAAAATATATTGCCGTAGCAGGAAGCTCGCAGATTTATGACCAGCTGAACGAACTGGAATACCACAACGGGTTTATCTATGCCAACGTATGGCAGAAACCCATTGTCCTGAAAATTAATCCGTCCAACGGGGAAGTGGTGGGAACCTTTGATTTTACGGAAATCGCGAAGCAGAATACGAAAGGAAGCGATGATGTGCTGAACGGAATTGCTTTTAAAGGGGAAAATATGCTGGTAACCGGAAAGAACTGGCCGAAGATTTATGAAGTGGCTGTTAAATAATTTCCGGGCTAATTAAAATATACGTGAAGAAAAGTCTGATCACAGGTTTTGCCGCTATTTTATTGCTGGCCTCCTGTAAAAACGATAGGAAAATACTGGATGCCCTGGCGGATTACAATCATTCGATGGAGGAGAAAGGGTACCGTTTCGGGGATAAAATAACACTTCCGAAAGAGGTAACCGATCAGGCAGAAAGTATATCCATCAGTTTTGGAGACCGGGAAACTTCCGGTTTAACAGTCGATCCGGAGTTTTTTGAATTTGGGAATAATGAAGTGACGTTCAACATTAAAATGAAAGATGGCGAAACGCTGAACCAGGATGCGACCATTAACGTCTTTACAAAAACTCCTGAGCAGAATATTGCCTACGAAATCGTTGCGGAATATCCCCATGATCCTAAAAATTTTACGGAAGGCTTTTTCATTGAAGGCAGTACCGTATACGAAAGTACCGGACTGAAAGGCGAATCCAGATTAATAAAATATACCCTGGGAAGTACGGTTCCTTCTCAGTCTGTAAAACAGGCGCCGGAAATTTTTTCCGAAGGCTGCGCCATGGCCGGGGACAGGATTTATCAGCTGACTTATCAGAGTAAAATCGGATTTGTTTACGATAAAAATACATTTAAGAAAATCTCGGAATTTCCTCTGCCTGATGCGTTCTGGGAAGGCTGGGGACTGACATATGACGGAAAAAACCTGATTGCGGATACCGGTTCCAACGACCTGTATTATTTAGATGCCGGTAACCCTTCAAAAGTGGTAAAAAAGATTCCGGTCGGCGGAAATAAGGATATTTATAACCAGATCAATGAACTGGAATACCATAACGGGTTTATTTATGCGAATGTCTGGCATCAGCCTTATATTTTAAAAATAAATCCGGCAACCGGAGAGGTAACCGGCAGGTTTGATTTTACAAAAATCACTGAAGAACATACCAAAAATAACAGTGAACACGTTCTGAACGGGATTGCTTTCAAAGGAGAGCATATGCTGGTGACCGGGAAAAACTGGCCGAAGATTTATGAAGTGGCAATTAAATAGTTAAAATTGATAATCGTTTCCGTTGCATACAATAAAATAAGTAAATTGGCAGTGTTCCCGGGTGGGGCGCTTCTTTAGTAAAACAAGTTGAAAATACTACATTTAATATTCATATTTATTTTCTGTTCATTATCTGCACAGAACATGCTTCCGTTGGACACGCTGAAGCTGAAGGAAGCCAAAGATATGCTGGCCGACGATTACGGGAACCTGTATATCTACAAAAACAAAGATTTCAGCCTGACCAAATATGATTCCCTGGGAAAGCAGCTGGGGCAGATGATGCTTACGGTTCCTTACAAGGTGCAGTCTGTACAGAACCCGCTAACGGTTGCCCTGTTCTCTGAAAATGCCCAGGAAATGAAATTCATTGACCAGAACATGAATGAAATCCAGAAGGTGGATTTTAAGCATAAATTCGGATTCATTAAAATGGCCTATGCCGAAGACCTGCAGCAACTGTGGCTTCTGGATGACAGCACCAAGCGGCTGATCCAGTATAATTTCCGGAATGAGACCATCATCAATTCGTATCCTTTTGATGCAAGCTTTGATGAACTGTCTGATCTTTTGGTATACGAAAACAGGGTGTATATCCTGACGAAAAAGCAGATCCTGGTATATACTTTTAAATTCGAGAAGATTTTTGAGGCCGATATAGAGAACGGGAAACGATTCAGGAGGGAAAACGAAGCTGTATTGGTCATTACAAACAATTCGGTGGTAAAATACGTTCCGGAAAAAGAACTGGTGACGGTTTTTAATAATCCCGACGCACGGATTGTGGATAAAAATACGCTTTCTTATTTTGAAATCAAAGCCAACAAACTTTATCTTTACAGCCTGGAAAAGAAGCAGGAAGAAAGCATTCAGACTGAGCCTGACCCTAAACGGAAAGACACCGTACAGGATGTTGAACGGTCTGAAATAAAACCTGCAGAACCTGACAGCCCGGAAGGGAAACTGGAGAAAAAGACAGAGGAGATTGAAAGTGAAAACCCTGCAGAAAGTTCCCTGCAGAAACTCATTGAAGACTCTTCCGAAGTACAGTCTGCCGGCGTTTAAATATTCATTCATCAACATTATAATAGTAAGGTAAAAATATGCATATTGCAGTTACAGGAAACATTGGCGCAGGCAAAACGACATTGACGACTATGCTTTCCAAACATTACGGCTGGGATGCCCAGTTTGAAGACGTGGACCACAACCCTTATCTGGAAGATTTCTATGCAGATATGAGCAAATGGAGCTTTGCCCTGCAGATCTACTTTCTGGGGAGCCGGTTCCGCCAGGTAAAGGAAATCCGGGAAAGCGGAAAAAATATTATCCAGGACCGTACCATCTATGAAGATGCCCACATCTTTGCAGAAAACCTGAATGATATGAAGCTGCTCTCCGAGAGGGATTTCAATAATTATATAGCGGTTTTCAGCCTGATGAAATCGTTCATCTCCGCGCCTGATCTTTTGATTTATCTTAAATCTGACGTACCGAACCTGGTAAAGAAAATTTATAAGAGAGGAAGGGAATACGAAGCATCCATCAGCATTGAATACCTTTCCAAACTGAACCAGAAATATGAAAGATGGATTTCTGATTATACAGAAGGCAAACTGCTGATTATTGAAGTGGATGACCTGGATTTTGTAGAGAAACCGGAGGATTTTGGATTTATCCTGGAAAAGATAGAAGGGCAACTGAACGGCCTGTTTTAGAAAAATAGACGTAAAATCCTATTGATTTAACCTGATTTCTTCCTAACTTTACCGTAAACCAAAATTAGCACATCCGGTGTTACATGCAATTGAATGAATAGAATATGTTAGTAAAAGTTTTACATAATGGCAGTTGTTCAAAATCCAATGCGGTTTTGGAATACCTTGATGAAAACGGGGTTCCGTTTGAGATGATTAATTTCATGGAAGAGCCGCTGAGCGAATCTGAAATTAAAACCCTTTTAAAAAAGATGAACCAGGATGTTTTCCATATCATCAGAAAGTCTGAAAGGCTGTATATGGAAAAATTTGCCAATAAAAACCTGTCTGAAGAAGAGTGGATTAAAGTTTTATCTGAAAACCCTTCACTGATCCAGAGGCCGATCCTGATCAAAGGTTCCGTAGCCATGCTGGGAAGGCCGATTGAAAACGTAAAATTCTTTATTGAAAAATAAACAGTCACTAAAAGTAAATAAAAAAGTCAGCAGTAATGCTGACTTTTTGTATTCTATAGTAAAATGACACCTTCTATTTTGGCCACTTCTTTATAAATAAAAACTACCTGATCGGCATCCAGAACAAATGCATTGATATTGCACGCCGTGTATTTGCCGTTCTTGCTCTCGCGGTTTCCCAAAGTGAATTTGATACCGTCGAAAACCTTATAGATTTCAGTCAGTTTTGCCTGATCGGTCGGAATGATAAATTTAAATAAATAATCTTCCGGAAAATCATGATGATCCTCCAGTTTCTCCTTCAAGGAATTATAAAAATCCTCAGGATTCGCATGCTGGTTCCCCTGTAATATGTCCATTTACAAATTTTAAATATACTTTAAATATACTGAAGATTTTTCTATTTTCCAAGCGGCCCTAAAAGCGACTTGGAATTTTCCACTTCGTAATTCTCAATAATGTTAAACATCCCATTGACCAACTGTTCTGAGGCCAGCTGGCTAAGGCTTCCTGCGCTTACCGTCGTTTTATTCCCGCCCAACAGGCTTCCCAGAAGATTTCCTCCGGCCAGGGCGGTGTTGATGCTTTTAACGATCCCATACTGGTTCAGCTGCTCATCCACTTTCGGCGTGATGGCCAATACCAGCTGCTGGGCTGTTTTCTCTTTCAGGATCTGGGTGGCAGTCCCTTTCTCTCCCTGAATGATTCTTGTCACATCCTGTGCATTCAGGCTGTTCACTGCATTAACTAAAATCGGCTTTGAAATATTAACCGTATAAACGGCGGCATCAGCAATATAAGCCCTCTCTTTGGCAACCAGAGACGGTGCCACTTTTTCCAGCAGTGCATTGATTTCCCTCAGCTGTTTTGGAAGTGCCTTGTCTACCATATTGTTCTGCAGGAACGCATCTTTGTTGCTGTAGATATTTACGCCTTTCTCGATCCCGTTTAAAAGAAATCTCTTAATAATTGAAAGGCCGACATCCGTTGTCGCTAAAGTACTGCAGGATTGCATGGTGGTATTGATAACAGCTCCTGTCCCGATGATGAGAGCAGCAGCAATAATGTATTTTTTCATTGATCCAGATTAAACTTTATATATTTTCAAATAACGAACCAAATGTAAGCACAAAAATAATTTTAACAAATTTTAAAATAATGTTAATATTTCAATGTTA
>NZ_LMKA01000104.1 GCF_001421435.1 Chryseobacterium sp. Leaf201
AATAAAAGTTAAAACATAATTCAAATATTAGTTGTATCTTTGCAAAAATTTTAAAATATTTAATGAATTTATTTACGGAGTCCAATTTAAGTCCTGACATTCTTAAGGCCGTTGGCGAACTGGGTTATGAAAGCCCGACAGAAATCCAAAAACAGACTATCCCTTTCATTCTTTCAGATATTCGCGATTTGATCGCACTTGCGCAGACAGGGACAGGCAAAACAGCAGCGTTTTCGCTTCCGATTTTGGATATGATTGACGATACGAGTCGCAAAATCCAATTTTTGGTGCTTTGTCCGACACGGGAATTATGTCTTCAGATTACGAAAGACATTAAAAACTATTCCAAGTACATGAAAGACATCAAGACTACAGCAGTCTACGGTGGAAGCAGTATTATGGATCAGATGAGATCTCTGAAGGACAAGCCGCAGATTATTGTGGGGACTCCGGGAAGGGTAATCGACCTTATCAACAGAAAAGCACTTGATTTTTCCGCAATTCACTGGTTGGTTCTGGATGAAGCCGACGAAATGCTTTCCATGGGGTTCAAAGACGAACTGGAAACTATTTTAAGTGAAACGCCTGAAACGAAGCAGACATTCTTATTCTCTGCTACGATGAGTAAGGAGGTGGAAAAAATCACCAAAAACTATCTGACCAAACCTCACAAAATTTCTGTAGGTTCCATTAACGAAGTTAAGAAGAACATTAAGCATGAATATTATGTGGCAGGGTACCGTCAGAAAAAAGAGGCGTTAAAGCGTCTTATTGATGCCAACCCTAACCAGTATTCAATCATTTTCTGCAGAACCAGAATGGAAACTCAGGAAGTTGCTGATTTCTTGATGCAGAACGGTTACGCGGCAGATGCGCTTCACGGTGATCTTTCTCAGGCGCAGAGAGATACGGTAATGAAGAAATTCAGACTGAAAAATATTGATATCCTGGTAGCTACAGATGTTGCAGCAAGAGGGCTGGATGTAAATTCACTGACGCACGTTGTGCATTATTCTTTACCTGATGATCCTGAAGTATTCGTTCACAGAAGCGGAAGAACAGGTAGAGCAGGAAAAGACGGTATTTCAATTTCCCTGATTAAGCCGGAGGAAAGCAGAAAGCTGAAGCAGATCAAGGCAGTAACTAAAATTGAAATTGCAGAAGGAAGAATCCCTACAGGAGAAGAAATTATTAAAGCCCAGGTAGGTGGTGTTTTTGAAAGCCTTTTCGAAATACACGAAGATTTCTTTGAATTTGATGATTCTTTAATTCCTGATTTATCAGCCTTTACCAAAGAAGAACTTGCCCACAAGCTTCTTCAGTTCCAGTTAAAAGATCTTGCCCTGTACTACAAAGACAGACATGATGTGATTGAACAGAAGCTGAGCAGCAGGGATGAAGGAGGAAGAGGAGAACGCAGAGACCGTGACAGCAGAGGAAGAGACCGTGACAGAGGTGAAAGAACCGAAAGAAGCGGCGACAGAAGAGAGCGCGGAGGCAAGCCTAAGAAGAGCAATGAGAACATGGTGAGATTCTTCTTTAACCTGGGTAAAAAAGACCAGCTGAAGAAACTTGACGTTCTGGATATCATCAACAAAGCAACTTCAACGGGGAAAAGCAAAAAGAGAGCCGAAATCGGTGATATTGAAATTTTAGAGAAATTCTCTTTCTTTGAAATTGAAAAATCATTCAAAGGAGATCTTTTAAGCAACATTTCTTCCATGAAATTCAGAGGAAAAGACATGAGGGCTGAAGAGGCTAACTAAACTCATTTTCAACAATATAAACCGGCTCCAGGGCCGGTTTTTCTATTTGTTAATATGTGGTACCCCCAATGTTAACAAAACTTAACGTTATATGCTTTTCGGTAAGGTCCTTTTTTAAGAAATTTGCACAAAATTATAAATACTTAAAAATGGGAATTGGTAATATTTTCCACGCTTTTCAACCCAAAGATAAAATCTTCTTTGTGCTTTTTGAAAAAGTAACTGAAAACCTGGTTGCAATGTCTGAAGAGTTTAACACCGGAATCAAAGACTTCGATCTGAACGATGATTCTATGTTGAAGAAAATGAGCGACTATGAGCACAAAAATGATGAGCTGACACACGAAATCTTTGTAGAGCTTGGTAAAAACTTCATTACGCCTTTTGACCGGGAAGATATTCACACACTGGCAACAGGACTGGATGATATTGCTGATTACATCTACGCTTCCACAAAATACATTTTCCTGTACAAATCGCCTGAAATGAAGGCGTATTCAGATTTCTCCCTGCTGATTCACAAAGCATGCCTTGAAATCCAGAATGCCATGAAGAACCTGAAAGGCTTCAGAAACATGGAACAGGTAAAAGAAGCATGTATCAAAGTGAATTCTATTGAAAATATCGCAGACGACCTGCTTTCCAACTCAATGGTGGAGCTGTTTGAAACAAACGATGCCATCAATATTATCAAAGTTTCATCCGTACTTAATTATCTTGAAGTAGTTACTGACAAAGCAGAAGATGTGGCCAATACGATTGAGAACATCATGATCAAATACGCTTAATTAATCATTATAATTAAAAAATGGAATTTCCTATTTTACTGATAGTTATTATTGCGCTGGCTTTGATCTTCGATTACATCAATGGGTTCCATGATGCGGCCAATTCAATTGCAACTATTGTTTCTACAAAAGTACTAACTCCGTTCCAGGCTGTACTTTGGGCAGCGCTCTGGAATTTTGCGGCTTTCTTTATTGCGGCCTACATCATTGGAGAATTTAAAATCGGTAACACGATTGCCAAAACCGTTAACGAGAATTTTATTACCCTTGAAGTTATATTTTCAGGATTGGTTGCGGCCATTGCCTGGAACCTTTTAACCTGGTGGTTCGGGATCCCTTCCTCTTCGTCACACACACTGATCGGCGGATTTTTAGGAGCGGCTTTAATGCATGCGTTCATGATGGATTACCATGATGTGGCAGCAGCCCAGCCCGGATTGGGATTCTGGGAAACTTCAAAAGAAGCCTTAAGCCAGGTTACCCAACAGAGTGTTGTAAAATTTGATAAGGTAATTCCTATTTTCCTGTTCATTTTCATGGCTCCGATTATAGGGATGATCATCTCGATTATCATCACGTTGATTATTGTTCACCTGTATAAAAGATCAAACCCGCATAAAGCAGATAAGTCTTTTAAAAGGTTACAGCTTGGGTCTTCTGCCTTATTCAGTTTAGGTCACGGCCTGAACGATGCCCAGAAAGTTATGGGGATCATTGGTGCCGCTTTAATCTATTACCATGTCGTAATGCTTAAAGATCCTGTTTATCTGGAAATTCCTGCTGCAGGGCGTTTCGATTATTTTGCACAGCACTACATCTGGGTTCCTCTGGTTTCTTTCGTAGCGATTGCACTGGGAACTATGAGCGGCGGATGGAAGATCATCAAAACGATGGGCACAAAAATCACTAAAGTAACTTCACTGGAAGGCGTAAGTGCTGAAACTGCAGGAGCAATTACTTTGTTCATTACAGACCACTTCGGAATTCCTGTATCTACAACACACACGATTACAGGTTCTATCATCGGGGTAGGGTTGACAAAAAGAATTTCTGCCGTACGGTGGGGAATTACCGTAAGCCTTCTTTGGGCGTGGGTATTAACCATTCCTATTTCAGCGATTGTTGCTGCACTTACTTATCTTGTGGTTACCTTCTTATCTTAAAAAATACAAATTAAACAATATCCGGCTTTGCTCATTTTGGGCAAGGCTTTTTTATTTATGGTAAGTTTTACAGATTGCTTCGGTTAACAATAAAAATAGAATTATATATTTTAATTTACATTATAAACTAATATTCACTTTATTTGGAATAATTTACGTATTTACCTGATTCTTATTGTTTTTTATTTCGTAGTTTTTTATTTTTGAAAAAAGTTTATCTATTAATTTAGAAAACAGGAAAATTTAAAATTCACATAAATGAAAAAACAACTTTTATTAGCCGCTTTGTAATCACGGGCTTAGTCGATGCAAAAAATACTGACTATCCTAAAGAAAAAAAAGAAGAAGAGAAAAAAGAAAAGAAATCGGTACCAAAAGAAGAGACTGATGATACATCAAAAATGCAATGTTATGTACACGCAATGTTTGTTTGGTGTACCGGTGAGTATTATGCTGACACAGTTTGTTGGGGTGCAGGATCTGGGACGGCAACATATGCACAGGCAATATCAGATGAAATTCATAATTCTCAACTGTTAACAGAATATATTTGTGGTTTGGGAACGGGAAGTGGTTGGGGAACAGGTGGTCCAAATTAAATTATTTAGAATGCGAGATTTTTTATTGATTTTAGTATTATTTAGCAATATTTTGTATTCACAATCAGATACTCTTAAATCAGAATATGAAGTTATATATAGAATCACGAGTTTTAATGATACATTGTATAAACATAATGCTGTTGAAGAAAATCTATCTTTATTGATTAAAGGAAATAAATCATTATTCAGAAGTGCACAAAAAGCTAAAAGTGATTCTATTGCGATGGCTATTGGAATGAAGGCAGCAAATAATCCAGTAAATGGAAAAGTAATATTGAATATGAAAGATGTTCCGGGAGTTTATTTTAAATCCGAAGTTTTTTTAGATAACGGAAAGCAGACGATTTATAAAGAACTAATGAGGAGCAGACTTTCTTTTCCATTAGAAGATCCGATTTTGTGGAAAATTGAACCTGAAACAAAAATGATTGAATCCTATTTATGTAAAAAAGCTACAGGGAAATATAAAAACAGGCATTATACTGCCTGGTTTACAGAAACAATTCCTATTCCGGACGGGCCATACGTTTTCAAAGGTTTACCTGGATTAGTATTGGAAATTTATGACCCAAATGACTATATACACTTTACTTTAGTAAGCTTTAAAAAAGTGGTAAAGCCGATCGTCTTAATGAAAGACGTTTTTCCTACTAAGTATTCTACTTTTTACAAAGTGAGACAGAATATGAGAGACAATGCAGCGGGAATGTTATCAAATCAAACAGGAATAACATTTAAGCCTTCAGATGTTAAAAGAATTAATGATAATGCCAAGAAAAATAATAATTATCTTGATTAAATAAAACAAAAAACTTTATCCTAACCTACAAAGCTTTTTTGTTTTATAAATAGTAATCATACAGATATCTACATTTAAATTACTGAATTTAAAATCAGTGAGAGTTGATTAATAGCTTTTTAATTCTAAGGATAAAATTTAGGCAGATTCCGTTTATTATCAAATTAATAATTTTTATTCCTGTTTCCATTAAATTTTAGAAATACTTTTTGTTGATAGTAAATTTTTTTAATTTCTTCATTATCTTTGCTGCCATCAAGCCCCTAAACAGGGTGTTCGGTAAGTTTAATTATTCCCCTATGCAGAGGAGGTACAATAAAGATTCCGTAATTGGTTCTTTCTTGCTGATATCTTGTTTTCCACCATTTCAACAAAATTTGATATTATATTCCCGTTATAATAAGATATTCTAATATATAAAAACTGTAAAAGTAAAAATGAAAACGTTGAGAAAACAATCAGACAGAATCGCTTTATCTGCCATGTTGGTTTTAAGCTCTTTAGCGTATGCACAAGTAGGCATTGGTATTAATACGAATAACCCGAGAGCTGTGCTGCATGTGGACGGAGCCAAGGATAATCCGGCTACCGGAACACCGACAGCAGCTCAGCAGATCAATGATTTGGTAGTGACTTCTGCCGGAAGAGTAGGGATAGGCACCAATTCACCTACCGGTGCTCTGGATATACAAAGTGTAACGGGAGGATTCGTACCGCCAAGAATGACCACCGTACAGCGGCAGGCCATATCTTCACCGGCAACCGGAACCATGGTATATGATACTACCCTGAACCAATACTATTATTACTCAGGCGTTCAGTGGGAATCTCTGGTTCCTGTAGCGGCAAGTGCCAGGATTTTTCAGATCGCCCGTAAAAATACCAACCAGACCATCGCCACGTCAGCCATTACAGGGGATATTACATTTGACAATGTTTCAGGGCAGGGTAACGGAGTTTCTGTAAATAATGCCAATATTACGCTACCCGCCGGAAAGACTTTCCTGATTACGGGATATCTGGCAATAGCATCAGGATCAAACAGTACGCAGAGCTGGGCACGGTATGAAATCGTAGATTCCACATCCAATGATTCTTCGGTTTGCACCGTAGCGTCAAGAGGGTACAGTGAACCGTCTACTGAAGTAAACAATGATTCTTCCGGAGGTCCTGCACTTTGTATCATCAGTACCGGAACTTCCGCGAAAACGGTTAAACTCAGGATTACAGGGAAAAGAAATGATGCGAATGTAGTCACTACTTCCATTGCAGATCCTTA
This sequence comes from Chryseobacterium sp. Leaf201, assembly GCF_001421435.1. Classification (GTDB taxonomy): domain Bacteria; phylum Bacteroidota; class Bacteroidia; order Flavobacteriales; family Weeksellaceae; genus Chryseobacterium. Next base: position 6,398 of record NZ_LMKA01000104.1, read on the forward strand.
TGCAGAAACAGCGGTGATGATTCAGGAACTGTAGGCTTTTTCAATATTTATATTCCGGGTATTTAATGAAAGATTATTTCCCGGCCGTACAAAAGAATTTTTAATTAAATCTTCATCCTTTGATGAAGATTTTTGTTTTACCAACCCCCGAAAAACCGTATTTTTGTTTAAACGATTAGATTTTATGGAATTTTTAGACCGATACCAACAGATTGTTGCGGAAGCCATTACCAAATATACTTTTAAAGACAAGCCGGCCGAACTGTATGAACCGATGAACTACATTATTTCCCACGGTGGGAAACGCCTTCGTCCGATCATGGTTTTAATGGCCTGTGATTTATTTGGCGGAGACCTTAAAGAGGCAATTAAACCTGCCCTGGCAATCGAGTTTTTCCATAATTTCACGCTGATCCATGATGATATTATGGACGAAGCGCCTTTAAGAAGAAATAAACCTACCATCCACACCCTTCACGGGATCAATGTGGGAATCCTTTCCGGAGACGGATTAATGCTGAAAGCCTATAAGTTTTTTGAAGACCTGGAGCCTGAAATTTTCAAGGCCTGTATCAGGATCTTCACACACACAGGGTTGCTTTTATGCGAAGGCCAGCAGTATGACATTAATTTTGAGAGTCAGGAAAACGTGACTTTTGATGATTATATCAGGATGATTACCTATAAAACCGGAGTCTTGAGCGCCTGTTCATTTGAAATCGGGGCCATGATTGCAAAGGCTAATTTTAAGGATGCAAAATCCATCTTTAATTTCGGGAAACATATCGGGATTGCTTTTCAGATTATGGATGATTACCTTGATGTATTCGGGGACCAGGCACAGTTCGGGAAGAAGCATGCCGGTGACATTTATGAGAATAAGAAAACCGTTCTTTATTTACTGGCGAAAGAACACGCAACAGAGGAAGAAAGAAAGGAACTGGATTACTGGTATTCTAAAAAAACCGATAATATTGATAAAGTATACGGGGTAGAAAAGATTTTCAGAAGGGCAAAAGTAGATGAAAAAGCATTGAGACTGATTGAAAAACACAACGAAATCGGGCAGAGCTACCTTGATAAAATCGATATTCCGGACGAAAAGAAAAAGCCGTTTTCAGAACTGGCCAATTATTTGTTGAGAAGAGAGAGTTAGGTGGACCGGTTTTAGGCCGGAGGAATATGGATCTGTAATCTTTTAAAACACCTTGTTACCGCCCATGAAATTCAGGACTGAAGTAGAGATTAAAGAATCGCAGAGAAAGATTCAGGTTGAAGATAAAATATTTTCAATAGGTTCCTGTTTTGCCTCTGAAATGTCAGATATGTTGCAGCTCGGGCAGCTGCAGTCCCTGAATAATCCTTTCGGCACCATCTTTAATCCGTTTTCGATCAGCAATGCAGTAAAAAGGCTGCACGATGCTGAATTTTATATCGAAGATGAGCTGATCAGTTTTAACGAGGAATTTATTTCCCTGGATCATCACACAAGCTTTGACACCCGGTATATTCACCAGACTTTAAAAAAGATCAATGCAGGAATCGAAGAAGGCAATTCTTTTCTCCAGGATACCAATTGGGTTATCATCACGTACGGAACTTCATTTATCTATGAGTTTATTCCGAAGAACAAACTGGTAGGCAACTGTCATAAAATTCCGCAGAAATTCTTTAAAAAGAGATTGCTGACCCATCAGGAAATTACGGATTCCATCTACAATACCGTTTTGAACCTCGATGATATCTGTAAGGATGATGTTCAGATTTTATTCACCGTTTCACCGGTCCGGCATACCAAAGACGGGATGATTGAAAACCAGCTCAGCAAAGCAAAACTGATTACCGCAATCCATGAGATGCTTCCCCAGTTTGAAAACTGCCACTACCTGCCGGTGTACGAAATTGTTATGGATGACCTGCGGGATTACCGTTTTTATAATGAAGATATGATCCATCCCAACAGCCAGGCGGTTAATTATATTTTTGATCAGTTCGGGAATGCTTATTTTTCCGAGGAAACAAAAAAATTTATTAAAGAAAACTTTAAAATCAATACCGCTTTACAGCACAGGACGGATGATGAAAAAGACCCTAAATATATTGAATTCAGGGAAAAATTAAACAGGAGAATTGAAATCCAGCGTCAGAAAGTGAAGCACAGAATATTTTCAGATGACTGATTTTACCACTTTTGATTATTTAAAAACAGGAAATCCGAAACAGAAAAGAGCTTATGATGTACTCATGAAACATCAGGTTTTTGAAAAACTGAAAAATTATTCACCCGTTTTAGCAGGAACAGTCCCGATTGGAATTGATACGGAAAAAAGCGATCTGGATGTCATCTGTCAGTTTAAAAATGAAGATGATTTTGCTGAATGCTTACGTCAGTATTTTCAGGGCTGTAACGGTTTCAGTCTGAAAACAATAGCTGTTAGCGGTGAAAAGTCGGTTGTTTCAAATTTTATACTGGAGGAATTTCCCATTGAAATTTTTGCACAGAATAAACTGCCCACAAAACAGAATGCTTACCGGCATATGATGGCAGAACACAGAATATTACAGGAAAAAGGAGAAGAATTTAAACAGAAAATAATAGAACTGAAGGAGAAAGGGATAAAAACAGAACCTGCTTTCGGCATGATGCTGGGCCTGGAAAATCCTTATGAAGATCTATTGAAATTTTAATGAAATGATTGATACCCATACCCATTTATACGCAGAGGAATTTGATGAAGACAGAGCAGAAACGATCCGGAAAGCTTTAGATAAAGGCATCACAGAATTTTACCTTCCGGCAATTGATTCGGAATCCCATGAAAAAATGCTGCAGCTTGAAGCAGACTATCCCGGACAGATTTTCTCCATGATGGGCCTGCATCCCTGTTATGTAAAGCCAGAAAGCTGGGAAAAAGAACTGGAAATTGTGAAGAACTATCTGGATGAAAGAAGTTTCCCGGCCATCGGAGAAATCGGGATTGATCTGTACTGGGATAAAACCACACTGGACATCCAGGTAAAGGCTTTTGAACAGCAGATCGACTGGGCCATTGAAAAAGACCTGCCGATTGTAATCCATACCAGGGAAAGCTTTGATGAAACCTTTGAAGTCCTGGAAAGAAAAAAACACCCGAAACTCCGTGGGATTTTTCACTGTTTTTCAGGGAATATTGAACAGGCCAGACACGCGGTTGATTTAAATTTCATCTTGGGAATCGGTGGTGTAGTAACGTTTAAAAACGGTAAAATCGACCAGTTTTTAAACGAAATCCCATTGGATAAAATTGTACTGGAAACAGATTCTCCATATCTGGCTCCGGTTCCGCACAGAGGAAAAAGGAACGAAAGTTCATACCTGGATCTGGTAGCCGGAAAACTGGTTAATATTTACAATAAAGATTTTGCTGAGATTGACAGGATTACTACGGAGAATGCAAAGAAAATATTCAATTAAGATATGAAAGCGATTGTTTCAAAGCTTTTAAGACAGGCCAATTTATTATTTTTTGCTGATGAATTAAGATTTTATATTCATAAAAACAGAAATAAGAACAGAAACCAGGCCTTCAGATTACAACATCCTGATTTCAGGTTTCCGCCTGACTATCTGATATATGAATCCTTCAATATGAGCTATGAAAGCTATTATAAAAGCGGGAAATCAGCAGCTCAAAGTTTTGTTGATATATATATAAAGTATGGTGATGAGAAAAATCCAAAGATTCTCGATTGGGGATGTGGCCCTGCAAGAGTGGTAAGGCATATTCCTGCGCTTATTCAGGATAGCCGTGTTTACGGCACAGATTACAATAAGGATTCAATACAGTGGAATAAAAAAAACATTGAAAATATTGATTTTAACCTCAATGAATTAAAAGCCAGCCTGCCTTACGAAAGTGAGTTTTTTGATTTTATATATGGAATTTCAATTTTTACTCATCTTTCAGAAAAAATGCACTACGATTGGAAAAATGAGTTGACAAGAGTTTTAAAAAAAGGCGGTATTTTACTTTTATCCATGCAGGGAAATTCATTTAAAACGATTCTCACCAAGAATGAAATAAAAGAATTTGAAAAAGGGAATATTGTAGTAAGAGGAAAGGTGAAAGAAGGTCACAGGACATATTCTGCGTTTCATCCGGATCGTTATGTGCAGGAACTTTTTGCTGATTATGATGTATTGGAGCACAGGGAGTCATTTTCAAATAACGGCAAACAGGAACAGGACATGTGGGTGCTGTGTAAAAAATAAGAGTTCAGAAAACTTTACAGCTTTATTTTAAAATCTATTTTTTTTAGAATTCGGCAGGTTTAATATACATGGAATCTACATGGTCATAAGATCTGTAAATTTGTTTTTGAATAAATTTAAACAGATCTGAAATTGTTTAGGATGATATAGAAAATAGAAAGCCTTCCGCTATGGGAAGGCTTTAGTTTTATTTTTTTCTAAAGAAACTGCTCTTATTTTTCGGCTTCTTGCTGTGGTCAGATTTCTGCTGACCTGCCGGTTTCGGCCTTGGTGTAAAAGGTTTGTTGTTTGAATCCCTCTTTTCCACCACCAGGCTATCCGTATGGAAAGGATGGTTTTTCTCAACCGGAATTTTCATCCCGATCAATTTTTCAGTGTCTTTTAAGTTCAGTAAATCAAGTCCGTCTACAAACGAAATTGAAGATCCTTCTGCTCCTGCACGTCCTGTTCTTCCGATCCTGTGCACGTATGTTTCGGCAACATCAGAAAGCTCATAATTGACCACATATTTCAGTTCATCAATATCAATACCTCTCGCTGCAATATCGGTAGCTACCAGAACACGCGTTCTTCCTGATTTAAAATTATTTAAAGCATTCTGCCTTGCGTTCTGGGATTTGTTCCCATGGATTGCTTCGGTAGAAATATTACTCGACTGCAATTTTCTGGCAATCTTGTCGGCACCGTGTTTCGTCCTTGAAAATACCAGAACGGAATCTGAAATGGTATTCTGTAAAATATGCGTCAGAAGGTCAAGCTTGTTTTCCTTATCTACAAAATAAACAGCCTGCTTAATGGTTTCTGCCGTTGAGGAAATAGGCGTAACCGATACTTTTATCGGGTTATTTAAAATAGAATCAGCCAGTTTCTGGATTTCTGTCGGCATGGTTGCAGAGAAGAAAAGTGTCTGTCTTTTCGGCGGCAGAAGCTTGATGATTCGCTTTACGTCATGCACAAAGCCCATGTCCAGCATTCTGTCGGCTTCATCAAGTACAAAAATCTCAAGGTTTTTCAAACTGATAATTCCCTGGGCAATAAAATCCAAAAGCCTTCCCGGAGTTGCTACCAGAATATCAACACCTTTTCTCAGTGCCGTTTCCTGGCTTCCCTGTTTTACACCTCCAAAAATAACGAGTTTCTTTAAAGGCAGATTTTTACCGTATGAATTAAAGCTTTCCTCAATCTGGATGGCCAGCTCTCTGGTCGGGGTAAGGATAAGTGCTTTGATATGATTGTTCTTCGGCCCTTTTCTTTCCACAAGGTTCTGCAGGATAGGGATGGCGAAAGCAGCTGTTTTCCCGGTTCCCGTCTGGGCAGTACCCAACACGTCTCTGTGTTCAAGGATAGAAGGAATAGATTGTTCCTGGATAGGTGTAGGTTTTTCGTAACCTTCCTTTTGAAGCGCATCTAAAATGGGCTTAATAATGTTTAAGTCTGTAAATAACAAAATTTAATTGTGTATTAAAATAATGCGGTTGAAGCAGTATACTTCATCATTTTTAGCAGTTCTGCTAATTTTTTTTAACAGAATTTTAAGTAAAATAGTTTACCATCTGGCTGAGAATGCCGCGAAATATACTGCAAAGATAGTTTAAATTATTTTAAGGCAATTATTTAACTTTTGTCCACTCCTGATTCTTCCTTAAGTTTTCGAAAAAACGGTACAATTCCGAAAGCTTTTCACTGCCGCGTTTCCCGTAATCTTCAACATGCTTTGATGTTCCGTCAGCAAAACGGATTCGCAGATGGGATGACGGAAGATCCGAAATATTTTTTTCGCCGTAATTATCTTTCAGGCTCTTTACATTTAAGCCGTCTAATAAAGCGATTAATCTATTATAATCTGCTTCTTTGATGGTCCCTTTGAAAGTTCCTTCACGGGGATTGGAAAGGTTATCCTTTGATGGCTGGTCTCCAAAATTAAAATGCTCCGCTTCAAAAACAGCAGTCCGGTCCGGATTAACCGTCATTTTGAAAACAGGGCAAAATCCGAAACACGGAGTGGCTTCATACTCAATAACCGAATATTTAGAATTTCCTTTTTGGGCTGTACATGAAAACAAAAGAATAAATGCAAACAGCCCCAGTATATATTTCATAATTTAAATTTTTCCGTATCTATCAATAAGCGTTCCAACAGACTTATTTAAACCGATATCCGACACCAGCCTGCAAAAAGCCAATTTTTGTCGGTAAACCGTCTTTCTTATTCACTTCAATGAAATTAAAATGGTATCTGGCATCAGCAAAAAAATGATCGTTAATTTTGTATTCTGCACCTAAAAACGGAAATAAATTCAGGGATCTGATATTTTCATAGTTTCTGGATGTTGCTCCGTTTACCATCTGTTCGGTTTTTACCTTTTCAGAAATATTAAACCCGAAATTCATCCCGGCCGAAGCTGATAATTGAGGAATAAAATAATATTTAACAGATACCGGGATCTGAATCTGCGTCAGTTGATAATCAAACTGTATGTTTCCCTGCTCTATAACGCCGGAATCTGTAAAATCAACTACCGGGAAATCCTGCTTTCCGCCAAGCTGCGTATAAAGAGCTTCTGCCTGGATGCTTACTTTTGATGATACAGGCTGTTCGGCAACAATTCCTGCATAGAAATAAGATTTGGAATCTAATTTATTGTCGAAAAATTTCATGCCGGATAAGGAATACCCGCCTTTGACTCCGAAGCTCATTTCTGAAGAACCGGCATCTGAACCTGTTTTTGGGTTTTGCGGTGTCTCCTGCGCCTGTACAATGGCTGAAATTGCTGATAATGCAATACATAAAAAGTTCTTTTTCATGGTTTTAATTTAATGGTTTTAATTTTTATGCTAATAAAAAAGTACACGAATGAATAGTGTACTTAATATGTTTTAATAATCGTTAAATCTTAACTTTCTTATCCGTGCAGCTGCTTCCAGATCGCATCTTTCAGTTCTACAAGGCCTTCTCCGGTAACACCTGAGAAAAACAGCGGTTGTTTGTTTTCAGGGAATTCTGCGGCGATTTCCTTTTTCAGTTCCTCATCCAGTAAGTCGGATTTTGAAATGGAAATAATGAAATCTTTATCCAGCAGTTCAGGATTGTATTCCTTCAGTTCATTCTCAAGGATTTTAAACTCCTGGAAATGATCTTCGGAATCTGCCGGAATTAAGAATAACAGGATTGAATTTCTTTCAATATGTCTTAAGAAACGGTGTCCTAGCCCTTTTCCTTCAGCGGCACCTTCAATAATCCCCGGAATATCGGCCATTACGAAAGATTTGTAGTTCCGGTAATCCACGATTCCCAGATTCGGGGTTAAAGTGGTAAATGCATAATCTGCAATTTTAGGCTTGGCAGCAGAAACAGCAGAAAGCAGGGTAGATTTTCCGGCATTCGGGAATCCTACAAGACCTACATCCGCTAGAATTTTAAGTTCAAAGACCACGTAGCCTTCCTGTCCGTCCATTCCCGGCTGTGCAAACCTTGGGGTCTGGTTGGTGGAAGATTTGAAATGTTCGTTCCCTTTTCCTCCTTTTCCTCCTTCCATCAGGATGATTTCCTGGCCGTCTTCCATAATTTCGCCAATAATTTCCCCTTCTTCATTCTTAGCGATGGTCCCGATCGGAACTTCAATGTAAACATCGGCTCCGTACGCTCCCGTTAACTGGTTTTTTCCGCCGCCTTCACCACGTTTAGCTTTTACGTGACGGGTGTAACGAAGGGGAAGCAATGTCCATTCCTGGGCATTTCCTTTCATGATCACATGGCCGCCGCGCCCGCCGTCGCCACCGTCAGGACCGCCCTTCGGGATATATTTTTCCCGGCGGAGATGCGCAGAACCTGCACCTCCATGACCGCTTTTACAATGAATTTTAACGTAATCTACAAAATTTGACATTTCTTATAATTATGAGTTATGAGTTATGAAGCATGAGGTATGAATTGTAAGAAAGTATAACTCATCACCCATAACTTTTAACTATTTTACTTTTTCTACTTCAGCAAACAGCTTTTCGGAAATCTCGTTGATATCCCCAACGCCGTTGATTTCAACATATTTACCCTGTTGTTTGTACAGTTCGGCTACTTCTGCTGTTTTCGTGTAGTATTCTTTTATTCTGTTTTCAATGATCTCAACATTGCTGTCATCTGATCTTCCGCTGATTTCTCCTCTTTTCAGCAGCCTTTCCACTAAAATAGTATCTTCAACCACCAGAGAAAGACAGACATCGATCTCATCATTCAGTTCTTCCTTTACAATTCTCTCCAGGGCTTCCGTCTGAACGGCAGTCCTTGGGTATCCGTCAAAGATAAATCCTGCCGCATCGCTCGGTTTTCTGATTTCGTCAATCAGCATATCCGTGGTTACCTGATCCGGCACCAGTTCTCCCTTGTCGATGTACGACTTTGCCAGTTTTCCAAGTTCAGTGTCATTTTTCATGTTGAATCTGAAAAGGTCGCCTGTTGAGATCTGCTTTAAATTAAATTTCTCAATCAGATTTTGTGCTTGTGTACCTTTTCCGCTTCCCGGAGGGCCGAACAGAACTATGTTTATCATAATGTTAGTGACGCTATAAGCTTTAAGCAATATGCTGCAGGCTTTTTAGCTTTTTCAGTTAATATTTCTTTTTACTTAGATCTAATTTTAAAAGCCCATAGCCGAAGCTAAAAGCTCAGTGCCGTTTTAATGGTTGATCTGCCCGTCAGACAGTTGATATAAATTCGGTAAGTTTCTTCCCAGTTCATCGTAATCGAGGCCGTAACCCAGAACAAATTTATTTGGAATTTCTTTTCCGATATAATCCAGTTTGAAATCTTTCTTGTATACTTCAGGCTTTAAAAGGAATGAAGCTATTTTTACAGACTTCGGACGCTGCGTCTCATTAAAATATTTAAAAAGGCTTTCCACCGTATTTCCCGTATCTACAATATCTTCCACAAGAATGATGTGGCGGTCTTTTACGTCTTTCGTCAGTTCCATTTTCTGGTAAACGATCCCAGTGGATTCCGTACCTGCATAAGAGCTCATCTGTATAAAAGCGATTTCGCAAGGCCCCGGATAATGCTTCAGAAGGTCTGAGAAGAACATGATCACTCCGTTCAGTACCCCAATGAAAACAGGAACTTCATCCTTGTAATCTTCATGAATTTTTAAAGCAGTTGCTTTTACAATCTCCTGAATTTCGGCATCCTCTAAATAAGGAACAAAAGTTTTGTCGTGAACTTTAATACTTTCCATAAAATTTTTAGTAGGCGGCAAAGTTACGGATTTTTGACGGAAATATTTTCGTGTTTATTTTCAGATTCATAAAATAAAGGATATTGGACGTATTCTTTTTTATCTGACCCGATTTTCAGTGAATATTTTTTACAGATACCGTAATTCCTGTTATTCCGCAAAGACAGCATTTTTAACGATAATGTCTGTAATCTGCAACAGGAATAGTTTAGAGATTTTACCCGTAAAAGATATCAGCCGCTAATGGTTTACTTAATTTTACTTGTAGTCATTATCACACTGGTAATTCCCCTTACCTTGGGTAGAAATTTAATGGAAATTTTTGACGAGGTAGTATAAAACAGGATAATTTCCATAGCCCGGATTGCAGCGGCATCCTTTTTCTGAACAGGCTTTGGAAAAAAGCACTGGCGAAAAAGATACAGCGGAAAGCCGGAAACAGCTCCTTAAAATAAATGATGATGAGTTGTTGTGAAACTTTTCAAAATGTCAAAACGGTTTGATGTAAAGCGAAAAAAAGAATTTATTATCTTTGCCGTTCACAAAACCCAAACAAAAGCAATGTAGAATACAGCTTCTTTCAGATTTAACCGGACAGTAACGAACCTGTTACTGAAGTTTAACCTTAATTAAGAAACAAATTATGCTTTTTCTACATAACATATCCTTTGGGTTTCCTGCGGGGAATCTTCTTTTTAATACAATCAACTTAACGATATCGACTCATACAAAATCAGCCCTGGCCGGAAACAACGGCACGGGAAAATCTACGCTGCTGAAAATCATGGCGAAAGAGATTGAACCCTTGGAAGGCACTGTCAATAGTCAGGGGAATATTTTCTATGTTCCGCAGATGTTCGGGAATTTTAATCATCTGACGGTGGCAGAATGTTTAAAAATCGATAAAAAACTGGAAGCCCTCCGGCAGATTACGAATGGGAGAGCGGATGAAATATATTTTGAAACACTGAATGACGACTGGGATATTGAAGAACGCTGCCAGACTGCTCTGCAGCACTGGAAACTTGAACATTTAGATTTAAACCAGACCTTGGAAAGCCTGAGCGGCGGACAGAAAACAAAGGTTTTTCTTGCCGGAATCCGGATTCACCAGCCTGATATTATTTTGCTTGACGAGCCAACCAATCATCTTGATCTGGAAGGCAGAAATTTGCTGTATGATTTTATTGAGAAAACAAATTCAACCGTTGTGATTGTGAGTCATGACCGTGCTTTACTGAATCGGGTAGAAGCCATTTTTGAATTAAGCAATCAGGGAATCTCAATATACGGCGGGAATTATGATTTTTATGCGGAACAAAAAGAAATTGAAAATGAAGCACTGCAAAATGATATTCACGCTAAAGAGCGCGCCCTGAAAAAGGCAAAAGAAAAGGAACGCGAAACGCTGGAACGAAAGCAGAAGCTTGATGCAAGAGGAAAAGGAAAGCAGGAAAAATCGGGCGTGGCGAGAATTATGATGAATACGATGCGGAATAGTGCGGAGAAAAATTCATCTAAACTGAAAAGTGTCCATGCGGAGAAAATCAGTGATATTTCAGGCGACCTGCGGGACCTGCGTTCGTCTGTGAGAAATGCGGACCGGATGAAAGTCAATTTCAATGATCCGGATCTTCATACCGGTAAAATTTTGGTTTCGGCAGAGAAAATTAATTATACATATCATACAGAACCGCTCTGGAAAGAAAACCTCAGCCTTGAAATCCGGAGTGGTGACCGGATTTTGATTAAAGGCTCAAACGGTTCTGGGAAAACGACGTTGATCAGGATGTTGTTGGGAGATGTGCAGCCGTCAGTGGGGAAGATTTTCAGGTCGGATTTTAATGCAATTTATATTGATCAGGAGTATTCTCTGATTGATAAAAATGCGGCGGTTTATGATTTTGCCCAGCAGTTCAACGACAATGCGTTGCCGGAATCTGAAGTAAAAACCTTATTGTCAAGATTTTTATTCGGAAAGGAAACCTGGGACAAAAAGTGTGATGTCCTGAGCGGCGGGGAACGCCTGCGGCTTCTGCTGTGCGGACTTTCCATCAGCCATAAAGCGCCCGATATGATCATTCTCGATGAACCGACGAATAATTTAGACCTTCAGAATGTGGAAATTCTTACCCATTCTGTTAAAGATTATCATGGGACTTTGGTGGTGATTTCGCATGATGAAGTTTTTGTGAGGGAGATTGTGGTAGTGAGTGAGGTTTTGTTGGGATAAGTTGAAGGGCAAACCTAACGGGTTTTTAAAACCTGTTAGGTTTATATTTTTATTCATCTAATCTCAATGAAATATTCATTTGTTGATGAAGAATTCTGATGATTTCAATTTCCTCATTTTTAATGTTGATTTTGTAGAATATGAAATGTGATTTTACCCTTGAACGAAAATATCCCTTCCTGATTTCATGATAATCTTTCCCTGATTTTGGATTTTCAGATAAATATTCAATTTCGTCCATGAGCAAGTCAAAATAATGATCTGCTTGTTCTGTTGACCAAGTTTCAAAAGTGTATAACCAAATTTTTTCTAAATCATTTGATGCCTCTTTGCTGATTTTATATTTCATTTACTCAGTAGAATGTTTTTGATGAAGATTTTTCAGAAATTCTTTACGATCAAAATTCTCAACAAAACCGGATTTTTCTCCTTTTTTTAATTCATTGATTAATTCTGTTTTTTTAGACTCTTCATATTCAAACATTCTTAAAGCTGTTCTTACAACCTCACTCGCAGAAGAATATTTTCCAGATTTAATTTGCTGATTTATAAAATTGTCAAAATAATCACCTAATAATATGGATGTATTTTTTGCCATTGTTTTAATTTTAAATCAAATATACCAATTATTGGTATTTTATAAAAGAATTATTTGAAAACCTTAAGGTTAAAATTGTTATTCAGAAAAAAATGAAACAAAAAGAGTAGTAGAGAACGGTCGCGACTTCTGTGGACTTTCCATCAGCAATAAAGCGCCCGACATGATTATTCTCGATGAACCGACGAATAATTTAGACCTTCAGAATGTGGAAATTCTCACGAATTCTGTTAAGGATTACCATAGACTTTGATGGTGATTTCGCATGATGAGGTTTTTGTGAGGGAGATTGGGGTAGTGAGTGAGGTTGTTTTGACAGAGTAATTAAGAGGTCCTAACCTAACGGGTTTTTAAAACCCGTTAGGTTTGATGATAGTTATTTAATTTCTGAAAGTGTCCATTTAAAATAAGCATTTGTTTTCATAAGATCAACTAGAGCATCAGATAAATGATTATAACAAAAATATCTTCCTAGATTGACGGGAGTTTGTTTTAAAGTTTCTTCTAATTGCTCTTTAGTATAATAATGACGTTGTATTTCATTATTTTCATCACGAGTAAAATATTGAATTCTGTTTCTTAATAAAACAGTTATCAGTTCATTGAGATGCTCACCTTCGTCTAGTTTATATATTTCATTGATTACTAAATCATAATTGTTGCTTTGGATATTGTAATTTTTATAAAAAAGTCTTATCAATCTTTCGTTGTTTAATTTATTGGTTACTTCAATGAGAGATTCTTTATAGCCTGTACTACTTCCATATTCAAATATTCTTTTATCTTTCTTTACAATAACTATTGGACCTTGCCCCACAAGTCTCACCTTCTTATCTTTTGCTTGGTAGCTAAAAACAAAGAGTTCATCATAATCTTCTGTGTCACTAACTTCAACATGATCTCCAGCGTTATTTAGCACATACTCTTCGGCTATTTTTAAAAGTTCATCTTTTATGTTTTCTTGCATTTTATTTTAAGTATTTTTTTTAATCCTAAATCTAACAGGTTTTTAAAACCTGTTAGATTTGATGATGGTTGGAACCTTGGTAATGATTTTGTGTGATGAAGTTTTCTTGAGGGAGATTTGAATGATTGGTAATTTTTTATAGCATAATAAATATCCTTTTTTGTCATTCCGAAGTAAATTGACTGTGAAAGATTTATTTTTAATTTTTCAACAGATATCTTAGATATTTATATGCACAATAATATTCAATATCATTATTTAAGTTTTCTTGCATATAGTTTAGCTCAATTAAAACTTTACAATTATCACATTTGGATTTTAAAAGAGAACTGAAAAATTCAAAATCGTGAATATTTCTCTTTGTAGAAAGTTTGCCTAATTCATAATGGTAGCTAACGTCTTTTTCATTTTTATTAAGACCTCTTGTTATTGGAATTATTGGTAATTCTATTTCTGAAAAATCACTTTCTTTTTTACCTGTGAATATATCAATATCATCTTTGGTGTAATATATATATTCTTTTAAACTTGAATAAAAATTCTCAATAAAATACTTATACCTTTCATGTTCATTAGTTTTAGAATAAATTACTTTTAAAGATTCATCATCATAAATGAAATCTGATTCTAAAAACTTTTCAAAATAAGCTGAGATTATTTTAAGAAGAGTTTCAAAGTTCTGTACTAAAATATTTTTTTCCAAGACTTCTATTTGTTGTTTGAATTTTATTAATATACTTTCTAACTTTTTAATTATTAAATCAAAATATGTATCTAGAAAATTTATATGACGTTTTATAACATCATCAATCTTTATATTAACTTTTTCAAAACTATAATTATTATCTATATGATATCTTAAATATTCGATTTCATCATCTTTAGAATGGTAACTGAATAATGTTGATGAAATAAATTTCCCATTGATTTTCCTAATTGGATGGCCTACAAGCTCATTTCTTATTTCTCTGTTTTTTGAATAATTAATATCATTTTTTAAATCACTTTTATTTTTATTACAATTAAAAATGTAAAGTAATTCCTCTACGAAATCTTGTTGTACATATATTGCCTGTAAAAAACTAATGTAAAAGGAAAACTTACTTGAATCTGAGCTTTTTGGTATATTATAAATTAAAGAAAATGTATCATAAAAATAGCCTAAAATATCACCAAAATAATTTGTTTTAATTTCATCATTGAATTTGATTTTATTATTGAGGTCATTTAAACTTTTCTATAAAAAAAGGCTTGCTTATTTTTGTGTTGCGAGACATAAAAATATAAAGCAAGCCTATGATGTACCAAGTACTTGACAAAGAT
>NZ_LMKA01000105.1 GCF_001421435.1 Chryseobacterium sp. Leaf201
GGCCGCTCCAAAGGAGCGGCCGAAGCTTTATACATTAAAATATAATGAGGTTATTTTACCACTTTCATCTCGTCAATCAGCCATTTAGAATCGGCAAACTTATCAATAATGAACAGGATATATTTGGTGTCCACCATGATGTTTCTGCTGAAGCGCGGGTCATAATTGATGTCACTCATCGTTCCTTCCCACTGTCTGTCGAAATTTAATCCTACCAGGTTTCCGTTGGCATCCAATGCAGGGCTTCCCGAGTTTCCTCCGGTTGTATGGTTGGTAGCGGTAAATCCTACCGGAACATCGCCTGTTTTGTCTTTATAGTTCCCGAAATCTTTTTTCTGGTGCAGTTCAATCAGTTTTTTCGGCACATCAAATTCGTAATCTCCCGGCACATATTTTTCCATTACGCCGGCCAGGTGAGTCTGATAACTGTAAGATACGGCATCCCTCGGTGAAGAACCTTTTACTTTTCCATACGTTACCCGCAGGGTAGAATTGGCATCCGGGAAGAATTTGCGGTCTTTATCCGTAGCCATCTGCTGGGCCATATAGGTTTTCTGCTGGGCATCGATTTTGGTCTGCAAAGCGGTAAACTGAGGATCCGCTTTCTCCACATAGGTCTCCTTCATGGTCATGAAAAGCTGATAGATTGGGTCTTTTTTCAGGGTTTTGATCAGCTTGTCCTGATTTGAGAAAGCTTTGTCGATATCTTTGCTTAAAAATGCTCCGTTTACTTCAGACCTTCCGGAGATCACAGAGTTTTTAGACAGATCTTCAATTTTCTGAAGGTTCTGTGCTTCATTTTTATACTGATCGAAGCCTGCCGGTAAAAACTGAGGTGCTGTTTTGTTGGCATACAAAGCCAAAAGCTTGGCTGTTACCTTGGCATCCAGTTCCGGATTGTAGTCTTTGTAAAAAGAAGTCAGCCTGCTTTTGAAAGAATTTGTGCTTTTTTCATCGATCCTTCCTGCTTCTACGGCCGTAATATAATTGGAATAAAGGTTGGCCAGGGTAAGGGTTTCCGCATTTCTGAGTACTTCCGTATAATAGGCGTTGTTCAGTGCATAAGGCGCCTGGTCGTTATAAAGCTTGTTCAGCTGGTCCAGTGTGATTTTAACCTGGTTGTTTTTAGAGGCTAATGTATTTTCATAAGCCATCTTCTTAGCGACTGCATTGGATTTTTTCAGGCCTTCCACCTCACCGATCCATTTTTTCCAGTAGTTGGCTACAGAAGCATATTTGGAAGCATACTGGATGCGGGTGGCATCATCAGAACGCATTTTTTCGTCTAAAGTTTTCAGTGCGACATCCCTCACGGCAATCCGCGCCGGATCAATCTCTTTCATTATTTTGTCAACCGCAATGGCAGGAAGGTATTCCGTAGTTCTTCCCGGGAACCCGAAAACGAAAGTAAAATCATTTTCATTTTTATCCTTGATGGAAACCGGAAGGTAATGTTTCGGAACATACGGAACATTGTCTTTGGAATATTCTGCCGGCTTGTTGTTTTTATCGGCATAAATACGGAACATGGAAAAATCTCCCGTATGTCTCGGCCATACCCAGTTGTCCGTATCAGAACCGAATTTCCCGATACTTTGAGGCGGGGCACCTACCAGACGGATGTCTTTATAGGTTTCGATGGTAAACGCATAAAACTTATTGCCGTAATACATCGATCTTACGGAAACCGACTGATACGGTTCTGTTTTCTGGCTGTTTTTATACACTTCAATATTGGAAGCAATCTTTTTTGAAAGATCAGGCTCGGTAAGGCGTTCCGTTCCGTCCAGGATCTGAGCGGTAACTTCTTTGATATCGACAATAAAATCAACGGTTACGCCCGGGTTCGGTAATTCGCCGGTCATATTTTTAGCCCAGAAACCATTGGTCAGCAGGTCGTTCTGAACAGTTGAATGATTCTGGATCTGTCCGTATCCGCAGTGGTGATTGGTAAGCAGCAATCCTTTAGGGGAAATAATTTCAGCCGTACATCCGCCGTTGAACTGTACCACAGCATCTTTAATACTGGGCTTCTGGGTATTGAAGATATCTTTTGCAGAGATTTTCATGCCCAGTTCTTTCATTTCTTTTTCATTCAGCTCCGTTGGGATCCACATTCCGCCATATTGCTGGGCAAAGGTCATCACAGCCGGCAAAAGGAATACGGATAGAAGTATCTTTTTGGTCATAATTAAAATTTTGGCCTAATTTACAAAGAAATTGTGAGTTTCAGGGTTTGGAATCTTAGTTTTAGGATTTATGCTGAAAGTAAGGAAGTTAGCGCTATGGGTTTTACGTTCAGGATATTAACTTCAAGTTCATGATTTGATTGTAAAATTAAATTTCAGGGCTTTTAATTGAATGTTTGTGAATCATATAGCATTTAAGATTAGGTATTAAACCTGTGTTCAGAAGGCAGATTATTGAGGTTGACGGCTTAATTTTTGTTTGATTAATGTGACACTTAACTATTAAATTGCTTATCATGAACACGTTAAAATTTTTAGGTGTTGCAGCCATTTCCCTGATGATGTCATGCAACAAAGACAAGAAGCCGGAAGCCAATCCGAATTTCCGTACAGATGTCGCCGCCGTACAGAATTCCGGAAATGAATCAGGCACAGGAACTACTTCTTCAGAACATTCACAGGACTGGTACGGGACTTATGAAGCGGTGATTCCGTGTGCAGACTGTCCGGGAATCAAAACCACGCTGACCTTAAATGAAAACCAGTCTTTCAAGCTTGAAGAAGAATTTCTTGAAAGAGAGGCAAGAAATGAAGACCAGGGAACCTACAAATGGGATGCCGCCGGAAAAGTGATCAGCCTGAACGGAAATACCTCCAAATACAATTATAAGGTAGGAAACAATACACTTATACAGCTTGATAACAACGGAGAGCCCATGCAGGGACCCAATAAAAATGCATATGTATTTAAAAAGAAATAAAGGCCGTCAGCCTTTATTTCTTTTTATTTTAAAACTGGTAACCTATGATTTTCTCATCTTCCATCAGGCTTCTCATCAGTGCTTCATGGCGGGCACCTTTTCCCGTAATAATCCATGACGTTGTCAGCGTTCCTTCTGAATACTGCTGTTTTGAAATGATGCATTTCAGATGATGCCTTTCAAACAGATCTTTACAGTAATCCATATCATGATGGTTGGCAACCGTTATCCTGTATTCGCGGATCTTATGTTCTCTATCAATCAGCCTTTCAAAAGAGGTGAGCGAACTTAAAATCAACAACACCAGAAGCGTTCCCAAAACAGCCAGGTATACATACCCTGAACCTACGGCCATCCCGATGGAAGCGGTCGCCCAGATGGTAGTTGCGGTGGTAATCCCGTCAATTTTATTGTCTCCTTTGAAAATCACTCCGGCACCCAGAAAACCGATTCCGGTGATGATGTTAGCCGCAATACGGTCCGGATCGTCCATGCCGATTTTCATGGACAGAATGGTGAACAGGCAGGTCCCGAAACATATTAGAATAAAGGTACGCAAACCGGCCGATTTATTCCGGTACTCCCGCTCTGCCCCAATCAGGATTCCCAGGATGACGGAAATGAAAATCAGCAGCAGTTCGTTCTGAATAGAATGATCATTTAAAAATTCCATTGTTTTCCATTTAAGTTTATCAGAATAAATGTAAGCAAAAATATTTTTTGTCTTTATGCCCGGAGTCAGGTTTCAGAGGGTACAGGCATAAAAAAGGCTGCCTTTTGGCAGCCTGTGATTATATTTCAGAATTCTATTGCTTTTCAATAAGATCCAGAAACTGCTGCTCATCCAGGACTTCTATGGTCCCGATGCTTTGCGCTTTTTTCAGCTTGCTGCCGGCTTTTTCACCCACTACCAGGTAATTCAGGTTCTTGGAAACGGCTGAAATATTTTTTCCGCCGTGCTTTTCCACCATATCTTCCGCTGCTTCACGGGTAAACAGGGACAATTTCCCGGTAAATAAAAATGTTTTCCCATCCAGGACATTGGAAACGAGTTCATTGGTACTTTCGCCTCTTTCAAGTTTTACACCGTATGATTTTAGGCGTTCGATCATTAAAATATTCTCGGAATTGGCAAAGAAATCGACAATGCTTACCGCGATTTTTGTCCCGATGTCTTCCACCTGGCAAAGTTCTTCTGCAGTGGCGTGAATCAGTTCATCAATAGTAGGGAAGTTTTTTACCAGCTTTTTAGCCACCGTTTCGCCCACATGCTTGATCCCGATTCCGTACAGTACTTTTTCAAATGGGATTTCTTTTGATTTTTCAATACCGGAAATAATATTCTGTGCCGATTTTTCCGCCATTCTTTCCAGAGGAAGGATCTGTTCTTTGGTCAGCACATAGAAATCGGCAGGGTTTTCAATCAGCCGTTCCCTGTAGAGCTGTTCAATCGTCTCGCTTCCTAGGTTTTCAATATTCAGAGCCTTTCGGGATACATAATGAATCATCCTTCCGACAACTTGTGGCGGACAGTGAAGCTCATTCGGGCAGAAATGAATGGCCTGGTCTTCTATTTTTACCAGTTCAGTCCCGCATTCCGGACAGTTTTTGATATATTCGATTTCTTTATTTTCCGGATTTCTTTTTTCCGGGTTTACCGCAATAATTTTAGGGATGATCTCGCCACCTTTTTCCACGTAGACAAAATCATGCTCATGAAGCCCGAGTTTTTTAATGATATCTTCATTGTGAAGCGATGCTCTTTTTACGATGGTCCCGGCCAGTAAAACAGGTTTCAGGTTGGCAACAGGCGTAATGGCTCCGGTTCTTCCCACCTGGTAGGAAACGCTCAGGAGTTCGGTTTCCACTTTTTCTGCCTTGAACTTATAAGCCATGGCCCAGCGTGGAGATTTTGCCGTATAGCCAAGCTGGCGCTGCTGTTTTAAGGAATTGACTTTTAAAACAATACCGTCTATTTCAAACGGCAAATTATGGCGTTCAAGATCCCAGAAGCTTATGAATTCCTTTACCTCATTCATCGTAGTGCAGAGACGGGCCTGCTGAGAGGTTTTAAAGCCCCAGGATTTTGCTTTTTCCAGCAGTTCCCAATGGGTTTCTGCCGGGATTTCTTCGGAAATATACTGATAGAGCACTGAAGAGAGGCCACGTTTCCGGACTTCACCGCTGTCCTGCATTTTTAAGCTTCCGCTGGCGGTGTTTCTCGGGTTCATAAAAGGATCAAGACCGTCTTCTTCACGCTGTTTATTTATTTTGTCGAAATTTTTCCGGGTTAAGTAAATTTCGCCCCGCATAAAAAAGTGTTCCGGGAAATCCCCTTTCAGTTTTAAGGGAATGTCCGAAATCGTGCGGACATTGCCTGTAATTTCATCCCCCTGAAAACCATCTCCGCGTGTAACCGCCTGTGCCAGCTTCCCGTTTTCATAGCGTATGGAAATAGAAGCACCGTCATATTTCAGCTCGGCTACAAATTCTACCGGATCATTGATGGTTTTGATGATTCTTTTTTCCCAGTCTTCAAGATCATCGAAATCATAAGAATTATCCAGTGAATACATCCTGAATTTATGCTGGATGGTCGGGAAAACTTTGGTAATTCCGCCACCTACGCGTACGGTAGGGGAATTCTCATCATAAAACTCCGTATATTTTGCCTCCAGGTCACGCAGTTCTTCAAGCAGCATGTCGAAATCATAATCTGAAATCGAGGGCGCATCTATAAGATAGTAATTTTCATTATGCTGATGAAGCTCTTTACGCAGGTCTTCTATTTTTTGTTGAATATTTTCGGGCATTGGATTTCTGTCTTTTCAGCAAAAATAATTAAAGTAATGCCAACTAAAAAATAACAGAATTAAATATCATGGGAAAGTTAATATTATGTAACACATTTCAAGCAGCTGGTTTTGTTCATGATAAATTTCCCGTTAAGATTCATTTAATATAAGGTTCTGAAATCGTTTAAGAAATGTTAAAATTTGCTTAAACGATTCTGCACATCTGTCAAAATACCTTTGCACAGTAATTTGAAAAAATGAGAAAAGTAAAAATTGTATTGGGATTATTGTTCCTGAGTTTCGGAACGTTTGCGTATGCACAGACTACACAGGCTTCCATTGTAGGGAAAATAACCGGTGTGAAAAATGCAGCACAGGAAAAAGTAAAAGTAACCATTGTAAATGAATCGACAGGGTTCAGAACCGAAACGGAAACAAATTCCAAAGGGGAATATATTTTTAAAGAAATCCCTTTAGGCGGGCCTTATACGGTAATGGTAAATGATGAGAAAAGAGAAGGGTACAGCGTGAACTTCGGAGACCAGGTAACGGTGAATGTAGACCTGGGAAGTGAAAAAGCAATAGAAGAAGTAGTGATGGTAGGAAATCTGAAAAATAAAATCGGAAACCTGGGAGCAGCTACTGCCATTACGGCAAAAAATATCGGGATATTACCCGTGAACGGGAGGAGTTTTACCAACCTTACGGAATTGTCTCCTCTGAGCGGCAGAAACGGGAACCTTTCGGGACAGTTAGGCTCATCAACTAATTTTACCATTGACGGGATGACGGCAAAAAATCCTACTTCTGCCGGTTCTACCACCAGCCGGAGCGGAGCGCCGTTTTCCATATCCATTGAAGCGGTCCGCGAATTTAAAATTTCCACCAACCAGTATGATGTGACCTTAGGAAGAAGCGGAGGCGGAACGATAAGTGCCGTTACCAAATCCGGAACCAACAGGTTTTCCGGAAGTGCCTGGGAATATTTAAGGACCAACTGGCTTTCCAGCCCGTATGATATCCGCGGAAATAAAAGAGATAATGATTTCTCAACTTCTCAGTTCGGGTTTTCTTTGGGTGGACCTGTCATCAAAAACAAACTTCACTTTTTCGTGGCATGGGACCACCAGCTGGATTCAAGGCCGCTGCAGATTGCAGATATCAGGTCGCATGAGGATGAATTGAGGTTAAACACAACCACTGCTACCTTAAATAAGTTTTTAAATATCGCAAGAGAAAAATACGGCGTTGGAAATACTCCGCAGTTCGGGAGTTTTGACAAGGTAAGGAATTCTGATGCTGCATTTTTACGACTGGACTGGCAGATCAATGATAAAAACCTGCTGACTTTAAGAAATAACTTTACCTACGATGTAAATAAAAACGGATTAGTTGATAACACGGCGATTAATTTCTTCGAGTCTTACGGAAATGATAAAAACATGGACAACAGCCTGTTGCTTACCTTAAGATCAAACCTGAAACCTAACATGACCAATGAACTGAAAGTACAGCATCTGTATACATTTCAGGACAGCTATCAGAATAATGAACTGGGGCATCCGGTTCCGAGGGCTATTGTAGAAAATATTCTTTCCAATATTGATGGAAAAGACCGCGGTACCAATATCCAGATCGGGGGCCACCGTTTTGCACAGGAAAGTTTCAGGAATAATGTTTTCCAGATTGTTGATAATTTATACTATAATACCGATAAAATCAAATACACTTTAGGAGCAGATTTAATGTACACCAGAGCAAGGTCTGTGTATGGAAGTGAGGTGAACGGCAGGTTCCATTTCAGAGAAGCGGCTACCAATCCGGATAATCTGTTTAATTTCAGCAATTTTACCCCTTACAGGTTCTACAGGGAAGTTCCCCTGATGGATGACCCGTCTGTAAAATCCAGTATCTGGAACATCGGTCTGTACGGCCAGATCCAGACGAAAGTGGCCCGGGGCCTTGATTTAATGGCCGGTTTGAGATTGGATTACGGTGGTTACCCGAAAGCAGGGTTCAATCAGAAGCTTTTTGATGAAATGGGCATCAGGACGGATAACCAGATCAAATCTTTCATTATTCAGCCGAGGTTTCAGTTTGACTGGAATATCAACGAGGGCAGTAAGGATTTCCTGAAATTCGGGGCCGGTATTTTCTCGTCAGACATCAATAATTATATGGTGATTAATAACCTGGTATTTGACGGGCGGCATCTGGCAACAGTAGATGTCAATCCTTCACAGATAGGTCTTACACCGGATTTCAACAACTACAGAAATGATTACGGATCAGTACCTTCACTACCGCAGTATCAGCTTCCGACTATTAATTATACCGGCGAAGATGCGAAGATCCCGATTGTCTATAAAGCAAATATTTCCTACACGCACTTTTTCAATGAAAGATTCAGGGCGGGCATTGCAGGATATATGGCGCTGGGAAGGAATAATTATTTCTACTATGATAGAAACATGGCGGCCAATCCTTATTTTACTCTGGATAATGAAGGCGGAAGAGGCGTTTTTGTTCCGGTCGGTTCAGTGGCAGCCAACGGAAACATGAACTGGAAAGACGGCAGGATCAATAAAAATTTCGGAAGAGTCCTGGAACTGGTGAGTGACGGTAAAGTCAATCAGTTTTCCTTTGTAGTGGATACAAGTTACCGGTACTGGAAAGACGGAGAGATTACGGCAAGTTATACCTGGTCTGATATTAAGGACAATACATCTTACAATGGGAATGTAGCCAATTCCGCAACTTTATCTACCTTGGTTTCAAGTGATCCGAGAAACCTGAGAATGACTTATTCTGATAACCAGTTCAGAAATAAAGTAGTGTTGTACGGAAATTCACCTACCATTGCCGGATTTACTTTAGGGATCAGGTATGCAGGTATCGGAGGCACGCGTTTCTCTGTGACGGCAGGAGGAAACGTGAACGGCGACTTTGTAGATTCTAATGATCTGGCCTATATTTTCCCGGATCTTACGCAGGCTTTAATTGATAACCCTGAAGTAGGAACAGCATTGAAGGACTATATTACCGGTTATAATAACCAGATTGCAGAAAGAAATGGCGGAAAGAACGGCTTCTACGGGGTCTGGGATATCAGGGTGGCAAAAAAGATCAGGTTTGAAAAAATCGGGGCCTTTGAACTTTCGGTGGATATCTTTAACGTAGCCAATCTGCTTAATAAAGAAAAAGGAATCAACAGGTCTTACGGAAATACATCGCTTTACAGGATTACAGGATTTGATCCCGTTACCAAACAGCTTAAATACAGTCTGAACACAAGTGGTCTGGAGCCTTTGTCAGGAAATCCTTACCAGATCCAGATCGGAGCAAAGTACTCCTTTTAATCTTAAATTATTATCTTTATTTAAAAGTTGAAAAGCTTTAATAATACATATCTCTTATATTATGAAAAAAGTTATCTTAGGGTTAGCAGTTTTAAGCACCGTGATTATGCAGGCACAAACCCGGATTATTGCCCACAGAGGCTATTGGCAGACCCAGCCGCCGACCACCGAAAATTCTCTGAAAGCACTGGAGAATGCACAGAAATTAAAAATTTACGGTGCTGAATTCGATGTCAGAATGACCAAAGACGGTGTTTTGGTAATAAACCATGACGAGCACCATGCAAAAATGGAAATTTCAGAGACTGATTTTAAAGAGCTCAGAAAAGTAAAATTATCAAACGGCGAAAATTTCCCTACCCTTAAAGATTATTTGAAAAAAGGAAAAAAAGACAGTTCACTGAAACTTATTGTAGAAATCAAGCCGGATAAAACAAAGGAGAAAGAAGATGAACTGACGGCAAAGACAGTGAGAATGATCAAAGACATGAAGCTGGAATCCCAGAGCGAATTCATTTCTTTCAGCTTAAACATCTGTAAAGAAATTAAAAAACTGGAACCTTCTTTTAAAGTACAGTATCTGAAGGGCGAACTGTCTCCACAGCAGATCAAAGAGGAAGGACTGGACGGTATTGACTACCATTACAGTATCTTTCAGAAAAATCCAGGCTGGATTGCCGAAGCAACGGCACTGGGACTGATTACCAATGCATGGACGGTAAATGACATCGCCGTTTATGAAGAACTGAAAAAGCAGAACATCGGGTTTATTACCACTAATATCCCTGATCAGCTTAAAGACAAATAACAGAATCTATAGAATTAAAAACAGTCTGCTTCATTGAAGCAGACTGTTTTTTTTGCCTAAATACCGATTATAATTTAATCCGTAATCAATAATGGTATGCATAAGGTATCTTTCATTTTCTCATAAAAAGACAATAAAAATAGGCATAAAAACAGACTTATGCATATTAAAAATCCGTAACTTTTTTAACCTGTTATTAGCCAAAGCTCTATGGTTTTCTGTTAAACATAAATTAATATTTCGTTTAATAATTATTTAATTAATGTTAAAATCTTGTTAAACCTTTAGTCATAATGTCGTTCTAATTTTGCGCAAACAAAAAGGATATGCGTAAAGAGACACAGAAGCTGTTTATTCTTTCGCTGTTAGGATTGGTAAGCGTCAATCTGGCAGCCCAGGAAAAAGCGAAGCGGGATACGATTAAGAATATTGACGAAGTTGTGGTAACAGCTTTGGGTATTAAAAGACAGGACAGGTCTTTAGGGTACGTGGCCGAAACCATTAAATCTGAAGATTTGCTGAGAACGCAGAACAACAACTGGTCCCAGGCACTGGAAGGGAAAGTGGCCGGACTGAAAATTCAGACTGCCGGAGCAGGCCCGCTCGGAAGTTCCCTTATCAAACTGAGAGGTGACATCTCTATGAACCCCAGCGAAAACAATGCCCTTATTGTAGTAGACGGCGTTCCGCTGAACAACAATACCACGGGAACAGGCTTCTCAGCATACGGAGCCGGATCCAAAGCAGATCTTCCTATCGACTACGGAAACGGGATCAATACCATTAATCCTGACGACATTGAATCCATTACCGTGCTGAAAGGGGCTACCGCATCTGCGCTTTACGGGTCCAGAGGGGCAGGAGGCGCCATCATGATCACGACAAAATCCGGAAAAAGCAAAAAAGGAAAAGTACAGATCAGCTTAAATTCCTATTCAAGCTATGATTCTGTCCTGAAATGGCCGGATTACCAGTATGAATACGGGCAGGGAACCATGCAGAAAGATACGAAAGGAAATTATTTCTATTCCTATCAGGCATCCCCGGACGGAGTGAATACAGGTTCTACCAGCAGCGCGTTCGGACCTAAGTTCGCCGGGCAGTATTATTTCCAGTATGATCCCGCAACCCAGGGACAGAGTGCCACAAGGCAGCTTTGGCAGCCTTACAAAGATAACATCAAAGGGTTCTGGGAAACCGGGACTACCTTTTCCAATAACATTGCCGTAGAAGCGTCGAACGAAAATACATCATTCAGGTCATCTTTAACCTATTTAATGAATGAATGGATGATGCCCAACACCGGTTTCGACAGATTTACCGCCGCTTTTTCAGTAGATCACAAGCTGAGCGAGAAACTGAAGATGGGAATTAAATTAAATTACAGCAAGACGAAAAGTGACAATCTGCCGGCAACGGGATACAGCAACCAGTCTATTTCCTATTTCATGATTTTCCAGAACCCGAATGTTGATCTTTCATGGTACAGGCCTATCTGGAAAACCGGACAGGAACAGGTAGACCAGATTCATCCTTTCAGTTCATTCATTGATAACCCTTACCTCATTGCTTATGAAATGCTGAATGGGGTCGATAAAAACTTCATCACCGGAAATGTAAACCTCAATTATAAAATTACAAAGAACCTTGACGTAATGGTGAGGTCGGGAATGGAGCTTAACAACGAACTTCGTACCCAGAAAAGGCCTTGGAGTTCCGCCAATTACCTTCAGGGGATGTACAGGGAGCAGCACATCAGGTTAATGGACCTGAATAATGATGTTTTGTTTACCTACAAAAACCAGTTCAATGATTTTGATTTCAGTGTTTCAGCCGGAGGGAATATCCGTTACATGGAATACGTTATGAATGATTATCTGGCAGAAGGGCTCCTGAAACCAGGCGTTTATACCATGCCTAACGGAATATCAAATATTTCAAAATTTGCAAGGCCTAACGATAAGCAGGTAAACAGTGCGTACGGCCTGGCTACCTTAAGTTATAAAAACAGGGTATTCCTTGACCTTACAGCAAGAAACGACTGGAGCAGCACGCTTCCGAAAGAAAACCGTTCCTATTTCTATCCTTCGGCATCAACATCATTCATTCTTTCAGATATTTTCAAACTGACTTCAGACCGGTTTAATTACTGGAAACTGAGAGCTTCATGGTCAAGGGTAGGAAATGATACCGATCCTTACCAGCTGATTAAATATTATAACAACAGTGATTTCAACGGATCTGTAGAATCCCCTTCACTGTATCCGAACCCGAACCTGAGGCCCAATATGATTACCAGTAAAGAGGCAGGAATGGAATTCAGTTTCCTTAAGAACAGGATCAGTTATACCGTTACTGCTTATCAGAACAACTCTAAAGATCAGATCGTAAGGGTGCCTGTGCTTTGGGAAACAGGTTACAGCACCAGAGTAATCAATACAGGGGAAGTAAGGAACAGAGGGATTGAAATGACCCTGAACACCTATCCTGTCAGGAATAAAAACTTTTCATGGAGCGTTAATGCCAACTGGTCTCTGAACAGGAATAAAATACTTTCCCTTCCTTCAGAATTCAACGGTGAGCCTTACACCATGGGGAGTGTAGGTGGAGTGGTGTACTTCAATGCGTTTGTAGGAGGCTCATTGGGAGATATGTACGGATACGGGCTGATGTATTCGCCTGACGGACAGGTGATCTTCAATGCCAATGACGGACTGACGGCGAAACCGACGCAGATGAAAAAAATCGGGAATGCCTATCCGGAGTGGAGGGCAGGGATCCAGAACGAATTCCGATACAAAGGGATTACCGTAAGCTTCTCTTTTGACGGTCAGTACAAAGGGATGGCCTATTCACAGTCGCACCACAAAATGTCGGAACAGGGAAAACTGGGGCATACCTTATACGGAAGGGAAAATCCGGGAGGCTTAATTGTCGGGAACGGAGTCGTACAGAATCCAGACGGTTCATTCTCTCCCAACACCAAAGGAATCCTGGTATCTGCTTATTATGCAGATTATTACAGGAGGGCAAACGTGGAAACCAATACATTTGATACTTCTTTCATTAAACTGAGGGATGCAAGGATTTCCTACACCTTCCCGAGAACCATAACCGAACAGCTTAAAATAACAGACCTTACGCTGGCATTATTCGGGAGGAATCTCTGGATGTGGACCAAATTCCCGCTCTTTGATCCCGAAGCAGCCACATTGAATGACAGCCAGATCACTCCGGGAGTGGAAGTAGGGCAGCTGCCGACGGCGAGAACGGTAGGTATTCAGCTTAATGTTAAATTCTAAAATTTAAAATCATGAAAAAATTACTTTTAAATACATTATTAATCGCCGGGCTGGGCCTGGTTCCGGTTTCGTGCAGCAGGAACTTAGATGAGGTAAATGTGGATACCAGCAGGATCAATGAGCCGGTAGCTTCAAAATTACTGGTTCCGGTGCAGTACAATATGTCAGCGGTAAATTATATGAGAGCCAATGATTTCACCTTTGATATCATGCAGGTTTCTCTTGATTTCCCTAATGAAGGAAATACCCTGAGCCGGTACAACATTACCGAAAACACCGGGGCAGGCTTCTGGAACAATAGCTACAAGTGGCTTAAGCAGGTAAAAGACATGAAGTTTGCCGCCGAAAGGGACAATGACCCCAATTACCTGGCCATCTCAATGGTTCTGAATGCATGGATTTATTCCAACCTTACCGATACGTACGGGGACGTTCCGTTTTCTGAAGCATCCATTCTGGATGAAGGCGTTACCCAGCCGAAATTTGACAGGCAGAAAGATATTTACGTTAAGCTGCTGGATGATTTAAAAACGGCAAACTCGCTTTTCGTAACTACGAAAACCCTTAGCGGGACAGATATTTTTTATAAAGCTGAAAGCGATGCCAACGGGATTGCCAACTGGAAAAAGTTCTGTAATTCGCTTTCTTTACGGTTGCTGACCAGGATTTTAAGCAAGAACGGAGAGGTTAACGTGCATCAGAGGATCACTGAGATCATCAGCAATCCTACGGTTTACCCGATTTTCCAAAGCAATGCAGAAACCGCAAAAGTAAACGTAACAGGGGTGGCACCTCTTCTTCCGCCGATCACAAGGCCGCAGGATTTTACAACGGGAAGAGCCGCTTCAACATTCTTTGTGGAAACTTTAAAAGCCAACAATGACCCGAGAATGGCTATGTTTTTCGGACAGGCGAAAAGTATCCCTGCCAATGCGAACATCGGGTATAAAGGTGCTCCTTCAGGCTATGCGTACGGAACGACTTTCGATTACCAGCCTTCCAACATGAACCAGAATTTAGCCAAAGCACCTCTGAACATCCTGATCTATCCGTATGCGGAGCTGCAGTTTATCCTTTCGGAACTGGCATTCAAAGGAGTTATCCCCGGAAATGCACAGACCTATTATGAAAACGGCGTAAAGGCAACCATTGAACAGTGGGGCTCCGTAATGCCTGCCAATTATTTTACCAATCCCAATGTTGCCTATAACGGGACATTAGAAAGAATCATGCTCCAGAAATACATCGCATTATTCTTTGTAGACCAGCAGCAGTGGTTTGAAAAAAGAAGGACGGGGTTCCCGGTACTTCCCAATAACGGAGGCCTTTTAAATAACGGGATCATGCCTTCAAGGCTGATGTATCCGCCAAATCCAAGGGTGTTAAACACAAGCAATTACCAGGCAGCGGTTCAGCAGATGGGCGGTGACAATATCAACGTAAAAGTCTGGTGGAATAAATAATCAACATCAATAAATTAAGAAAGAGCAATGAATATAAAATTTTTAATGCCGTGCCTGTTAATTTCAGCAATGGCGTTCTCACAGGCTTCCGTTTCAGGATATGTGTATGAAGACAGCAACAAAAACCAGAAAAAGGAAAACAGAGAGAAAGGAATTGCGGGAGTTGCAGTATCCAATGGGGTCCAGGTGATATTAACCGATAAAAACGGGAGGTACAGCCTTCCGGTTCAGGACGGGCAGACGGTTTTTGTGATCAAGCCTTCCGGATACATGACGCCGGTCAACGCAAATAATCTTCCCCAGTATTATTATCAGTACAAGCCGAATGGCTCACCGGCAGATTTCAAATACAAAGGAACGGCACCGACAGGAGCGCTCCCTAAAGAACTGAACTTTGCCCTGCATAAGCAGAACGAAAGCAAAAACTTTGATATCCTGGTTTTCGGGGATCCCCAGCCTTATACCGAGAAACAGCTGGATTATTTTAAAAGAGCCATCGTAAACGAAGTTAAAAATACCAGGAAAAATGCGGTACTGGGAATCAGCCTCGGAGATCTGGTAGGCGATAACTTAAGCCTGCAGAAACCGTATGCAGATGTAATGAAAGAAGTAGGCCTGCCGTGGTATAACGTAATGGGGAACCATGATATGAACTACGATGCCAAAGAAGACCTTTTATCAGACGAAACCTTTGAATCCAATTTCGGGCCTGCCAATTATTCTTTCAATTACGGAAATGTTCACTTTATTATTCTTGATGATATTTTGTATCCGGATCCGAGAGACGGAAAAGGATATTGGGGAGGCTTCCGCGAAGACCAGCTGAAATTTGTTGAAAACGACCTGAAGCTGGTGGATAAAAATAAACTGATTGTTGTTTCTTTCCATATTCCGCTGGAACATAAAAATGAAGATAATTTCAGGAATTCAGACCGCCAGAAACTGTTTGATTATCTGGCTCCGTTCAGGAATGCACTGATGCTGTCGGCACACACGCATATCCAGCAGCAGCTTTTTTACGGTAAGGAAGCAGGATGGAACGGGTCCAAAGACCTGCACGAATATAATGTAGGGACTACCTGCGGCGACTGGTGGTCCGGAACATCCGATGATTTGGGATTGCCGACCTCCACCATGAGGGACGGGACTGCAAAAGGATATTCTTTCATCAGTTTTAATGATGACCAGTATAAAGTGAAGTACAAAACTGCCGGAAAGCCGGATGACTACCAGATCAACCTGTACGTTCCGAAAGTGGTTCCGTATCCTGTAAAAACCTCTGCGAAAATCCTTGCCAATTTCTTCATGGGAAGCAGAAAGGATAAAGTGGAATACAGGATAGACGGTGAAAAGTGGGAGGCGATGCAGTATGACGAAACGGTAGATCCGAGTTTTGCCGTGTCGGTTTTCAAATGGGATACTACGCAGACTCTTTTCCCAGGAAGAAGACCTTCCAACCCGGAAATTTCAAAACACATCTGGACAGGGGATTTTTCCAGAAAACTATCTCTTGGGAAACACAAGGTTGAGGTAAGGGCTTCGGATATGTACGGAAACCAGTTTACCGCTTCAGAAGAATTTGAGGTTCAGAACCAGATTCTTATTCCTTAAGCTTTTTATCTTTTACTATACTTTCAATTGAAACCGGTTCTGAAAAGAGCCGGTTTTGTTTTGCGGGTACAGGCCTTCACAAAGATTCAAGCCTGTTAAATATATTCATACGGATTAAATCCATATTCAATAAGCACCTGTCAGATCTCAGATTTTTACAAAATTTACATAGACGCTTTAAATAGGTACGTTTACGAAAAACATTCGCGTTGGTTCTAATTAAAAAAATACCTTTTGTAAATTTGCCCCTTAATATATAAACCATAATAAAATGAACATAGACGGAAAGAATGCCGTGATTACCGGTGGAGGAAGAGGATTGGGAAAAGCAGTGGCACTGGCATTGGCTAATGAAGGCGTGAATATCGGGATTACCGGAAGAAATGAAGAGAACCTTAAAATGGCAGTTGATGAAATCCGCAGGCTGGGTGTAAATGCAGCGTATGCCGTTTTCAGCATAGACAATGAAATCCATGTGAAAGCCGGAATAGAATCGCTGGCAGAACAGCTGGGAGGAATTGATATTTTAATCAACAACGCAGGCATCGGTGATTTCGGGTATATTGAAGAAATGCCTTCAGAAACCTGGGAGCAGGTCATTAAAACCAATCTTTTCGGAGTATATTATACCGCAAAAGCAGTCCATCCTTTCATGAAAGAAAAAGGGGAGGGCGATATCATCAATGTAGCCTCAACAGCCGGACTGAAAGGCGGACCGAATATGTCAGCCTATGCTGCGTCCAAGGCAGCCGTGGTTTCGCTGTCGCAATCCATGATGGCGGAATGGAGGAAGCAGAACATCCGTGTGGTTACGCTGACCCCGAGCACCATTGCTTCAGATATGTCAATCCAGGGAGGCCTCACAGACGGTGATCCTGAAAAAGTGCTTCAGCCGGAAGATTTTGCAGAATGGGTGCGGGATATCCTGAAAATGAACAGAAGGGCATTAATCGCCAACGGGTCTATTTTCTCTACAAATCCATAGAAATCAGTTTAAAATAATAATCAGAGCGGACTTCGGTTCGCTTTTTTTATGGATAATTTTCAGGAGCTGTTTCCCGCTTTCCACTGCAATCTTTTTTTTCAAAAAAGGATTTTCGTTTCAATCGGGGCTAGGCTTTTGCCGGTATTCTCACTGTCTGTTCTTTCATAAAGGTATCGCAACGAGGCAATATCAAAACAATAGTAAACACAAAATTTGTTATTCCGTAGAAATCTAAGCCGATTTATAAGAGTGTATCCGAAAAGATTTGAATCGGGGTTCTTACGGAATGACAAAAATAACGGCAAATCAAAAAAGTAGTTTTATTTTTGCAGCAAATTATTCACATGCAACATTATTTAGAATTCGATTTCAAAATTTCTCCGCTTCAGCCGTGGAATGAAATCCTGATGGCAGAGCTTATCGAAATAGGTTTCGACAGTTTTACAGAAGAGCTGGAGGGAATCTTAGGGTATATTCAGAAAGAGGTTCTGAATGAAGAAGAATTAAAAGCACTTCCGATTTTCCATAATGAAAACGTAAAAATTGAATACACCTTCCAGGAAATGCCGAACATCAACTGGAATGAGGAATGGGAAAAGAATTTTGAGCCGATTAATATTGATGATAAAGTCATGATCCGTGCAGAATTCCATGAGTCGGTTCCCGGAATGCACGAAATTATCATTCAGCCCAAAATGTCTTTCGGCACGGGGCATCACCCGACGACCCATCTGATGATCCAGCAGATGATGGCTATTGATTTCAGCGGTAAACAGGTCCTGGATATGGGCTGCGGGACTTCTGTGCTGGCCATTTATGCAAAACAGCAGGGAGCCGGCCATACGAAAGCCATTGATATTGATGAATGGTCTGTAGAAAACTCAAAGGAAAATGCAGCAAGGAACGGTGTGGAACTGGATATTGAACAGGGAACCGCTGACAATCTGGGGCAGGAGCATTACGACATTATTCTGGCCAATATCAACCGGAATATCCTGATCTCTGATATTCCAACCTATGTGAATGTATTGAACGGAGGCGGACAGCTGCTGCTTTCGGGATTGTGCTTCTTCGATGTGGATGATATTCTGGAAGTCTGCAGAGAAAGCGGGCTGCAGCTGAAAAAACAGCTTCAGCGTGAAGAATGGGTAAGCTTACTGCTTGAAAAATAGAAATATGAAAACGGCACTTATTTTTTTATTTTTCTGTATTGCTCAGGCTTTTTCCGCACAGGAAGAAGAATCCGTCTATGCGAACGGCGTTTTTAATTTTGAAGAGAATAAGCCTCAGAAAATATTCACCGCCTGGGCCCGGATCAGGCAGTCTCCCGATGTTAAAGGCCGGGTTTCAGATTCTTTACAGTCCAATCAGCAGGTTCTGGTTCTTCACAAGGAAGATGTCCTGTTAAAATTAGGAGAAAGGGCTGCAAACTGGTATAAAATATCCTATCAGAAAGATAATCAGACAAAAGAAGGCTATATCTGGGGCGGAAACCTTGCAGCAGGATACAGAAATAAAAACGGACTTGATTTTCTTTTCGGGCTCTCCAAAACCGTTGACAAAAAAGATAAGCAGTTCAATCAGGTTTACCCACAGAATATTGCCGGCGTTAAAGTGCTGGAAGGGAATCGGCTGATTGATGAAGTGTCTTTTGATACCGGATCCGGGGAAAGCCTTAGTTATGCCGCCTTTACCGTTGAAAGCGATCATAAGCTTAAAGACGTGGAATTTACCTTAAAAGCAACCGTTTCTGGAGAAGCGTGCGGGATTGCAGGATATGATCAGTATATTTTGTTCAGGAAAGATCAAAAACTGACTGCACTTCCTCAGTTGATGAATGTAGGTGATGCCGATGTCTATTATCACAGCGAAAAATTTATTTTTCCCAATGACAAAGGCGGAATTCCCAATGCTTTTATCCTGAAAATGGAAGAAATGGAAAGGGATGACAAAGACCGGGAAAAGAAAAAAAATTCCTCAAAAACCTATCTCTGGGACGGAAATTCGTATCGCTTAAAATAAAGAAAATTCTTGATATTTATAAAACCACTGTATATTTACGGTGGTTTTTTAATAATCAATTGAATCCGGTTTAAAAAGGGGAATAACAATTGCAGAAAATTGCCGGAATTCCGGTGCTGATAAATAATATAAAATTGTATTCAGCATAGACCTGAAATGTGAAGATTATTGTTCTGATTAATGGTATCTTTCAAACATAATGTTCAATGTTTAATCAACCTGAAATATATAATCAGGCCAACTGTATGAAACACCAGCAGCAAAATAAAGCAAATGAAGATTCTCTTTCACAATCTGAAATAAAATCTGAACATACCGGTATGCCTGAACATCTTAAGTCGGGTATAGAAAATCTTTCCGGCTATTTCCTGGATGATGTAAAGGTACATGACAATGCTCAGATTCCTGAACAGTTAAAAGGCCATAAATATGCACAGGATAAAAGTCAGAAAGCTGCAGACGGGAATGAAAGTTTATCCCATGAATCCCGGCATGCCATTCAGCAGGAAAATGAAAAAATAATCCCTTTCCCTATATTGGCTACAGAAAGATTGATATTAAGACAGTTTCAGGAAACAGATATTGAACCGGTATATTGCGGACTTTCTCACCCTGAGGTAATAAAGCATTATGGCGTACATTATGACAGTTTATCGGCTACCCGGGAACAGATTGCCTGGTTTAAAAAGATAGAAAAAGAAGAAACCGGGATCTGGTGGGCTGTTTGTAACAGTCATGATCATACTTTTCTCGGAGCAATGGGATTTAATAACCGGAATAAAGAACACCGCAAGATTGAAATGGGATATTGGCTGCTGCCGGAGTTCTGGGGCTCAGGGATCATGAAGGAAGCGGCGCAAATGGCCTGTAATTATGCCTTTGAAACCATGCGTATTCATAGGATTGAAGCTTTTGTGGAAACAGAAAATAAAAACAGCAAAAAGGTATTGAATCAGCTCGGTTTTGAATTTGAAGGAACGATGAAGGACTGCGAAATAAAAGATGGCCGGTTCATCAGCCTGGAAATCTATGCAAAGCTGAATAGTGAATGAAATGCATAATGCAACTTCTTAATAAACAACTAATAGCTTCCTGTAAATTTACGCAAATTAGAACAAAGTAATCGGATTTTTACCGTTTCGATTAAAGCAAATGCTCTAATTCAGATGAGTTTAAGCAACATTAAGATTGCAGATTTGCTTTATGGTACGTGTAAAAATTAAATGCCATAAAAAAACTCACAATTTCTTGTGAGTTTTTATACAGTGAGCGCGAAAGGATTCGAACCTTTGACCGTCTGCTTAGAAGGCAGATGCTCTATCCAGCTGAGCTACGCACCCATTACATAATTTTGAGAAAACTATTAAAACAGTCGGGGCGGCAGGATTCGAACCTGCGACCTCCTGGTCCCAAACCAGGCGCGATGACCGGACTACGCTACGCCCCGATTAGGCTATCTTTCAACAAGAATTACCTTGTTTTTTGTGGGTGCAAATATAGGATAGTTTTTTGAATTATAAAAATAAATTGAACAATTTTCTAATTAAATTTTTATAGTATTACTTCTGGATAGAACAAATAATTGATTATAAAGGTTTTATAATGCTGATTGTTTTGAATGACTTTTCAG
>NZ_LMKA01000106.1 GCF_001421435.1 Chryseobacterium sp. Leaf201
AATTGTTATAATTTTTAAAAATAATATTAGTTATTTTCATTTTGAGCATAGAGTCTATTGTATCTTTCGGTAATTAAATTTAGCTCGTTTTCAGAACTTAATTGAATCAAATTTGTTTCACACAGACTTTGTATTCTACATATCTGATCGGCAGGCGATTTTATTTTCCCTACTATTGTATCAAAGGCACTGATATTTTCAATCGCATTTTTTATATAGAAAATTAGTTCCTTAAAATCCTTTTCAGAAAATTCTGACTTAGGAAAATAATTTTCGAGTCTCGCTCCTGTACGGTATTTCGGATATTCTTCCAAACCCATAAATTGAAGCATCCAAACCTTATTGTAACTACCGTAAGTTTTTGTTATCCCTATATAGTCGGCAATTAATTCGTCATGCAGGTTATTAGATGCACACCCATATTTTTTAAGTGTATATAAATGGGTACATTCATGCTCCAGCCTTATAGACAGTGAAAATAAATTCCAATCTTTTTCAGAAATGCCTAATTTGTCCGCAGAAACATTACTGTAAGGTTTTGTGCTCAGGATAATAATTCTGTCTTTATATAGAGTATGATTCGGTATAATATTTAAAGAAAATTCAGAATTCCAATCGCCGAAAGGATTATTTTTCAGCCAGTTGTTTTTTAAATCATGTATCCTACTCCAGTTATTTATTCCTTTAATAAGAACTGCTCCCATTGCTAAAGAAACGGGCACAGGATTATTCTTATGTAAAAGAGACTGAATAACAGTTCTGAAGTCTTCTTCATCCGGAATTATAATTACAGGAATCTTTCCGTAAACACTATTATAAATTTTTACGCTGATTTCCTTGGGGGCATTAAGATTTAAAGTTATTTTTAAATCTGTTAAAGGCTTTCCTTTAAGAACGAGATTGATATAATCCTGTGATTTGTCAATTCCGTATTCTATCTGAAAATATAGCTGTGGATAAAATTTTCTTATTATTTCAAATGTCTCTCCTGATGATTTCTCTAAAAATTGTTCCCAATACATAGCAGAGCTGTCTTCTCTAAAAAGTTCTTTATGTGTTTCTTTTAGTATAAATTTATTCTCAAAATATGATTTCAGATTATCAGAAAGACAAATAGAAGTATTTTCCATAATTATGCAATCTGACGTTTTGCGAGTTTATTAAACAATCCATTTAATTCCATTAACTCGTCATACGTTCCAGATTCAACTATTTCACCTTTATCCATTACAAAAATTCGGTCGGCATTTTTTATCGTGCTTAATCTGTGGGCAATTACAATTCTTGTAGCCTGTAATTTATCTAAGCTTTCAGAAACAATATTCTGAGTTCTGTTGTCTAAAGCACTTGTTGCTTCATCCATAAACAAGAGCCTTGGCTTATGAACGATAGCTCTTGCAATCATCAGCCTTTGCCTTTGCCCTCCTGAAAAAGTTCCCCCGCCTTCACTTACAACAGTATGCATTTCCATTGGCATATGTTTGATATCCTCTTCCATTCCTGCCATCCTTGCAGCATCCCATGCATCTTCAAGAGAAAGTTCTGAATTTCCTACAATATTCTGGAAAATACTCCCCGACATTAAAGATCCATTTTGCAAAACGACACCAATCTGTCTTCTTACCATTTCTTTATTCATAGAATCGTAAGCACCGCCGTCGTAGAAAATAGATCCTGCTTCAGGCTGCTCAAAACCTAAAAGCAATCTCATCACTGTAGATTTCCCCGAACCGGAAGAGCCTACAAATGCTACCATTTCACCCGGTTTAATTTTAAATGAAATATTTTTAAGGATTAAAGGCTGATCTTCATGGTATCTGAATGATAAAGAATTCATTTCTATTTCGCCTTCCAGTTCTCCCGGATCATGGCTTTGTTCCGTAGATTCAGGTTCTGCCTCTAAGATCGGCTTTACTCTTTCATACAATGGAACTACATTTAAAGAAGTTATTAAGGCCATGCTCAATCGCAGACTGTCATTTAAAAACTTATTAAAAGCAGTAATAAATGCCATGAAAGAGCCTACTGTAAGCATATTTATCTGCCCATCTGCATTGAGAACTGTATAATAAATAAATGAAAAGAAAAAAACACTGGTAAACAAGGGATAAGAACTGTTAAAAATCTCCACAAAATTCTGGTAACTTCCTGAACTGAAACCCAATTGTTTAATTTTCGAAAATTTCTCTGACCATAATGTAAAAATTCTTTTTTCACCACCCGTCATTCTTATTTTTGTAATTCCAGACAGAAATTCAAACAGAAAACCCTGCGTTTCTCCCTGTAATTCTGATATTTGCCGATCATGTTTTAGTTTTAAAAGGCCGATAATAATCATGAAGGCCGCGGCAATAGCTCCTAAAAGAATTCCGATCCAGGCTAATTTAGAATCATAATAGAATAATAAAATTAGATTTACGAAAGAAAATGCACCGCTCAATGCTGCTGTAATTAAGGTATTTGAGAGAACCTGCCGGATTGTATTGATGCTTAAAACCCTGTTCGTAAGATCTCCTGCTGTATATTTTTTATAGAATGTAACGGGTAACCTTAAGATATAATCCATTACGCCTGCCTGTAAATTAATACTTGATTTCGATTCAACACGAAGATTTAAAATCCCCTGAACCAACTGTAGTCCAGCCGAAATTAAGCCGATCATAATCATTATGGAAAACACCTCAAAATGCATTGAGCGATCTGCAGTAGGAATCACGTCATCAAACATTTTCCCAGACATAATAGGGATTAGCAAACCAATTAAACTTCCTGCCAGAGCAGCGAGAATTAAATTTTTACCGTCATTTTTTACGCCAGCCATTGCAAAGCTTAAAACCTGTTTCATAGATCCCATTTTCTTATCAAAGCCTGAAAAAAACATATAACCTATCGGCTCTAAACTTTCTGCAACCTCATAGTTAACTACGGTTTCTATTCCAGTTTCCGAATTTTTAAGAATATAAGTTTCTGAATTTTTCTGAATGAGTGCAACGGGAATCTTCTCAGTTTTTGTGAAAGCTAATAAATCTCCATTTTCTTCTTTCCACCAGACTCCTCTCAGAATAATTTTTCGCACTCTGAGATTTGAACTTTTAGCAATGGCATATAATTGATTTGTAGTGCTGTTCTGGTAAGACTCTATATGTTTCGGTTCTTCAATTTTAAATTTGGCATGTTCAGCAATAATTTTACAGGTAGCAAAAAGCGTATTTTTTATGGTTGAACTTTTAAATTCAGACGGATTATAATCTGTCTTCAGCGTGTTTTCGGTAACAATAGATTTTATTTTCTCTAAAGTCTGTGTAAGCTGCTTTTGCTCAACCTTCAGTTTTTCATCGAAATAGTTTTGCTCCTGATTTTGATGAGCAGCAATGTTTTTATTAAGCTGGCCATTAAAGTAAGCCAAAAGATGATCTATGGAGATTAAAAAATTAATATTTTCTTCAATAACTTCTCTTGTGCTCAGAACTCTAACTCTTGTATCTTTTGATTTGCCTGTAATCCATAATTTATTAGAAACCGGAACCGGGAATTTATATTCATCGGCAGCAGAAAGCGATGAATTTCCCGAAAAATATTCAATGTTTCCGATAAGTAGATTAATCCAGTTAATATTATTGGACGGATAAGCGGTACTGTTTTCATTTAATTGTATTTCTTCAAAACTGTCCAGAGGTTTATAAACTCTTGGCGCAGACAAACAGCTAATTTCCGTAGAGGTTTTTAGAATCCATTTGTTAATCATATTTTTAAGAAAAAGATGATCAACATTCAGTAAATCGCTTTTATTAACAGGAAGCAAAACAGCATTTTCTGAGAAAACCACAAGTCTGGTATCATTCTCTGTTGATTTTGTTAAAAGACTAAATATAATTTCTCCTTTTTTAGCAGCATAAAGATGCTTTAATGCACATAAATATTTTCCATTTTTATCAATTTTAGTATAAAAAATATTAACTTCACCGGCTAGTATCAACCATAATTGCTCAGTAGAGTTCAGTACAAAAGGTTCTTCAACGCCTATATATATTTTTTCATTTTTAGACATGGCAAAACAATTATTTGGTTTCTATTAACTTGGTATACACTCCGTTTAGCTTCATCAGTTCCTGATGTGTTCCTCTTTCCACAATTTTACCGAAATCCATTACGATAATTTCATCGCAGTCGATAATTGTGCTTAATCGATGGGCTACAATAAGACAGGTACATCCTCTTTTTTTGATGTTATCCATCACCTGTTTTTCAGTGGTAGAATCTAATGCACTTGTTGCTTCATCCATTACTAAAATTGACGGATTGCTTGATAATGCTCTTGCGATTTCCAGCCTTTGCCTTTGTCCGCCGCTGAAATTTGCTCCTCCTTCCATTACTTTACTGTCATAAGCATCGGTTCGTGATGCAATAACGTCATGAACTGCAGCATCACGTGCAGACTGTATGATTTGTTTTTCTGGAATCATCGGGTTCCAGAATGATATATTTTCGCTGATCGTTCCATTGAAAACCAAAACATCCTGGTCAATTACCGCTAGAGATTCATTAATAATATGTCTCGGAATATTTCTTTTAGGAATATCATCAAAGAAAATGTCTCCGCTCCAGGGTTCGTATAATCCGGATGCAATTTTCGCTACGGTCGATTTTCCGCTTCCCGATCCTCCTACTAATGCCACTCTGCTTCCTGGTTTTAGGTTTAAACTAAAATCCTCGATTAAAGCCGGCATTGTAGGATTATATCCGAAAGTGACATTTTTCATTTCAAAATAGCCAATCAGTCTGTTTTTTACCGAATTTTCAATTTCCGGAGTGATCTTATTTTCTTCTCTGAACTGATTATCGATTTCATAATTTAAAACATCATCAATACGGTTCATGTCACTCTCGGTTTCATGAAGCAGGGTTCCGACAGCAATTAATTGATTAACAGGATTAATAAAATTTCCCATTAAAAAGCTAAAAGCTACCAAAGCTCCTAAAGTCATCTCACCATCCATAATTCTTAAAGCTCCGACTCCTAAAATAATACTTGTGGTTAATGAAGAAACCAATGGCGGAATGACATTAAGTCTTGCAGTAAGCCATCCTAATTCCTGTTGGGAATTCATTACTTTGGCTAAATGCCCGATCCAGTTGGTAAAAAAATCATTTTCTCTTCCGGAAGCTTTTAGGGTTTCAATCATACTAATCCCGGAAGTTGTAGTTCCTAAAAGTTTTCCGGTTTCGTTGCTCATTCTTCTGTTCCCGTCTTTCCTGGCTCTTGATACAATCTGTAGAACTATAATGTTTACTACTGCCATGAAAATCCCTATCAATGTTAAAAAAACATCATAAGAAAACATTAGTAAGGCATAAAATACAACTACAATTACATTAAGGGCCGCGTTGGCAAGATCACCGCTTAATAATTTTGCGACTTTGTCATTTAATGATACCCTACTCCCGATTTCACCACTGTAACGCTGCGTAAAAAATGCAATCGGCAAATGGAAAACGTGCCATAAAAATTTACTTGATGTGGCCAATGCAATTTTGGTTTCAAGCTTTAATAAATAATATTGCTGCAGATAAACCAGCGCACAATTTATAAGCAATATGCCGCCCATAATCAATAACAAGGGCATAACAAATCCTGAGTAATTATTTACTAGATATTTATCTATAAAAACCTGAAGAAAAGAGGGGATTACCAATCCCGGAATTACCAGAAGTAAGCTTGCAATGATAATATAAACAATACTCATTTTTGAATTAACAATCCTTGAAGACAAAGAAGGAATCAATCCTTTTTTTTGATTACCTTTTTCAAAAGTTTCAGTAGGATTGAAAGTCAATACAACACCGGTATAGGACTCATCAAATTCTTTATGTGTTACAGTATATCTTCCCTGAGCCGGATCACTGAGGTAAACTTTATTTTTTGTAAAACCTTCTAAAACGAGAAAATGATTGAAATTCCAGAAAATAATTGCCGGGGTTTTTATCTGCATCAGCTTTTCGATAGATTTGGAATATCCTTTTGCTTCTAAACCAAATTCTTTTGCTGCTTTTATAATATTAGTAGCCTTCAAACCGTCTCTTGAAACTCCACAGCTGATTCTCAGCTTTTCAAGCGGAACGAACTTTCCGAAATGCCCTAAAATAATACTTAAAGCTGCTGCTCCACATTCTACACTTTCCATTTGCAGAACAGTAGGAACTCTCACAGGTCTTGCCTGTTTGTCTATTACAAAAGAGGAATTGTTTTTCATTTGTTTTAGATTTAGTACAGGTCAAAGAATTTTTTAAATGCCGGAACCACAATCGTAGCAGGTGCTTCTTCTTTTATTGTTACTTTTCCAATACAGGATGTTCCTTCTTTAATCAGAATATCCGGCCCTTTTGCGGAAGTCCATTTGTAACCACTGAAAGAAGCAGGATCCTTTTCGAAGTCAACATGCACTTCAAATAAAGGACCTCCGGCTAGCAGACCTTTTGCAAGCTGATCGTTTTTAACTGAAGTAAGCATTCCTCTTTCTGTGATAGGAAAATCTGAAACATAAGTAACTTTTGCCTTAATAAAACCATATTCCTGCGGCTGAATCGTAGAAGGAGCGACCAAAGCTTCCATTCCTTTCTTTATTTTTTTTCCGTCTTTTGAAGGAATATATAAAACACCATTCAGTTTTGCTAAATTTTGGCTTCCTTTATTTTTAACCTTGAAAAGCGGCGTTCCCTGTCCTACAACAACTCCTCTGTCGGTAAGAACCTCAACCACCTCTCCGTCATAAGGACTTCTGATATTTTTATTAGTATCATATTTTTCAGCTAAAAACTGAAGATTTCTCTGAGCTTCATCAATTCTTTGATTTTGAAGCGTCACTTTCTGCTGTCTGTCAAAATTCAGATTATGCTGTTGACTTGAAGTTTCTACAATCTGCCCTTTTAATCTTTCAATGGTATTTTTTGAAGCTTCGATCTGCTGTTTTGTATTGGCAACCTGAGATTTAATAATTAAACCTTTACTTAACAATGTATTTTCTGATTCCAGCTGATTATATAGAAATGCTAATTTTTTTCTTTCGGCTTCAATTTCTCCACCGATGCTTTTTCGGGTTTGGTTAATGTATTCTCCCTGAATTTCGTTTCCTTCATTACCGTAAGAAACAATTTTTCCCATTTCATATTTTCTGTCAGATAAAACTGCTTTTGCATCTTCAATCTGCTGAGATAATTCCGGCTGCTGAATGGTTGCGATAACATCTCCTTTTTTTACATTATCTCCGATGACGACTTTCAGTTCTACCAATTGCCCTTGTGCGGTGGAAACCACTTCGTGAACTTCACCGCCCTGAACAACACCAATAACATCTAATTTGGTCTTTACTCTTCCAAGAGCTGACCAAATAATTGCGATGCCTAAAGCTGAAGCAATTAAGCTAAGTGCAATCCAGGATTTCGGTCCTGTAACTTTTATAAGCTGATCTAATTTTTCCGGAGTCGAAAGTTTTTCTAATGCTGACTTTCTGAAGAAACCTGCTGACATATCTTTTGGTTTTAGTTTTGATTTGGTATAGAATAATATGATTCCCGGTTTATTTTAAATCCTTTAGCATCCTGGGAAATCAATGTTCCCGTTTCGTGTCTCAGATTTAAAATTGATAAGGCGAAATTTTGCTGTGCCTGTAAATACTGCAATTCAGAATTGGTTAATCTTTCCTGAAATAAAATAACATTCAGAAGTGTGGTAAGACCTGTCTGAAATTTCAATTGCTCATCATTAAATGCTTTTCGGTAATTTTCGAGCGCTTCTTTTGATCTTTCCAGAATAAGAACGCTGCTCTGCAAATTATTGACGGCTGTACTGATGTTCAATTCAATATTTCTCTGAAGGTTTTTTGTCACTACATTCTGGTCAGTAAGTGCAACTCTGCTTCTGTATAAATTTCCTTTTGCAAAATTGTTATTTAATGCAAATGAAAAAGTAAGTTTTGCACCTGCTCCCATATATCTTC
Source organism: Chryseobacterium sp. Leaf201 (assembly GCF_001421435.1). GTDB lineage: Bacteria > Bacteroidota > Bacteroidia > Flavobacteriales > Weeksellaceae > Chryseobacterium. Next base: position 7,995 of record NZ_LMKA01000106.1, read on the forward strand.
CTTCGTCATTAACTAACGATGAGAATTTATAATTCCTTCCATTTCCCTGACTTGCATTGCCGTAGAAGAAAAATCCTTCCAGATCGAGTTGAGGTTTTTTGTTGTTTTCCGCCAACTCGTATTGCATTTCTGCTGCAGTTGTGGATTTCTGAGCAGCAATCAGATCATTCCTGTTTTGCAAAGCAAGATTTGTAAAAAATTCTTTATCTAAACTTTGGGAAACCCCGGATTCTTGGGCGGTTGGAAAACCATTTTGAGGATCTCCGATTTGCTGGCTTTCATCATCACTTAAACCAACTACCCTGCCTAAATTTAATCTTGCATTATAAAGATTTTGCTGCGCCGTAACCGTAAGTTTTTCCTGGTTTGCCAAGTCTGCATAAATCTGTGATAAATCTCCTGCTGGTTTTTTATCTGCTTTTACGAGTTCTTTGGTCATTTCAAGTACATCTCTTACACGCTTTTCGTTCTGCAAATAAATTTCAAGATTTTTGAATGCGGTATAATAATTCCAGTATGCATCGCCGATCTGCAAAATTTCATAAGAATTACCATACGCAGAGTTTTCTTTTGTGATCTCAATGTATAATCCTGCAACCCTTTCGGAAATCGTGGTAATTCTTGTTCCGCGACCTCTTAAAAGCGGCTGTACCAAAGACAATTTCAGAATTTGTGTATAATCTCCAACTCTTGGTCCGATAAACTGACTGAAATTATTAAATGGGAAATTGTCATTATTAAATGAATACTGTAAATCTAATTTTAAAGTCTGCCCTGATCTTATTTTCTTCTGTAATTTAGAGTAAAAATCTACTGTATTAGATTTCAAAATTCGATCTACATATAGATTTCTGGTATCGGTATCAAAAAGCCAATAATGATTTCTCTGGTAAGCAAGCTCTGAATTCAGATTATAATCAAAGATACTTCTCTGAATTTGCAATTCTGCTTCCGAATCCTGAATCGAAAAATAATTTCGTTGAATATTCGGACTTTTAGCGAATGCCAAGCCAGATAAATCAATCAGATCACCGTTGATGACCGTTTGGCTGAAAGCAGAACTGCTTACACAAATTAAAAAAATTCTTAAAATAGATTTAGCAGACCTCATGAATTAGTTTTTATTTTTCGGTTAAACTTCTGAAAAACGGTGTAAGATTTGTCCGAATCTTGATCCTGCCTGAGATACACCATCAAGAATATTGGTATCAATCAAATCTTCTTCTTCAGGTTTTCCGTATCCTAACTGATCGGTTGTATTTCTAAGCCTGTTTGATAGAAATAATGCAATCGCATAATAAAAATTTGCTCTGAAGCTTGGGTTTTCATTCATCCTTCTGGTAATTAAATCCTTTGGAATCACAAAAACTGAAGAATGTTTTGCCGCTACCACTGATACAGAAGGTGATCTCGACTCTACGAATGACATCTCACCCACGATTTCCCCTGCATTTAGTGTTGCAATATTTTCGATGGCAGAATCATCTGCACAAACTGACATTTGCCCGGAAAGCACGATATAAAGGTTTTCTACAGGTTCGCCTTTTTTAATTAGCTTGGTTTGTGGTTCTACTTCTATTTTATGGCCATTTTTGATCATCCATTCTACGTCCATGTCATCTAACTGACCCAAGAAGAAAAGTACTCTTTTCATTTTTTTTAAATTTAATGGTTATGCAATTTATTTGTTTTTATAAGTGTAAATCAGCCAATTTCTATGGTATTACTGACTTATCATATGAGGTAAACCTTTTACTATCTTCACTTGATCTGTCGGATATTGGATGTAAATCTTTATTTCCGAGCTTCTGTTCATTATTAAATTTCACAGAAATATTAATATTCGGGATCTGACTGATAGGTAACTTTTATTTTTTTATTATCAGGAAGATTTGTTTTAAAATAAACTTTCTAAAGTCTCTTGAGGATTTTCAATAAGTGCTTTTTTAAAACTTTATCATTCCAGGCTTTAGAAATTATTTCTGAAAGTATTCCTCTGCCTTATGTTGATCTGTAAGTTACATCTTGAAGTTATTGAAGAGAATTAATAAGCTCTTTAGGTGAAATATCATACTGCTCACTGAAAAGCTTAGAAAAATAATGTACATCGTTGTATCCTACTGCATAAGCAATCTGTGAAATAGAATTCTGGATATAATTATCAATCATATGCTTTGCTTTGTGAAGCTTAAGAATTCTTATGTATTTATTTGGTGTTAAATGAATTAACCCTGTAATTTTTCTGTACAACTGTCTTTCGCTTACTGCCATCCTGTAAGACAAATCGTAAATATTAACATCATTTTGATTTATTGACTGATAGATCTCCTTTTCAAGATTTACAAGCCAATTCTGGTCGGGTTTGGTAATTTTCCCAGGCTGAATTTCTCTAATACACATCGACTTTACATTGATATTGGATTCATAAATCTCAAAAATATCGGGTTTGCTGTGAAGTGTAACATTTACTGATTTTGATTTGATTTCCAATAAAATTTCCTCGATAATTTTATTGATCTGCTCGCTGTTTGTAAATATGATTTCGTTTTGAAAGCTATCTCTTTGACTGCTTGCTGAAAGAATAGTTTCCAGAGGATTCTTAATATTCTGAACGATTTGATTCAACAAATCAGGGGCAGTCCAGTCGATAGTTGTATTTTTTAGAGAATTCATGGTTAGCAGTTTTTGGTTTTATTTAATCGGAATGGTGTTCTAAAGCTTAAAACTTTGAGTAAAAGTATTTTACAATATGATTTACATGAAATCTTTTAGATGAAGTGCCAGATTTTTTCGACGAAACTTCGATTAGTTTAGATAATAACCTTAAGAAAGTAATATTGTTGGTACTCTTTTAGATAAAAAAGCTGTTTCAATGGATTAGAAACAGCTCTAATTGTTTTAATTTTTTGAAGAGGATTAATGCTTGAAATTTCAGAATTAGGGACTTCGTATAGATTCTACATTTGGTTGTCAATCAACAAACTCATTCCATTTACAAAATCTGAATAATTGAATGATTTTTTAAGATAAACAGCATTTGCATGCCCGTAGATATCTATAAGATTATTATTATCACTGATAAAAATAGTCGGTTTTGTACTAATGTTATATTTTATGGAATGAAATGAATCATTCTCTAAAAAATCAGGCTCGATAATAATAATATCGGATAGTGAGATCATTTTGTGGCTAAGCAATTCCTGAACTTTTATTTTCTTCAGTTTTAGAAATGGCATATCTGAAACGTATTTTTTCAGTACATGATCCAGAATTATATCCTGAATAATATAGAGACACAAAACAGTCATAATAATATTCGGTTTACCAAATAAGGGATGTTGTCATGATGATAATGGTAGGATCAAGTGTATTTTCACCTGTAGAATTGTTTGCTGATACAACTCTTTTTTTAAGAATCAATTTACTCTTTTTGTTTGGTGTTTTTGTGTTGGTGTTTTTCATGGTTATCATTTTTAGTAATTCAAAAATGATAAACATGAGATGATTTTAAAATTAATTTAGACCAAATGAAGGGTAATTTAGGCGAAACCTGTTTTTTATCCGATGAATGTTCTTAGAGCATTTAGTTATTTTCTATTCCGAGCTTTTTGAACAGCTCTGCTTTTGCGGATAATGAAATCGGTAAATTCTCACCAATCGTCATCCGAACTGTGTTTCCGTAAAAAGATTTTGCAAATTTTGTATTGATAATGAAAGATCTCTGTATTCTGAAAAAATTATCAGGAAGCTTTTCTTCGATCGCTTTCATTGTAGAGTGGGTAATATATCTTTCGGTTTCTGAGAGATGAATACGCAGATAATCTTTTAATGCTTCAATATAAATAATATCTTCAAATAAAATTTTGACAAGCTTATTATCAGCTTTGATGAAAATACGGTCCACTTTTTCCTGAGAAAGAACAATTTTATTTTCCTGCTGATTATTTAAAGATTGTTTTGCCCTGTTTATTGCTTTTAAAAACCGATCATAAGAAACTGGTTTTACCAGATAATCAACAACACCGGTATCAAAACCTTCCAAAGCGTATTCGCGATATGCAGTAATAAAAATAGTTGCAGGCTTTTGCGACAGTGAATTAATCAACTGAAGACCTGTAAGTTGTGGCATTTCAATATCGGTAAGAATAATATCTACTTTATTATTCTGAATAAAATTTAATGCATCCAGAGATTTGCCAAAAGAACCGATCAGTTCTAAAAACGGAGTTTTTTCTATAAAGCTTTCAATAATCTCTCGTGCGATGGGTTCATCGTCTACCACTAAACATTTGATTTTATTCATCGCTAAGATCTAATTTTAGTTCAACTATAAATGTATCACCTCTTTCCTGAATATTAAGTTCATGTTTATCCGGATATAATAAGCATAATCTTTTTTTAACATTATCTATGCCTATTCCGCCATATTGCGAATCTTTTTTATCAGTATTCATGGGTGTATCGTTTTCAACTGCAAAATAAACCTTTTTTTCTTTAGTTTCAATATAAATCTTCAAATAGGGAATTTCAGATTTCAATCCGTATTTGAAAGCATTTTCGATAAATGTGAAGAATAACAACGGAGATATTCTGGTATTCTCATCATCGCTATCAACAATAAGCGTAATATCATATTCTGCAGGATATCGCATTTTCTCCATTTCAAAATAGTTTTCAATAAAATCAATTTCTTTCTGAACAGGAATTTCTTCAACATTAATATCATAAAGCGTGTATCGCATGATTTCTGAAAGCTTCAGAATAAGTTCCGGTGCAATATCATCTTTTTTAATCGTTAAGCCATATAAATTATTAAGCGTATTAAACAGAAAGTGTGGATTCAATTGTGTCTGGAGAAATTTTTTCTCCATTACAACATTCTGATATTGAAGTTTTTGATTTTCCCGATTAGTAATAATTGATGCTGCATAAATTCTGCTCATATCAAACGTAATTTTAATAAATAAAAACGGAGAAATTGCAACAATTACATCAAAAGCATGAGAAATTACATTTTTGATTGAAATAATTTCAAGGGCAGATTTTTCATTATTTTGCTTAAGAAGGCTATATAAAATATTATCTTCCAAACCCGCATGGTATTTATACAATAAAACAAAATAGTAATGATTTGCAAGAAGCCACAGCTGAAAACAGATGGGAATCAGTATAATAAATAGTATAGCCCTATTTTTATTAAGTGTCTGAGGAATAATGAAATAAAAGAGTAAGTAAAAGATAATGATATTACATAGTGTTAAACGTATCGAAAAAAAGAATGCGGTAACAAAAGTAAATTTGTATCCGAAATAATATCCTGCCTGAATTAATGCAGCAAATAAAAGCCACATCAAAACATGGCAAATTATTCTGTTTGTTCTGGTGTAAAAACGTTCAAAATCGAAATTGACGACTCTTTCTAAAAATCCGTCTGACGGAGAATGTTGTTTAATCATTGTGTTGTTTATAAATCTTTTTCAGAGGAACTATACAGACATCTGTTGTAATATTTGTGACAGAAATAATAAATCAGAAATTCCCAGTTTCTCTGGTTAGCTATAAACCATCGGTTAAGACTCATGTGAATGAAATCCTGCAAATTTTGATTATTTAAATTCAATTCTGCTAAATTTCGATTTCTTTCCCTGAAAAACTGCACAAATGTATCATTTTTTAAAAACGAATGAAATAAATCTTGATTTTCGCGGTATTTTTTTTCAGTTTCAATTTTAAAATTTTCTGACTGTTCTTTTGCAAACGAATTTTTCATGGTTTCACAAAAGTCTTTTTTTGCTTTTAAATCTAATTTAAATAGATCCAACCAAGAATCCACATTTTTTGCAGCCGAGAACATTCTTAATTTTATATTATCATTAAAATCTTCATGCTTTAAAAATTTTGAAAAAAGTAAAGAATCTTTATAAAAAATGTATTCTGCAGTATCAATTTCAGAAACTGAATATCTTTCTATTTCACGATTATAAGTATCTAAACTAATTTTCCAGATAATATTTTTTTTAATAAAATATCCAAGATTTTGATTTGCCTGACTTATAATTTCTCCTGAAAACTGATCTGATTTCATCTGAATTCTTAATCTTATATGATAATGCGGATCGAGATAACGAATGAAAAACCATTTTTCAACCAGCTTATTTTTTTCAAGCTTTTTTATTTGTTTGAAAAGCTTTTTAAGAATAACATCAGAATAATTTGCATCACAGTAAATTTTAAAATAAAGCCATTTCTCACCTGGATGAAAATTTCTTTTTCCAGTTTGAACATAATTTAAAGAAGACTTTGTCATTGCTTTTGGCTGATTAGTTTTTAATGGAAGAATAAACTGATTAACAAAACTATCTGTGCTGTTAGGATCGTATAACCACTCTTTTAAAACAATTATTTTATGGTTTTTATAAATTTCGTCTAATAAAATATCAAGATAAGAATCATTGGAAGTATCTAAAAACAATTCATTATCCCCTTGACAAAGCAGAACGTACTGATTTACATTCCATTTTTTGAAAAAATCTTTTAGTTTCTGAAGCGGAATTTGAGAATTTTTAATTGTTGTAATATTACTTTCCTGTAAAATCCAACAATATGGATGAAGGATAATATTTTTAAAAACAATTCGTGGAAAGAATCTTTTTTTAGAACTTAAAAAATCTGGCAAAATGGCCAAATTTAAGGGGTTCTGATCCTGGAGCGCACATAAAAATCTATAAATAGAATTATTACTTGCCATAAAATTATGAGCGCTTGATAATCTCGGAATGATCCTTTTCTTAAGGTTTTTAGATTTTAAAACAATTTCATTATTTTCTATGCAAACTAAAATATCCCGTAGTGAAATCTGATTTCTTATAGGGAATGAACTATTATAATAAATCGGAATTTCATAATTGAAATAAGTCAGTTTTCTGGTGATATTGGCTTCTTTTCCATCTGGAATCCAAATAATTTCCGCAAAAATAATATCATCTGAAATTTCTTTCTCAAAATAGGCAATGCTTTTGCAGAGAGACTGAATTTCATTATTCATGTAAGCAAATCTTGAAAGCAGTGTATTGGCATGAACTCCGCCTGCACTTTGCAACAAGATTTTATCTGAATTTAAAACCTGTCCTACAATATTAAAACTGTTTGATAAAGAACTGTTTTGATCCTGAATATCTTGTAAATCGTTTTTATTAATTCTTATTTCTGTTTCTCCATGTGATAAACTTTCTATTTTATTAATCAGCCATGAAGAAAAATTCTGCTTATTTTTAGATTGATCTTTAATTGATTTTTTAGTAAAATTAATGAATTCATTGTTTGAAACACTTCCAATATTTTCACTGGCAGGAAAACCAATCCCAATTTCAGGATCCAATGCTTCCAATAAAGAAACAGAAGCTGTCTCATATTTTTCAGAGAAAATTTTTATGAAACTTTCCACTTCAGATTCTCTTTGACCTTTGGCAGTAATTTTACTGAGTATAGAGATTGCTTCATTCAGATTTCTTAAATTATTTACTGAAAATTCTGGAAGACTGGCATTTTCATTTAAAACATCGACATGAAAAATCTGTTCGTTCTCCATATTAATTTTCATGTCCTTAAATAATTCTGAAATGCTTTCAAATTCACTCTTATTAAAATCTCCGGAGGGCGAATTTTGTATATTTGAAATATAATCCGAAATCAATTTCAATAGACTTTTATATTGAAGAGCTTCAGGAGAATTTTTAATTTCATATTTTTCAAGAAATTCATTAATATGTCTAAGTTCATTTTTATCTGTCTGACTAAGCTCTAATTCGCTGACCAAAAATCCTGAATCTACTAATTCATGAAAAAATTCAAGAAATTCCTGTTCTTCAAAATCTTCGGAAAACCGATTATATATGAGATGAAAATTAACTTTTTCTTTTTTACTTTTTGAATGAACAAAATTTAGAATTTCATTCTTTTCAAGAGAACTGACCTGAGGATTGTTTTTACATTTTTTATCAATTTCCAGATACCGAAACTGATTATTAAAAGAGTATAAAGTGTTATTAGCCGAATAAGAAATATGCTGTGAAAGAAATTTATTATTTTCTATTGAACGAATGATATTTCGAATGATATTTACATCAAGCCTCAGTTTCTTCTTGTTACTAAAACTTTCCTGAGTATCATTTTCTGAAATATTTTGAATTGCTGTTCCGGCAAACGTTCCGTAAGGGGTTGGTCTTGTAGAAGCTCTGATTAAGTATTTTTTCAGAGTGAGCAGAATTCTATCTCTTTTCTTCTCGGACAAATTTTCATTTTTTAACTTTAAAATCGTGCTGTAAAGCTGTTTTGAGCTCCAAAAAATGGCTTCCAGAAACTTTTCATCTTCAAAGTAATCCCGGATTAGTTCATCGAGATTTTTTGTTGTATTTTCATCGTTAAATAATATCTGATAAGAAAACAAAGGATTTCTAACCATTATTTTCCCAAAATCTTGAAATGAATTTTGTGACATTTGGTTCTAGTTTTATGCCAAATATCGTGATTCGTGCTGGAAATTAAAAATGTCTTCAAAATTGAAGACATTTTTAATATAATTATTAATTCATATATAGTAAGCCAATCTTATTTACTACTAAATTGATTGATCCACTAATTATGATTATTATCAAAACAATTGCTATACATCTCAATATGAGTTCTTTCTTACTATAATTAAAAGCGGAAAAATACTGTTGGAAAAACCAAAAATAATAAATCCATTCTAAGACAGCAACCAAAAAATTCATAAGTAGAACAATCCTGAGTTCTGATGTAAAAAACACTGCAAAAAGCGGAATAAAATTGATAAATAAAATTCCACAGGTAAAATACATCGTCATTACCAGATGTTCTGTATAATTTTGCTTACTTTTAAAGAACATCAGATAGCTTGCCAAAGCATACATAGGAGCTCCTGCCAATATAATATATTTTCCAAATTCACGCATTACACGCGCATTACCCTTTGTAGGACCAGTCTCTAAAACTTCTGCAAGCGTATTACTGGGAATTTTACCAATCAAATGTCCTATTGCATAAATAAGAATAATTAAGGTAAAATAATTGAAATAATTGACTCTTTTTCCTTGTATAAATTCTCTTATGCTGTGTCCAGGTCTCAAAAAAAGTTCTTTTACAGTAAAAATAAAACCTTTATCAAGATGGAAAACTCCGTGAATAAAATCATGTTTTACAACATGCTTCACGGAAAATCGATGTGTAGAAGTTTTTTGTCCGCAAACGGAACAGAAATTATTTATTGTATTACTATCACAATTAAGACATTTAAGGTTCATCAGTATGTTTGTTTTAATATTAACTGTTTAACCAAATTTTGATATATGCTAATTGTTCTTTCTTATGTTGATCAGAAAGCAAATCAATTCTTTTATAGATATTTTCAAGGCAGTTACTTTCGAATATTTTAAAAGATTTATTGCCTTCCAAAAAATTATCTTCACTCTTAAGAATGAAAATAGGAATATCTCCGTTCATCATCTGTTTAATTTCAAAATCTAATATAAATTGATATTCTTCCATTTCTTCTCTTTTGTATGCTTTTGACAGCAAATCGCGCAATTTTGAATGATAAACCTCAAAGCCTGACATAAAAACTGGATTCCTAAGATATTTTAAAATTTTAAAATAGACAAAGGTTGGTCTCCAAACATAGCGAACAAGTTTACTCTTAAATGATTGTAATGGAGATGTTTGTGATTTTAATTCTTCTTTCGAGCTTAAAAATAAATCATATGCCATTGAAAATCCAATACAGAAATCCTCCTTATATTGATTGACAAAAATGTAATTATTTTTATATATTGGCACATTTTTCTCCACTAATTTTCTCGTAACGAATTGTATTATTCGTTTTGAATCTATAGTATTAGAGTTTATTACCTTTTTATCAACTTCTGTTACTTCAAGCTTTCCAGGAACTCCGAATCCTGCAAGATCAGAAGGCAATCCCGTATTAGGATTTATAATTAAAGCACTTTCTAAGACAGAAAAATACGAAATTTTATGTTTTTCGTCCCAAGATCCTACGAATTCACTACTTAAAAAAGGTTGAATAATTGTTTCGTGGTCTATCAGAACCGGATTTTTTCCTGATGCTATTATATTTTCACGGTGATAATCTTTGCTGCCTAAAAGAAGTGTGACAGCAGAAAGTATTCCCGCTTTTTGATAGTATTTATGAAGATCTTTTTCATGATCTATTTTTTCATCTTCTATAAATTCAAGCCATCCGTAATCTTGACGATTCAGTACCTTAAATGTTTTTAAATCTAAATATAAGTTAGAGTTTATCCAATCTATAAAAGCATTATACGAATTTGTAATTTCTACATTTCTCGGTTTATAAATTAATTTTGTTCCGTTAGAGAGGTATATTAATGCTGTACCTTCACCATTATGCCCATCTCCTAAACTTGCTTTTATGTTTATGATATTTAAATCCCGAATCGAAATATTAAGATTAAATATTTTTATAACTTCTTGTATATCTTTATTAAAACGATCGACAATATTAAAAATATGATTAGAAAAATTGAGAACTTGAGTTTTAAGCTTCTCATCTAAAACAGGGTAATTCTTCGATAATGAGCTGTTAACTTCAATTATAAATTGTTCGAAAGTTGAATCATTATTATACGAAACAAACTGTTCTAATTCTGACTGTAAAGTAACTTCAGCAAAAGCACTTAATTCCTCAAGTAATGTGTTTTGCAAATTATTTTTCAAAGATGGTGATACATACTTATCAATATCCAGAAACTTCTCTACATACGGAAAAATTATTCCGAAAAAAGGAACTAATTCTGTTTCTGTAGATTCAAGAAAAGATGTATAATTCATAATTTTTAATTAAAATAATATTAACTTTTTAATATTTATGTAAGTCAGAGTTATATCATGCAATTAGACTGTTAAAAATCCAAACCTATATTTTCTGTCAAAATACTCTTGTTCTTCTACGGTTTGTTTGGTAATAATGATACAATTCTGCCCATAAGTTATTGTAGAAATTTTCAGGGAATTTTTCACTTTAGAAAATTCCTGATTAATCATTTCTTGGCATTTATTCATGTTTTTCATTAAATCAAAATTACCAACCTGATAACCATAGAGAACACAATTCGGATTCCAGTAATTGGTTTCAATATCTTCAATAATATATACGCCTCCATCTTCTAATAAACTTTCAAACAAATACATAAAAGTATCATACTGATGTTGTGGATTGTGGCTTCCATCGTCAATTATTACTTTTGCAGTTTTGATTTGTTGTACTGTATCTTTTAGGTCTTCAAGGTTAGATTGATCGCCTCTAATAACATTACATCTCTCATTTATATTTTTTTCAATATTTATATCCATACAAAATATGGTACTGCTTGGAAAATAATCACACCACATTTTCATAGATTCACCAGAACCATATCCTATTTCTAACATATTGAATGAATCATTTCTTAATTTTTCTAAAAAAAGAGGATAAAAAAAATGATAACCATGATGTGTTACTTTATCAGTATTTGCATTTTGAGATAACTCATAAAAAGATTTTTTCATGTTTTTAAGTTTAATATTAAGATAAAGCATAATTGATCACCTTTTGAATATTGAAATGATGAGTACTTTCTTCGATTTCAGTTTTCAGTTGATCCATCATTTTAAAATTTATTAATTCTTTTCTTTCAAAACGATCAATTGTCTCCAAAAAAATCTCCCAATAATCCGGATTATCTTCAGGATGAGGAATGTGAGAGGATACACCAAGTTCCTGTAATCTTAATGCTATATCTTCACGATCAAAGCACTGTGTTCCTATTGTTAAAGAAGGAACTCCATTTATGATTGGGTAATGATACATTCCTGAACCACATTGATGTATTACAAGATTTGAAATTCCACAGATATAATGTAGGGGCAACAGATTATTATGAAAAATACTTTCGGGATAAACTTTATTAATTTCACAATTGCATGTTGTTATAACTGCATAATCTTGTTTTACAAAGAATTCTATATAACGATCTATAGGTGTTTTGTCTATTGTACCTGTTGTTATAAAAACGATAGATTTGTCTTTATTACTTTCTAAGAATTCACCCAATTTCTCTGAAAGGTTTTTAGAGGGCTTATCCATTACAATAAGCGGTCCTGAATAGAAATACGAATCGCGATCTTCTATGTTTTCCGGCAGACGCTCTATACTTGCTATCCCAGGAATAATTTTTGCTTTGGGCGCAAAATATTTTTGCAAGAAAAAAGTATCTGAATTATCAAATTTTGGAATATCCAGCTTTTTAGGATCTGAAAGAAAAGCAGATCTATTGATGTTGATTCCTTTTTGCATAGAATGAACATGATGGGGATTTCTGTAACAAACATCAATGGATCTAAAAGTTCCTGTACGTTGAATTGAAATTCTTGGAATATTCTTTTTCTCTGCAATCAGTGGGGTTGTAAAAGAATTATCCTCAATCACAATTTGGGGATTAACTCTTTCATAAGCTTCCTGTTCTTTGATTATAACATATCTTGATATTTCCGGAAAGTCATTAGACAAAAGTAGATTTTCTTTATCTTTTCCGAAATAGTCGACTGTTGGACATTCTATTCGCTGTGTCTTCAGAAAAAATTGCAAATTATTATTAACTAAAAATTGATTTCCAATTTCCGGACATTTTTTTAAATATTTATGATGTAAAACATACAGCGGAAGTAAATGTGAAAGTCCGCCTGCAAAATAAGGTACGCTTAAAATATTCATTTGGTAGATAATTTTTATATTTGGAATACAAATCATTATTATTAATCCTTTTATACTATTA
>NZ_LMKA01000107.1 GCF_001421435.1 Chryseobacterium sp. Leaf201
TTTTATAATATAATTAAATTCTGAACAGCTATTAACAACTGATTGTTAATAGTTGTAGATTATATACAGATTTTTTATTTTGTATATTCTGTTGATTTCGTATTCTTTTCCGGTAATTTATTGATTAAACCCGGGGATCAATTCCATATTGATCAGGGGCACCAAGATGCTCCCGTAAAGTTCTGCCTTTATAATCCTGGTGAAAAAGTCCGCGCTCTTGTAAAACAGGGACTACTTCATCCACAAAAGCATCAATTCCGTCTGAATTGACATCCGGTGAAATCCAAAATCCATCTGCTGCACCAGCTTCAAACCATTCCTGCATATGATCTGCCGCTTCAAGACCGGGACCAACAATTACAGGGTGATAATCAATCACTCCATGGGCAAGGATATCGCGAATACTCCAGCCTTCTTCTGCGATTTTTAATGCATGAGCAGAGCGTGGGTCGTACTGAGAGGGTCGCGCATTTGCTAACCATGTTTTTGAAATCGGCTCGTCCGGACGGGAAGTATCCAGCGGAATACCTAACATCTGCTGCAGGTAACGGGTTCTTTGCAGAAGCGAATCTCCACCCAGCTGAATGCGGCGGTCAAGTGCGGTACGCCTGTCTTTTGCAATGGTCGTCATCAGTCCGGGAATATATTTGATTTCATCCGGATCACGGCCGAAACTTTTTGCCGCTGCCCTGAAAGCATTACGCTGTGCGCGGGCATCTTCAATGGTAAATGCTGCACCAATAACCACATTGGCAAAACGTCCTGCCAACTCATGTGCATTGGGACTGCCGCCTGCGTGAAAAATAATAGGTTGGCCCTGCTCTGACGGCGGGATGTAAAGCGGACCTCTGGATCCAACAAATTTGCCCTGTAAATTAACAGGAAGAATCTGGTCTTTATTTGCAAATTGCCCGCTTTCCTGATTATGAATCCATGCCTCTCTTCCCCAACTCCCCCAAAGTGACTGGATAAGTTGAATAGCCTCGTGGGCACGATCATAACGGTCTTTGCCCGACGGTATTGTTGTGCCATAATTAGCGGCAACATCATTGCCGCTTGAAGTAATGGCATTCCACCCTGCTCTGCCGTGGCTCATGATATCCAAAGCCTTGAACTGCCTTGCCAGGTTAAAGGGTTCATTAAAAGTGGTAGATCCTGTAGCCACCAATCCAATGTATTGCGTTTCCCTGGCCACCGCTGCAAGGGTCATCATTACATCGAGATTAAAAGCCGGCGCCTCCGTTGCAATATCTGTAATTACAGCACCAGGGCCATCTGGCAAAAATATAAACTGGAATTTACCCCGTTCTGCAGCCTGAGCCTGTTTTACACGTGCATCAAAACTGGTATAGCTTTCGGCGTCCACTCCAGGCATGCGCCAGGCACCCGGCTGTGAGCCATATCCGTTCCCCAGATGCAGACCGATGAGCATTTGTCTATTGCCGGCAGAACGGTTATCCATATTTTCCTCTAATGACCTCATATTTCCCGGGTTATTAAAACTAAATATACAAGGCACGGCTTAAACGTACTCCAAAATCGGCATCCGGATTTGCTTTAGGATCGTTGAGGCGCTCCATGATTGCTGCAACAGCCAAATCTCTCCTTGCCGGCAAGCGTTCTTTCTCTGCTTTACCGATAAGGGACTGAATTTCATTCAAAGTCAGGTCTGTACAATAAACAGGAGCTCCAGGCTGCTGTCTCCAGGAGTCTGCTAATGAACCTGTGTAAAAGGCATCAAATCCGGTATCTTCGATCAGCTGCTTGGTAATAATTCGATCCTTATCGCGATCCGCTGCAAAAGGAATGGCGATGCGGTCCAAGGCTACTGAAGGCTTTCCGTTTTTTTCCAGGGATTGTGATCCGATGGCATTCCAGGCCTTGGCAATGGTTCGTCCTAACTGTTCCGTTACCCATATGCTCTCTGCTGATCCCGCTTCTATACGATCGATCTTCAGGTCTCTGGCGGGATAATAATTAGAAGTATCTATCACCGTAACTTCTTCCGGTACAGATGCTAAAACCGGTGCAATATCCGGTATCCGGTTTAATGGAACAGACAAAATGATGACTTCCTTATTATGTACGGCTTCTTTCGCGGTTACTGCTTTCGCACTTGTAGCCAATACAGCTTTATCAATGTTTTCCGGACCACTGGAATTAGCCACCACCACATTGTGTCCTGCTGCTGCTAGTTTTAAAGCCAGTGTTTTCCCGATATGGCCTACGCCGATAATTCCTATTTCCATACTATTTCAAAATTTATCTGATGATTGTTATGCAAAATTATATTAAAAATGCTTTACTTTGTATAGTAGTTTCCTAAAGGAAATTGCATTCTTATAAAAATGATTTAATATGGCTGCAAAAAAACCTTATCTGTCTTGCTTAGACAGCGTTAAACCGGTTCGTGATGCCTTAGATGTAATTAATGGAAAATGGAAATTACCCATTATCATTTCTGTTGGTGTAGGCAATGAACGGTTTACCGATATTCAGGACAGCATCCCCGGCATTACACCAAAGGCAATGGCAAAAGATTTAAAAGAACTGGAACAGCATAAATTAATAGAGCGGATTGTTACCAATGATTATCCTGTAAAAATCACTTACAGATGGACGCCATATGCACATACCTTAACACCCATTATTGATGCACTAAAAGACTGGGGAATAAAACATAAAAAAGAAATTCTTAAAACAAGCTAGCGCGTTTTTGTAAAGTTTTATACCAACTGAGATGGCAACCGCTTCCCATACACAGAATAAAACTCTTTCATAATCAATATTTACTGAATAAATGAGACAAATACGGGATCGCATCACACAAATCCAAATTAACCTCATCAAAGCTGTGTTTATTAAATATCAAATATCATATACACAACAAAACTGAAATTCGTTGAAACTCAGAATCGGAATATTCTGTGCTTTTAATCTTAACGGTTTCAGCTTTACATAGGTGAAATGCCTGTTAAAAGGCAGCACATTGATCGGCAATCATATCCAAGAATTTTCTGCCTCAAAATCAATAGCTTTCAGGCTTCTTTGTGAAACCTGAAAACCGAGATTTATCAGCCGTTAAAATTACACGACTACCTGTTTTGATAAACCAGAAGCTGAATCCCTCCTGTTTTATTCTGTAAGAATACTACTTTCAGTAACTGCGGGTCTTTGCTCTTCATGTCTTCTTACCCAATAAGGATGGTCTGCCCAGCGGGTTTCCTTACGGTAGAGGTCTGCACGCTGCTCTTCATACAAACGGAAAGCGAGCCGGATTTTCTGATCATAATAATTTCCGGCTGTGGAAATGCCCGCCAGTTCATCTTTTGCAGCAAGTCCCGCATCAATGCCGCTGCGCAGCGCAAAAGCGATACCATGGGACGACAATGGATCAAACGCACAGGCTGCATCGCCTGCCGCCAGCCAGCCTTCGCCTACATAAGATTCCAGATGATGGCTTCCTGCTGAAGTATATTGAGGAGGGAATACATCGCTGTAACGGGTTACCGGTACCCGGTGCTTTACAAAGCGTGTCTGCATGCTCTTTCTGTTCCAATACAAGGGATCTGACCAATCTGCCCGGTCATGGAGATCAGGATCTGTAAAAAAGATACGGACTGCCTTTCCTCCTCCACCCTCCGAAACATACCACCAGCCGTCGGGAACTGCCTCGATAAGGCTTTGCTGACTGCTTAACGGATTAGAAGAAGCCAGAAGGCTGACCACCGCGATCTGATTATCCGCGCGGATGCGTTTTATACCCAGCTGCCTGCTCAGACAGCTGTTCCTGCCACTGGCATCGATTATTTTTTCAGCGTGGATGTATGAATAACCTTCCGTGTATTTCCAGCAACCCCCTTCCCTTTCTATGCTGAAAGCACGGTTTGTTTCAATGAACTTAACTCCGGCCGCTAATGCTTTCTGGAGCATCATAGACTGAAAAGCTGTACGATTTACATACCAGCCCTCCCCGAAAGATGACTGGATAAAATCATAGAAGAACAAACGGTCATCACCCCAGCAGGAAGCATTGCCATAGCAGGATGGGTGCTCTGCAGCTAAAAAGTCATTCCACAAGTCAAGTTCCATAAGTGAGTGCCGGGCGGAAGCAGCGAGGCTTTCTCCCGCCCGGATAACCTCCACGGCGGGCCGGTGCACCACCGCTACAGATGCACCGTGCTGCCGTAAAGTGATTGCTGAGGCCAGGCCGGCGGGGCCATTCCCTATAATCAGCACGTCCGTTATCATCCTCTCTTTCTTTTTTCAGCACGATCTACCATCCACAGGTAACCTGAATCATCCGATGGCTGTTCCTGTGCTGGGGCAGCTATCAGCATCTCTTCGGCAGCAACCTGCTCTTCTCCTATTGTCCGTCCGTTCTCTACCCACATCTTATCAGGGAAATTAGGATCACCGGTGCCCTCTTTCTGGATAAGTATTCCCACATCAGGCCATTGCGTGATAAAATTATTGATGCCTTTGGTAGAAGGACTTACCCTTACCGGAGGATAACCGTACTGATACACAACACCGCGCAACCACTTAACCCGGTTGCTGAAGGCTGCATTCTTTTCTTTCAGGCTCGCATTTTCGTTCATCATCACCTCGTAATCAGCTTCAGTAAGCACATCGTTTGGTACCCGTACCGGCCAGAAGGTTGGTACATACTGGCCCATAATGTCTTTATACCCGCTTAAGCAGCTGGAAGTATCTGTCTGCCAGGGCACTGCCATCCATTTAGTGATATCTCCCGCAGCCGAGCCATCCAGAGGCCCGCCGGTCTCCAGTGCGATCTGTGAATTAAGTACCGGTCCATAGGTCAGTGGATCATCAAGCCGGCGCCTGATCCGGAAAGGTGCTGAATATAATATCGTCTGCCGCATCGGCCAGGTAAATTCGCATCCCGGATGGAAAGGTCCTCCGATGGTCTCATCAAGTGATGTACGGTCCAGATGGGCAGCCTGTTCTGCCGGAGCAATGTCCTCCCATCTCCTGGTTCCCGGCCTGGTCCCTATCGTAAAATTGCCGTTTGCCCATTGCTGCAGGTATTCATACTGAAAAGGCATCACGGCCATGAAATTACGAGGATCGGTATCGCTGCTTTTGAAGCTCTGCAGCCCATCACCATAAACAGGCGGGAAAAGCTCTGCCTGCATGGTTAAATAATCAGGATTCCGGAACTGGCGAAAAATAGCCTGTCGCAGCTCAAAATACTGATCAGAATCATTTGAAAGCTTTGCCACCATTTCAGGAGTAGACAGATTACCCGGGCTTCCCCATCCATTCTGCTTAAAGATACCGGCATTTACCCAGCCGTTGAGCGGCATGCGCTCCAGCATCGGATAGATATGCTCCCAAAATTCCGGAATTGCCGGCAGTACGGATTGCCCCATGTCTGCAGCTGTTTGTGCCAGAAGGTCATAACCCGTTACAAATGCCTGGATCCCCGGCGAATAATCCGGCGGTGCAGTCAGTACCCATGCACCGGTAGCTTCGAATACCTCTCCCGTTTTAAGCTTGATTTTTGCATCAACCGGACCGTCTGAAGTATCGTCATGCCATGTGTCGTTATTGGCAAAGGTAACTGCAGGCTCATTGTCGTAGGATGCAGACAGACCGTAACCGCCCAGGAAAAGCAGGCAGCCGTTACCATCCGTGCGCAGCTCACCCAGGTAAACCGGTTTATCGTTACCATCCGGGGAATAAAAAGTACCGTTGTCAAACGCAAAGTCCGGGTCATTGCCCTCGGTGTTGGTATTAACTCCGGAGATCGCCACCGTGCCTCCATCAATCACAAGCCTTGACCGGTCGGTATTATTGATCTTTTTATTGCGCAGTTCACTTTCTACCGGCGGGTATCCGGAGAAAACCCCTGTAGCCTGGGGTATATCCAGGGCAAGATCGAAATTGTACCAGGCTGCCTTTTTATTGGCCACATGTACGGTCCAGGTGATGTCGCCATCTGCTGCAGTAAGTTCCCGGATAATGTTTCCGTGCTCATCTGCACCATAAAGACGGAACCGTGCCGCCTGACGTTTAATACGCCCCTCGCTGTCCCGGAAATTGCCGGGATCAGTGATCGGTTCGTTAATAAGATCCGGCAGAAGGAAATATTCCTTCGGGCTGTTACCTACCCGGGCAACTCCTATGGCCGGATGGATGATTACTTGTTTGATTTCAGACATGGTATAAATGTTTTTGGTTAATGGAATTTTATTTCATATTTAATTTTACCGAACGAAGCCGCATATAAGCATCTCAGAAGCTATAAATCTGGAATATTCTCACTTGCGGAATACATTTCCTAATTGGTGACAAAAGAAAAATCTGCTGTGCAAAAAGCTGAAATGTATTAGCTATATTCAAAAGATTGACTTTTGGAAATAGGTATTAAATATCTGTCTTTTGTTGTTGTATTCTTTATTTGTTAAAGGGGTATCAGACAATATTTCAGGCATATTGTCCTGGGGAAGGTATTGCTTTAATATCTCTGTGATATTGAACAGCGTTGCTTTCATGAAATGGTGGTTTTGTGGTGATTAGTTTTAATGGTTTACAATATTGGCATACGGAATAAAGATGTATAGCCAGTCGTACTGCAAATCTGTATTTATTCCGGATTATTTAACCTGAATTCCTTTCACGGGAAACTGGAAATTGATATGAATGGATAAAGGGCGTATCTTTTAAGCAGGAAATTTCAGGAAATCCTTTAAGAATCCCAATAGTCAGGGAGTGTGTTATTTTGAGCATGGTTTTAGATTTTGAAGTTTAAAAATACTGATTTTTTAAATATGGAACTAAAAAATGTACATTTTAAATTATACATCAATCCAAATATTATTCTGAAGGCTGCGAAAGCGGATTCAGGTCTTTGTCATTTACATTTATGCAGGAGAATCCCTAATTGAGAATACTTTCCCTGAATTTTACAGGGGTCATCCCCACTTCTTTTCTGAATAAACGTGAAAAATAGGTAGTATTTTCAAACCCTAGCAGATGTGAAATTTCAGAGATATTCAATTCTCCTTCTGCCAGTAAATTTTTTGCCTCACTGATTAAATAAAGATGAATCAGTTCAAGCGCCGTCTTCCCGGTTTCTTCCTTCAGGAGATCGGTTAGATAGCGAGAAGAAATATTTAGTTTTTCTGCCATTGAAGCAACCGTAGGCAATCCGGTTTCCTTTATTTTTCGTTCCTCAAAGTTAGCGGCAAGCAGCGTGTTAAACTTAGTCAGCATATATCCCGTCAATTCTTTACGGTTGATAAACTGTCTTTTATAAAAGCGCTGTGTATATTTCAGTAAGGAATTCAGATGACTTACAATGATAGCTTTGCTCAGTTCGTCCGTATTATTATTGTATTCTTTCTCTATGCTGAAATACAGATTCCAGATGACATCTTCTTCTGCCGGAGAAAGATGCAATGCTTCATTGACTTCATAGTCGAAATAACTGTACTGCTTAATTTCATTGTACAGTGCTGTCCCGGCTAAAAAATCTTCATGGATTAGAATTAGAAATCCTTTCTCCTCCAGTTCAACATTTTTAAAGGCGACTTTCTGCTGCGGCTTCACAAAAGACATTGAACCACGGTCGTGGTCATATTTTGTTTTTCCATACTGCATGCTGCCGGATTTCAATTTTTTGAATCCGATGATGTAAAACTCCGAAGTAAACTCGAATATACTATTGCCGCTGCAGGTATCCCTTTCGCCATGCATTACACTAAAAAGCGGATGCTCAGGGGGCCTCACACCAAGTGCTTCATGCAGTTCGCTTATTTTTTTCAAGTGATTCATTTCATCAAATAATTAAAACAAAATCCGGGGTCGCCGGATTCTGCTGATTTATCATTTTATTTTCCGTGGGCTGCCACTGATACGTTCTGCCATGATTCCCATGTTTTCAGCCGTTCTTCATAGGTGTTTTTAACCCAGGGATAAGCCGTTCTTCCTAATATCAGCCTTAATGGTGGCTTGTCCGTATCAACTAAAGCGAAGAGCGCATCAACTGTTGCAGCAGGATTACCGGCATCTTCATTATCCGCATATTCCCAGAATACTTTTCTCATCCTGTCATAGACCGGATTGGGCTCACTGGAAGCAAGAGATTCGGCACCGGAAAAATCAGTAGCATAACGTCCTGGTTCTAGTAGTGATACCTTGATTCCAAAATCACTGACCTCAGCAGCCAATGTCTCAGTAATCCCTTCAATTGCAAACTTTGTCGCACTGTACATCCCCATCAAGGTCACCGTATTTAAACCCAATGCACTAGACAGCTGAATGATGTGCCCTGATCCCTGCTGGCGCATAATAGGGACAACTGCCTGTATAGTCCACAGTGAACCGAGTACATTTGTCTCTAGCTGTAGCCGCACGTCCTGCTCGCTTAACTCTTCTACTGCTCCAATCTGTCCATAGCCTGCGTTATTGATTAATACATCGATACGTCCAAAGTGTGTTTTTGCAGCCTCAATTGCCTCAAAACTTCCAGTCCGGTCTATAACATCAAGTTTCAGAACCAAAAGATTTGACGGAAATTCCTGTTTCAGTTCTGATAAGGTTTCAGGATTACGAACAGCCGCAACAACATTATCACCCCGTCTTAAAAATGCTTCTGCCCAAATTCTTCCGAACCCACGGGATGCACCCGTTATAAAAATTGTTTTTGCCATGATATTATTTTAAATATTTGATAGGGGCAAAGTTCTTCCAATGGGTACTTCCGATGATGATACAAAAGTAGTTTATAATGAAACATTTTTACGAAGATTGTTCAGTATGCGGCTTTTCTAAATTTAAATGTTGGTTTATGCGCTCGAGAGGCTTTGCTTTACGGGCTGTTCGACAGACTTCCGGGCGGCCTTTTTATCAGATGCAGATTTTACTTTGATTATATCTTTTACATATTAAGTAACATATGCAATAAATAACTAATTTAGTAAAAAAATGAGTAAGATAATAAACACGAGTGACCGGCCGCAGCCTCTGACAGACTTGTTAAGTGTACCGCTGGCAGCTGTTACATCAGCTAATGGCGAAATGGCAAAAACACAGTTGGACTTTTTGTTAACAACCTGTTTCACCAAAAATGCCGGGGTTTATGAATCTAACAATATTGAACAAAGCAGCAGTAATACTTTTAATTGTTCTTATCTGACCCATTAATTATCTATGGAAAATTCAGCTTTATTTTGAAATTCAACTTTTATTTTATTGTGAGGTTCGTAAATAAGGTATATAACAAAAACTATAAAAAAACTTGTGCAGTTAAAATATTAATTCTATTTTTAGCGAGTTAAATAAAAAATTAAAACCATGAAAAAATTGATTTATGCAAGTTTCCTTGCTTTAACTTTCTTGTCTTGCAGCCAAGCGGACGAAACAAATACAAAAATATCGGAAGAGAGCGTTTCCAACACATTAAAATTGTCTGGAACAAATACACCTTCATTACATGAAAGAAGACAGCCAGGTGCTATCAATGTAGGCATTTTTGAAGTTACAATTCATAGAGCAAGTAGAGGCTGTACTAGCGGATTTGGATTTTGTAGTTTTGAATGGTTTCCTTCCCCAATTGAATGGCCGGGTCTTCCACCAATTGATAAAAATGGGCAAGAATTTGTTTGGGTTTATGAATATAACAGTGAATATGGATTTGAATTATATGCTACTGAACCTATTTCTAAAGAAGTTGACATTACTACATTAACTTTGACTGTAGATGCAGATGTAACAGCTGTAGGACCCATGAAAAAAGAATTTACAATTAGAAAAGGTCAGTATCTTTTTGATCCGACTATTGGTGCTTATGGTGGATATGATATTGTTTTAACAGCTAACTAACAATGTTAAAATTCTTTTTATTTTTAAGCATTGTTTCAGGGATTAATACTTTTTCTCAAAATATTACTTTGGCCGATACCATAAAATATAACTCTTTTCAAGATTTAGAAAAGAAAACATTTTATGGTACAGATTATAAAAACTTAAAATATTATATTCGAAGTAGCGAAAAGCCATATAAATTAATTTTTACTTTTACAGATTGGTGCAAGCCTTGCAGAGAAAAACATCCTTCTATTTTGGAAATTGAAAAAAAGTTTAAGAATAAATTAGATGTTATATTTGTTACGGATATGTATACTCAGGGTAATTTGGTAAATACATATCAATATCTTTCTGAAATTAATAATAATGCTTCTATTTTTACTATTATAGATGACAAAAAGTTTGAAGTAAAAAAGGGAAAGTATAAATATTTTTTATTTGATAATAAGAAAAATAAACGAGTACAAGTAAATAGATATGAATATACAATGAATTCATTGATACCTAGCTTGGATGATTACGGCTATTCCTTAGTTGTTTTATTTGATGAAAATGATAAAGTGATTTATGCATCTACTTATTATGAAACGAAAGATGAAGTTTTAAAAAAGTTAAATGCTTTTTTAAATTAGAATTTTAAAATTATAAGAGCCTTTCTAAAATGAAAGGCTCTTTCATTGATAAAGCAGTTTATTTAAGTAATAAGATGAAACAAAACTTTTACTGACTTCCAATAAATATAGTAAAGCATTTATATTTTGGGAATGGTAAAATTTATTTATGATACAGAAAAAGAAATCAAAGAAAAGCTAATTTATTTCCCGATACAGTATCTATAGAAGTGTTTATTAATGGTGGTTTATACAATATAAGGTGTACAAAAGTGGTACACAATTAAGATGCTGCAACATCTTTTTTTTCTACTTTTCCGCACGAATCTCGCCACAATAAACACTTGTAAACCAATACTTTACAATATTTGACGATAAATTTAAAAATACATTTGTACTACTTTTGTACACCTCCAACCTTATAAATTACTGTAAATTAGATAATTAACATTTCCCGAATGCCACAGTAATAATTGATACATTTCGCCTGTACACCTCAAATTTTAGGTATTTTTAGAACAATAATAAAACTAGAATTCCCACAATTATAGCTCAAATTACACCATAATTTTTAAAAAAAAATTACATTTATTTAACTTGTTGGAAAGCATCTCGTAATTCATCTTTATATATGGGTATCCTAGAAACAACACAACTTTCAAAATTTGCGATAATATATCTACCCCAAAGACAGTACTCATTTGTAACATTATCTAATTCTAAAACTTTAGTACACTCTGCTTCTAGCCAAACTTTAAAACCATCATAATTAATTCTACTCATTTCTCTTGCTGCGCAGGCTAGGTCGATATTCTTAATAATATCATTTAATTTTGTCTGACGGGCTGCTAGCAAAGAATCTCTACACAATTTCAAGATCTCCACTGTCTTTTCTCCTTTTTCACCAACACCATATATTTGTCCTACGTTATTAAAAGTTAAATAAGGAGTTGGATCCTCATACTCCGGATTTATTAATAGTGGTTCTTCATCTAATAAAGGAGATTGATTAGCAATACAATGTGCTCTGTCAAATGAAAGTGGCGGATTTCTTATTGGGTTTATTGCTCTGGTTCTGTTGTTGAAATCAAGTAGAGGAAATCTGTTGCCTTTTGCATTTTTACCATTACAACTTGGACAAGATAACAAAAGGTTACTCCACTCCAAACCCAACCAATAATATCCCGAATGGGATAAACTATTATTATCAATTTCATCGACTTTAGCCTTTGGTCTAAAATGTTCAACCTGTAAAGTTGCTACATGATCAACATATGATTCACAATAATAGCATTTTGGTTTATCATGCTGATCAAGATTATCTTTATGCACAGAAAATGCCTTAAGCTTATTAACTACAATTTCATCTTTATAATAATTAGTATTGTACTTATTACCATCCGTTGCTGCAACTGCACGCTCAATTTGTCTATATGTTCCTGGTCTTGTCAAAGGTTCGGGAACATCATTGTAATCTTTTTTAGTTATCCGAATCATCATCTATTCCTAATTGTATTGTACGTTCCGTTATTTTTCTATTCAAAATTTTATAAAATGCGGCTTCTTGATAATTGTTCTCTGTTACTAAATTCTCATTTGGATGATGTTGTACATTAATTATGGAATCGAAGCCAAAAATAGGTGAACTTAAAATTGTGTTAGGTAATAAATTTGAAATATCTATATCTAATATTGTCGCTTTAATATTGTTATTCTGATCTCTTTCAACCGTAATAAATACGCTCTCTTCGGGTGCACCAATAAAAGGTATTGGACTATGGGAAGAAACAATAAATTGAATATTAGGAAATGTTCTTGAGAGGTTTACTACTAGATCTTTTTGTGCTTTAGGATGAAGGTGTACATCAATTTCATCTATAATAACAATTCCTCGTAATTCTGCCGGATCAAGAATATCGGATTGTTGATTGAAAAGACGGATCAGAATATCACCAAGCATTGCAATAGTACTTTTTGTACCACTGGATAATTTTTCCCAGACTAAAGAATATTCTTGATTCTGATCATTAGTAAAAATGTACTTTGTAATTTTTTTATTATTTTCAATGGTAAATCTGATATCAACTAAATTACTAACAACATCAATGATTAAAGACTTAATATAATATTCTCTTTTTTGAAAAAGATTCTTTTCCCGCTTTGATCCAGACCTCCAAAATTCAAATTGTTTATCAATACTTAATAGTGGAGTTCCTACCTTAAATAAAGATTTGAAAGACTCCTCTTTATTTAATTCTTTTTTAAATTTAGCCTTATTCATTTTATCTACCACCATGTCAAGCCTATATGGACCATACATTGCCAATCCTTGAATGTATGGTTTTCTTTTACCTTTTACTTCACCATTTCCAATTCTATTGTATTCTTGTAATTTATTTTTATAAATGAAGTTCGCAATAACTTTAAAATTAGGATTTTCTTCAAGTTCATTTTTTGACAACATTCTATTTCCCAATGTTGTTGCCATTGCTCGTAAAAGGTTCGTTTTACCAGATCCATTTTCACCTGTTAAAAATATCCACTGATTTTTTTTGTTTTTTATTTCAATCGATAAGTCATTTATTAATCCATAATCTCTTATATTAACTGAAAATAATTTCCAAGGCTTATCCTCTTTGATAAGAAATTCATCTTCATTATCAATCTCTTGCTTGCGTTTTCTATACTGCCTAATTTTATTATGTCTTTTTAGAAATTCTTCCGAACTTATAAATGAAATTTCATTTTCACTTGATTCCATCGTTGCAAAAAAATCAGAATTACTCCTAATAATGTCATCAATATTTTCTTTATCTGTGTGTAGAAAAAAATCAAAAACAGACTTGTAATCGTTCATATCATATAGGCGATTACTATATTCAGAAAAACCACCATCATATGTGATGACATATTTTCTACCAATTTTTTCTAAATTTAGTGTTCTTTCTAAAAAATATCTTTCAATAAATTCTTTTTTAAGAATAGAATCTGAAACATTAATTTCCAACGTACATTTCCCCTTGCTATCAATTATGAAACATATATTCGGAGTTCTATTTTTCCAATCCATCCCTTCCCAAAATGATATTGCTAAATAGTTTTCATTTCCGTAAAACCAATATCCTTCTTCCAATCTATTTGCATGATTACTTTTTCTAAAAGTAAATTTTAGTTCAGAATTTCTTTTCCTTTGTTCAAGCAGATATAAATATAATTCTTCGTGTACTTCTACGAGATCCAACATATTATTCTTATTTAATAATTTTATAAAACACTAATCAAACCCGAACTTTCAGCCATCCTCCCCAGAATTAATTGCTGGCAATGATCATACTTCATATTAAATATCTTCAATGTACTGTAATTCTTTAATCCGATTCAAGTTAGTTGCACCATTGCCTTTTTACAACTCAAAAAAAATTTTGTAGAAAGCAACTACGACGGAATTTTTAATACCGCTCCCTTAAGTAAATGAATAAGAATATACATGCTGATAAACCGCGATACTTTTCAAACTCACTTCCTCATCAGTATATTTTTGCTCTGGTAACCATAATAACTGATCATAAATAGCAGTTTTTACTCCAGCCTTTAATTCGCGGCTTTCTTTCCAATTCGGAATGTTCAGTTTTTCTTTTTGAAGGGTTTCTAAAGTTTTTTGAGCTACATTTCTCACTTCTTCTCTTTCCGATTTAGTTAAATCTTTATTTTGAATAAGCAAATCAAAAATTGA
This sequence comes from Chryseobacterium sp. Leaf201, assembly GCF_001421435.1. Lineage (GTDB taxonomy): Bacteria > Bacteroidota > Bacteroidia > Flavobacteriales > Weeksellaceae > Chryseobacterium. Next base: position 14,182 of record NZ_LMKA01000107.1, read on the forward strand.
TAAGGTTGGTTGATCTAAATTTTCAGTGTATGCTCTTCTTTGTTCTTGTGATAACGTTGCTACAAACGCAGTTAATTTATCAAAACTCTGCTTCAATTCTGCTTCACTTTTACCATTATTATAGGCTTCTACAATTTCTTGATACCGCTCATAAAAATCCAAACGCAAAGGGTTTTCTTTTAGCATCTGTTCTAATTTCTGTTCAACCGCTTTATTTAAATCATACACCAATTCGTTTTTGCGTTGAACTTTTTCAAAAGCTTTTCTTAATTCCTCAAAATTTAATTTTGATAAATCAATTTCGATATTTTTTGGTTCAGCCGTAGTGTTGTCAATTACTATAGAATTGTCAACTATACTTTGTAATTTGGAGATAATTTCCGTTACATCCGCAGATTTAATTTTCTGGTTAAGCTTATTGTAAATGGCATCAATCGCATTGTATTGTTTGGTAAATTTCTTTGCTTGTTTTTCGGGAAATAAGGCTTTGTATTTACGAAATACATTGCGTGCTGCAATTTCGAATTTCGCGCGGGTTTCATCGTTCCTACAAACTGCATTTGCTCCGTTGTTTACAGCAGCAATTTTACCCATTGGAACAGCATCAATTAATGTCAGTATATCAAATTCTAAATCTTTTAACATTAACACCACTTCATCGATTGCTTCTTTGATTTCGGTTGCCATTGAATCTAACTGCTCAAAAGGCTTTTTATCATCTTTCCCGTTTCCTGCGCCTGCTCCCTTAGAACCTTCACCATAAACGGAATACGCCTTTTCTAATTGCTGATAAACATTACCATAATCTACAATCAAACCGTTTTCCTTTTCATCATCATAAACCCTGTTGGCACGAGCGATGGTTTGCATCAAAGTATGACCTTTGATAGGTTTGTCTAAATAAACAGTGGAAACTGAGGGAGCATCAAAACCTGTAATCCACATTGCACACACAATCGCCAGACGAAACGGATGATCTTCATCTTTGAATTCCTTTTCTAGATTACGCTCTACCATTCTTCTGCGATGTGGCTCTATATCTAAGTTCATTTTCCTGAACTTATCCATTTCATTTTGCTCTGAACTTATCACCACGCAAACTTCTGTGGAGGAAACCAAATTGTATTTTCTACGCAGTTCCTGTTCTTCCTGTATATCTTTTGATTTCTTAATTTGATTTTGTATGTCAATTAAATATTCCGGCAAATATTCCATTACATAATCATACATACGCACTGCAGTTGGTTTGTCTAAAGCTACAAATATTGCTTTACCCTGATAACCTCGTTCATTGAAATGCCAAACCAAATCTTTTGCAATAGCACGCAAACGATGTTCTGAAGTTAGGATTGGATATTCCTTTTTAAACAGATAAGCCAGTTTCTTTTTTTGATCTTCGTCTAAGTCTTCTTCCTCCAGAATTTCAGCCATTTGCTCATCTAACGCAGGATTTTCAATATTCAAGAGTTCGCCACGGTTGATGTATTTTAGCGGCAATGTTGCCTCATCTTCAATCGCTCTCTTGAAATCATAGACTGAAACATATTCACCAAAAATATTCTTGGTTACCTCTTCTTCATCTTTGATGATTGGTGTTCCTGTGAATCCTAAATAAGAAGCGTTGGGTAAACCAAAGAAACGCATATTTCTGGCATATTTCCCACCTTGAGTACGGTGTGCTTCGTCGGAAATAACGATGATGTTTTTTCTGTCGGTAATTAAAGGATATTCTGTTTCCAGATTAGGATCGATGGAAAATTTATGAATTAAAGAAAATACATATCTGTGATTTTCACTCAATAATTCGCGCAAATGTTCTCGTCCTGAAATGCCTTTCTTTTTTCCTGCAATTACATTTTTATTCTTCACCATTCCTACTCCCGAAAAAGTATCATACGCCTGATTTTCTAATTCTGTTCGATCTACCACTATCAGAAAAGTATAGGAGCCACCGAATTTACGATGAATCTTTTCACACAGAAAAACCATAGAATAGGTTTTACCCGAACCTTGCGTATGCCAATAAACACCTAACTTTCCTTCAAGATCTTCTATATTATCAACATTATCTAAAACTCTGTTGACACCGATAAATTGATGGTTTTTAGCCATCAGCTTTACAATATTTCCGTTGCTTTCGTCAAACAGCAAAAAGTTTTCAAAAATATCCATTAAGTTGTGATGCGAACAAACACCACGAAGCATTGTATCTAAACTGACAATCCCTTCTGCATCCTCTGTAATTCTTTTCCAGTCTAAAAAATATTTATACGGACTTGTCACCGTTCCTACTTTGGCATCAGTACCGTTGGATAGAATGACAAATGCATTGTGATAAAATAGATGTTGAATAGTGTCTTTGTAATCTTTCAAATTATCATCATACGCCGATCTCAAATCATTGGCGTGTGCTTTCAGTTCAAAAAATACCAAGGGAATTCCATTTACAAATCCAATCACATCAGGTCTGCGGTTGTGCAATTCGCCTGTGATTTCCAATTGTCTTACCGCCAGAAAATCATTGTTAGCATAATCTTGATAATCAAAAATTCTCAAGGTTTTCTTTATCGTTTTGCCTTCGTCATTGGTAAAAGCAACCTCAACACCATTTTTCAGCAACAGATATTTGGCTTTGTTTTCTTGTGCAATGGTTTTACCAGCTTCTCGCTGTACAATTTTTTCAACAGCACGCGTGTAAGCTAACTCAGGCAATTTTGGATTGTACTTTTGCAATGCTTTTCGCAAAGGTCTTTCTAAAACAACTTCGGTTTTATTATCTCGTCCCAACAAACCATTTTCCCCAAAAGTCTCATTTTGCCAAGCTGTAATTACAGTCCAGCCCAATTCTTTGAGAACGTCTTCGGTTGCTTGTTCTATGAGTTGATCTTCTGAGTATTCGTAGGACATAGGTTATTTCTTAAATGTTTCTTATGTATTTTCAAGATTTGGTTTCGCATATGATATTTTGCTTTTGAATAATTCCAAATTCCTTTTTGAACACCATCTAATTCTTTATCAACTAAATTAAAAATTAAAGATGATTTTAGTGAGTCTATATATTGATTATTTAATTTAAGCTTATATTTCGTTTTCTTATCATCAACATCTGCCTTACCATATTCTGAATTTTCACTTACTGATAATAAAACCAAATTACCAAAATAATCTTTCAATATGGGATTATCAATTTTTTCAAAATCTTTTTTATCAATTTTGGTTTCAAATCCAGATTTGCTTTGCGGAAAGATATGCTCTATTGATGTTTTAAATGTTATTTTATAATTTTTCCATAAGTGAAATTCATCAGACGAAACATCATATTCGAAGTCCTCTTTATATTTCCACAACAAATACTCGGTCTTATAAAACCAGTATCTAAAAAAATTAGTACCATTTAAACTTTTTAAATTTGACCTTACATATTTATAATCTCCAGCATTGACTTTAAAATCATTTGTGAAATCTTTAAAACTTAAAGTGGACATATCTAACGAATTATTTTGACAATAAAAAAAGTTGTCTAAATTCTCTGTAAAAAACACAGCATTTTTTATGGCATCATCATAAGACTCTGTTATTCCTAAAGTAATATATCTTTTGTACAAATAGTTTAAAAATGGTGTGATCCAATATTGTGTTTTTGATTCTTGCGTAATATATAAAACCGATTGAACTAAGGCCAATTGTTTATTCCCCTCAAGATATTCTCTTCGTACAGAGTAAGATTTATTGCTCTGATTGAAGTAACATTTATTTATCAATAAGCTTTCTGATTCTCCATCTTCAGTAGACCATTTAACAATAAATGTATCAAAGAGAAATCGTAAATCGAACATCAAATTAATAAATTCTTTAATTACTTTTGATTCTGAAAAAAGATTTTTTTCTATATCAAAATAGAGAAGCAAGTTTTTTGAATCAACAGGAATTAGTTTACTTATGCCTTTTTGTAAATAAAAAACTCTTAACGAATGAAGTAAGAATTGTGAAAAACTTACGATGCTTTTTACTGAATCTTGTTGTTTTTTTCCAATTTTAGATTCTTTAATTTCATTATCATTTGAATTATCTAAAATAGTTTGTAGAGAAATAGGTGGAATTGAATGTGTTGAAAATTCAGTAAATTGAAAATATTCTTTAGATAAAAAAGAATATTTGTCCATTCTCCAAACATCTTTTTTTATTACATCCTCCCAAGTAGCATTTGTTAAATTATAAACGCTTCTTTCCAAATATAAATTCATATTGCTTGCCGAATCCCATTTGTAGACTAGAGAGTCTATTTCATTTTTCAAATCATTATCTTTCTTTAATACTTTAAGAAACCTTGATTTTAAAATTTGATGGTTTACAAGCTGCTTTCCACCACTATTTAATGATTCAAATATTTGATTTAAATCATTATCCATTGGGACAGTTGTCTGAACCATTTGGAGTTTTTTAAAAATAAAATCTGAAAAGGCACATAAGTCGTTTTTGCTCCATTCGTTATTGACACTAACTTCTTTAATAAAATTAAATATATTAAGCAAACCGTTTACAATTGGTTCAAGTGAAGGATTATTCTGATTAAACGAAAGATTGGAATTATTTAAGAGATTAATTTTTATATTCAAAAGAGATTTAAAAAATTCATTAACTTCGTCACGTGATGTAAAATTTAGTCTTGGTTCATCATTGATAAAAGCAAATTCTGTTAGATTTTTTGAATATGATTTTAAAAGAATTGAAGTAAGCCAAAGCGTTGTGAAACGTTGCTGTCCATCTATAAGATCAATTTGGATATTATCTCCATTTTTGGTGTTAGCAAACATCATATTCCCAATATAATAAAAATCCTTTCCTGATATATATGCATCTGAAACATCCTCTATAAATAACTTTATTTCTTCTACATCCCAAACATATAATCTTTGGTAAAGAGGAATTTGAATATTAATTGGCGTATCAAAAAGTATTAATTGCTCCAATGTTAATTCATTTGAAGTAATATAATTTTTAGTGCTCAATAAAGTATCAATTTTTAATAATCCTTTCATTATTTAGCTTTTATATTATTCCAATTAATCTGAGAAAAACTTTCAATTGCCTCTTCGTTATTTACTTCGTGATATATGTTAAGCGCAAGTCTTATATAGCTTGGTCTAGATGTGTGTGAAGGATATTCTAAATTATCAATTGAGTATGTAACTACATCTTGCTTTATTCCCTTTTTTATTTTTAAAACTCTATTTTTTAATTTAAATTTTTTTAGCTCATCTATTAAAATTAAATGATCAATGTTAAGATAAATTAATTGTAAAATATTAATCTCATCTCGTAATAAAACAATCGGAGATTGTCGTCTTACACTCTGTAGTTTCACAAACTTATTTCCTAAAATTTGTTCTACTTCAAAAGCAAATTCATCTATTTGGTTGGTATCGAATTTAATATAATAACCTAATATACACATATAGTATAAATGCAAAAAATAATCACTATGTGTCGCTTTTACTAACTGATTAATTTTATGAAGCATTGGTATTTCACAATCAACGAATAGGATATTAAAATATTTATCTATTTGGTCCAATGAATAAAAAAAACCTAAGCCTCGTTGTACAGGGTGCAATGGATTAAAATCTATGATTACATCTTTATTATTATTTTGAACAGATGAATCAAATGAAATAATATCATCAGCTACTACAACTTCATTATTTTTCATATTCCTAATGCTTGGATATAGATGTAAATGCTTTGCAGACTTATTAACTTTTGTATTAATTTTAAAATAGCTCTCTATATCTTTTTCATTGTTTAATTTGAAATTACCTTTTATCCACTTATAGTGTGTTAACCAAAGTAAGTTCACAAAATGGTCAAATGAATATATTCTAGTATTTTTAAAACGATATCCATCAATTTTAGCATTTAATCTATCAAAAGATTTGGCAATATTTTTTTGTAATTGTTCTTCGGATTTGAACTCACGCAAATGGAAAGACTTTAAAATATTGATAGTGTCTAACTTTTTCCCTTTACTATTTAGAGAATCAAAAAATTGAAAAGCAGTATTTTCGTCATCTGTTATTACAACGTTTAATATAATTTTTTCAATTATTTGATTGTAAATATTTGATTGTATGAATCTAAATCGTGAAGATATTTGTTGACT
>NZ_LMKA01000108.1 GCF_001421435.1 Chryseobacterium sp. Leaf201
GAAAACCTGTTGATAGCAGATGGAGGAAAAAGAACCTTCGGAGTGTCCGGGCTGTCCGCAGATTTTTCAATATGATTCCTTTCGACTATGATGAAATTACAGACAGAAACATCACTGTAAAAAATAAGATGTTTGGGATCTGGGATAATATGCCTTTCAGAACGATTAAAATACCGGCGAAGTATCTTTCGAAACCCAGGCTTATCAAAGAAATCTCTTTCGGAAAAGACAGAGCTTTTGTATTCGAGGTTTTAAATAAAGATAATAAGAAAATACTGGTATATAGAAATGGGTTAGAACTATATCGTAAAAACTAATCAGTATACCAACAATACCAAAATTACAAAATATGAGTAACGTATTAATTTATCCCCGGCTGAGCGATGTTCTGCCGATAGGGAATATTCCGGACCAACTCGAAGGAGTAAAACAAGCCTTAGAGAGTATTTTCGGAAATTTATATGCTAAAGACATTTACATATATACAGCTCCTGATGGCACATCTGGCCATTATTCTTTAAAAATTGTGTTTCTGACACAATTAGGAGTTAATCTTCCCTTCTTAGGAGGAGACGACAGTATGAAACTAGTAATAAACCCTACTGCTGTAGGCACTACAGAAGTAGCTGTTGAAGTAGATTATAACTGGAGAATCATCCGCTACATTAAAAAGTTTTCATTGGACTCTTTTGATAATTCTTTACTTACAATTTGTCAGATATTATTTGAATTAGCAGAAACTACTCCACAAGATTTACTAAGAAGTGTTATTGCTTCGTTTATACCGGAGATTAATGCCATAGAGACATTAATTAATAAGATAAATAATGATTACAATACAGTTATTAATTATAATCCAAATGAATCAGATGAAGCACAATTGGGAAATATTGTTAACGTACTGGAGACATATGATTTAAACATTATTAAAGTAATTGTAGACTCTTATATCGAAGGTAATGGCTTTAATGAAGGTATTAGCAGGCTTAAAAAGCTGTTTAATGACATTATCAATAATGTTGAGGAAAACATTAAAGAATTAATAAAGCTGCATTTCCAGGCTAAAATTTCGGATTTAAGTTTAGGATTAAGATTTCCCAGAAAATGGCTGGTTCCAGTAAATACCGGACAAGATGCAACTCTTGATTTGGATGCGCCTCTACCTGAACCCTATCACAGCTATTTAACATTTAATGTTGGAACTTTAGCATATTCATCCACAAGTGGTTTGAAGTTTTATAAAGAAAATAGCTTTAATCTCAACAGGTCAATGATCGGAAATACAGGACTTATTGCAGAGTTTGAGCAGCTTAAAATTGATTTGAGTTCAGATTCTAATATTCCTGAAGCAATTTTAGACGGAAGACCAGATAATTTTAAAGGTGTTTATGCAAAAAGAGCCGCAATTGCACTTCCTTCTAAATGGTTTAAAAATGTGAATAATACAACCCTTCAAATTTTCGGCAATGATTTGCTTGTTGGAACAGGTGGTATCTCCGGAACCATCGGATTAGAAGCGATTAATGGAACCCCAACAACTGATGATGATTACTTGTATAAGGATATGGGAGGCTGGAGTATCGGATTTAATAAATTTGATATTACTTTTAAGCAAAGTGATATTATATCATCCAATATTAAAGCCCGGTTGGTTATTCCTAAATTTAAAGACTTACAAGGTGATGATGCGGTAATTGATGTTACAGGACATTTGGAAGCCGATGGAGATTTCCGTTTAACAGCTGCGGCTGGCCCTTCATATGATCCTACAATTACCTGGCCTGGTGTTTTTACCCTGCATTTGAAATCTGTAGAGCTAGGGAAAGAAGATGGCAAATTTTATATCGGTGCATCTGCTGATGTAGAGTTCTTGGGATATTTAGGGATATTATTGAAAGGCCAGACCTTAAGCATCTCAACGTTAAGGATTTACAGCGACGGAAGTATCGATTTCCGGGTAAACGGAGGAAACCTCATATTGCCTAAACCTATTAAAATTCCGATTGGGCCGGTTGAGGTTTCTGTGACTGCGATTCACTTTGGTTCTCATGAAAGAGAAAAGGGCGGGGTAATCCGTAAATACAACTACTTCGGTTTCGACGGAGGGGTAAGCATCGGTGTAGCCGGTATTGATGCCCGGGGAGACGGTATCAAATATTATTATACTACTGATGACGGACCGGGTAAGAGTTCAGATTCATATCTTCATATCCAGACAATCCATGTGGATATGGTTATTCCGGCCAACTCAACAGATCCAAACATCGCCATCAACGGATGGCTGTCGATTCCTGAGCCAGGTGAGTTTCAGGAATATCAGGGCGGTGTAAGTCTTAAAGTTAAAAACCCAAGAATTGCAGGGGGCGTTGATATGCGTCTGGCACCGAAATATCCGGCATTCTTAATTGATGCCAATATTGAGCTGCCCAATCCTATCGCTCTGGGTCCTGTTTCCATTTATGGGTTCCGGGGGCTGCTTGGTTACCGTTACGTGGCGGAGAAAAAGGCTATTCAAATGACATCGCAAAATACCTGGTATGAATATTATACGGCACCTCAGCGCGGTGTAAATGTGAAAAAATTCAGCCGTCCCGATCAGACTGAGGAATACAATTTTCCTTTCTCACTGGGAGTAGGTGCTTTATTAGGAGACACAATGGCCAATGGAAATATTATTTCTGCCAATGCTATGTTACTGTTGTCACTGCCGTCTATGATTATGGTAGATGCAAGGATGAAACTTCTGGCATCGAGAGTGAAATTTACTGATGATCCGCCATTTTTTGCCTTCTTTATCTTCGGTGACAATTCATTAGAATTCGGATTTGGGGCTGATTACAGATTCCCTGAAAGTTCAGGTGATATTATTAAGCTGTATGCGGAGATTCAGGCAGGATTCTTCTTCAACAATCCTTCCGCATGGTATATCAATTTCGGAACAAAGCAAAAGCCGATCCAGGCCAAGCTGTTAAAAGACCTGTTTACGCTGAAAGCCTTCCTGATGATTTCCGGAAAAGGAATTGAAGCCGGAGCAAGAGGAGAGTTCCGTTTTGACAGAAAATTCGGGCCTGTAAAGATTTTCGTGCTTGCTTATCTGGAACTGGGTGGGAAAATCAGTTTCCAGAAGCCTCAGATGGGAGCTTATTTTGAAGCAGGGCTGGCGATTGATATTGATGTTAAAATCATCCGTATTTATGCTTCCGTAACAATTCTTCTTGCAGTGGAATCTCCAAAGCCATTCTTGATTTATGGAGCATTTACCGTCGAATTTAAATTGAAAATTCTATTCTTCAAGATCAGCTTTAAAGCTAAAATTGAACTGAAATGGGAATTTAATAAAGTGGTAGAAAGAGACCCGGTAAATCCGTTTACTGAAATCCCTTCTCAGACCAGAAGCCTGGTAAAAGGAGTAAGTATGCTAACCAATGAAACGTTTGATTTACAGCAATTACCGGATTATAATATTATCCCGGCTTACGATGCCATTAAAAATGTAGTACCTCTGGATACTTATATTGATATTAAAACAACAAAAGGCTTGCTCCCTACTGCTGCTACAAATGCAATTATCGGTGGGTTTACCAGTCCGGCCGGAAACGCTACGGATCTCATTCCGCCAGATAAGAATATGAAAGGTCTGGAATTGAGACAGGTAAAACATCAATATACCCTTGAAAGCATTGAAATTAAAGCGAATGACGGCACATCAGGCTGGGTAGACTATGATCCGTTTAAAGCTATGGAGCCTGCCAATACAAATTTAAACGGACTGAAAGTAGGGCAGTGGCAGAAAAAAGACAATCAGTATAATGCGATCAGATTATTGGGAATGACACCATTTTCTTACACAGAACAGGGAAATCCAGGGTGGTTTATTCCTGAACAGTATGGAATTTTACCTTCCACGTTATTCTGTGAAGCAGAGGAAATTGAAAATTCAGTTTCTGACTTCCTGGAAAAACCCTTAAATACACTGTATTATGCCTCCACATCTAATTTCTTTCAGAGTGAAGGCGCTTCTTATCAGATTTCCGGAAATGTACAATATGCAGTAGGGCCAAACGGAATGCCTGTAATGCAGGGAGATTATGCAGAGGTATCGGATGAGGTGAATGTCCATGGTTTTAACCAGTCATTATTGTTTAAGAACCATTCTTCACTTACAATTATGCTGCCTGATCCTGCTTCAGAAATTAAGCTGAAGCTAAGTACATACAGCACAGGGGTTACCGTATTTTATTACAGTCCGCTCAATGATTATACAAATACACAGTCATTTGTACAATATTCAGTGGTGCAGAAGTATTATACAAAACAGCAGCTTGAGCAGCAAATCATACCTGTAATTACATCAATAAACGGGGTGAGTAAGATTGTAATTACTCCTGATGTTGCAGACAGTGTACAGATCAACCAGGTTCAGCAGCAAATGGCTGTACTGATGAATCAGGGATATCAGAATGCTTTGGCCCAGGGTGGTGTGGTAACAACAATATCACCTAGTGACCCGGATCTGTATGCGCAGCTTGAAGAATATCTGGAAAGGCTTCAGTCTCAGGGATGTGAAGGCAATATAATTGAAAAATATCAAAAGGTATGTTCATTATATCCTGAAATGGTTGAATATTATAGTATCTATTTCTTCCAGCCCTTTGCGAAAAAAAGTTCAGGTAATCCAATTGCAGATTATTCCAGATTTATCAGACAGCATCTTGGCTTTGATCATTATCAGAACATACTAAGCTCATTACAGTCAATTGGTATTTCATCAATGATTTATAATCTTAACGTTGAACAATATGAATCTTTACTGAAGGAACTAAGCTCTTATAATGAAGCTAATCCTACAGATGATCAGGGAATTATTTCCCGTTTTGAACCATTAAAAGCTAAATTAAAACAAATCAATGACTTATTGAATCAATTCAATCCATGTGAAGATTCTGTTTTATGTAATCTCAGCTCTTATCTTTCACAACAGGAATTCGGGCTGTTCAGTGACACACCATATATCAGAAGATCACCGTTATTGGAAGCTTATAACGATTTTATTAAAAATAATCCTTCATATTTTTATTTGAATAATATTTTAGCAAGGCAGATCAGTACAATCAATGCAATTGTTTCAATGGGCTGGGCCGGATATTCTTCCAATACACAGATTTTCAATACAGCTTGTGAAGATATTATTTCGATTTTAAAAGATTTAGGCAACTGCAGCGGTCAGAAGAAATGTTTTACTTTATTCCATGAAATCAGCTGGCTGTCGGTAGAAGATCATTATTATAATGAGCATATTCCTTCCCAGGCTGCTATCGCAGAGGAAGCCCATGCTGTCGTAAATGCAATTACAAGGTCTGTTCAGCCAATCTGGAGACCGGATACCTCATATTATGTGAAATTTTCATTGAAAGATACCGTGGATAATGGCCAGGCACCATCAGAAACGTACAATTATGCATATGTGTTCCGCACGGCAGGCCCATTGGGCTTCTTCCATCTGGACAAAGATGCTACTTACGGTGAAATCGAGATCAAGGATTCTACCAATATTTTAGAAGACACCATCGGAAGAATTCGTGATGCCAACGGAAATCTTCTTCCTGAAATTACAGGTCAGGAATTAACTCCGCATCCGGACCTTTATCCTCATACTTCTTTGAGGTCTTATATAGATTATGAACGCTCATATCCGAACGCTGACGGGAATATTGTAAATGCCAAACCATTATTCTACAATGATGAGACAACACAGATCTGGCTGTATTTTAAATCAAGCTATGTATCTAAGCTGTTAAGCGGATGGGATGCATACCAGGGAATGGAAAAACTTGGCGGCGAAATGAAAATTATTATCAAAGATCCGGTGGAAGGAATTGATATTGTAAATCCTCCGATGCTGATTGCTGATGAAACAACCATTATAACTTCTCCTGTTGATATTCCTCAGACCATTGAAGAATGGGCAGAAGATCCGGATCCTGCAATTCCGCCGGTAATGCAGCAGTATTTTAATATGTTGAACAATGGGCAGCACTGTACAGGAACTGTGACACTAACCACCCCTAAGTCATTAATTCGTAAGATAACGCCTAAGAGGCTGAAGCCGCAGAAACTTTATACCGCACAGGTCCTTAATTTTTATTGGGGCAATAAAACAGTTGACGTTTCAAAAATGACACAAGCTATCAAGCAGGATTATGCCAGGGAGGTTCATAAGTTTGTATTCCAGACTTCCCGTTATGCGAATTTTTATGAGCAGATTAGAAGCTACCTGATTGAATACAAGGACAAAGATGGGAATGATCAGTTAAAACAAGCAAGTTACAGCATTAAAACTTCTTTAACGGCTGATAAGATTAATGCGGCATTGGACATTATAAAGACCGACCATAAAAAAGTATGTACAAATCCTTTAAGCCAGGCAATTGCTATGCAGTATCAGCATCCTTTTGACAGGATTTTACAGGGATTATTTGGAATTAAACCTCTTGAAGATGCACCTACTACCGAAATTAATCAGATTATCAATACGGAAACAGGAGATGTGGTGGCCATCCTGATCAGGAATCCGGAGCCATTCAATGATCCTAAGATACCTTTGGAATCCCTTATCAGAAAAGTTGATGCCAGTGGTAATATCATTCAGGAAGGTATGATTGAAACCGGGCAGCTTAATGGAAGAATGGTTATGATAGATAAAGATTATTTCGCGATTTATTCTAAAGATTATGCTCAGGCAATTATAATGAATACCGGCAAAAAATTTCAGCAGGAATATGTGAATTTCCAGTTCATTTATAAGACATGGGATAGTACTGTAAATAAATATGTAGAAGCTGATAAAAGTATAGTTACAACTATTAAAATAAACGAATAATATGTCATTTAATAATACAAACAACAATATAAATATGTTTTCAGGACAGATTCCTCTGAATAATCCTCTTTTACAATCCAACTGCCTGTACTTTCAGGCAGCTGGGTCTAAAGGAGAAGAGAGTACTCCGGGAATTCATTTAAGATGGACCCTAAAAGGCCCTGCCGCTGCGCATTTACCCAAAGGAGACAACTTCATCGGACAGCCTAAAGGGTTTAACAAAGAGAATGATTTTGTTACTGTATACAGAACAAGATACGAACCTCAGATCAGAAGTCTTTATCTTACCGATGGGCCTGCTACAGTAGTGGATTCTGAAGGGCTTTGGCTGTATGGAAACAGTGAGGTAGCTATGTTTTATGTTTATTTCAGGAACAAGAATAAATATAACGAAATAAGAAGCCTGGTAGATCCTTTTTCATCTCCTGCAGAATTTTTTGAAAAATACGGGAAAAATCTCATTGAAGTTGAATCAAACCAGATGTTGTTTTTTGCTGCAGGCCTTACATCAAACTCTGCAGGATCTGCAAAAACAGAAGTTCTTTCTGTAGAAAGCAATCTTTTGGGATTGCCTAAAAATGTTACTTTCAGAAAAGATATTTATAATTTTTCAGAGAAAATATTTGCTGAAAACGGAAGAAGTATACGTTTTATTCCTACAAATACGGTTATCACTAAAATTGATTTTGAATTTTATGATGATGTTATTTTCAAAAGGGATTGGGAGACCGTCGGAAAGTTCGGCTTGTCGCTTGATGATGATGAAGTTCTGAAAAACAGGCTGGTGCCGGATCGTATCCATGCAGTTTGGGCAAGATATAATGACGGAGAGTATGTAAATTATGGAAACTATGAGAAAAAATGGTTTAACATGCCGGAAGAAAGCAATACGATCAAGGATTCAGTAAAGTTATACCTTAGTCTCAGCAATGATACAAATAATCCTCTGGCTATTTATCATTACTATTCCACGGATAATGATACAGATGAAAAACCTTTGGAATTCTCCCATTTCAATAATCTTCAGATGGCTTCACTTGATTATCATGTAGCAAGAATGCTTGGTCTGGGGCACCTGGATCTTAATGATAAAGTTTATGATGGACAGCAGTACATTTATACTGTACATTATGCAACTCTAGTTGATTTGCACACCGGACAGCCTGCAAATAAGATTGATCATATTTATATTTCCTTACCGACTTCTCTGGAGGATCAGCGCCTTTCTCTGCCCGTCAGTTTGAAGGAGCCTGTCCCGGGCATGGTTTCTGCGGATCCTACGGCCGGAACTACAATCAGCAGCCTAACTGATGCAGATGGATATACACATGACGGAACCGGAAGGTATCTGAGCTTAATGGTAGAGGAACTTACTCCTGATGAGCCTGCTAACAGTGCATTTTATTATACCAGCCAGGAATTTGATATGTCTCAGTTTACATATCCGGTTTCCGTAGGTATTGAATACAGATCAGAAGATGATACGGAATGGAGGCTTCCTGAGTTACCCAATGATCCGAATTTCCAGAATGTATATGCAGATGGAAACAAAGCTCATAATGAAACAGTTGCCATTGCAGTCCCGGATTTCGGAAATCCTGCATTTGTTCATAAAGAAACAAAAAAAGGAATTCATGTATATGGTTCTTATGGAGTAAACTGGTTCTCAAGATCAACGTCTTCAAATGTAAAATGGTTTATAGAATCAGAAATTAAACCTGCCAATACCTTGTTGCCGCCATCAAGTGTTACTGCATTTCTTATTCAGCAGGAACTGCCTTTATTGCTCACTTCACAGAATGAGCAGAATATGTATGCCGCTAATCCCCATACTGATAAAACTTTGGTAAAACTTACCATGGAGTATGATGCTTCACAAGATATGATTTCTTATCAGAAGGCCATCAATGGAGTGGAAGTGTCTGCTTTTAATCCTTTACCGGATAATGAGGAATTGTTTGCAGATAAAATAGAGATATTCTACCGTCCCGAAATTACCAAAAAAGTATTCGGAATGATTGATACAGTAACAGATCTGCCCGGAAATCCTTTGGTGTGTGTAATTAAGACAAAAGCCCTGCCGTTAAGCAGTGCAAGTACGCCAGGAAGTGTTACACAAAATATGACGCCCAACATTATGCCATCAGAATTTCAAAACTATATCGGAGGCGTTTTTACAGTAGGGGCAGACGATTATATGATTCATAATATTGTGGCTGGTACAAATCCGGATTTTCCTTTTTTCCATATTATGAAATTACAGGTAGGCAATGCTTTCGGACAAAACACTCCGGTTCCTTTTGATCCTGCTAATTTTCTGGTTCCGTATGTAAATGATTCTTTTATGGTAACTGAAAACATGCAGAATACAGCCACATGGGGTACTACGAATCCACATCCTTTAAAAGTTCAGATAGGAGATAACTGGCCAATCCATACGGAGGAAATTACAGTTAAATCCGGGCAGGATCCTGATAGTACATATAATATTTATTTTAGAAAGTTCAGAGGGATTACGCAGACGGCAACTGTAAAAAGATTTGTTCAGGCTGATGTTGCTTTTGCAGGTTTATATGAACTTAATTTTCCGGGATTTACCTTGAATAATCATCCGCAATATTCTGAGGTTCCGGGAGCAGACAGTGTACAGTGGTACAGAGGAAGTGTGCGTGTTGCGGTAGAGGACCATCCTACAGAAGAAAAAAGAACACTTAAAGTAATCCGCATTGATAACATCGGGAATGGAGATCTGAGAATCTATGCTTTGGATGAGTCATTTGAAACAGATCCTCTGCAGTCTGATATTCCGGATCTTGTAAGAACCGAAGAAGTCAATTTCTATCCGGGATACCGCGTGTATCTCCATTATAATGCGCCATGCCGTTTAACAAACAACTATGTCATTCCGCAGGATCCTGATGTATTGGAAAAGTACAGTATCTTCGGAGCAAGAAGTATAGATACTGGTTACACTGGTTATAATTCAAGAATTTCCATTCCGACTATGATGTTCGGCAGAAGAATTGAGGCCCCAAAAACTCCTGAAAAACCATTAGGCGCAAATTATGCGACACGGCCTGATTATTTCGGACGCTCATCCTATGCCTTTACAACGCAGTTTACCCATAGGCCGTTCAGCGTAATGTATCTTCGCAGTAACGATGACATCTTGTTAAGTTCTTTATATGAATATACAAAAGGTTACAATATGGCTCCTGCTGATAATTCTATTGAAGATATCCGTGCTAGAAATAATGATGAATATTTCAATGCAAGATTATTGGAACTGGCAAATGGAACAATTGATACCAGTACCAACTTATTCAGAAAGTACAATGGATATGGGTTTCCTATTCCCAATAATAAAGATCTCTTTAAAAATATCAATCAGTTCATTACGGATCATAATGAACATTATCCGGACTATACACCCGTTTCACATATTGATGTCAGCCTTGTTCATACAATGGATTATGAAATTATTCCTGTGGGGCCTAATGGAGAATTTGGGCGACTTACTTTCCATGATTTCGTAAAAGAAACGATCCGGAACTCTTATGTTCCCTTAACGGAAATCCCGATTCTTTATCAGCATATCCGTGGCGGAGATTATCAGCCAATTCCAAAAGCTCAGGTAATCAGAGACAAGAATGGATCATTTCTAAATCCCGCTTCACCTGATTTTGATATGGCCCCTATGATGAAAGTTACTGGCAACAATAAGACATTGTTTGTAGACTTTACCTTAGACGGTGCCTCTACCAGTGTATATTTTTACGCCGTAAAAGAGACAAATGCACAGTTGTTTCAGGGAGAAATGAGTAATGCAACAGGACCTGTGAAAATGATAAATTCATTCCCGCTCAGAACACCGGAAATTAAAAGTGTAATTCCTGTTTTAGAGAATGCACAGCTTAATGTTTCTCCAAAAATGCAGATAACCATTAATTCATATAATAAGATCTATAACATTAAGAAGGCAAAATTATACCGTGCTCTTGAGATGCAGGATGCTGTTTCGGTAAGAAAAATGGAGCTTGTAAAAGAACTTGACCTGGAGGCACAAGCCATGTTGGATAATGAAACCTGGACACTTGAAGACAGTTTTACAGATTTACCGGAAGTGCCGTTCGGGGATCCGCTGTATTATCGTGTTACAGTAGAAGCTGAAGTAGAGTATGCAGAGGCAAATTATACAGGTAATCCTCAGCTTGATGTGGTTGTAACAGAATATGCCCCTTCTGAAGCATCAAAACTGATGATTACCACCATTACGGAAAATATATTACCGGACTCCCCGGAAATAAAATACGAATCTGATCCTGCTACGCCAAATACCATATCAGCAGTAGTACTTAACTGGAAAGAAACGTGCTATAAAGGAAAATATCATTTGTATAAAATGAATAATCTGGGGAATTGGAAAGAAATTGCCAGAATGGTTGTTCTCAATAATGATATCAATAAAGTTCAGCTTTATCTCTTTGAAACTGATCCGTTAAATAATCAGGAAGCTTGGATGCCTAAACAGATATTTAATATCAATGATCATACTGTTTTCCTGGCATTAGATAAAATAGGGTTGAATCCGCTAACCATTAAAGACACAGAGGGAAATCCTGTATATCATCATTTTAAAGTCATGGCCGAAAATACATCAGGAATGTTTAGTAAAGAGGAGAAGATTCTTACCATCTACGATGAAAATACCTGGCCCGGGACAGGAGGGATCTCATTAGATGGTACAGACGGAATGATTATAGAGCAGACTTTCATTGTAAGACCAAATTAAAAATAACAATAATTAAAAAAGAAACGATATGTCAAAAAAAGAAATATCAGAATTAAAAGAATATTTTAAAGCAAATAAACGTCCTACACAAGGACAGTTTGAAGATCTGCTGGATAGTTATGTACATTTAAATAATGAAAGCCTCAATAATTTAAAGAAATCTGAACATACAACTTATTTACAATTTCCCGCAAATTATCTGGTAGGAAATTATGTGGAATTTTTAGGATTTCAACCGGATATGGCTTTTGCAAGTGGATATTACGAAATTTCAATAGCATATACCAGAGGTAATGTTGCCTCCGCAGCTACCCATCTTGTTGCAGTTTCTCATGCAAACCCTGATATCTGGAGAGAATGCGGTATCATTAATAGAAATAATTATGTCAGTGCTGAAGACCAGAGGGCATTTACCATTGATGTAAACGGTGCATTACGCAGATTTCGGATAAGAGCCATTAAAACTTTAGGGGTTGCAGATCCAATGTCAATAGTAATTAAGGTAAGATCCATTAGTACGAACTTGTCTTGGGACCCTATGCAGAACGTAGGTAATGATATTTCAACTGTTCCGATGCAGCCAATGACTGATGAATGGGAATTACTGGTAGGAAGTGCATTTTCCCCGGCGACAGCTAAAGTTGCTTTAAAGGCTGATATGCAAGGTAACGTAGGAGTAGGTACAAGAATGCCACAATCAAAATTACATGTTCTTTCATCTTTTTCAACACCTGATCAGCAGGGTAGTTTTTCTTTAGGTGATAACACTTCTACAAACCTGAGGATGGGATACAATTCACAATATGCCTGGATTCAGAGCCATTCGAGTTCTAGGTTACAGATTAATCCCCTGGGAAATAATGTTATACTTAATAGAGATGGTGGAAACGTAGGTATTGGAACGCAGAACCCGGATCAGAAACTTACTGTAAAAGGGAAAATTCATGCAGAAGATGTTATTGTTGATATGAATGTGCCTGCAGATTATGTTTTCGAAAAGTATTACGACAATCATTCCTCTATCAGAGAAGATTATTCTATGATGAACCTGAGTGAACTTGAAGTATTTGTAAAAGAAAATAAACATTTGCCTGAAATTCCTTCGGGAAATCAAATGACTCAGGATGGAGTAACATTAGGCGATTTCCAGATGAAATTATTGCAGAAAATCGAAGAACTGACATTATATGCAATTTCACAGCATAAGGAAATTGAACAGTTAAAATCACAAATAAAATAACACCCATGGCAAAAAGAACCATACCAAAATTAAAAGACTATTTTCAGGCTGGTAAGCGGCCTACAGAAGATCAGTTTGAGGATGTATTTGATAGTTTTATACATTTAGATAATCCCGATTATATAAAAACTGAAGATTGGGGGAGCACAAGGGAAGGGATTTTAAAGTTCTTCACATATGAACATAGTGCAACCAACATTTTTCATATTAAACTACCTTACAGGGCAGATACAGATCATGCTATGTTTTATCTGAAAGCGACAGGATATAATTATTCTCAGGGGGATATTATTGATGTAACATGGGTCGGTTATTGTTATAAGCCTGATGGAAATGTTATCAACCATAAATCACATGTAGCTATATCTGCAATAATTACAGCAGGCCAGTATGTTGGTTCTGATTCTCATGTGTATATTTGGCTGAAACTTCCTAACACATACTTTTCAACATTTAAAATTGACTCTATGCATGTAGGAAACGGGCGCCTTTTGAAACAGGGCGATTTAGAAATTATCGTAAGTGATTTAAACCAGTTGTAAATCAAATTATTTCAGATTTTATAAAGGTGCAGGATTTTTCTGCACCTTTTCTTGTTTATTGAAAACAAAAAAGCCACCCTTAAAAGGATGGCTTGTAGACCCACAGGGATTCGAACCCCAACTGATGGTACCAAAAACCAGAGTGCTACCGTTACACCATGGGTCTGTTTATTTTAGTGGTGCAAATGTATCTATTTTTTATTTACTGTCAAAAAAATATTCAGGAAATTTTAAAATTTTCTTAATGCAATAAAAAAACAAAAACCATCCTTAAAAAGGATGGTTTGTAGACCCACAGGGATTCGAACCCCAACTGATGGTACCAAAAACCAGAGTGCTACCGTTACACCATGGGTCTGTTTGTTTTAGTGATGCAAATTTAAAGCTTTTTTCTTTATCTGCAAATCATTTTTTAAATTTTATTTAAATTTACACTATAATTTAATGGCAGGAAATATGCAGCTCAACTTCAATAATCTCGAAATTAACAATTTACATCCTCAGACGGAATTTGAAAAAAAAGTTTTTTTTTTCATGGAAGAGTGGTGGTCGGATGCTGAAACCGTAAAAGTTCAGACTTCCGGTTCTACAGGGATTCCTAAAATTTTTGATATCGAAAAAAAGAAAATGGTCAGTTCTGCCACGATGACCTGTGATTTTCTGGTGTTGAAAGAAGGCGACACGGCACTGATCTGCCTTCCCGTAGAATACATTTCCGGGAAAATGATGGTGGTACGGTCTGTAGTGAGGAAACTTAAACTGGTTATTGCTGAACCGTCTGTTAAGCCCCTTAAAGAAATTAATACAAAAGTTGATTTCTGTGCGATGACACCGCTTCAGGTAGAAAATTCCCTGGATAAGTTACATTTGATTAAAAATCTGATCATCGGAGGGGCGGCCGTATCCGAATCTTTAAAAAAGATGATTGTTGAAAATGGACTGCCGGAGGACAACCGCATTTTTGAAACTTACGGCATGTCTGAAACCCTTTCTCATATCGGCCTCAAACAGGTTTTTCCTCAGGCAGAAGATTATTTTACCGTGTTTGATTCTATAGAGATTTCAAAGGACGAAAGAGGGTGTCTCAAAATTTTTGCGCCAAATCTGAATGATGAGGTTTTGCAGACTAATGATTTAGTTGAAATAGTAAACGAAAAACAGTTCAGGTTTTTAGGGAGGATTGATCATGTCATCAATTCCGGCGGAGCGAAAATTTTTCCTGAACAGCTGGAAGCCTTGGTAAAGAAAGAAATTCCGAATGAAGCGGTATTTTTAGGTCGGGAAGATGATACACTGGGGCAGAAATTGATATTGGTTATTGAAGGGGCGCAATCAGAAGATATCATTAAGAAAATCTCAGAAATTCAATTTGAAAAAAGTTTTCACAGGCCGAAAGAAATTATTTTTATTGAAAAAATCCCAAGGACGCCCAATGGAAAAATAAGCAGAATCGAATTAAAAAAGATGATATAAGTTCTATCTTTATCCGTAATTTATTATCCTAACCTTAATGAAAGATTTTTCAAAAGAGCTCAGTTTTAAAACTTCCCGCAGCAGTGGGGCAGGAGGACAGAATGTGAACAAGGTTGAAACTTCCGTAACCGTGCTCTGGAATATTGCTGAATCTGAATTTTTTCGCGAGGAGCAGAAAGACCTGATACGGAATAAATTAAAAAACAGGATCAATGCTGAAGGCTTTCTCTTTTTAAACGTTTCCGAAACGAGAACACAGCTGGCCAATAAAAATAAAGCCGTTGAAAAAATTCTCGAACTCGTAGATAAAGCATTGTTTATCCCCAAGAAAAGGATTTCCACAAAACCTTCAAAAGGCCAGAAGCAGAAAAGGCTGGATACCAAGAAGAAAATTTCCGAGAAAAAAGAAAACAGGAAATTTAAATATTAGCAACACATATATAGAGTTTTCGCTGTTCTTTATCACTTAGTTTCAGAACTCCGGGTTGAAATTTATTTGAAAGGTATTGCATAATCATATAATCCTTTTATTTTTGTGCGAAATTTTAAATCATGATTAAAAAACTAATAACACTTGGATTATTCTCAGTTTCCGTATTCTCATTTGCCCAACAGAAATTTTCAATTATGCCTTCGGTAGGATTCGCCTGGAGAACGGCAGCATTGCCGGAAGGGGTAAGCAATGACCAGAGAAATTATATCAAGGGCCTGAAAAGCGGGACGAATTTTGATATTTCTGCGTATTACCATGTGCGCAATGTAGGAATCGGATTTAAATATTCACTGTACAGCGCTTCAAGCAGCGGACGGTTAAGCGCAGCAGATCAGAACGGAACGATACTTTCTGCCTATGTAAGCACGAAAGATCAGATTGCATTTTTTGGTCCCGCGCTGATGTATTCCAACTACAACGAAGAAACCAAACATAAACTTTTTATGGATTTCGGGATAGGGGCTATTTCCTATAAAACCGTTACAGGACCGGTAACCGGGAAAGGAACCAACCTGGGTCTGGAAGCCAATTTTGCCTATCAGTATGCCGTAATCCCAAATATTCTGATTGGTCCGAAGCTTGGATTTACAGCAGGAACTTTATCGCAGATGGACATCAACGGACAGACCTATGAGTTCGGGGAAGACGAGAAAGAAGGTTTAACCCGAGTTTCTTTAAGCGCAGCGGTTACATTCCGTTTTTAAGTTTTATCTTTGCAAAAAATTATCATAATGAACAAACCGATAACAGAATTCATAGAAAAATATTACCTCCACTTCAATGCAGCCGCTTTGGTTGATGCTTCCAAAGGATATGTGGCGCATCTTAAAGAAGGTGGGAAAATGATGATCACGCTGGCAGGTGCTATGTCTACGGCTGAATTGGGGAAAATCCTTGCAGAGATGATCCGTCAGGATAAAGTGGACTTTATTTCATGTACAGGCGCGAATCTTGAAGAAGATCTGATGAATCTGGTAGCACATTCACACTACGAAAGAGTTCCTCATTACAGGGACTTAACCGCACAGGATGAGTGGGATTTATTAGAAAGAGGACTGAACAGGGTCACGGATACCTGTATTCCTGAAGAAGAAGCTTTCAGGAGGCTGCAGAAACATATCGTTGAAATCTGGAAAGATGCTGAAGCTAAAGGGGAGCGTTATTTTCCGCACGAATTTATGTATAAAATGATCCTTTCCGGTGTTCTGGAGCAGTATTATGAAATTCCGAGAGAAAATTCATGGATGATTGCAGCAGCAGAGAAAAATCTTCCGATTGTGGTTCCGGGCTGGGAAGATTCTACGATGGGAAATATTTTCGCATCATACTGTATCAAAGGCGAACTAACGGCTACCACAATGAAATCAGGGATCGAATACATGACCTATCTTGCAGACTGGTACACAAAGAATTCAGCAGGAAAAGGAGTTGGGTTCTTCCAGATTGGAGGAGGGATCGCAGGGGATTTCCCGATCTGTGTAGTGCCGATGCTGTATCAGGATATGGAAATGCATGACATTCCTTTCTGGTCGTATTTCTGTCAGATTTCAGATTCTACTACCTCTTACGGTTCGTATTCAGGAGCTGTACCGAACGAGAAAATTACCTGGGGCAAGTTGGATATCACCACACCGAAGTTTATCGTTGAAAGTGATGCGACCATTTGTGCGCCATTGATGTTCTCATACATTTTAGAAAATTAAAAGGTCAAAGTAAAGCCTTAAATATAGGAGCGTCCATTGATTGGGCGCTTTTTTTATTTGTACTTCAGTGAATAAAGTAATGGATAAATTTTATTTGGGCGTGTCCTTTACGCGCTCATTCCGCTTCGCTTTATTCGCTCATTCAGGCCGGGCTTCTCCGGGCTCCACTTTCGTTCCGGTTCTGTTGCCGGAGCAACAGGACTGCTCGCTGCGCTCGCACCCTTCATATCCCTCACGCGGTTCAGTCCATGGAATTGATCAGTACAAAATAACGGTAGGCCATAATGCCTTTCTGCAGTTTGGTCAGTTTGGTGGGATCTTTATCGCTTAATTTTGGCAGTACTGCTTTATTGACCTTATTCAGAAGCCTGAAAACTGATTTTTTCATAACTTTATATTTTAATGGAAGTGTAGGATATCATTCAAAAACAGTGCAAAACAGGAAACGCTGAATTCTAATCTCTTGTCAGATCTGAATGATCAAAGTATTCTTCTATATTAAGCAAAGAAAATTAGCATGAACGAAGTATTTAAACAGCAGGTTTGGGAAATCACCAGGCTGGTTCCCAGAGGGAGAGTCACAAGTTACGGAGCTATTGCAAAAGCAGTTGGTTATCCAAACCATTCCCGCCATGTAGGAAAAGCCATGGGAGGCTGTCCGGAAGATGTTCCTGCCCACCGTGTGATTTCGGGCTCCGGAACGTTATCTGTTCCGGAATTTCAGGAAAGGCTGGAAGCGGAAGGAATTGCCGTGGAAAATTTCAGGATTAAAAATTTCAAGGAATTGTTCTGGGATCCGATGAATGAATTGTAAGAAGTCCGTCTTAATAATGTAAAAATTAATCAGCAGATTAAAGATCAGCAATATTTATTCATTTTAAAAGCATGATCAGTTTTTAGATGGAAATAAAAAGTTTCGGCGGGGCTGAAAGCCCCGCCGAAACCAAAAAATATCTTTAAAAACTTATTTAAGCTTCTGGTAGCTTCTCTGGATAAAATCCGTCAGATCTTTACCTTTCAGTAAATTCTGGGAAAGTTTTGCCAGGTCAACGGCATATTTAATCAGGCTTTCCTTTTCTTCCGCATTTTCTGTTTTCAGGATCTGATCCGCAAACTCGCTGTTGGAATTGACTACCAGATTATACATCTCAGGGAAACCGCCCATGCCGAACATACTGCCTCCGCCTCCGGTAGCCTGCATATCCTTCATCCTTCTCATGAATTCAGGCTGGGTAATCGTGAACGGCGCATCAGTGCTGTCAAGGTCTTCCAGCTGAATTGTGAATTTTTTATCATTTACCGCTTCTTCCACATTCTTTTTCAAAGATTCTTTTTCCGTTTCCGTTAATTTGGAAATAACAGGCTCATCTTTTTTGATAAGGTTATTGATATGGTCTGCATCAACCCTTACAAATGAAATCTTATCTTTAGAACTTTCCAGTTTCTGGATGACGTGCGGGATAATCGGGGAATCAAAAAGCAGTACTTCATAGCCTTTGTCTTTTGCCGACTGAATATAACTGTGCTGCGCGTCAGCATTGGAAGCATAAAGAATAACTAATTTACCGTCCTTATCAGTCTGGTTAGGCTTGATTTTTTCCTCTAATTCATTCCAAAGGAAATACTTTCCGTCAGTAGTCGGATAAAGGGTAAATTTATCGGCTTTTTCCGCAAACTTTTCTTCAGTGATAATTCCATATTCGATGACCACTTTAATATCATTCCATTTCTGTTCATAATCTTCGCGGTTTTCATTGATCAGAGAAGCCATTTTGTCGGCTACTTTTTTGGTGATGTAAGAAGAAATTTTCTTTACCGCACCGTCTGCCTGAAGATATGATCGGGAAACGTTCAGCGGAATATCCGGAGAATCGATTACACCGCGAAGAAGCATTAAGAAATCCGGAACGATACCTTTCACTTCATCCGTTACGAAAACCTGGTTCTGGTACAGCTGGATTTTGTCTTTTTCAATATTCAGGCTGTTGTTCAGCTTCGGGAAAAATAAAACACCTGTTAAGTTGAAAGGATAGTCAACATTCAGGTGAATGTTAAATAAAGGCTCCTCAAACTGCATCGGGTACAGTTCGTGGTAGAACTTCATATAATCCTCTGTCGTAAGCTCACTCGGAGCCAATGTCCAGGCCGGAGTAGGGTTGTTGATGATATTGTCCACTTCTTCCGTTTCGGCTACTGCATCTTCGGCAGCATCTTCCGGTAACGGCAGGGTGTGGGTTTTAGTTCCGAACTTGATCGGAACCGGCATGAATTTATTGTATTTCAGCAACAGTTCGCGGATTTTTCCTTCTTCCAGAAACTCTGTAGAATCTTCTGCAATGTGAAGGATGATTTCAGTTCCTCTTTCTGTTTTATCCGTTGTTTCTTCCAGCGTAAATTCCGGGCTGCCGTCGCAGATCCAACGAACTGCGGGCTCATCTTTATAGGATTTTGTTACAATTTCCACTTTTTCCGCAACCATGAAGGCCGAATAGAATCCAAGTCCGAAATGCCCGATGATTCCTGAATCTTTAGCCGAATCTTTATACTTCTCCAGAAACTCCTCAGCCCCGGAAAAAGCTACCTGATTGATATATTTTTCAACTTCTTCAGCCGTCATCCCGATTCCCTGGTCGATGATGCGGAGTGTTTTATTTTCTTTGTCTACCTTAACTTCAATCTTCGGATTTCCATACTCAACTTTTGCCTCACCGATACCTGTTAAGTGTTTTAATTTCAGAGTAGCATCCGTTGCATTGGAGATCAGTTCTCTCAAAAAGATTTCGTGGTCACTGTAAAGAAATTTCTTGATAAGCGGGAAAATATTTTCCACAGACACATTAATATTTCCTTTAGTCATAATAATTTTTTGTTTTTAATTTTCTTAACCTTCTCAAAAAAAATACCGATTTCCATAAAGTGACAATTTGACATTATTTGTAGTATAAAGTATAAAGTATAAAGTATAAAGTATAAAGTATAAAGTATAAAGTATAAAGTATAGTTTTTATTAAACAACTT
>NZ_LMKA01000109.1 GCF_001421435.1 Chryseobacterium sp. Leaf201
TTTATTTATTTATTTTTCAGGAAACACGTTCCGCAGCCATTTTATTTTTATCCTCTGAACCTGATCCGTATAAAGTTTTATACCGGAAAGCAATTACCAGTCCGATCAGTGTCATCCCAACCCCGACCAAAGAAGGGTAATTATAGGAATAGCCTTTTTCCAGCGGAATCCCACCGAGAAACGCCCCCATCGCATTGGCAATGTTGAAAGCGGCCTGCATAAATGCGGCGGCCATCATTTCGCTCTTCGGAGCGGCTTTCATCATCATGATATTTATCGGAGCCGCTACTGACATGGATAAGGCACCGCAGATGAAGGTCAGCGCCAGTGAAATCCCCTGATATTCTGAAAAGAAAAACACACCTGTTAATGATACCATCATTAGAGTCATCAGGAGAACACAGGTTTTTTCAGGACTCAGCCGGTCAGATATATAGCCTCCGGCGAGGTTCCCCACAACCATTCCGGCCCCGGCAAGAACCATCACATACGCCATCCGGCTTTCCTGTATGCCGGAAACAACGGTCATGAGCGGAGTGATATAGCTGAACCAGGTAAATAATCCTCCGAAACCGATTCCTGTAATCATCAGGACCAGCCAGGCCTGTTTTCTTTTGAGGAATTTCAGCTCATCCATAAAATGGGAATCTTTATTGGTTTCCAGAACGGGAAGCCAGAGCTTTAAAAAGAGCAAAGCCAGCAGCCCGATCACCGCAACAATTGCGAAATACCAACGCCAGTGAAAAATATGCCCGATATAAGTTACCAGAGGAACCATGGCTAAATTGGCCACCGTAAGTCCTGTAAACATCAGTGAAATATAGAATGCTGCTTTCCCTTTCGATGCCATCCTGGCCGCTACCACCGTTCCCACCCCGAAAAAGGCCCCGTGTGGAAGACCCGACAGGAAACGGATCGCCATCATCGTCGTATAATCCGGCGCAATGGCAGAAAGGGCATTGAACACAGTGAAAATTACCATCAGTGCCATCAGTACTTTTTTAGGAGGGAACTTTACAGAGTACCCGATCAGAAGCGGTGCTCCCACTACCACTCCGAAAGCATACGCTGAAATCAGGTGTCCCGCTTCCGGAATGCTGATCTGAAGGCTCTTTGCAATGTCCGGCAGCAGCCCCATAATCGTAAACTCAGTAGTCCCGATTCCCAGGCCTCCGATGGCCAGGGGAATAATTCTCTTATCAATCTTCATTATTTCTTTATTGTATATTTTTAAGGATGAAATTCCTTGTTTAAGAATGCAAAATTGCACAGAAATCATCATTTATACTTCAACCGGAATGATATAAACCGGTCCTATATTAACATCAGCGCTATTTTGCGGTTATTAAAAAAATCGCTCCGGGTAAAGCGAAGCGATTTGTATTTTAATGGATATGTTTTTCTGCGTGGTAAGAACTTCTTACGAGTGGCGAGCTTTCCACATGCCGGAACCCGAGGCTTCTTGCAAAATCCCCGAATTCATCAAATTCTTCAGGGGTAATGAATTTCTTTACGGGTAAGTGTTTTTTAGTTGGCTGCAAGTACTGCCCCAGTGTAATAACATCCACATTGGCATTCCTGATATCTTCGATGGTCTGGAAAACCTCATCTTTGTTTTCTCCCAGCCCAAGCATCACTCCGGTTTTTGTCCTTCGCTGGCCGGCTTCTTTCAGATATCTTAAAACTTCCAGGCTTCTTTCGTATTTTGCCTGGATCCGCACTTCCCTTGTCAGCCTTTTTACCGTTTCCATATTATGGGAAATTACTTCAGGTGCAACTTCAACCAGGCGGTCTATATGCTTTGTAATTCCCTGGAAATCCGGAATCAGTGTTTCCATAGTGGTTCCGGGAGAAATCCTTCTTACGGCATTTACCGTTTCACCCCACAGGATTGATCCCATATCTTTTAAATCATCACGGTCTACAGACGTTAATACCGCATGTTTGATTTTCATTAATTTGATGGAACGGGCAACTTTTTCAGGCTCATCCCAGTTTACATCAAGCGGTTTCCCGGTTTTCACCCCGCAAAACCCACAGCTCCTGGTGCAGATGTTTCCTAAAATCATGAACGTTGCAGTACCTTCTCCCCAGCATTCCCCCATATTCGGGCAGCTTCCGCTCTGGCAGATGGTATTTAACTTGTATTTATCAACCAAAGTCCTCAATTCCCTGTAATTCTTCCCGGTAGGCAGTTTTACACGAATCCATTTTGGTTTCTGAACGGTGGTATCCTGAATTAGATTCTCCATTTATTTCTCAAATTGAGGTTCAAAGTTAGTGAATTTTTTATCGAAACAATCAAAGACAGAGATTGATGAAACGTATAATTTTGTAATTTTAAATATTGAAATTACTTTATGAAAAATACGATTTGCTTTCTGTTCGCCATTTTCAGCGCATTTTGTTCTGCCCAGAAAGAATTCCAGCCGGAAGGCTCGGAAATAATTCAGACTGTGGACGGTGACCTCGACGGTGATAAAATTCCTGAAAAAGTAATCGTTTATAATACAAGAGATACTACCGACTTAGGAAATATCCGTGAAATACAGATCCTGAAAAAAGCCGGTGGCAAATGGAGCATGCTGGAAAAATCCAGAAATGCAGTTTTGGAAAGTAAAGGAGGCGGTATGATGGGTGACCCTTATCAGGATATGGAAATTAAAAAGGGAATATTAATGATTACCCAGGCCGGAGGAAGCAGCTGGAAATGGGGCTATACTGATAAATACAGGTTTCAGAACGGCCGTTTTGAATTAATCGGATATGCTTCAACCTACGGAAAACCGGAAGAATATTTTTCAAGCGTAGATTTTAATCTTTCCACCGGACAGCTTAATTTTGAAAAAGAAGTGGAAAATACCGCAGAATATGGAAAACCTAAAAAGGAAACCTACATTAAAAAAGGACTGAAAATTAATCTTCAGAACAGAAATCAACAGGAGCAGAGAAAAATTACGCTTCCAAAGACAAAGGAGGATGTTTATTTTTAATCTGAAAAAGAATGGACACGGTCTCTAAACAGCTTTATTCAAATTTTAACAGGAGGTAAACTCGGTGATCACCTCATCGGGCAGTGCAATCAATGATCATCAAATTCATTATTTTTTAAGAGTTCAGCCAAAACTTTTTTTGCCCGCATGACCCGGACTTTGGTATTGGCTACGGAAATCCCCAGTTCTTCTGCAATTTCCTTGATGCTTTTCTCTTCGAAAAACCTTAATTTGATAATATCCTGGTAATTGGCATCCAGCGATTCAATGGTTTTAATGATTTTCTTCTGTTCCTCGGCAGAAATCATAAGCTCTTCCGGAGATTTGGCATACTGGTTTTTAACCTCCTCAAGGTTCTCGGTAGGATCCTGGGTTTCGCGGCTTTTCCGTCTCCAGAAATCGATGATGGTATTCTGGGCAATCGTCAGCACCCAGGTTTTAAACTGAAAATGCGGGTCGTACATATCCAGTTTCGAAAGCACTTTTGAAAAAACATTTACCGTGATTTCATCGGCATCATTTTCATCATGAACTTTTTTCATCACAAAAGAAAAAACGTCCACCCAAAAAATATTGATGAGCTTCGTCTGGGCTTTCTGGTCTTTTGCCTTCGCTTTACCGATGAGCAGGAATAATTGTTCGTCGTTCATGATAAACAAATATAACGGATTTGACTGAAATCTGCAAAGCGCAAAGACCGTGAACGACATCCCACTGAATTTATTATCTTTGCACCGTATAATTTAAAGAAAATAGCAATGAATTCCTTTATAGAAGAACTGAAATGGCGTGGTCTTTTTGCCGATATGATGCCCGGAACCGATGAACAACTGAATAAAGAGGTAACCACTGCGTATATCGGATTTGACCCTACTGCTGATTCTTTGCATATCGGAAGTCTTATTCAGATAAAGATCCTGGCCCATTTCCAGCAGCACGGCCATAAGCCCGTTGCGTTGGTTGGAGGGGCAACCGGAATGATCGGTGACCCGTCCGGGAAGTCTGCAGAGCGGAATCTCCTGGATGAAGCAACGCTTCTTTATTATGTAGACTGCCTGAAAAACCAGCTTTCAAGATTCCTGGATTTCTCAGGGAACGGCCCTAATAAAGCAGAATTGGTGAACAACTATGACTGGATGAAGAATATCTCATTCCTTGATTTTGCTAAAAATGTAGGTAAAAATATAACCGTCAACTATATGATGGCAAAAGACTCCGTAAAAAAGAGATTCTCCGGCGAAAGCGGTGCAGACGGAATGAGCTTTACGGAATTTACATACCAGCTGATCCAGGGGTATGATTTTCTGCATCTGTACCAGAACAATAATGTGAAGCTTCAGATGGGCGGTTCAGACCAGTGGGGAAATATCACCACCGGTACAGAACTGATCCGCAGAAAAGCCCAGGGAGAAGCATTTGCATTGACTGTACCCTTAATTACCAAAGCCGACGGCTCCAAGTTCGGGAAATCTGAAAGCGGAGAGAATTACTGGCTGGATAAAAAGAAAACTTCACCATATAAATTCTACCAGTTCTGGCTGAATGCAACGGATAATGATGCCGAAAGGTTCATTAAATTCTATACATTCCTAGAAAGGGAAGCCATTGAAACATTAATTGAAGCACATAAAACAGCGCCCCACGAAAGAATCCTTCAGAAAAAACTGGCTGAAGAAGTGACGGTTTGGGTGCACGGAAGAGAAGAATATGAAAAAGCCGTTAAAGCTTCGGAAATTCTTTTCGGACGCTCAACGGCAGAAGACCTGGTAAGCCTTGATGAGGAAACGTTCCTTGAGGTGTTTGAAGGCGTTCCGCAGAAAGAACTGGCAAAATCTGATGTGCTGGGCATTCCTGTGGTTGATCTCCTTTCCGAAAAATCAGGATTTCTGAAATCTAAAAGTGAGGCATCAAGAGAGATTAAGGGAAATGCCATTTCTGTGAATAAGCAGAAAGTTAATGATACTTTTACGGCCAATGAAAGTGATCTTATTGACGGTACGTTCCTACTGCTTCAGAAAGGAAAGAAAAGCTATTTTATTGTGAAGGTTATTTAATTCTGAATTAAAATATAAAACTGATACGGGCGCGAAATTTTCAATTTCGCGCCCGTTTTTATTTTGTTCATGTATAATAAAAAAAGACTGCCTGATTAGAGACAGTCTTCTGTATATGATATACTCTTTTCTTACAATTCTAAGAAGCTGTAAAAAGTAGATACATTCTTTTCTCCTACTCCCACTGCTTTCTTGGTTTTTACAATTTCTCCATCTACCCAGATGTTAACGATCAATTCTGAATCTGCATAAGGCAGAACAGCATTTGCCGCTAAATTAAGCTGAGACTGGCTTGAATTTACAAAAATATCACCCGTTGACCAGGTAATTCCTGTAGGGTTAAAAGTCGTACTTGGCGCGGTTCCTATCTGAGTAACAACAGTCTTGAAATTACCTGTTGGAGAACCAACCGGAGGCGACTGAGGACCGTTTGTAATTATTCTGGCTTCAAGTTTAACAATATGATCTGTAAATTCATCTTCATCATCGTCATCTTTACATGAATTAAACACTGAAAGTACAGAAAATAATACGGCGAATAAAAAAGAAAGCCTTAGTAAACTTTTTGATTTGTAAAATTGCTTCATTTCTCCAAATAGATTTTTAATGTTTCAAATATAGGTTTTTTATCAATATAAAAATACCTTTCATGAAAATTTTCCAACAAAAAATTATAAATAATATCAAATCAATAAAAGATTTTAAGGCATGCATACATGGATGATATATGAATTTAACCTACCGGAATTTGCCTTTTAAATTCTATTTTTGAATTCCTGTTTCTGTTACATTAAGCCATTATTATTTATCTTTGTGCCATGAATTTAGATTACATCGTAAGAGAACCTGAACATATTACGCCTGAAACCTCTGTTCTTTTCATGCTTCACGGCTACGGAAGCAATGAGCAGGATCTTTTCAGCTTCCGGGAAACCCTTCCACAGGACTGGATCATCGTAAGCTTCAGGGCACCGGGATCAACACAGTTTGAAGGATACTCCTGGTATGACATCAATTTCAATAATCCGGATGAGTTTATTAATGTTCCGCAGGCAACGGAATCACTGAACAGTGTCCTGGAAAGTATTTTAAAAATTATCAATCATTACGGAATCACACAGGGCAAAACCCACCTCTGCGGTTTCAGCCAGGGCGGGATTTTATGCTATGCACTGGCCCTGCAGTACCCGGAAATGTTCAATCTGGTAGCCTGTTTAAGCAGTTACCCTGAGGAAAAGCTGATGCCTGCTATTGTAAAAGACAAGAAAAAACTTGAAGAACTGCGCTTTTTTGTTTCCCACGGGACAGATGATGCCGTAATCCCTCTGGAATGGGGAAGAAAAGCGGCAGACCTGCTGTATGACCTCAACTGTTATTTTACATTCAGGGAATACATGAGCGGGCATGGGGTCAACCAGAAAAACTATATGGACCTCATGGAGTTCTTTTCAAAATAATTTTCCTTAGAGGACCTTTAAGCGTAACTGATTTAAATAGCTTCCTAATTATAATTTTCACACAAAAGATTAATTTAAGAAAAGATCATAATTTACCTCGATTCATTGTAAAAAATCCAAAAATTCTCACTTTAGAGAATGTTTTTTATTGAGGTAAAGATAAATTCAGTACATTCATTACATGAAACTGAGGCGGTATTTCTGGGCATTTTTCTTAGGCATTCTGGTTAATGCCCAAAGCTCGTTTAAGGTTCATGATGCTAAAAAAACGGTGATTCCTTTTAAACTCATCAGTAATTTAATTTTCATTCCCATCAATGTTAACGGTGCAGATCTCACTTTTCTCCTGGATACCGGTGTAGCGGAGACTTCCATCTTCAGCCTCGAAAATGAAGAACTGAAACTTGCCAGCCTTGAGAAAATAAAGTTTTCCGGATTAGGCGGAAATACCAGCATTGACGGATTCCGCTCAGACCTTAACATAGGAAGGGCCGGAAAAAATTATATAAATGATTCGATGACACTTTTTATTATTGTCGACCAGGATTTTAATATTTCCTCTCATGTGGGAATTCCTGTAAATGGTATTATAGGTTATCATTTTTTTAAAAACCATCCGGTTGTCATTGATTATGTCTCGAAAAAAATAACGGTTTATAACGATGATGCCCTTTTCAGAAAAAAAGTAAAAAGTTATGAAGCCTTCAGCATCAGTATCGAGAAAAAAAAACCTTACCTATATGCCGATGTAGAAGTAACGGATGAAAAACAGAATTCAAAGTTACTGGTTGATCTCGGGAACAGTGATGCAATATGGCTCTTCCCTGCTGTAATTCCGGGGTTCATTTATAAACAGCCTTATATTGATGACTTTTTGGGAAGAGGCTTCAACGGTGATGTGTACGGCAAAAGAAGCAGGATCCATAATTTATATCTGGGACCGTTTACCTTTGCCAAACCGATTGCTGCGATGCCTGACGCATATTCCATACAGCATGTAAACTGGGTTAAAAACAGGAAAGGTTCTGTAGGCGGGGAGATTATGAAACGTTTTACGGCAGCCTTCGATTATGCCGATCAGAAAATATATTTGAAGAAAAACCGCAATTTTGACGATCCTTTCCATTTTAATATGAGCGGGCTGGATTTCAGACAGGACGGAATGGAATGGACAAAAGACCTGGTAAACTTATCGGCAAAGACCAAAGAAAACCCCAACGGAGGTGTTGAGGTCATTAACAACAGCCTGCCGTACCATTTTGTCCTGAAACCTGTGTTTTCCATTGCCGGCGTGCGTAAAGATTCACCCGGTGCCAGAGCAGGATTACTGAAAGATGACAGGCTGATCAGCATAAATGGCAAGAAAAGTGCAGATATGACTTTACAGCGGATCATAGAGATCATGAAATCAGCAGAAGGAAGAACAATAGAAATGCTCATCGAGAGAAAAAATAAACCTATGACGCTAAGTTTCACCTTAGAAGACCCAATCCCTTATCAGGAATAATACTATGAATACAGAAGAAACGACACTGGATAAAATCAGGACACGGCCGAGATTTAAAATGTTCACCGATTTAACAAAGGAAGAATATGCCGAAAATCTTAAAAAATACCTTTCAGAGCACAAAGATGAATTCTCCGGAAATATCAACAAGGAAATTGCTACCATCTGTGTAGAGACACCCAATGATAATTACTGGAAGCCAAGACTGGCTTTAAGAATAGAAACAGAAGATGAAAAAACCGCAGTCTTAGGCGTGTTCGGCCCCAGTTCTGCGGTCTGGACATTTTTTATGTTTTTGTATTTTATGTTTTCAATACTCTGGATGGTCTTTTTCTCAATGTACTATGTTGAAAAACAGATCAACAGCAATGATTTCCCCTGGGCACTGACGGCATCATTCATTATGCTGGCTCTTATTGCCCTTACGTATGCTGCAGCAAGATTCGGACAGCACAAGGGTAAGGATGAGATGTTAAAACTCAGAAGGTTTGCCGAGGAATCAACTTTACATTTTGAAAAAACAGATGATTAAACGGATTGTGATTAAGGTGCTTCAGTTCTCGGGTTTTCCGGCATCTGCTGCAATACGGCTTTTGCCGCCCTGATAGAATCCACTACCCTTTCTCTGTTATCCTGTTCCTTCAGGATTTTTTCAATATTAGGTTCGATCATTTTGGACATTTCTTCTGCTGATATGCTGTTGGCATTGGGGTCATCAAGGAGTTTTCTCCAAGGCTTTCTTCCGCCCCATTTATAGTCTCCGTAGACCATAACAGGTGTTCCCTTTGCTTTTGTAGTTGCTCCTCCGGGGTTTAACACCCAGGTTTCAGCATATCCGTACAGCCATTTGGCATCATTCATCAACAGGCGGAGGCATGAATGTGAAGCCGGATATCCAGGCAGGTCATACTGGTGCCATCCGATCCCGTCCAGATTGAAAATATTGAAATTATAAGGCAGTTTCCATTCGCTGCTCACTGTAGAAATGGCCAGCTGTTTTTTCCAGTTGGCAAATGTCAAGCCCGTTCTTGTCTTAGCAGTCTTTTTTCCCATACTGGTAGGGCCCCACTTTACCAGGGTCCCGTTTGAATAGACTCCGTATGCCTGAATTGGGTAGGAAAAAACCACAAACTTCTTCACCGGGCTCAGTACATCGATCTGCATTGGAAAAGGGGAATATTCCATCAGGGTTGTATCTATTTTCGCCGGCACGACCAAAGTGTCGGCATTCCATTTGTTTTTTGAATCCAGTCTGTTTAAAGCCAGAATTGCATACCGCTCTTTCTCAGAATATTTTTTGTTAAAAACGGAAAATAAGGAATCTTTCATTTTTTTATCTTTCGGAAAGATAAAAGCATTATAGAAGCCGTCTTCCTGCATAGCCGGAGGCAGAGATTCTTTCTGGACTACAGAATCTCTTTCTGCAATTACGGAGTCTTTTTCCTCGTCGGAATTTTCTGTGACAGAAGTAGCCGTATCATTGATCTTATCGTTGATTTTTTCCAATTCCTTTTTACAGGAAACCAACATTAAAGCGATACATAAAGTGAATAGAAATGATTTTTTTACAGATATGTTTTTCATTGATACATTTGATCTTTGTCC
The DNA here is from genome assembly GCF_001421435.1 of Chryseobacterium sp. Leaf201. Lineage (GTDB taxonomy): Bacteria > Bacteroidota > Bacteroidia > Flavobacteriales > Weeksellaceae > Chryseobacterium. The sequence continues at coordinate 9,617 of NZ_LMKA01000109.1, forward strand.
TGCTATTTATGCAAATATCAGACCTAACTCTAATAATAAAGATGATAGCAGTAATTACTTTGAACAGGAAGTTTTTCTATGGTTATTATCAAGCTTCAAAAACGATAAGTAAAATTCGGTGTAGGTGAGTATTGTATGGAATATTTATCGAAAAGAAACTATAATTTACAGGATTTGCGATCCGGACGGGACTCGAACCCGTCTCGTCTAAGGACGAGATGACAGGCCGCCATTCTGTTCCTTTATCAATTTTTCAATGGAAGTACGGTTGAGCCTTTTTAACCTTTTTTCCTCAATCAAAGCAAGTGACTTGGAAGTGAATTTCTGAACATATACAACTTCCCAGTCTTCTGTACCTGAAGTATATTTACCTGTTGAAGTGAGGTGATAAATCAGACGCTTATCAACATTTTCGGAAAACCCTTTGTAATAGACATCTCTGCTTAGAGAATACAAAATGTAAACATAATACATAAACAAAAAAATCCTGTAAAATAATTTACAGGATTTGCGATCCGGACGGGACTCGAACCCGCGACCTCCGCCGTGACAGGGCGGCATTCTAACCAGCTGAACTACCGGATCAATTTTTTTAAAGTAAATTGATGAAAACTTTCTGCGATCCGGACGGGACTCGAACCCGCGACCTCCGCCGTGACAGGGCGGCATTCTAACCAGCTGAACTACCGGATCAATTTTGTTTTAAAAGTAAATTGAAGAAAACTTTTGCGATCCGGACGGGACTCGAACCCGCGACCTCCGCCGTGACAGGGCGGCATTCTAACCAGCTGAACTACCGGATCAAATTTCTTAACTGTTGTTTCTTTTAAAGAACTTCGTTTCTTTTTTGTGATGGCAAAAGTACAACTTTTTTCGTTATATGCAAACTATTTTCAAAAAAAATGCCTTCCGGAACCGGAAGGCATTCATTATCAAACTTATTATTTTTATAAGTGTGCACTTAATTTTTCTGCGATTACTTCTTTCGGAGCCACGCCTACTAATTTATCTACCACTTCACCGTTCTTAAAAATAAGAACTGTAGGAATATTTCTGATACCGTACTTCATAGAAATTTCCTGATTGTTGTCAACATCTACTTTTCCTACTACCGCTTTCCCTTCAAAATCTGTTGCTACTTCTTCAATAATCGGTCCCAGTGTTCTGCAAGGTCCGCACCATACTGCCCAAAAGTCTACCAATACCGGTTTATCTGATTTTAAAACCGTGTCCTGAAATGAGCTGTCCGTAATTTCTAAAGCCATTTTATTTTTTTTATTAATTAATATTATTTCTAACTTTTCTTATGTTAAATGTGACACCAAAATTACGCCATTTGCAGCATATTGTTATCTATGCTCAACATTTGTATTTTCTATAACGAAACCTTCTGAAATTTCCTTCAGTGCATCAGCCAGCGCATCGATATCTGCTTTGGTCGTCATATGGCTGAATGAGATCCTCAATGGTGTACAGTCATCCATTTCATCTTCCGATAAAACCATCATCATCACCATGGAAGGCTTGGATGCTCCTGATGAACATGCACTGCCCTGAGAAACAGCAATTCCTTTCATATCCAGCTGAAGCCCGATCAACGGGTTTTTATAAGGCAGCAAAGCACTTAAAACCGTATAGAGACTGTTCTCCATCTCAGAACTTCTCCCGTTGAATTTAATCCCGGGAATTTCTGCAGTAAGCTTTTCTACAGCGTATTTTTTGATTTCCTGCATGTGTACGGTATACTCTTCCAGATGGGCCAGAGACAGCTCCAAAGCTTTTCCCAGGCCAACAATTCCTGCTACATTTTCCGTCCCTGCTCTTAATGTTCTTTCCTGCGGGCCTCCTGTAATAATTCCTTTCAAACCGCTGGATTTCCTGATAAAAGCAAAGCCCACTCCTTTAGGCCCGTGAAATTTATGGGCACTGCAGGAAGCAAAATCAACCTGAATATCGGAGAAATCCAGATTCATGTGTGCCATGGTCTGTACGGTATCTGAATGGAATAACGCACCATAAATTTTGCACAGGTCCGCTACTTTTTTGATGTCAATAAGGTTTCCGATCTCGTTATTGGCATGCATTAAGCTTACCAGGGTTTTCTTGTCTGAAGCTTTTAGAAGCTCTTCCAGTTTATGAAGGTCAATATCCCCTTTCTGGTTGGGACGGATATAGTTTACCTCCACTCCTTTTCTGCTTTTCATATCCAGGATACTCTCAGACACGCATTTATGTTCCATAGGAGAACTGATGATCCTCTCCACGCCAAGATGTTCAACACTGGATTTGATGATCATGTTGTTGGATTCTGTACCGCAGGAGGTAAAGATGATCTCAGCCGGGGTTACATGAAGATAGTCTGCCACCTGACGCCTTACGTTTTCGATAAGGATCTTTGCTTCCTGTCCGAAACTGTGCGTAGAAGACGGGTTCCCGAAATTCATTCTCATGGTACCCACCATTGCATCGATAACTTCTTCCGAAAGAGGCGTTGTAGCAGCGTTATCTAAGTATATTTTATTCATTTTACTTTGAATATTTAATTTGTACGGAATATGTAATAGCTCTGATTATAAGGGAAAAACAACTGTCTGCTGAAATCCTTATCAATCTAATTTCACTGTTCAAAATTAGTGAAAAAATTGATAATGTCCCTCATTTGCCCAGGCGAGCATCGGCTTATCTCCGGAAGTATCCCCGAATGCGATGATTTTGTCATATCTGCTGTCACTGATTTCAGATTGGATTCTCTCCAGTTTCTCTTTTCCATTACAGTTCTTGCCAATGAAATTCCCGGTAAAAATACCGTTTTTAAATTCTGCTTTTGTGGAAACAAGCTGCATCTGAAAGGCCTCTGCAAAAGGCCTGGCCCAGATATCAAGCGATGCGGTAACCAGCAGGCTCTGGGTATTGTCACGGTCGATATTCCGGATAAAATCCAGTGCATTTTCCCGGACTATTTTAGGATAATGCGCTTCAAAGAACTGGAGGGATTTTTTTTCAATTTTTTCCTGTGTCTGCCCCTTTAGGATCGAGCCGATAAAGCTCTTCTTTACTTTTTCCGTCTCGGCAAGCTTCAGTTTCAGTAAAATAAAAAGCGGGACATGCTTCAAAAACTGCAGGCGGAATTTTGTGGGATCGTAAAATTTCAGATACATAAACATCGTATCCTTATAAGTCAGCGTACCGTCAAAATCAAAGCAATACAGTTTTTTCATTTATTTTATTTAATTTTTATTTAACGTAAAGGTTGCGAAGATATTTTAAAAGTCCTGAAATCCGTTTAAAACTTTAAAAATTAAAATACAGCAGATCAGGATAAATTCTGTCTTCTGTTTTCAAAACCTAAAGATCTTAATGTCGGATTAAAGCTTTAATTTCTTAAAGATAAATTCGGGGATATTTCTGATGATCATCATGATAATTCCCCATACCGGCAACACGTAGGCGACATTCTTCTGTTTTTTATAGGCTTTAAAGATAGACGCAGCTGCCTGCTTCGGAGTGGCGGTTAACTTTGGGTTCAACGGCAGTCCTTCGGTCATTTTGGTTGCCATAAATCCGGGTTTTACCGTCATGACATGCACCTTTTTATCGAAAAGATAATTCCTCAGTCCACTCAGATAAGCGGTGAATGCTGCTTTGGCACTTCCGTAAATAAAGTTACTCTGCCTGCCGCGGTCACCTGCTACAGATGAGAGTCCGATTATGGTTCCTGATCTTCTGCTTTCGAATTTGTGGGCAAAATAATTCATTACAGGAACTAATTTGGAATAATTGACATCAATAATCCTTTCGGTATTTTTATTGTCGTATAAACCTTCTTCGGTTCCTTCGCCCAGATATCCGGTTGCACAGAACAGAAGGCTTGAATTGATTCTTTCAAACCGTATATAGTCGATTTCTTTCATCAGGTCCAGTTCAATAACTTCTGCCTGCTGAAGAAACTTCACATCAATATGCCGTGCAAATCTTTCGGTAGTTTCTTTATTTGAGGTTAACAGATAAATTTTTTCAAATTTTTCTCCTCTGTTGAGGGCTTCTTCCACAAAAGCCTGTGCAACTTCCGACGTACTTCCTAAAACGATCATTTGATTTACTTGTTATTTATGATTCTTTTGTGCTGTAAAGACACAAATTTTGAGCTTTTGGTATTTCTGAGGTAATTCGTCAGGGAAGACCTGCTCATGCTGTCTTTGGTAAGGTAAATCCTGCCGCCGAATTCTTCCACAATCTGATCGAGTTGGTCTACCAGTTTTTTCAGTTTTGAATTGACCTTAAAGTCAAGGGCGAGCGTATAGCCTTCCACAGGGAAAGAATTATAGGCTTCCGGATTGTGTTTGCCGAACAGCTTAAGAACGGCTAAAAATGAACCGTTTCCGCTATGGGCAATGGTTTCCAGGATTTTTCTCATCCCTTCTTTGCCTGTTTCCTTAGGAATCACCATCTGATACTGGATAAATCCTGATTTCCCGTAAATCCTGTTCCACTCATGAACGGCATCCAGCGGGTAGAAAAATGTCTCGTAATCAGTGAAATTGTTGATCTCTTTCTTTCTCTGTTTGTTAAAATACAGCAGATTGAAAAGCTTTACCGTAAGCGCATTTAAAACAAACCCCGGAAAGTAGAAAGGAACCGTCGGTTCAAATTTCTTTTTTAAACGCAGAGGCTTCTCTCTCAGATTCTGAGGGAGCTCATGCTGAAAAGCGTGTTCCCCTCTCATGAGAATACTTCTTCCTAAATTTTTTCCTTTCTGCAGACAGTCGATCCAGGCAACGGTGTAGGTCCAGCTTTCACTCTCATCAAACAGCCTGAAAATTTCATCCAGGTTTTCCGCTTTGATGCTTTCCTGGCGGATGTAGGCGGATTCTATATTCTTAAGCTTGAATTTTGCCGTCAGGATAATTCCGGTAAGGCCCATCCCTCCGATGGTTGACCAGAATTTATCTGCATTTTCCTCTCTTGAACAGGTAATGACTTCACCGTTTTCAATCATCAGTTTAAACTCAATGACATATTCTGAGAAGCAGCCTTCTGCATGGTGGTTTTTCCCGTGTACATCAGATGCAATAGCCCCACCTACAGAAACGAACTTCGTCCCCGGAGTGACATACAGGAAATATCCCTGCGGAACTGAAATCTCGAGCACATCTGAAAGCAGAACCCCGGATTCGCATTCGATAACCCCGTTCAGGCGGTCAAAACTGATGAATTTATTTAATTTCTTTGTTGAAAATATATGTTCGCCCAATGAAGCGTCACCGTAGCATCGTCCGTTCCCTCTTGCGATGACCTCATTATGGTCCAGTATAAATTCTTTTATTTTCCGGAAGCTGTCATCCGACTTCATTTCTTTCTCCACTATGGGATAGTTGCCCCAATTGGTGACTTTCTGTATAAAATTCGGCTTCATTTTTTAAAGTAGATTTGGATTAAAAACGCAGCAACCCACAATAATAAAGTGATCTGGATGTACCTGTCTCGGTAAACAATTTTGGTAGGAGATTCTGTCCTGTTGTATACCAGGGTCTGCTGCAGGTATCTTAAAAAAGCAAATACAACAAAAATCACGGTATAAAAAACCCGGGAATGGAATCTTGCCTGCACTTCGGGTGACAATGTGAACATCAGGTAACACATAATGGCCAGCGTTACGGAAATAGAAAGGGCAATATCTGCAAACTGTACGTTATATCCGTCCAGCGCCCGCCTTGTTTTTCCTGAGACCTGTGCGTTGATCAGTTCACCTCTCCGCTTGCCTATGGCCAATACCAGTGCCAGAACAAAAGTCAATAGAATTGCCCACTGTGAAATGCTGATGCCCGTCATATATCCGCCGGCCAGTACCCTGAGCACAAAACCGATGGCAATAATTGAAATATCAATAATCGGAACATGCTTTAATTTAAAGGTATAGGCGAGATTCATTACAAAATAAAAGCCTACGATGGTCGCAAACTTCCATAAACTCTCCTGAAAATAAGCGTGGGCAAAGAATACCAGTGCGATATCTGCAATAATAAGCCCTGCAAAAATAGCTATGGCCTGTGATTTTGAGATGGCGCCGCTGGCTAACGGCCTTCTTCTTTTTTCGGGATGTTTTCTGTCTGCTTCGATATCATTATAGTCGTTTAAAATATAAACGACACTGGCTGCTAATGAAAAAATGATAAAAGCAAAAATACTTTTGGTCAGTAAATCAAGGTTTTTGATGTTACCTGAAAAGAACAGAGGAACAAAAACAAACAGGTTTTTCACCCATTGCTCCACACGGAGCAGCTTTAAATATTTCTTCATTTATGTGAGTTCAGATGCAAAAATAGTGATTTAAAAAATAGCAGCATAAAAATATAAAAATAACCGCAAAAGCGGTTATTTTAGAAAATATTTATATGTTAAATAATTACTGCCCCTGTTGAGCTTCATTAATCATTTTTTCATTCGCAGTAATTGCAAATTCCACTCTTCTGTTTTTTGCTCTTCCTGCATCTGTGTCATTGGTAGCAACCGGCATGGCTTCCCCTTCACCTTTCGCAAATAATCTATTGGACGCAATTCCTTTTCCTGACAGATAGGATCTTACAGCATCTGCTCTTCTTTCAGAAAGATTCATATTGTACTCATCTGTACCTTTGCTGTCTGTATGGCCGTAGATATTAATATTGGTATCAGGATTATTGGTTAATACCTGAGCCAGTTTATCCAGGTTTGTTTTGGCAACGCCTGTTAATGCAGAAGAATTAAAATCAAAATTCACGATGCTTTCGTTCAGGGTAATTTTAATACCGTCTCCTACTCTTTCTACTTCAGCACCCGGTAAAGTTTCTTTAATTTCTCTTGCCTGCTTGTCCATTTTATTACCGATCACATTCCCGGCAACGCCACCTACAATACCTCCAAGTACAGCACCGATTGCCCCGTTACCTCCTTTTCCTACATTATTTCCCAGGATACCTCCAAGTACAGCTCCTGATGCCACACCTACTGCAGTACCTCTCTGCTGGTGGTTAGAATTCTGTACCGCTTCACAACTCGTAAGCAATAAAGCTGATGATAAGAAAAGTGCTCCTATATATGTTTTTGTAAATTTCATTTTGTTTAATATTTAAGTTATTTATTTCATTCCCGCTCTCTCGAAGTTGTAAGTAACCCTTACATTTTCTCCGTTAAAAGGAACATTCTGCTCAAGAGAGAACTGGTCTGTCGCCTGATTTGTTAAAGTTAAAGTATAGCCTAGTGTATTTTGCTTGGCTTTGGTTCCGTCAGCAATTTTCTTGAAGCTGAATGTGTTACCACTTACGACATCAATTTTAATCGGCTGTGTAAATCCGGCTCCGCATGTACCGCCTCCGTTCAAGGTATAAGCGCCCGTCCAGTTGTTAGGAATCAGTCGCCAGTGGCTTCCTACGAAACACTGTGCATCAACACCGTCATCAAAGGGTTTGATTTTAAACTGTTTATCGTAATTGATGCTGACGATCTGCCAATCACCTTTCATTTTAAGGAATTCTGATCTTTGGTTTTGGGCGGTCTGTGCATTTTTGACTCCGGAACAAGACACTGCAAAGAGTGACGCTCCCAACATCCCTGCAAATAGTAACTTTTTCATTTTGTTGTTTATTATTTTGTTATGTATAAGTCACAAAAAACCGTGCCAAAATTGGAATATAGCAATAAAAAAAGCCCGGACATTCCGGACTTTTTATGATTCAACCTTAAATACAGGAAGATATGTTATTTTTTAGCTTTCTTTTTTGCGGATTTTTCAGCTTTTTTTGCAGAACCTGATTTTCCGTTATAATAGTTGGCATATGCATATTCAGCGGCTTTCTTAAGATCAATTACCCCTCCTGCCTGCGAAAAGTCACCAAACTGGTTGGCTGTGCTTGCATTGCTGGATTTCACTAAAGATTCAATGATCTGAGCCGGTGTCAGGTTAGGCATATAAGCCAGTAACACGGCCGCTGCACCTGCTACAACCGGAGAAGCCATTGATGTTCCCTGCAGATATTTATACTCATTGTGAGGAACAGTAGAATAGATTTCCTGTCCCGGAGCAAAAACATCCACCATTTTTTTATTGAAGTTGGAGAATCCAGCTCTCAAAGCATTGTTGTCATTGGTACTTGCTCCTACTACTAGAACGTTATTCACAAACGGTTTTTCATCAGCTACATTCTTGAAGTTGGTAGGATAAGCCAAATGTTCCGCTACATCTTCATTTTCATTCCCTGCTGCCTTTACCAAAAGAACACCTTTGTCCTGAGCATATTTGAAAGCATCCCAAACCACATTTTTACCCGGAGAAACCGGCTTACCGAAGCTCATGTTTAGAACTTTTGCACCGTTATCCACAGCATATCTGATGGCATTTGCCACATCCTTATCTCTTTCGTCACCATTCGGAACGGTTCTTACGGACATGATTTTAGCTACTTTTGAAGCAACGCCATACTGAACTTCTTTTCCGTTGGGAAGTCCTGCGATGATCCCTGCTACGTGGGTTCCGTGTTCTGCATCAGGACCTTCGTAATGATTGTTTCCGTATGATTTTTCAGCATAGTTGTCATAGTTATCTCCTACGATTTCTTTTCTCGGGTCATAATCCAGGTCATACTGTTTAGACTGAGGTCCGAAATAATCCAGTGCTTCCTTCATCTGTCCCTTCATTGCTTTTTCAAATTCAGCAGCAGATTTACCCTTGAATTCAGGACTCTGGGAAACCTGAGTAAGAACCTGAACAGCCATTGCTTCTTTCTGTTCTGATGGTTTTATGGCAGCCACGTTTTCAGGCGTAACCGGTTTGCCGTTTAATAATTTTACCATCGTAGGAATGGCATCATTGATCATGGTATACATCTGAACGCTCTGTCTGGCCTCAACACTTTTCTTAGTGAAAAGTTCCTTAGCTTTCATATACATGGCAAAGTCTTCCGGCATCTTAGCCTGATTTTCTTTATTTTTTGCAGAATCATCACCTTCAAAAAGAGGCTTGTATTTTTTTACCACACGGGTAACCTCCATATTGTCGATGTCAATATCTGCACTTTTACCGCCGATGAAGTTCCATCCGTGGATATCATCAATGTATCCGTTTCCGTCATCATCTTTTCCATTATTCGGAACTTCGTTAGGGTTTGCCCATACATTTTTAACCAATCCCGGATGGTCTACCTGAACTCCACTGTCCAGAACACCTACCACTACCGTTTTTGGTTTAAGTCCTTTGGACTCTAAAAATTTATATGCGTTTTCCGTATTAACTCCGTATACTTTTGTTGTTGTAAAATCTTTATGATACCAGGTCATAAGATCTTTATCTTCTTTCGGATCAACACCCGCTTTCGCTTCCTGGGCATAGGAAAAACTGAATCCTGCTAAAAAAACAGCAGCTAACAATACCTTTTTCATATGTAATGTATAATTATTATTTATTAAAGTCATGGAATTACCAGATTTCAGAATTTGTTCAATAAATCTATTATGGCAATTTCAAATTAATATAATTTT
>NZ_LMKA01000110.1 GCF_001421435.1 Chryseobacterium sp. Leaf201
ATTTAATAACCCATATTCTTAATTAATATTTGATTGTGTTTGAAATTAGAGTTATTGTTAATAATTATTTAAAATTCAAAAGATATGGTTGTGATTTGGCTAAATTGTTTTGGCTAAAAATCAGAATAAAATAATCAGGTCAAATTAACATTATTGAAGATATTTTTATAATTTTGAACAATGTCTTTTTTTGAGAATAAGTTATTGTTAATAAAAAAGCATGAAAAGATTAATTTCTTCTCAGATTGATTGTACGAATAAAATTAAACTATATGAAACAAAGTGATTTAAAGTATTCATGTCTCATTGCTGTTCTCTACTTCGGTATGAATATCAATGCGCAGACTACACCCGGAGATACTGTTGCCAAGGAACAGAAAATTGAAGAGGTGGTGATGATCGGGTATGGATCGCAGAAAAAGGAGAACATTACGGGAAGTATTGGATTAGTTACCGCAAAAGATTTAGCTGACAGACCCAATGCAAATCCGTTGAGTTCTGTACAGGGAAAACTTGCAGGAGTAAATATAACAAATGTTGGAACTCCCGGAGGTTCACCAAGAGTAGATATCAGAGGAGTAGGTTCTCTTACAGGAAATACGGTCTTTATAGTTGATGGAATGATCACAAATGATATTTCTTATCTTAATCCTCAAGATATAGAATCGATGAGTGTTTTGAAAGATCCATCCAGTTTAGCAATTTTTGGAGCTCAGGCAGCTAATGGTGCAGTGATCATTAAAACTAAAACAGGAAAAGGCAAACCGGTTTATAATCTTAATTCTTATTTAGGATTTAAAAAGGTTACCAATGTGCCAAAAATGGTAAATTCCGATCAGTACATAGAATTATACAATGAAAAGCTGATAAATGATACTGGCTCAAGCGCAGGTTCTATCAGCAGATCAAATTTCCCTGCAGATACCAATTGGTTTAAAGAAATTTTCCGTACAAGTATTATTAATGCTAACGACTTCTCAGCAATGGGGAGTATAGGAAACCTGAATTATTACGGAAGTGTAGGATATTTACAAGACGAAGGTAATTTAGCTGCTGGTCAAGGAATTAATTCAGGAAGCGGTTTCAATAGATTTAATACTAAAGTTAACCTTAGTTATAAAATTACAGATAATATCACTATTGGAGATAATTTCAGTTTCTCCAAGATGAGAACTGACATTGCTCAGAATCCTTTATTGGATGCTTACACAGCACCGCCAATCTTCTCTGTTTTGAATTCTACTACGGGTAATTATCAGTTTTTCAACGGATATTCAATACCGAATCCTAGAGCAAAATTAGACTTGTACCGTTCGCAGGTAAGACAGGAGAGAATGTTGAACAATATCTGGGGGGAATTGAAATTTTTGAAAGATTTTACTTTCAGAATTAGTTACGCTAGTGATAATTACAACCCAAGTCAGTATGAATATACACCAACTCTAACTTACGTTCCTTTAGCAAACCAAGTACCGTCTACTTTGGTTACCAGAAATTTCAGAAACAGCAATTACGTTTGGGATAATACCATCAATTGGAAAAGAAAATTTGGAAGTCATAATTTTGATGTATTAGCAGGTTTCTCGAGAACGAGAACTACTATTTCACAGGAATATGCGTCTTCAAGAGGTATACCGTATGATGGAACCAATGGCTCTTTGAATATTTCTAATGGATCAAATCAGTTTTTCATAAGTGGTATTGATAGATCTGATCTTGGGGTTGAACAAGATCAACAGAGAGTTGAATCTTTTTTTGGTAGATTAAATTATGATTATAAAGGAAAATATTTGTTAAACGCCTCTCTTCGTAGAGATGCCAGTTCGCAGATTAATGTTGATAGGGCCAAAATATTTCCTGCTGTAAGTGCCGGTTGGGTAATATCTAAGGAAAACTTTATGAGTGAGCAGAATGTTTTCAATTTATTAAAATTGAGAGCTAGTTACGGTGAGCTGGGTAATCCTAATGTAGGTAGAGGTTTTAACGAAAACATATCTATTATCGGAGGTGGTGCTTACTTCGGAAATACAGCATATCCTGCAGCAACAATAGATCTTTTTGTTGATACTTCTATTGGCTGGGAAACTACTGTCGGAAGAGACGTAGGTTTAGAGATGGCAATGTTTAATAATAAGCTTAAAATTGATGCTGCATATTTTGATAAAGATTCAAAAGATGTTGTTTATACAGTTTTTCAGGGGACCGTTTCTGGAGCCGCCAACTGGAATGCATTCAGAACGAATGCATACTCATTCAACAACAGAGGATTTGAAGTTTCAGCAAATTACAATTCTAAATTAAGTGACAATGTAAGCTTTGGATTATATGGTAATTTTACTTCTCTTAAAAATGAAATCACTTCAGTTTATGGTGGATCATATTTAGAGACTGGTGCAAGTTTATTCGGAAACTCTATCGTTAGACTGCAGGCTGGTCAGGCTGTAGGTTCGTATTACGGATATGATGTTGCCGGTGTATTCCAGACAGATGCGGAAGCAGCGGCTTCAGGACAAGCAGGTGCAAAAGCCGGATGGTTTAAGTTTGTTGATCAGGATGGTAACGGACTGATTGATTCAAGAGATAAAACTTTCTTAGGAAGTCCTATTCCAAAAGGAACATATGGGTTTGGGGTTAATTTAAATGTATACGATTTTGATATTGCTGTAGATTTCCAGGGCGTATTTGGAAATAAAATTTATAATTATAACCGTGAACAGCGTTTTGGAAATGAAACTTGGGATTTAGACATGTACAAAAACAGATGGCAGGGTGCAGGTACGTCAAATACCAATTCGATGATCACGTCTAACCAATCCATCATTTTACCAAATAGTTTCTATGTTGAAGACGGAAGCTATATTAGAATCAGAAACATTCAGGTAGGATATAATTTACCTAAAGATCTAGCTAAATCTTTATCTCTTACCAAACTCAGACTATACATAAGTGCGCAAAACCCATGGACGAGCTTCAAGTATAATGGCTTTTCTCCTGAAATTAATTCTTCAGACAGAGTAAATATGGGAATTGATAATAATATTTACCCAATTTCAGCGATTTATACAATGGGTATGAACTTAACATTTTAATAAAAAAAATCATGAAAAAAATATTTTTAACACTATCTCTATTTTCACTTCTCGTAAGTTGTAATGACGATTTTGTAGATATTCCAGATGAAGGTCAGGTTGACGTAGAAAATTTCTTTACCTCACAAGACGATGCTATGCGTGCAACTACCGCTGTCTACAGCTTTTTAAGAAGTTGGGAAAATACAGGTTTTCCTGCACAATATGTGTTTGGAGTAACAGGTGATGATGTAGAAAAAGGATCTAATCCAGGAGACGCATCATTTATCAACGCTTACGATAACTTTACATTCACCAGCAGTGATGAGGGCGTAAGAGCATATTGGATAGGGCAGTGGCAAGCTGTGAATAGAACGAATCAGGTGATTACCAATGTGCCAAAAATCGATATGGATGGTACGCTTAAAAATAGATTAATCGCTGAAACCAAAATGTTGAGAGCTTATTTCTATTTCAATTTGGTAAGAATTTACGGTGGTGTTCCTATCTTCGACGGACTTCCAGCTGATAAAATCTATACGAAACCAAGAAATTCAGCAGCTGAAGTTTACGCTTTTATTGTTAAGGATTTAACGGAGGCTGCAGCAGTTTTACCTCAAACTTATTCTGCAGCAGATCGCGGTAGAGTGACCAAAGGGGGTGCTTTAGGATTACTTTCTAAAGTGTATCTTTACATGAAAGATTATCAAAAGGCTTACGATACATCCAATCAGGTCATTGCAATGGGATATTCTTTGGATCCTGATTTCAATCACTTATTCAGACCAGCGGGAGAATTCGGAACTGAATCTGTTTTTGAGGTTAATTGCGATTGTGCTCCTGGATTTGGAGGAAGCCAGTATGCAGAAGTTCAGGGAGTAAGAAACCAGTTCGGATGGGGATTCTTTACCCCAACCACAGCTTTAGAAAATGCATTTGAAGCAGGAGATGTCAGAAAAGAATTAACGATCTTAAGAGAAGGTGAAACTACTTTGGAAGGTGATCTAATTAAAAAAGGAGATCCTAACGCAGGAAATATGTGGAACCAAAAAGTATACGTTCCAACCTCTTTAAACAACAGTGCTTGTGGATACGGCTCAATTCAAAATATCAGAATCTTAAGATTTGCAGATATTCTTTTAATAAATGCAGAAGCTGCAAACGAATTAGGAAATACCGCAATGGCGATTACTAATATCAATAAAGTTAGAAACAGAGCGGGCTTAGGAAATACTACAGCCTCTACACAAAGTACTCTAAGAAATGCTATCTGGCAGGAAAGAAGAGTAGAACTGGCTATGGAAAATGACAGATTCCCAGATTTGGTTAGAACGGGTCAGGCCGCTACAGTATTAGCTTCTAAAGGATTTACAGCCGGGAAAAATGAGCTTTTCCCAATTCCATTGGATGCAATGAACCAAAGTAATGGGTTATTTACCCAAAACCCTGGTTACTAAGAGTTTTTATAAATAAAAATAACCAAAGTTTAACTTTGGTTATTTTTTTAACCAATTTTAAATTTTTAAATTGAAATTTATATGAAGTTAGGTATAATATCAATTTTAAGTATTTCGCTAGTTCTCATTTCCTGTAAAACTGGACTGTCAACCCATCAAAATACTTCCCAAAACAAAAATGTTTCAGCAGGTATTTCAGATGAAAAATTAATGGACAAAATTCAGAAAGACGCACTTAAGTATTTCTGGGATTTTGCAGAACCTAATTCCATGTTAGGCCGGGAACGTTACCACGAAGACAACATTTATCCCGATAACGATAAACATGTAATCACTACAGGCGGATCAGGATTTGGTTTAGCAACAATTCTTGTGGGAGTAGAGAGAGGGTTCGTTCCGAGGAAAGAGGCGGTGAAACGATTGACCACCATGATGGATTTCCTGGCAAAAGCAGACCGCCATAAAGGAGCCTGGTCACACTGGATTGATGGCGGAACCGGAAAAACCGTTCCTTTCGGTAAAAAAGACAATGGCGGGGATCTTGTGGAAACGGCATTCCTGACGTCCGGCATCTTAATGGTCCGCGAATATTTTAAGAATGGAAATGCCGAAGAAAAAGCCTTGGCCAAAAAATGTGATGAACTGTGGAAGGGGATTCAGTGGAACTGGTACACCAAAGGTGGTGAAAAAGTCCTGTACTGGCATTGGTCGCCGGATTACCAGTGGGAAATGAATTTTCCGCTGCAGGGATACAACGAATGCCTGATCACCTACATTCTGGCAGCATCTTCACCAACTTATTCAATTGATGCAGAAACCTATTACAAAGGCTGGACAAGAAACGAGACCTATCTTTCAGACAAAGAAAAATACGGGCTTCCGATGTACGTAAAACACAATGGCGCGGAAGAATATGGGGGGCCGCTGTTCTGGGCCCATTATTCCTATATCGGCCTGGATCCGACCAACCTTTCTGATAAACTCATTAAAAATTACTTTGATCTCAACAGAAACCAGGTCCTCATCGATTATAAATACTGCGTTGAAAATCCAAAACAGTGGAAAGGCTACGGCCCGGACTATTGGGGACTGACGGCAAGCTATTCAAGAAACCAGGATGGAGGCACCGGCTATGACGCGCATTTCCCGCAGAATGACCGTGGCGTGATTACGCCAACAGCAGCATTGAGCAGTTTTCCGTACACCCCGAAAGAATCCATGGATTTCCTAAGGTTTATCTACACACAGAAACCTGAATTTATCGGTTCCGCAGGGCCTTACGACGCAACATCAATCCATTATAACAACTGGACTACCCCAAGATATCTGGCCATCGACCAGGGAACCATTGCCCCGATGATTGAAAATTACCGGACCGGATTTTTATGGAAGCTGTTCATGAATGCACCGGAAATTCAGCAGGGACTGAAAAAATTAAGTTTTACCTCACCCAAATACAATATTAAATAATTTTTATAAGTCGGCCCATCATGCCGGATACCATGTAGATTTTTATAAATTTGAAGCTGTTTCCCGCTTTCCGCACTCGCTATTTTTCTTTTTTCAAAGAAAAATGAGCTCAGACAGATGCTGCAATCGGGGCTAATTAACAAAAATTCTCATATGAAACTCAGACTGCAATTCATACCCCTTCTGTTTCTGCCGTTTTCACTGGGCCTTAATGCTCAGGAAATCAAAGCGGAACTCAATAAAGAAATTAAAAGACAGGAGAAAATATCATACATTCTGGATTATCCCCGGAAAGCCGGAGGAAATGTCCCGTTAATCGTATTCCTCCACGGATCAGGAGAACGGGGGAATAATCTGGAAATCGTAAAGGCACACAGTCCGTTCACCTATAAAAACCTGATTAAGGAACCGGTAGCAATTTTAGCACCGCAGTGCCCGGCAGATACCTGGTGGGATACTGTAACGGTCTATCATCTCATAAAAGAAATCCAGGCGAAATATAAAATCGATCCTTCCAGGATTTACCTTACCGGACTCTCCATGGGAGGCTGGGGAACGTTGAAGCTGGCGATGGAACATCCTGAAATGTTTGCTGCCGTCGTTTCAGTATGTGCTCCTACAGACCGGGTGATGTATGCCAACATCGACCAGTATGAAAACCTGCCGATGAAAATCTTTCACGGCGGAATGGATGATGTCGTTTTACCCGAAAACGCTTTGAATTTTTATCAGGCACTTCATCCGGTAAATCCAACGGCAGAATTAACCATTTTCCCGAATGACAACCACAATTCCTGAGATTCAACCTATTCAAATCCTGCATTGTATGAATGGATGCTGTCAAAAAGAAAAGAAAAATAATTCATTTAAAATTAATAATAATCAGAAAAAAAGCTGCGGCCTCGGTTGAATAAAGCGTTTTTGCGAACTCAATATTAGCAACAATTATGATAAAAAGCTTAGCGGATTTTGCGTTAAAATAAATGATTATTAAAACAAAAAAAGAACTATAATTAAGAAGATAGATTTATGAAAAAGTTAATTGTAATGGCCACTCTGGCTCTTGCTCCTGTGTTTTCAGCACAGGAAATGGTAACGAAGCCTGTTCAGTCTTACCAGACTGCCAAGTATCAGTCAAAGAAAAAAGCTTTTGTGGATAATCTTTTGTCTAAAATGACATTGGATGAAAAAATCGGACAGCTGAACTTACCGAGTTCCGGTGATTTCACAACAGGACTGGCAAAAAGTTCAGACATCGGTAAAAAAGTGGAGCAGGGATTAGTCGGTGGACTGTTCAATATAAAAGGTGCAGAAAAAATAAAAGCCGTACAGAAAGTAGCCGTTGAAAACAGCCGCCTGAAAATTCCTTTGATTTTCGGGATGGACGTGATCCACGGGTATGAAACTACATTTCCCATTCCTTTAGGATTGGCAGCTTCATGGGATATGAACCTGGTTCAGCAGTCCGCCAGAGTAGCAGCCAGAGAAGCAGCGGCAGACGGAATTAACTGGACGTTCTCTCCGATGGTGGATATTTCCCGTGAACCGAGATGGGGAAGGGTTTCCGAAGGCTCCGGCGAAGATCCGTATTTAGGCAGCGAGATTGCCAAAAATATGGTATACGGTTATCAGGGGAAAGACCTTGCCAACGGAACGAATATCTTAGCTTGTGTTAAACATTTTGCTTTATACGGAGCAGGAGAAGCAGGAAGGGATTATAATACCGTAGACATGAGCCACGTAAGGATGTTCAATGAATATTTCCCGCCTTATAAAGCCGCTGTTGATGCAGGTGTTGCCTCGGTAATGGCTTCTTTCAACGAAGTGGACGGCGTTCCGGCTACCGGAAGCAGATGGCTTCAGACGGAAATATTGAGGAACCAATGGAAATTCAAAGGCTTCGTCGTAACCGATTATACCGGGATCAATGAAATGGTAGACCACGGAATGGGAGACCTTCAGCAGGTTTCCGCATTGGCGCTGAAAGCCGGAGTTGATATGGACATGGTAGGCGAAGGTTTTTTAACCACTTTAAAGAAATCTTTAGCTGAAGGAAAAGTAACCCAGGCTGAAATTGATATGGCAGCCAGAAGGGTTCTGGAATCAAAATATGATTTAGGCTTATTCGATAATCCATACAAGCACGGCGACGCCAAATTAGCGGCAAAAGAAGTGTACAGCATGGAAAACCGCAATATTGCCAGAAATGTTGCTGCCCAGTCGATGGTACTGATGAAAAACGACAACCAGGTACTGCCGTTGAAAAAATCAGGAACCGTTGCCGTAATCGGTCCGTTGGTGAATAACTCAATGAACATGGCCGGAACCTGGAGTGTGGCAACGAAACATGCCATTTCCGTCAATCTGATGCAGGGCCTTCAGGCAAACTATGGTAAAGAAGTGAAATTCCTGTCTGCAAAAGGAGCTAATATTGATTACGATGCTAAACTGGAAGATATTTATGCAGCACACGGCAAGAAAACCGACCGGGACAACCGTTCCAAAGAAGCTTTATTAAAAGAAGCCGTGGACGTTGCAAGCAAAGCAGACGTTATCATCCTGGCCATCGGGGAATCTGCGGAAATGAGCGGTGAATCTTCATCAAGAACAGAAATCACTATTCCCCAGTCTCAGGTAGATTTACTGAACGAACTGAAAAAAACCGGAAAACCGATCGCCATGGTATTGTTTACGGGCCGTCCGTTAGCCTTAACCAATGTTAAAGATACGCCTGATGCCATTCTGAATGCATGGTTCCCGGGGTCAGAAGCAGGAAGCGCTATTGCAGATGTTCTTTTCGGAAAAGTAAACCCTTCCGGAAAACTGCCGATGACGTTCCCGAGAAGCTTAGGGCAGGTACCGATTTATTACAATGCTAAAAATACAGGCCGTCCGCTGGATCAGAAACTGACAGAAAAATGTGAATACCAGAGATTCCGTTCCAATTATATGGATGAGTGCAACACGCCGCTTTATCCGTTTGGCTACGGATTGAGCTATACAAAATTCAACTATTCGGATATTACGGTTTCCAATGCCAATCCGAAAGGGAATCAGACCGTTCAGGCATCTGTAACGGTTACCAATTCCGGAAATTATGACGGGGCAGAAGTGGTGCAGCTGTACATCAGGGATTTGGTGGGAACCATCACCAGACCTGTCAAAGAACTGAAAGGATTCCAGAAAGTAATGCTGAAAAAAGGGGAATCTAAAAAAGTAACCTTCGATATTACTCCGGAAAACCTTAAATTTTATAACGGCGATCTTAAGTACGACTGGGAGCCGGGAGAATTTGACATCATGATCGGAACCAGTTCCGAAGAGGTGAAACATTCAAAAATCAACTGGACCAAATAATCCATACAGGCCACTCAGACATGAGTGGCTTTTTTACTTCCCTTGATTTTTATGATATGGAACCGTTGTGTAATTATCTGTTTCCGCTTCAGCTTCTCTCACCGGTGCATCATGGCCAGGTGCCGGGTTCTAAAAACGGTTAGGTTTGGTTAAGCATCATTATGAAAAGGCTGCCGCACGGAAATCCTCCGTAAAAAAGCATTTTTCTCTCTCAACCAAAATCCGTATTTTTGTGCATCTAAAAGTAAAGAAAGAATGAATTCCTACAAAAATCCATTGGAAGAGCGCTACTCCAGTGAAGAAATGTTATTTAATTTCTCACACAATAACAAATTCCGTACTTGGAGACAGCTTTGGATTGCTCTTGCTGAAATCGAAAAAGACCTCGGGCTTGACATTACAGATGAGCAGATCGCTGAGTTAAAAGCCAATGCAGAAAACATTGATTATGATAAAGCAGCAGAGTATGAGAAAAAATTCCGTCATGATGTAATGGCTCACGTTCACACCTATGGTGATGTGGCGCCTTCAGCAAAAGGGATTATCCATTTGGGAGCTACTTCAGCATTTGTAGGAGACAATACCGACTTAATTCAGATCCGCGACGGGCTTTTGATCTTAAAGAAAAAGCTGGTTAACGTGATGAAAAATCTTTCGGATTTTGCCATCCAGTATAAAGATCTGCCTACTTTAGGTTTCACGCATTTTCAGCCGGCTCAGTTAACGACCGTTGGAAAAAGAGCAACGCTTTGGTTACAGAGTCTTGTTCTTGATATTGAAGAGCTGGATTTCTTCTTAGAAACACTGCGTTTCAGAGGTGTAAAAGGAACCACGGGAACTGCTACAAGTTTCCTTGAGCTTTTCAATGGTGATTATTCTAAAGTAAAACACTTAGATAAAGAACTGTCAAAAAGATTCGGTTTTGAAAAGGTTTTCGGGGTTTCCGGACAGACGTACGACCGTAAAATTGATGCGAAAGTAGTAGCTTTACTAGGAAATATCGCGCAGTCTGCACATAAATTCACGAATGATTTACGTTTACTTCAGAATCTTAAAGAAGTTGAAGAACCGTTCGAGAAAAACCAGATCGGTTCATCGGCAATGGCGTACAAACGTAACCCAATGAGAAGCGAAAGAATCGGGGCATTGGCAAAATACGTGATGTCTTTAACAACAAGTTCTGCCATGGTAGCGTCAACACAGTGGTTTGAAAGAACACTGGATGATTCTGCAAACAAGAGACTCACCATTCCACAGGCATTTTTAGCGGTTGATGCCATTCTGTTAATCTGGAATAACATCATGAACGGAATCGTGGTTTATCCGAACAGAATCAACAAACATATTATGGAAGAGCTTCCTTTCATGGCGACGGAATACATCATCATGGAAGAAGTGAAAGCCGGCGGTGACCGTCAGGAAATCCACGAAGTAATCAGGGTTCATTCCATGGAAGCTTCCAAAAAAGTAAAAGAAGAAGGGAAAGAAAATGACCTGATCGAAAGAATCTTAAACGATGATTCCCTGAAATTAGACAAATCAAAATTAAAAGAAGTTTTAGATCCTAAAAACTTTATCGGTTTTGCGCCGATCCAGACGGAAGAATTCATTGCCAATGAAGTTCAGCCGATTATTGACGCAAATAAAGAACTGATAGGTTTGGAAGCAGATCTTAAAGTATAAATATCCATATGCAGTCTTTTCGGCTGCATATTTTTTGGAATTAAATAATTATGAAGAATATATTTCCTGTATTTCTTTTCTTATTTCTGAGTATATTTTCAGTAAAAACTTTTGCTCAGATTTCATCGAAGGATTTAAATAGTTTTCAACTGACAAAAGAAGAATACAGCGAATTTAAAGATTATTTGATCTCAAAAAATCTACAGGTGAAAGATACAGTTTTCATCAAGTATGATTTCAATAATGAAAATTGCTGGAATCAGCTGGATTTTAAGAGTAAGAAATATATTGATAAAATTGTAGAAAATTTTCAGGCCCATATTTCAGATTTTAATACAGCTTTTGAAACGGCAATTGCCTATAACTTCCGGCAGCCGGGAAAAAATTTTAATAAATTAAAGCTTTGGGATAATACGATTATTATTGATGACCGTGGGATTCTCGAAAAACTTATTTTTAAAAATAAAGCCCAGTGTGGTTCATCTGCAGTTATTCTCAGTGATGGTTCTTATTTAATATATGAAAGAGACGCTCATTTTGAACTTTTAAGTGTACATCATAATTATCCAGGCAAGAAATTCTGATAATTTAAAATAAAAATATGAAAAAAATACTTTTAACATTTTTATTGGTCCCGGTACTTTCTTTTTCCCAGAAGAAAGACGTTTTAAAGTATTTCATATCAAAGGATTCTTTGGTCGGGGTGAAAAATCAGGAGGGTAAAATCATCATTCCAGCTCAGTTCAGGATTTTTTCAAATATTGAAAATGGCGAACGGGTAGATGGGGAAACTGTTTATTTTGACGGTGTTAAAAAAGATGAAGTAAAAGAAAAAAATGCCTGGGGATATGTCTATGACAGAAAAGGGAATTTCCTGTACAGGCCATTTTTCTATGACAACGGAGCTGATTATTTCTCAGAAAGCGTAAGGAGATTTGTTAAAAACGGGAAAGTCGGTTTTACAGACCGGAACGGTAAGACCATTATTGAAGCTGAACATGATTTTGCATCATCTTTTAATTATGGATATGCTGCTTTTTGTGACGGTTGCGATTGGGAGAAAACCGAAGATGAACACAAAGCAATGGTGGGCGGAACCTGGGGAGTAATGAATTTCAAAGGGGAAATTATTAAACCAGTGGCAAAATCTGAAAATGCTGTAGAAATTGGTGGAAAATATTATCCGTATCCATTTCAATACAGTGAAAAAGAGAAGAGCATGCTTCAGTTTTTCGAAAAATACAATAAAAAGCTTTCAGAAATAAATTATGTTAATCATTACAACAAAATAGCTGAAAACGAAAAGAAATTATACTTTGAGATCGTTGAACGTCCAAAAGAAAATTTCCCGTTTTATCAGGTATATGCCTATGATTACGGAAAAATGGAAGCGGGATTATCAGATTACAAATTTTTAGTCTCAGAAGACGGCAGAAATGTCTTCACACTGGAATATGACAATGAAAAAATTCCTTTTGAAAAGTGGCTGAAAAAAGAAATAAAGCAAGCCGAAAAATATCAGAAAGAACATACGGATAACCCGAATAAACTAAGTAAATAAAGTCTAATAATACTAAATATCTGACATCTAATGTCTCAAAACAAAAGAATTTTCGTAGAAAAAAGAGGAGTTTTCGATGTGGAAAGTCCAAAAATTTTTGATGAAGTACAGGCGGTAGCTCCGGAAGTAAAAGGAGTGAAAGTGTACAATATATATGACATCTTCGGATTGAATGACGGAGAATTTGAAAAAGTGGTCAACAGCACTTTCGTAGATCCGGTTACGGATATTTTACACACCGAGAGTCCTGCGGCATCCATTCAATTTGCCATGGAATTTTTACCGGGACAGTATGACCAGCGTGCAGATTCTGCGCAGCAGTGTATCGCTTTGCTTACAGAAAATGAAAAATCAAAGGTAAGGAGCGGTAAACTGATTCAGTTTGAAGGCATTTCCGAAGCTGATTTGGTGAAAATCAAAGATCTGGTGATCAATAAAGTCGAGTCTCAGGAAAAGGATTTGTCCGTACTCAGTATCCCTGCAGAAGAAAAGCCGTCAGAAGTTTTAATACATGAAGGTTTCATCAATTTTAATGATGCGCAGCTTGCAGACTTCTACAACAACCACGGTTTTGCATTAGGACTGGATGACTTAAAATTTATTCAGGAATATTTCAAGGCTGAAAAAAGAAATCCTACAGAAACGGAACTGAAGGTACTGGATACCTATTGGAGCGACCATTGCCGCCACACAACATTTGAAACAGAATTGTCAGACATTCAGTTTGAAGGACAGTTTAAACATACACTGGAAACCATCTTCAATGATTATATCGAAAAAAGGAAATTCTTAGGCCGTGAGCTTAAGCCGATTTCTCTAATGGACCTTGCAACCGTTTGCGCAAGATATTTTCATAAGACAGGCAACCTGGAGAACCTTGTGGTTTCAGATGAAATCAATGCCTGTACCATCCGGATTGAAGCAGAATACGACGGTAAAAAAGAGCCTTGGTATTTATTGTTCAAAAATGAAACGCACAATCACCCGACGGAAATTGAACCTTTCGGAGGAGCTTCCACATGCTTGGGCGGTGCCATCAGAGACCCTTTGTCCGGGCGTTCTTACGTTTTCCAGGCGATGAGACTGACGGGTGCTGCTGATGTTCTGGAACCGGTTGATCAAACCTTACCGGGGAAATTACCTCAGAAAACCATCACCAAACAGGCAGCCAACGGATATTCTTCTTACGGTAACCAGATCGGTTTGGCAACGACAATGGTTTCCGAAATCTATGATGAAGGCTACAAAGCCAAAAGAATGGAAGTCGGTTTTGTGACCGGAGCAGTTCCTGTAGATTGGGTAAGACGTGAAAAACCGGCCACCGGAGATTCTATCATTATCCTGGGCGGGGCAACCGGCCGTGACGGTGTTGGCGGTGCCAGCGGAAGTTCAAAAGAACAGGATGAAACGTCAATCCACACCATGAGTTCTGAAGTTCAGAAAGGAAATGCCGTGGAAGAACGTAAGATCCAGCGTCTGTTCAGGAATCCCGAAGTGACGAAGCTGATTAAAAAATCAAACGACTTCGGTGCAGGAGGAGTTTCCGTGGCCATCGGTGAAATCGCCGATTCCCTGGAAGTCAATCTTGATGTATTGCCTTTAAAATATGAAGGTTTAAACGGAACCGAGCTTGCTATTTCTGAATCTCAGGAAAGAATGGCGGTTGTGGTGGAACCGAAAGATAAAGAACAGTTCATCCGATTCTGCGAAGCTGAAAACATTGTGGCCGTTGAGGTGGCAAAAGTAACCGATTCCGGAAGAATGCAGATGTTCTGGAAAGGGAATAAAATTGTAGACCTTTCAAGGGAATTCTTAGATACCAACGGCTGTTCAAAAAGCCAGGAAGTAAAGATCACCCATCTGGAAGAAGTGAAAACGGAGGATCAGCCTTTTACAAAAGAAGCGCTGCTGGAAATTCTGAAAGACAAAAATGTAGCTTCCCAGAAAGGCTTGCTGGAAATGTTTGATTCGTCCATCGGGGCAACAACCGTTGCAATGCCTTTAGGCGGGAAATACCAGCAGACATTAATGGAAGGAAGTGTTCAGACCTTACCGATTTTGGGAGCAAAAGATATCGAAACGGTTTCTTTGGCAAGCTGGGGCTTTGATGCCGGAATTTCAAAACAGAATTCATTGTTAGGAGCATCTTATGCAGTTGTTGAAAGCGTAGCGAAAATCGTTGCCATGGGCGGCGATTATAAAAATATCAGATTAAGTTTCCAGGAATACTTTGAGAAATTAGGACAGAATCCTGAAAAATGGGGCAAGCCTTTAGCTTCTTTGTTGGGAGCTTACGATGCACAGATTAATCTTGGTCTGGCAGCCATTGGAGGGAAAGATTCCATGAGCGGAACCTACCAGGACCTGAATGTACCGCCAACATTGATTTCTTTCGCCTGTGCCAATGGTG
Source organism: Chryseobacterium sp. Leaf201 (assembly GCF_001421435.1). Classification (GTDB taxonomy): domain Bacteria; phylum Bacteroidota; class Bacteroidia; order Flavobacteriales; family Weeksellaceae; genus Chryseobacterium. Next base: position 15,007 of record NZ_LMKA01000110.1, read on the forward strand.
AAAAGGCAACGATCATCTCTCCGGAATTTAAAAATGAAGGAAATAAAATTTATTTCTTTAACCATACGGCCCAGGAAAACGGACTTCCGGATTACAATGCTTTAAAAGAAGTTTTTGAACTTATTTTTGAAAATATCAAAGCCGGAAAAATCGTTTCCGTAAAAACCGTTAAAGAAGGCGGAATTGCTGTTGCTTTGGCAAAAATGGCCTTTGGGAACAGGTTGGGTGCTGAAATTAATGTTGATGAAACCATCTTACTGACTAAGAACATCGGCAGCCTAATCATTGAATCCAAAGAAGAATTGAGTGCTGTCAGCCTTCAGCTTATCGGTGAAGTAAAAGATTCCGGCGTATTGAATATTAATGGTCTTGCATCTCAACTTTCAGATCTGGAAGCGGCCTACACCGGGACTTTTGAAAATCTTTTCCCGACTGTTGAAAAAGAAAAACTGACGGTTGAACTGGATGAAAATTTAAACTCAGTTAATCCGAGAAATATCATCATTAAAAAACACGGAATTGCTCAGCCGAAAGTGTTTTTACCGGTTTTCCCGGGCACCAACTGCGAGTATGATACCCTGAATGCCTTTGCGAAAGAAGGAGCCGTGGTGAGCAGCCTGCCGTTAATCAATATCAACCACCAGTTGCTGGATGAAAGTATAGATGCGTGGGTGGAAGAAATCAGGACTTCACAGATTTTAGCCTTTTCCGGAGGGTTCTCAGCAGGTGACGAACCGGACGGCTCTGCAAAATTCATCGTCAATGTTCTTAAAAACGAGAAGATGAAAAATGCCGTTCACGAATTGCTGGAAAGAGACGGAATGATCATCGGGATCTGCAACGGGTTCCAGGCTCTGGTAAAATCCGGACTACTGCCTTACGGAAGAATCAAGGATCTGGATGAAAACTCTCCTACACTGGCTCACAATGCCATCAGAAGGCATATTTCCCAGATGGTTAATGTGAAGGTGCTGAATGATGACAGTCCATGGTTAAAAGGAATGAAAGGGCAGGTGTTCACCATTCCGATTTCTCACGGTGAAGGCCGTTTTATGGCTTCAGAAGCAGAGATTCAGAAGCTGTATGAAAACGGGCAGATTGCCACACAATACCTGGATCTGGAAGGGAATATCGCCCACGGAATGCCTTTCAATCCGAACAATTCATTATTCGGGATCGAAGGGATTACCAGCACATGCGGTAAAATCTTCGGAAGAATGGGCCATCCGGAACGTTTTGCAGAAGGGCTGATGAAAAACATCCCGACTGCGAATTACCACAACATCTTTAAAAACGGAGTGGAATACTTTAAGTAAGCTTTCGGCAATTGGCTTTTAGCTTAAAAATACAGCTTTTAACCTAACGGGTTTTCAAAACCCGTTAGGTTTGAATAAAATGAATAATCGAAATATTTAAAATTACAATTTGGATACTTCAAATGAAAATAACAAGAAAGTGGCTGTCATTAATGGCAGCCATTTTTCAGACCTGGCGGGCTTCTATGAAGAGGTTTCTGAAGTATTGATGAAAGATGCAGACTGGAAAGTTGGGACCTTGGATGGTTTTGATGATATGCTGTACGGCGGTTTCGGAATGTTTGAAAACAATGAAGATATTGAAATCATCTGGAAAGATTCAGACAAATCAAAAAAGGATTTAGGCTTTGAACTGACCAAAGGATTTTACGAACATAAGATCAGGCAGGGGAAACCTTTCAATATTGATCTGGCGCAGGAGAAACTTGACGGATTGATTGCCGGAACCGGACAGACCCTGTTTGAAATTTTAGTTGAAATCATAGAATCGCACAAAAATATCACATTGGTTTTAGATTGATTATTTTAAACAAAAAAAAATAAATTAAAATGAAGAAGATGAAATACGGATTATTCTTCGGGGACAGCATCACCTATGGCGAATATGACGGAGTATTCGGAGGCTGGGTGGATATTCTGAAACGGTATGCCTTACAGAAATTCAATGAAGGAAGCCAGGAGCTGATCCTTTATAACCTGGGAATCGGAGGAGAAACTACGGAAGGACTTTTAAGACGGCTGCCGCATGAAATGAGTGCCAGGAATGCAGCAGACGGAAACATCGTTTTTCTGGGTTACGGTGCCAATGACCTCGCTGTAAAAGACGGTGCCCAAATGGTAAACGCTGAACAGTTTAAAAACAATATCGTAAATGCCGTTCAACACGCAAAACTGTACGCTGAAGAAATCTACCTCGTGAGTATTCTTCCGTTTTCCGATAAGGCAGACGGTATAACGGCAGCTTCGGGAAAAATGAGGACGAATACAGAAGTTCTGGCGTACAACAGGATTCTGAAAGATATCGCAGATAAACATGCTTTGCAGTACATTGATTTTCATAGGGCCTTCTTACCGGATAAAGAAATCTTATTATCAGGAGACGGTGTGCATCCCAATGAAAAAGGATATGGCCTGATGGCTGAAATTGCAATTCCCATCATCGAAAAATATATTTAATGCCTTATTTATTTTCATACGGAACCTTGCAGAAAGAGCAGGTTCAGATGGAGACTTTCGAAAGGATTTAAAAGGAGGCCAGGATGTTTTAACAGGTTACAGGCTTGAAATGCTGGAAATTACGGATCGTGAGGTTTTACGGAAAAGCAGCCAGAAATTTCATCCCGTCCTGAAGTTCTCAGGTAACCCTGAAGATGAAATCAAAGGCATTCTGTTTGAGGTTACAGAGGAAGAAATCCTTCAGGCAGATGAATATGAAGTAGACGATTACCAGAGGATTGAAACCGTTTTAAAATCCGGCAGATCAGGGTTTGTTTATGTAGGCAAGCCGGTTTAAATCAGCTGAAAATATATTTCCAGTAAACCAGAATACCCACGATCACGGAAGAAATGGAAACCAGGAGAACGGCCCCGGCTGAAATATCCTTGATAAAACCGATGCGTATATCAAATTCAGGCTGGATGATATCACAGATCTTTTCAATCGACGTATTGAAAATTTCTGCAGCCAGGACACCGAAAGAAACAATCAGGACACAAACGGCATCAGCAACTGAAAGTTTCAGGTAAAAAATCAGAAAAAGATTAATCATAAAAGCCAGAAGTTCAATTTGAAAATTCCGCTCACTTTTCATCATCAGGAAAATACCCCGGAAAGCGTTCTGGAAACTTTTATGGACGGGCGGTTTGCGCATTGATTAATTTTTACAAATATAATAAGTATTTTGAGGGTAATTATTTTATAAGGTTATCTTTGGACAATATAATACACTCATGATGAAAAAAACAGGGATTCTTTTAGCCGCTTTACTGTCGGTTTCAGGTTTTTCCCAGGACTATAAAACCAAGATTGCCAAAAATACCTGTGAATGCTTTACCAAGGCCAAAGCAGAAAATCCTGACGCAAAAGCGCTTGAGATAAAGCTGGGACTCTGCATTATACAGGGCGCACAGCCTTATGCTGCCGAACTTAAAAGAGACTATAACCTGGATATACTTCAGGATAATTCTTCACAAACCGGGAAACTGGTGGCCACATGGCTCCTCAAAGAATGCCCGGATACTTTTATTGAGCTTTTTAAGCTTGGAGAGAATGGTAAAAACAAAGGCAGCCGTCATTCGGAACTGCTCATCAACGGTACGGTTACAAAAATAGAGAAGAACAGTTTTGTGGTTTTTCACCTGGCCGGCGACAATAAAATTCTGACTAAGCTGTACTGGGTGTTTCCGGTAGAATCCAACAGGGACCTGCCGAACGAATACAGCACTCTTTTACACAAAAAAGTAAACGTAAGCTATTACCCGGGCGAAATTTTTGATGCAGGAATCAATGACTACAGGAAAGTAAACATAATCTCTGTGCTGAAAACAGATTAATGATCTTTGTGAAAAACTCCTTTGATTATTTCTTCTTAATCTATTTTCTATTTATTATATTTGTAAAAACTTATTTTT
>NZ_LMKA01000111.1 GCF_001421435.1 Chryseobacterium sp. Leaf201
TTCCACCGTACTTACTTCGCCATTTATAGAAAGTCTGGCGGCTGATGCCGTTTAAACGGCACAATTCCTCGCTACTTGTTCCTGCATCGTAGTCCTTCAGAATCTTGGCGATCTGCTCCGGACTGAATCTGCTCTTTTTCATAGTGATTTTTACAATTTAAAATTAATAATTCTATACTTTTAAATTGTACTGTTTTTAGGGGAGCTTACAACAACATTAGTTTGAGCACGAGCAAGATGCTCGCGCTAGCGGGTGATTCAGGAATCCCATACCCTACTTTCATAAAATTTACGTATATTTCGTTCTAATAATTGCAACATGAAACATCTATTTTTTTATTTTTTTTTATGTGCTGCTTCTTTGTTTGAAGCACAGGAAACAATCCCGCCTCCTATTAAAGCTTCGAGCTCTCATACAAAGTCTATCATTATTGATAAAATTATAATAGCAACGGATTTCGAAAATTATTTTACTGAATATTGTAAACGAAAAATTAATCAAAAAGCCAATGAGGATTCATGGGATAAAAATAAAACAAACAAAATAATTCAAAGTGTAAATTTTAAATTTTACAAGCCATCGATTTATAATGCTTTCGCATTTGACAGTGAAGAAAACTTAAAGGAAATTTTTGAATTATTTAAAAAAATAAATACAAACAGACAGCATTCCATGTCAAAGCTTTTTCCCTTCGATGCGTTATTGCAATATAATTTGGAAGGATATGTCAAAATGGTTATTGATGGAAAATATATTGAAAATTAATAAGGCTATCTCGCTGAGATAGCCTTATTTTTTTTATTCTAAATATTGCAGAATACGGTCATTCCTATTTGTCACGAATTCCTTTCCGTCATCTTTAATCCTGGATATCAGAACTCCTTGATTATAAGTATCCCAAACTTTAAATTTATATGTTTTTTTTCGGGTGAAAATATTTATAAAATACTCTTTTCTTTTAGTTGGATGATTGACCCAGCTAAACTCGTCATATTTTAAATCTTCAAAAAGCATTTTGTACTGTTCTTTATTTACCATAACATTGTTGATCGAAATTCCTGTCACATCAGAAAAATCCTCCTGATTATACGATTGATAATTTCTAATGTTTGCAGTTACTTTCAAACCGTATAAAAACAGTATCATAATATAAATTCCAAGCGGAATATAAAATTTTACAGTTTTAAACCTTAAAGAAGCTATCAGCAATACTGTTACGATAAAAAAAACAAATACAATTCCTATATAGATACTTCCCATATTTACTAATTTATTCTCCACATTGCGTTACCCCAAGTATAAGTAGCACTGTGAGCTGCACTTGGAATACCAAGTTTTCCTCTGCCTATACCAAAATAATTATACGTTGATCCGCTTCCCCAGTTGGCATTGATGTTAGACCTTAATTGAGGTACAGGAATACTGATCGAGTTGTTTTTTTGCCATCCTGAAAAATCTGAAAAATGCATATAATTATCAAATGGGTTTGTATTCTGATAGATATTGAAATTGATGGATGTAGATCTTCCATCGGAATCTGTACCCATACCCGGACCTGCGGATAAAAAGCTTCCCCCTTCACCACTGTCTGTTGTAACAAAGCTTCCAGAGATAGTGCCATATGTTTTAGGTAGATAAATATTTTGCTCAAATGAAAAAGATAATTCGAATGCTCCCCAACGCAAATCTCCATCTCTTGGCATCAAAATCCCAGAAGTTGCGATATGACTTCGATCTCCCCAGGTATCCTGATAAGTTTCCTCCATGGCATTGCTATAATCACTGAAAGATTTTGCCTGCGCTTCAATAGCACGAGCATGATTATAATCGACTCCGGCAGGACCATGCTCCGGAGCTGTAAATTCCTCTCCGTTTCTGATCCATGTCCTATTCGATGATAAAAGTACATACCCGTCTGTAGTCGGATATCCGAAAGAATTCGGAGCATGGTAAATGGCATTATTCCCGTACAATATACTGGTTTTAAAAGGATCTGTTGCCCTACTGTCCCAGAATACTTTACCATTGAGCTCTACCCAATCATAGGGACTTCTCCCATCCGGATCGATAAACCTGATGGGATTGTTAAAAGCATAATTATATGGACTGTGGCTCGTCATCTTTTCGGCTTGCGGATCTATGGATCCCCACTTGCCCAGATCCGGTATATACATTCTGGCACCATAATCATACATTCCTGTAAATGCCTGGTATTCTTTGCCATTGTATGCATATGCATAATCAGGTAAAATGGATTGTGTGTTATGAAAAAATTTAGCGTGATCTAATCCAAATGGATAAAAATTCTTTTGTTCCACAATTTCAATGCCGTTCATATTGTCTTTCCTGAAGGTTAACCTGATATTGTCGAGATGATCTTTATAGTGATAAAAATATGAATTTTTTTCAAAATTATAATACCCTTCTGAAGTTTGCATAAATTTCAAAATAGGATTTGCAACAGGATCTCCCCCTCCTTCAGTAAGGGTTTCATAATGGAAACCGTCGAAGTAATCAGTAATTTTTTTATACTTCAGTATAAATGGGATTTCTTCTATCTTTCTAATCTTGTTGCCACTCGACTGATAGAGATATTGTGTGAGTACATATCCACCATCTTGCTTTACGTAATTTAACTGATTTAGATAATTATATGTTGCTTTAGCAATGCTTTTATCCATATTCTTAGTGATATTACCATTCAGGTCATACTCATAGGGATAACCTAAGGCATTATATCCTGATACATTATTTACGCCATTAGGCGGCAGCGTAATATTAGAAAGTTTATTGCTTAAATTATTATTTTCATAATTATAAATCAAATCATCAATTTTTTCTGCAATTAAACCAGAGGATGGATTTGTAAACCTCTGTAAAGTTTTAATATTTCCGTTTAAGTCATAAGTTAATTGTTCGTCAAAATAATGCTTTTCAATAACTGAACTCTCTGGCTCTGAATATTCTCCTTTTAACAATCTGCCGAGTCCGTCATATTGATAATTATATCTTTTCAAAACTCCATCAGTTGTAGATTTCCAATCAACTTCTGTGATATTGCCATTATACTTTCCTGCCGCTATGTTACTAAAAATCGGTTTATGGTATTTAATCTTATAGCCAAAAAGATTATTTCCTAAACTGGCTGGATCATTGATTTGTGTCAGCCAGCCCTGAATATTGTAAACATAATCAATGCTCTGCAGAATACCGCCGCCATTGAGTGAAGCATAGCTTCCAACCTTTTTATTACTTAACTGGGAAAGTTCATTGTAGGTGTTCTGGGATAAAATCTCAGAAGGATTACTATCTACCTTATGGGTATGTTTCAATAACCTATTCTGGGAATCATAGGTGAAGTTTTCGGTAATAACTTTTTCTGAATCCGAGTTTAATCTTTTATGCTTGGTAATCTTCTTTTTCACAATCCCAGCAAAATCCAGTTCAGATTCTACTCTTGTAAAACCTCCCAAAAAATTAATTGAATGGGTTGCTATAACCCTTCCCTTAAAGTCATAATAAGTATAATTTCTGGTCCAATTGTCATCTTCAATATTTTTTATAAAAGAAGCTGTAAGAAGATTCTTGGTTTTGAATTGTGCTGTATTCGAATCACTTAACAAATTTTGTCCGATAATAGAAGATATGGGATCAGGCTTTACTTGCGGGTATGTATCATAATAGTTTACACTTAATATTTTTGATAAGGATGTCGGATATGTGGTATTACCATATTCTAAAGCTATTCCGCTTAGTGACAGACTACCGCCTCTGGCTTCAAAATCGACGACCTGTCCATCCACGTAATTTTGAATGTCTTTTCGGCTCGTTCCGTCCCTTGAAATACCGGTATATGCAATTCTTCCAAACTTATCATATTTTGTGAAGACCCACGCTTCATCTTCAATAAACCCAGGAATTCCAATTTTTAAATTTGCATCCCTGAAAAGAACAATTCTGCCACTTTTATTATATACCATCTGTTCCCATCCTTTCCCAGGAAATTTTTTCTCTACTAATCTGCTTCTTTCATCAAATTTATACTGGTAACATAAATCGTTAAGTATTTGCTCATTTAGCAATGAACTTGCTGAAGCTAATGGAGGAATAATAAATGCAAGCTGATCATAATTATTATACACATAATATGTATCTGCATAAAGAGAATCACTAAGTATTTTCCGTACTAACAAAGTTTTGCCTTGTCCATTCGTAAATTCAACAATTTGGTTACCGTCTTCATCAATGATTGTATTTTTGTGCAGTAAATTTTCTGCATAGTTACCTGATAAAGTAATATTGGCCTCCAATGATGAATAATTGAAAGTCGCTGTGTATCTTTTTACCTCGCCACTTATATTGGTGCCATATTCATATTTGATCGATTTTGCACTCCAATCATTTCCCACGTTTATTTTTTCTTTGATTCTGTCTAAAGGAGAATTTTCCAATATTTTTTCAGAATAGAATTTCTCACTGCCATAAATTTTTGGATCCGAACCATTAGCTAACGGATCTGTAAAAAATTCTCCGTTTTGCGTTGTATTTTGTGGTATGGGAAGATAATTAATCGCTTGCCGGCCAAAATCATCAAATACCGCATGATTTACAATATCTTTCCCTGACGGCGATCCCTTTACATTAATTGATTGTTTTATCCTTCCTAAACCATCGTAATACTCTACAGTCTGAATCTGTTTGGCGGCAGAGCTTGTAGCCGTTACAGGTTCGAGATAGGTTTTGGTACGCATGTAATTCTCGGTAGTTGTTTGCCCATATAAAGCTCCAGTTGCAAATAAGATTCCGGCAGGTATAATTATTTTTTTCATTTCCTATTAGTTTTTATCATATTCAAAAGTAAGAGATATAGGTCCTGGAGATGTGCCTCCGGTAGATGTCAAAGTGACCACTCCTGTCGGTGCAATCGAAATGTGCCATGAACTGCCTCCAGATGCTACATATATACTTTTATAAGACGAGGGCCTGCATAAAGAGCCTAAAGTCCCAACAAATATACCGTTAGACCAATTCGGAGTAGGACCACCGCTTGAGTTTGTTAACGGTAAGCTTAAATAAGCTTTAATATGATTGGTTGAGATTTCTTGAAATGAGGAGTAGTATATATCTGCAAGATAAGTTGGTGTAATAGTGCAAACATATGGTGTACAAACTCCGTTCAGGTTAGCATGGCTCTGCCCATTTAACATTAAATCATTTTCTGCCTGCTGATCAGCATCCTCTTGGCTGATTAAGGATGTGTATTTCCCTGCAGTTACAGTGTATACAGCAGTTCCAGCGGTTGTTCCGGGCCCACAGTTCATTCTGGTAAATGCTTTACTTTTTTCCGTACTGGAGAAGACAATTGGAATATAATTATACTTATATTCTTTAAGAATATTACCATTGATATCCGTTACTTTTTCCAACCTGTTAGAACTGTCGTAATGATAACTTTCCCTAATACCTGAAGGAGGGGTTATTGTAGATATGCCGACTGAAGGTCTATAGGTGTATGTTGTTACTTGATAATCAGAAAGTAGAGGGTCATTACTCAGATAATCCAGCTTCGTGATAAGCGTACTTTCATCTCCATTATTTGAAGCTGTAATGGCAGGTGCAATACTTGGAATATCTTTGATGTCATCATATCTAGCTCCTTTCACAACAGCTATTGCATAAGCATTATTATAGCCATTAATATACGATGTATATTGTCCGTTTTGATCCTGTGTTTCCGAAACTGTATTATAATAATTGAGTTTGGTTACTTTATCACTAACAACAGGAAAATTTGTTCCGTCAATACCTGTCAAGGAATGTGTTTTAATGATGGGATAAGTCACTACATCTGTACAGCCTGAAGGCATTCCAAAAAAATCTCTGTAGCATTCCAACCTTTTAGACCATATCATTTCATACACATTTTTTTCTGAGGATATGATCAATCCATCCTTTTTTTTAGTTGTTTGTGCTAAAGCGTTTATGTCATTGTTCCCAAGAAGTGATGAACTTGCGAAGTCGCTGAGTTCATGAGCATATCGATAAATGGTTTCATAATCATTGATACCATCATTTTCCATTTTTTTATGGAGGAGATTTTTATTATTATAAAGAAGGTTTGTTGTCCTTTTAACTTCTTTTCCATTATAAATCATTACATCGGTTTGCTTTTTTTGAGGCATATAGATCTGCCGTATTGTGTACACTCCCCCTTCTCCCGATTTTGCAAAAAGGAACTTATCTTCAGAAACATTAATATCATAATCAAAAAAAGATTCGCTCACCTTTTGTCCGGTATTACTAAAATTTCCTACGTAGAGTAATTTTCCATTAACCAGATTAAAATTGTCTCTTGAATTTAGATAAGGATAGCTTCCAGTCTGTTTATTATAGAAAAAGGTATTCCCGCTATTATTACCGGATGATCCTGATTTAGTTAATTTATAGCCTGTTAACAGGTCCGATTTATAAATTGTATTTCCTAAAGGAATAGGTCCATTAGTGGGTATATCTTTAAAAACGTTGTATTTGTATACTGTAGAATCTTTTACAACATTATTTTTTGATTTGGTAATTGCGGTAACGAATTCATAATGTACATCGGAAGCCAAGGGGTCAATTTTACGGGCATTTGACTCAGTGTTGGTATTAAGATAAGCATGTCCTGTACCATTATTACCATACTTAAATTCCTTAATATATTCTTGATCCCTTGTTTGTGTGACGATCTTTTGTATTCTAACTCCAGCACCAGCAGTACTTACAAAAGGACCTTGACTTATTTTTTGATAAAAGTTGGATGCATAATAAAAGCTCTGTAAAGCGTCATTTGTCTCTATAGTTTTTAAATTCCCTATAATAATATCATTAAAATAAGGATCATCTAAGGAGATTCCCCACGAACTGTCTAATTTTGTATAACCATATCCGTCATGGGAATCGCTTATTTTACTAGGCAGTTTATTTACATCTCCATAGTATTTAAACCGATAATACTTTTCATTTTTATTCTCTTTATTCTTAAATAGAACATTATCAAGATGCATTCTTTTGTAAATCGCATCATCATAGTTTAGATTAGCTCCTTCAGCTTGTGAATAAAAATAATTTAATTTAACTGTACCTAATAACTTAAAATTGCTTAAATCATTACTAATGATTGATGTAGGAATAGTCCACGAAATATCTGTATTTTTTAGCTTATTGACATCATAAATTTCTATTGACTCGATTTCGGGCAGATTACTTACGTATCCATTATTAAGAACATCTTGTCTTAATTTTTGCTTTTTAAATAATATTGTTGTCTTATTTGTGTAAATAAAGTTAAGTAATGGCATTGTATACTTTGTTAAGAATTTTCCATTCTTTGTCTTACTCCAACCCAAGACATTATAAATACCATAATTAAAAGTAATTTCTTCTCCGAACTGATTGACAATTCTGCCTATGTACCATGCTGTAGATGCTTGTTCATTTAATAAATTCTGTTGGGTAGTTGTTAGTGGGTCACAGGGGGGAAGTCTATCCGGAGCGAATTTAAAAGGCTTGTTTTTCTCTATATTACCATAATTTTGGTTTGAAGTACCGTCTGTAACAGTCTCATAATTACTAAAATAAAATGTTATTCCGTCAGCATTTTTAATAGTGAATCCGTTAAACTGATTCCCGGCTTGAGTATAATTGATAATGTAATTACTGTAATCGCCTGATTTTATTTTTATTTTTTTATCTAAGTCAAAATAAAACTCAAAGAACTCACCATTTGGTAGACTTACCTTAAAAATATCCGGCTCCGTATCAATATTCAGCATAGAATCATCATATGGAGCAGGATATCCGATGGAATTAGTGCCTGAAGGATACCATCGCTCTAAAGGAAAAGTAGATATATTATTGATAGTATTTTGTGTATTTGCTTTTAAAGCTGACAAATTATAAAATAACCCCTGATTATCTTTAACGTTAACGTTATAACACTTTTCGTAGCAAATGTAATTTCCATCTCCATCTGGTGGACAATGGGTTAAAACAGAATAACGTCCCGTTGTCTTAACTTCATCTGCGCCATCTCGTACCTCTCTGACAATTAATCCCATTCCTGTAAGATTCCAGTTAAGACCTACTACACCTGCATCTGAATTTACCAATACTCCTTTTGTGTTATAAGTTAATCCGATATTTAATTTATACCCATCAATGGATACATCTTTAATAGGAATTTGAACATTTGCTGTTCCTTCACTTAAATTTTCCGAAGTTACCCTTTGCATTAAATTCTCACTAAAAGAACTTTGTGAAAACAGTATGCATGATATGCATATTGATAATAATATTATTATTTTTCTCATAATTATTTTTTAATCAGTTTAGCACTCGCCGTATTCCCTACATTCGTTTTCACCGACACCAGATACGCTCCCTGAATCAGATTCTGGGTATTAATTTTGGTTACTTTGTTCTTCGTTTTTAGGGTTTGCAGCTGCCTTCCGCCCATATCATACAAAATAATATCAGCCTCTTTAAAATCAAAACCAATTTCCACATAAGCATAATCAGATACCGGGTTCGGGTAGATCTTAATATCCTGCTTTTCGATCAATTGGTCAATCTGCTTATCACCAAGCTTTACGATCTTCCAGTTCTCTTTCCCGAGCTCTTCTGCGCTGGTGCCTGCTAAAATAATAGATCCGTCACGGTTCAGCTTGATATCAGATAACCGCTCTTCTCTTTTGCTGGATTCCCCTTTCACATGTTTCCGCCACTGCTCATTTCCGTTTTCATCCAGATACAGCATCCAGAATTTCTCATCATCCGTCTCTATTCTTCCTTCTGCCTGGGTGTAGCCTCCGAGCAGGATGCCTTTTGAGGATCTGTCATCCGAACTGTGCAGAACACTCATGCCCATCAACACATCACGGTTCTTAAAGCTGTAGGACTTCTGCCACAGCTCTTCGCCTCTTTCATTAAGTAAAACCAGCCACAGATCAGTCCCTTCTTCAAGACCTACCGATTTATTGCCCGATCTTTCCGATCTGGATTCCCCTCCGATGAGAAAACCAGTGGAAGTCAGGGCCAGTGTCCTTGGATGGTCATCTCCTTTTCCGCCAAAGCTTTTCTCCCATTCCACTTTGCCGTCTTTATTCAGTTTGATGATCCAGTAATCGCCTTCGCCATAGTTCTCGGTTTTCTTTGACCCTCCTGCACCACTTCTGGAATAGATACCAAGTAAAGCCCCGCCGTCTTTGGTCGGAACCATTTTTTCCACTTCATCCAGGCCTTTTCCTCCTAAAATAAGCTGTGAGATTTCCTTTCCGTTTTTATCCAGCCTTATAACAATGACATCTTTCGATCCGTACCCTTTGGCTGCATTCTGGACATTCCCCGCAACGAAAAATCCCAGATCCGTGGCCTGGATTACCGCTCTGGCTTCTTCATCAGAAGATCCTCCGATGGTTTTCTGCCATAATTCATCCCCGAACTCATTGATCCGGATCAGCCATAGGTCCGAACCGCCTTTGGAATCCTCCTTTTTATCAAGACCTTTTTCCGAGTAACTGGTTCCTGAAATTAAAAATCCACCCTCCTGTGTATTCACGGTAGCAGATAGGAAATCATGATTCTGTCCGGAGAAATATCTTTCCCAGACTTCTTCTCCCTGTTGGTTCAATTTTACCAAATGAAAATCATACCCCTGATTTTGTTTATTGTCTGAAGAAATTTTATTGGACTGGATGCTGCTGCCCGATACCAGATATTGCTGGTCAATGGTGGTGGTTATCTGCGAGAGGAAATCCTGCGTAGCGGATTTGATGTCCTTCTGCCAGAGTGTTTCCTGGGCTGAAATGCCAAGTACCACACACACGGTGAGTGCGCTCATGTAGAGTTTTTTCATGTCCTTAGTATTTTAATTATTATCTTTTTTTATAATTCCTGCAAAAGTATTCTTTTTAATTCACGATAAAAAGATAATCCATATCAATTTTACGTGAATATGATCAGCTTTAAGAGTTACTCTTATTCTGTTTAATTTTTCCTGTAAACTTTCTGCTGCAAAGATATTCCTGCAATGCGACAGAACGTGTCGTGTTTTATTAATTTTCTAAACACTACATTTTCCTAACTGAATATATAATCAATATAAAACATTTGATTTTTGAACCGAAACGTCTTTTTGAATGTTTTAAGCGCTGGAGAAAACCGATGACGAACCTCAACTTCACCTATTGGGCCTACAACCATTCCTGCTTTTCCTGAGAATCCCCCGAGGATTCCTTTTGTGATTCTTGCCATTTTGTTATGTTTTTATGGGTTAACGGAACGAAGGTAACACAGGATTTCCTGTTTTCAGATACCCGGGAAAGCTGTGTCTGCTATTGTCCGGTTTTGGCAGGTTTTGGCAGGGTTCCCTCCCCTTTTCTTCGGTACTTCTTCGATAGTCCTTCGGTGTTTCTTCGGAAAAAAGATGTTTTTTCCGAAGAAACACCGAAGAAATGCCGGACAACATCCGGAGAAAAGTGTGAATTCCGGTAAAGTTTACTGTTCTTATCTGGCTTTACTTTACAGATGAGTGGTTTGTAATTATCATGCTCTTTTTTTGAGGATTCCGAAAAGGTTTTAACTGGTTTTTAGGCGGTTAAAAAACCGGTAAAGATTAAGTATGCCAATACTTTAATCCCTATGGAAGAAAGTATAAATACATGTAAGGTATAGAAGAGTTAAAAGTACGTTTTTCCTATAATAACAGTCGTTTTCATGTGCACACTATATACATTTAAAGATAGAAATAGTTTTTGAAACAGGCTGAATAAAATATTGAAGGCCTAGACATTCTGATGATATTTCCTGCGCATAAACAACAGCCTGATGTATGATTAATTTTCAATACTATTGCATTATAATTACCGGTTCCGTAAATATTCCTATAAATCATAAAGGTTGAAAAATAGCAGACTTTAATGATGCCCACTGCATAAGAAGGGTAATCATTTTACCGATATCATTTCATAAATGCAGGATCTGCCGCAAGTAAATATCAGATACAAAATTCCACTACAATATCTGAATCCATACTATTTAACACTAAAATTCCCGGAAGCTTTCAGTTTCCGGGAATTTATATAAGATGAAAATCGGTTTTAAATCATCTTCAGTAGCTCTTCAGCAACTTTTTCAGATGAAGCAGGGTTTTGCCCTGTAATTAACCTTCCGTCTGCTACGGCGTAAGGACTCCAGTCTTCTATTTTGCTGTAGTTTCCACCGTTTGCTTTCAGCATATCTTCCACCAGGAAAGGAACGATATCGGTCAGCTGTACGGCATCTTCTTCCGTATTGGTAAAGCCTGTAACGTTTTTACCTTTTACCAGATATTCACCGTCAATTTTAACATCTTTCAAAACGCCGGGTGCATGGCACACAAATGCTACAGGTTTGCCGGAGGTATAAAAATCAACAATCAGCTGGCGGGAAACGGTATCTTCAGCCAGATCCCATAGAGGCCCGTGTCCGCCGGGGTAAAATACCGCATCGAAATCCTCGCTTTTTACTTCTGATAAAAGATGTGTATTGTTAAGTTTCTCCTTTAAAACCGGATCATTATCCATTCTGCGGGTCGCATCGGTCTGGGCAGACGGATCTTCACTTTTAGGATCAATCGGCGGAAGCCCTCCTTTGGGTGATGCCAGGGTAATTTCAACGCCGTTATCGGCTAACTGATAATATGGGGCTGCCAGTTCCTCCGTCCAGAATCCCGTTTTCAAACCTGTGTTTCCCAATTCATCGTGGCTCGTAAGCACAAATAAAACTTTTTTGTTCATTTTGGTATCGTATTTAAATTATATAACAAAGTTGAACTTATTAAACGGTTAAAAACAGGACCTGTATCACTATTTTACTGTGACCTGTATCACACTTTTTTCTGTATCCTGCTCAGGGTTTCTCTTGAAACGCCTAAATAGGAAGCGATAATAGTTTTGGGAATCCTCTGGAGAAGCTGCGGGTACTGATTTGAAAACTGCTCAAAACGTTCTTTTGCATTGGTGGTAAGCAGGGACAAAATCCTCTGCTGTAAAGCAACATAGCCAAAACTGTTTTTAATTCTGAAAAAATGTTCAATTTTATGGTTTTCCGAGCACATCTTCTCTAAATCTTCTTTTGAAATGCCGCACACCTCCACATCTTCCAGACAGTGGATATTGGTGACGGACGGCACATTATTATAAAAGGCCTGAAAATCTGAGACCCACCAGTTTTCAACGGCAAACTGTATGATGTGTTCCTTGCCTTCTTTATCAGTCAGAGAGGCTTTCAGAAGCCCTTTAACCACAAAAAACAGGTGGGTGACCGATTCGTTTTCCTGGATCAGGTATTGGTGCTTTTTAAGTTTCTTAGTTTTAAAAAAGGAATCAAGATATCCGGATTCTTCGTCTGTGAGCGGTATAATTTCTTCAAAATGTTTTCTTAGTTCAGGATTCATCAGTGTACTGAATAATTTATTCATCTCAAAGATAAGGATACTTTTATTGGGCATGGAATTTTCCGACAGCCTGAATAAACTTCACCACGGTAATCAACTGTTTCAGAAAATAACATTATTACGAATGCACTTTATTGATAATTAAATCACCTTTAGTTTAGAATTTCCCTCAAAAGGCCAGATGTTTTTCTCGGGAAATTTTCTGTTGAAAATTATATATCCTCAGAATTTTCAGACGGTAATCACAAATACTTTCCGCAAAAAATCACTGTCAGGGCAATCCGCAGGCTATATTTCTATCTCAGGTGACATTAACAGGTAACTGCAGGATAGCCGACATTAACGATAAGCATACTTTTATAAAAATAAAAACATGAGAAATATCATATCGATCCTGATAATGCGTTTCGCATGCTTGAACTGACCGAATCACAGTAGTAATATTTTTATATAATAACCAACCAAAGAATGAAGAAATCTATAATAACGCTGGGCATTTTGATGAGCACCTCAGGTTTTATCTTCTCACAGGAAAAACAGACGGCCGGTACGGCCAGGAATCAGGACAGTATACGGAAACCTGACAACAAAACCAAAGATATCGAGGAAGTGGTTATCATTGCTTACGGTACGCAGAAAAAAGGAGAAGTTACAGGCTCTATCGGCAGGGTAAATGCTGAAAGTTTCAGGGATCGTCCAATTGCAAGAGTGGATCAGGCTCTGACCGGCCAGATTGCCGGGGTCAAAACAAGGACCACATCGGGAAAACCCGGAGAACCTTTAGAAATCAGGGTGCGTGGCAGTGCATCCATCTCCGCAAGCAACTCTCCGCTTTATGTAGTGGACGGAATGGTGGCAGACGATATGTCAAACGTTTCCCCGGATGATGTGCAATCGATAGAAGTGCTGAAAGATGCCGCTTCAACGGCCATGTACGGATCCAGAGGTTCTAACGGGATCGTTATTGTAACCACCAAAAGAGGCGTATCGGGAAAACCTTCATTTTCATTTTCCCAGTATTACGGTGTCCAGACCATTGAAAAAAAACTGGATATTATGACGAGTTCAGAGTGGATTGATTACGCTACTGAATCTATCAATAAAAAATGGGTCGCATTGGCACCGGGAAACTCCGCATCAGACAGTTACGCTGTAAGAGCCAATTATTTCAATCTGGCAAACACCACCAATTATAACCTGGCCAATGTCAATTTTATGGTTGATCCGCGCTGGGGAACTGACCAAGTGGCGTATATAGACTGGCAGGATGCTTTCTACCGCCCGGCAGCCATTCAGAATTATCAGTTGTCCGTAAGAGGAGGAGGCAAAGATGTGAAATATGCAATTTCAGCGGCGTATTTTGACCAGGAGGGCCTGGCGATCAATACAGGATTCAGCAGGGTTAACCTGAGTGCCGTTGTTGATGTGAATATTTCAGATAAATGGAAAGCCGGAATTACTTTGAGGCCAAGTTATTCCACAAGCTACGGAGCTGCAGTGGACGGAAAAGACAATGAGGCCCATAAAATGCTTTCAATGGTTCCCGTGGCAGAACTTTCAGCAGGCGTTTATACCAATTTCTGGAAAAACGACCGCTACCGGTGGGCCAGTTCCTCGCAAAGTCCGGTGGGTGTTTTAGAAAACACGACAAATAACACCAATGAATTCAGGTTGCTGTCCAGCCTTTACATGTCCTATGATATTTTACCCAGTCTGAATTTAAGAATTTCAGGGGGTGCCACCAATAATTTTAATCTTAATAACAGCTATATCCCTACTTTCAACCTCATCACCAATATTCCGGGGCAGGTAAGCATAGCCAGCCGCAGAACGGTAAATTACAACCGGTATTTAGGAGAAGCTCTGTTAAATTATAAAAAGACGTTCGGGAACCACAGTGTAGCTGCGCTTGCCGGCTACAGTGCGGAAAATTACAGAACGACAGGCCAGTATAACCGCAACAAAGGCTTTCCCAATGACGATTTAAAGACGTTTAACTTCACCCAATCTGCATCGGTACTCAATTCAGAATATACGGCTTCAGAACGGATGCTGATCTCATTATTCGGGCGTGTAAACTATGACTACCAGAAGAAATATATGTTATTTGCAAGCATCCGCAGAGACGGTTCTTCCAGGTTCGGATGGAATAATCTTTACGGGACTTTCGCCGCATTTGGCAGCGCATGGAAAATGGATGAGGAAGAATTTTTAAAGGATAAAACCTGGTTAAGCAACTTAAAACTAAGATACAGCTGGGGAGAAAACGGAAATGACAACATCGGAGATTACCGTGCTTTTGGTACACTGGCTGGCGGAAATTATTCATTTGGCGGAGGTTTATCAAACGGGTTAATACCCACCACCATTCCCAATCGTAATTTAACATGGGAAAAAACACAGTCCTCTGATTTCGGTTTTGAGCTGGGGCTCTTTAACAGAATTGATTTTACAGCAGATTATTATATCAAAAAAACCAATGACCTTCTTCTGCAGCAGCCGATTCCTTACGCTACAGGCTACAATATCATGTGGAAAAATGTAGGCTCGGTTCAGAACCGGGGTCTGGAACTGGATTTAAGCACCAAAAACTTAACAGGAGCCTTCAAATGGAATACCTCGGCGAACATTGCATTCAACAATAACAAAGTTCTGCAGTTGGGAAGCGATAATGCGCCGATTTATACCGGTTTCAGCAGCAGCACGAATATTATTAAAGTGGGAGAAGAACTCAACTCTTTTTACCTGTATGAAGCCATAGGGGTTTTGTCAACAGCCGATATCAACAATACGGGAATTGCAAAAACAAACGGCGCCATTGCGGGAGACGTTAAATACCGCGATGTAAACGGCGACGGTGTCATCAATGAAAACGACCGCCATATCATCGGGAGCCCTACCCCTGATTACTACTGGGGCTTTACCAACACATTCTCATATAAAGGATTTGACCTTTCAGTATTTTTCCAGGGGCAGAAAGGCGGATACAGCTATGCATTGCTGGGCCGTGCAATCGATCGCACCGGAATGGGAACCACCACCAACGTTATGGGCAACTGGGCCAACCGCTGGCGTTCCGATGAAAATCCCGGAGACGGAAAAACCCCGAGGCTTGACGGTACTACAGGAAGTCTTTTAGACACACGGTGGCTATATGATGCCACCTACATCCAGCTGAAAAACGTAACCCTGGGATATAATTTTGAACAGGAACTGGCGAATAAACTGAAAATTTCCAATCTGAGGATTTATATCAGTCTGGAAAATGTCTGGAGAAAAGACCACTATTACGGTGGCTACAACCCGGAATCCGTACAGTCAGACGGTACCGATTACGGAGCATATCCCAATGCCAAGGTCTATATGATGGGCTTAAACTTTAACTTTTAAATGATAAAAAAATGAAAATCAACAAAATAAATACATCCCTTCTGCCATTATCTGTGAAATCTCTTACAAAAGCACTGATATGCGGAACCCTGATGATGGGAATGGCCGGCTGCGAAGATGATCTGTTGCTGGAGCCGGAAAACAACATTACGCAGAACTCTTTTTATACCACTGAGCTGCAGATCAGCCAGGCTTTGTCAGGCGTATACTCTGCCATGGTGAATGCTTCATCCAGAGGAGGCTATGACGTTAATTTTTACTTACTGGCATCAGAAGTCCGTTCTAATAATTTCAATGCCATTTCGCAGAACGGAAACAGGGATTATTATGCCATCAACCGTTTTCAGGATACCTCATCTACAGACGAGATTGAAATTCTCTGGGAAGATGCCTATCAGCAGATTTCTTATGCCAATATGCTTTTATCCAGAATTGATGCTGTACCGTTTGCAGATCCTGCAGTAAAGGAACAATACCGTTCTGAAGCCCGTTTTCTGAGAGCGTATGCTTATTTTGAGCTGATGCGCACGTTCGGGAAAGTCCCTTTGATTGATAAGCCTGTGAGTCCTGAAGAAGCCGCTAAAATACCGAGAACAGATCTGGCTACGCTTTATAATTTCATTACTTCAGAAATTGAGGCCTCTGTAGCCGGTTTAAAAAATGTCTATGATGCAGCAAATAAAGGACGGATTACAAAATCTGCAGCCCATGCTATGTTAGGCAGAATCTATCTTACCGGATCCGGTTACCCGCTCAATAACGGTTCGTATGCCGAAAAAGCAAAAGAACATTTGTTTGCAGTTATCCAGGGAGAAGGCCAGTTTATAACATTTGCTCCGACTTATGCAGATCTGTTTAAAAGTGCCAACGACAACAAATACCATATCTTCGAAATCCAGCATATCAGCGGAGGCTTATCGCAGGGTTCTTATCTGCCGAGTTATGTTTCTCCTAATTTCGGGACGGCTGATCCTTACTATAATGCGCAGGGCAGCCTATTCAGCTCTGCTGAGCTCGGGGTTTCCCAGTCGTTGATTAACACGTTTGAACCCGGAGATTTGAGGCTTCCCTTAACGGTCAGGACCAGTTTCATCGCACAGAACGGACAGCCGGATAACGCCAATTTTTTCGTGAAGTTCCGCGAAAAAGGAATGGTGCTGACCAACCGTTATGACTGGCCGATCAACTTTCCCATTATACGGTATGCAGATGTTCTTTTGATGTATGCGGAAATTTTAAATAACCAGGGGAATACAAGCGCTGCGGTTCCTTATTTAAACAGGATCCGCCAACGGGCAGGCCTCGCTCCGGTTCCGGCTTCGATATCCGTCTCCGACTTTACCACGGCGCTCCGGAAAGAAAGAAGAGTGGAGTTTGCCGGTGAAGGGGTTTACTGGCATGACCTGGTACGCTGGAACACGGGAGTAACGGTGATCAATCAGGCTGCTGCACAGCTCAATTATAACTATACCATTACCACAAATGATTATTTATATCAGATTCCTTTATCCCAGATTCAGGTGGCCGGATATGATCAGAATCCTTAACCTGTTTTTTTATGGAAAAGGTCAGAGCCTGTTTAAGTATGTACAAAGAAGTTACCGCAGATTACAGTAGGTACTTATAGATCTTAAGGCTTTTTACTGAAGATTGTTATGCTTGAAATCATCTTGTGCCTGATATATTATCGTTAATTATGTAATAACCAAAAAAATATTAGATATGCCGAAAAATGAACAAGGTGATTACGTATGCACCAATCACGAAAGTGAACTTTTAACCAATATGACGTTCATCAATTTACCGAAACTGGATTTTGACAGTGAAACCAAGAAGCTGAATGAATCTTCACAGTCATTTCCCGCAAAGTTAATGTTCTGTCCGGAATGCGGATATATTGAGTTTTATACGATTAAACCGGAACAGGACTTCCCGGATCACAACGCCGAACAGTAAAGAATAAAATAAGCAGATGGCAAAAAGCCCGGTAAATTTTACCGGGCTTTTTGGCTTAAGATCGTTCCTTTTACCTTGAGACGTCATAGTAACAGTGATCTTTAAGGTAATAAACCATTAAAGTCATTCATCTATCATCAAATGGATACAGCGGATTACGACAGAAGAATCCTGTTTAAAGATGCAGTTTCAACTGGCCTTTTTCCATTCTCATTTAAAATTGAATTCCCCTTCTATAATAGTGGTACATTATTCATTTTATTTTCTTTAATTTCGCGCTCAAATTATGATCATGAAAAAAATTTACCCTAATCTAAATTCCTTAAGATTCATCGCGGCACTATTAGTGATAGTTTTCCATATTGAACTGCATAAATATTTATTTAAATTACCTAATTTATACTCATATGGCTTCTTTCAGATTATTGGTAAACTGGGTGTTGTTTTATTTTTTGTTTTAAGCGGCTTTTTAATAACTTCTCTTTTATTAAATGAAAAAGTTTCAACAAAAAATATTCATATCAAAAATTTTTACATACGTAGAATTCTTAGAATATGGCCACTTTATTATTTAATTATAATTATCTCTTTTTATGTAATTCCTTATATTCCAATTCTAACACACCCTGACAAGACCTTATTTCCAGATACTTTAACAAACACATATCCAACAATTTTCTATTATTTAACCATATTTGCTAATTTAGCTGTACCAATGTTTAATCACGTTGCTTATGCTTCTCAGACATGGTCAATTGCAACAGAGGAACAATTTTATTTAATATAGCCATTAATTTTTGCATATATTAAAAAGATTAACAATATTCTGCTTACAATATTTTTAATTTTATTTTTATACTGGGGAGCAATATATTTAACGGACCACACTAATATCGTTCTCAATATTTTAGGTGACAGATATAAATTTATACTTTCAGGATACCTGTTTTATTTTAATATAAACTGTATGGCTATAGGGGGCATTTTTGCAGTTTTAGTTCATAAAAAATCAATCTTAATTAAATTTT
>NZ_LMKA01000112.1 GCF_001421435.1 Chryseobacterium sp. Leaf201
AAATCAATTTTACCGCCTATAATAATCATAAAATTTACAATATATTATTATTCAAAACATAATTAATACTGTATTTTTCAGCTTATTAAATCAATTTTACCGCCTATAATAATCATAAAATTTACAATATATTATTATTCAAAACATAATTAATACTGTATTTTTCAGCTTATTTTTTTATTGAGAAATTAGAGTTAAGACAAGGTAATCCGGTTTTGCAGATGAGGCGGTATACATTTCGCTCATCAGTCTGCGCATCTTCTGATCTATGGTGTACGTTTTCTGTACTGTCCCTCTGCTGCTGTTGATGATATTCATTTTATCATCATCATTTACCTGATGGATGTTCACTTCAAATCCGGCTGTACTGGATATGGCAAAATATTTTTTTTCATCGATATTTCCTGCCGGCTGCTCATTCCGGAGGTCACCGATTGAAAGAACCTGTACAGGATGCAGACGCGTGTTAAGATAGACACCGTCATTCTGTCCTGAAACATTTATGAAAGCAAAGAATAAAATACTGAATAAAAAAAGTTTGGCACACATATCACCTAGATTTTTCACTGAGTTGTTACTTAATGTAAAAGTACAATATTTTTTTTATTTATTTCATTTCTGAGGGATTTTTTCCAGTATGTTTTTTTACAAAGTTGCTGAAATTCCCTTCATCATTGAAACCCAGGTCATAAGAAATTTCCGAAATGGTAAAATTTGTGAAAACCAAGGCTCTTTTAAACTCAGTTATTATCTTTTCAATAATAATTCCCTTCGCAGTTTTCCCCAAAACATATTCCGTCATCTCTGTAAGCCTTCTGGATGTGATATTAAGTTCACTGGCATAATGTGAAACTTTTTTTGCAGTTTTATAATCCCTTTGGAGAAGAATTTTAAACCGGTTTACATAATGGAGATAATCAAATTTAATATCTTTTTTTATCTCTTCGTTAGGTATATACAAAAATGCATCCAAAATCAGCCGTTCAATAGCATTATGTGCCGCAGATACATAAAGGTTTTCATCTTTCTGCTGAAAAGCTTCCATACGTTCCATGAAAATGACTCTCATATGCTCAATATTCAGGAAGGGAGCTATGAAAAGATCCGCTTCATAATTGAAAAAAAGCTGCGAGTTCAGGAACAGGCTGTCCTTGGAAGATCTTTCATAGAAACTGGATGAAAAAGCAATGACCAATATCTGGTGCCCGTCTGCATTGCCGAACACAATCTGTTTTTCAGGTCCTAGAAAAGCAATATTTCCGGCCTTGATGGAATACGGGATGTTTTCTACCTCTACATCAACGTCTTCCATAAATATATAAATACAGTAATATTCCATTGTATGGAACTTTCTGTTGTAATTATTTCGCTTAACAATATTATCCAGACGGTTGACACTAAACCCTATACTTTTTAACTGATCTGTTATTACATACATAGTACAACGATAAGAAAATTTTCACATAATCATTTTATAAAAATAAGTTTTTTAATTACATTATCTTAATAAATCATGATATGTTACATATCTATTATGTAATTGTGAATTATGTTCCTAATGCCACAAAATCATTATAATATCCATGCTATGCATAGGTTTCTTAAAGAATCGTATAAATTTAACTGTTTTGAAATTGAATTTTATAATGAACGGTTGACCTGTCTTTAAGAACTTCCGCACTCTGTTCCGGCGTAAGGTCCCGCTGCGTTTCGGCAAGCATTTCATAGCCCACCATAAATTTTTTCACCTCGGCACTTCGCAGAAGCGGCGGATAGAAATGCATATGAAAATGCCATTCCGGATGGTTTTCACCGTCTGTAGGTGCCTGGTGGATCCCGGAAGAATAGGGAAATGAGATATTAAAAATGTTATCGTATTTGGTCGTAAGGTTTTTTAAAATTTCCGCCAGTGCATTTTTTTCCTTTTCTGAAAACTGAGAAATGTTTTCAGCTTTCCGCTTACTGATGACCATTGTTTCATAAGGCCATGATGCCCAGAAAGGAACCAGTGCCACAAAATCACTGTTTTCCAGAATAATCCTTTCCCCGGCCTCCATTTCCTGCTGAAGGTAATCCTCTAAAAGCGACTTTCCGTTTTTATCAAAATACGTTTTTAAATTTTCCTGGGTTTTGCGGATCATGGTGGGAATGGAAGACTGCGCCCAGATCTGACCGTGCGGATGCGGATTGCTGCATCCCATAATTCTTCCCTTATTTTCAAAGATCTGGACATGGTTGATATAATCCTGAGTCCCCAGTTCTTCATACTGCTGCTGCCAGACATCAACTACCCTTCTGATGTCTTCCGTTTCCATTTCCGGTAAAGTAAGGCTGTGGTTTTCAGAGAAGCAGATGACCCTGTTAATACCGCGTTCGGGATGCATTGAAAAAAAACCGGTTTTATTTTCTGAAATTTCCACTTCTTCATTCATCAGAGATCCGAAATCGTTGTCAAAAACATAGACACCTTTATAATCCGGATTTTTCTCACCGTTAACCCGGAGATTTCCTGCACATAAATAACATCCGGGGTCATGTTTCGGGAGATGTTCCTGCTCAGAGCCTTCGGTCTGCCCCTGCCACGGGCGGTTGGCCCTCTGTGGTGAAACAAGAATCCATTCGTCCAATAACGGGTTATACCTTCTGTGCGGATGCTTTTTACTGTCAAATGATGAATTCATTGTCCGTATATTCTTTTATTCCTTCGGAAATATTAATTTTATAAACCTTCATATCAATACCGAATGCCTTCCGGTATTTTTCTTCAATATTCCTGCTGATCCGGTCTGCCTGATCTTCTTTTACCAGATTGATGCTGCAGCCGCCAAAACCGCCGCCCATCATCCGTGCGCCCAAAACGCTTTCTTCCTTCAGTGCCTCTTCCACCAGAAAGTCAATTTCATTACAGCTTACCTCATATTCCTGTGAAAGCCCGGTATGGGTTTCGGTCATCAGACGGCCAAGGTATTCCGGATTGTTTTCTGACAGGGCCTTTACCGCCTCTTCTACTCTTTTTATTTCTTTAACCAGATACAGGCACCGCTTATAAGCCAGATCGCCCATATCTTCCTTCAGCTCTGTAAGGATTTCTTCAGTAACCTGACGGAAATTAAGAATCCCTGGATAATGGGACTTAATGATTTCCTTTCCCACCTCAACATCTTTTCTTCTGTCGTTATAACCGGAAGTGAGATGGGTATGTTTTACACAGCTGTCAAACAGTACCAGGCTGTAGCCGTTCAGCTGCGCATCGTAATACTGATGCTCCAGTGAATTACAGTCCAGCATCATAACTTTATTTTCCTTTCCGAAGACCGAAGCAAACTGATCCATGATCCCGCATTGTACGCCTGCAAAAGTATGCTCTGCTTTCTGGCCGATCAGTGCAATTTCTTTCTTTGAAAACTGAAGATCAAACAGGATATTTAAAATATAGGCGAAACCACATTCCAGTGCTGCGGACGAAGACAATCCTGATCCCATGGGAATGGTACTGCTGAATGCGATCTGTAACCCACCCACTGTTTTCCCGCTTTCCTGAATGGCATCAACCACGCCCAGCAGATAATTAACCCACATCTGCCCGACCGGACTTTGTTTTTCACTGATATTAAAACTGAAGGATTCATTAAGGTCTGCAGCGAAAAACGTACAGGTTTCGGAGTCCTGCTGTTTTTTAACGGCAAAGCAGATGTACTTGTCGATGGCAGCCGGAAGTACGTAACCGTCATTGTAATCTACATGCTCCCCGATGATATTGATTCTTCCGGGAGAAAGAAAAATATGTTCAGGCTCCGACTGAAATGCTGACTGAAATGCTGCTTTTGCAGCGTTGATTAAGGTAGTATGCATAGATAGATGCAATTTATAATTTTCCGGCCAGGAAATAATAATAAAATCAATTCAGAAATGTTAAAATTGTATTTCAAATCCAGGCAGGCAGAGAGTTTTATATTAAAAATCAATTAAAAACCTATTCAATCAGGTAATTAAATTCTTTCCTGTACTGCGAAGGGCTTTTTTTGATGTATTCTTTAAATGTCTTATTGAAATAGCTGAAATTATTGAAACCGGATTCAAAGCAGACTTCGGTAATGCTTAACGGCTGTTCAGACAGAAGCTTTAATGAATGGGTAATCCTGTATTCATTCACGAACTGGGTAAAGGTCTTGTTGGTGATTTTCTTGAAGTAGCGGCAGAATGAAGGGACTTTCATATTCGCGAGATCAGCGATTTCTTCCAGGGTCATCTGTTCCCTGAAATGGTCTTTCACATAATTAAAAATAATATTAATCCGGTCATTGTCTTCCACCTGGGTCTGGAGGTAATATTTTCCGGCGTTCAGAATCCTGCAGTCCTGGGTAAAAGCCAGTTCATCCAGAATGCCCAGAAACCTGATCAGCCGGTCCAGGGATGATGACTCGTGCATGTCTGTAATTTTTTTCCCGATCTCTTTCTTGGTATTTTCACCGAATACAATCCCGGCTTTTGATTTCTCCAGCAATGCGACAATCCGCTGCATTTCCGGGGCTTTCCAGATCGCTTCGCCTAAAAAATCAGGCTTGAACTGGACTACCATTTCATAATCATTGTTGGTTTGTTCATTCGTAAGCCCGCAGTGCGGAAGATTACTGCCGATAAGTACCAGGTCGCCATCCGAAAAGTAAGAGATATTACTCCCGATCTGCCTTTTCCCCGAACCTTTACAGACATAGATCAGTTCAATCTCCGGATGGTAATGCCAGACATGGGATTTGATGTTTTCATTGGTAAGGAATTTCAGGCTGGTAAAGCTGCTTCCTATGGTAGGATGTATGGCTTCAAAGGCGGGATGTGAATGTTTCATAACAATAATATAATGCTATATTGACTAAATTATACACAAAATTAACAATTAATATTTAATTAACATACACACAGGGTTAATATAAGACATATATATGAAAATTGTATGGTAGACTGCAGTAGATTACTGCTGTATCTTTGCCCTATAAATTATTGATAACAAAAACATTATCATGAATACATTCTTAAAAACCGGGATTCTTTTGGGATTCTCACTGATGTCAGCCAGCCTGATGAGTAAAGACAGGGATTTTTCTGTGTCTGTAGGAAACATAACAGCAAAAACTGTACATTTTGAAGTATCGAATGCTAAGAATATGTCAATATTCATCTACAATGATACGGAAGGTGAACTGTATTCTGAAAACCTGGGTTCGGAAGCGCATATAGCGAAATCCTATGATCTTCAGGCACTTTCCCCGGGAACGTATTACCTGATTGCAGAATCTGAATCCAGGATAGAAAAGTATAAGATAAGCATTGATAAGAATAACATGGTGAAAATGGAAAAAACACCGGTGAGCTCCGTAAGCAAGCCCGAATTTACCATTTCAGGCCATACCGTGAAACTTCATCTTGCTGAAGCTACCATGCCTGTACAGATTTCTGTTTATGATGACTCCAATACAGCCTATTACACAAGCAGTAAAAAATCTGCTGAAGGAGCACTTGACCTGACTTTTGATCTTAATCCGGAAACTTCCGGCACTTATATCATCCGGGTTGAACAGGGAGGAAGTGTTTTTAACAAAGTCATCACTCTTTAACAAGATCCATAACTAAATTATAGATACATTCCTGAATTAAAGGGAATAACAATTTTACGTACAGTCAGTTTTGAGGTAGCTCTTCTTTTCTTAAATCACGGAGAAAGAGTTGCCTCATTTTTTTAATTATGGTGTCCCATATCAAGCTTAATTTTTTTCAAATCCTCGAGTTCGTGAACCGGACGTTCGATGTCGTAAGGAACCGGCATTTTAGAAAAAGTCTGAAAATACAGCAGGCAGGCATCTTTCCACCACACTGCATCTCTTGACTGGATTTTAAGCTTATACTGTACTTCCGCAAACCTCTGTTCATCAACATAAGGCTGCATCCGGTCCCAGGTAACCTGATAACCGCGTACATTTTTAACACCCGTATCATATTTATAACACAGTTCTTCCCATAATGTTTTTCCGTCCTTCATTTTATAATTCCAGGGAACATGGTGAAACCACAGCAGAAGATTTTCCGGGCAGGTATTGATGTTTCCGTAGATTTCGTTCAGCGGCGGATTATATTGTGAAACCGCATTGCTTCCTGTCCTGGTCCTGTCAAACCCGATTCCTTCCGCATTGGCCTGATGATAATATACGGGAGACCAGTCCGGCCTGCCGCCTTTGTAATCGCCCCACGGTTCAGGGCCGTAATGATGGCCTCCTGCAAAAATATGGTGCAGTCCTAAAGGCATCATATAATCCACCACGGTTTCCCTTGAAGTGAGCATCATATTTTTTACCGGATCCAGAAAACGTTTATCATCCGTAAAGGTCATTTTTATCCATTCAGCGGCAATCTGTTCCGGGGTAAGGTCATGGTTCCAGGCCAGCCTTCCGAAGGCGTACCAGTTGGCCTGAGCAAACTGATGGCCGGTCCAGTTGGTATCTTCCCCGATGTTCGCCACCGCGGAAACTGCCGTAAGCTTTTGCATACGTAGCGTACCGTCTGTAATTCTGGCGATGGTAGACCCTTTTCCTTCTGCATAGGTATCGCTTTCCAGGGTTTCTTTAAACAACGGGGCTAAATATGCCAGATGGTTAGACTGCCCCAGATATTCCTGCGTGATCTGGAATTCAACCATTTCAGGAGTCTTTTTTAAAGCCCCGAACAACGGGTTGAATGCTTCTCTCGGCTGGAAATCAACCGGTCCGTTTTTAATCTGGATGATCACATTATCCCGGAACTTGCCGTCCAGCGGCACAAACTCCAGATAGGCCTGTTTGGCGCGGTCTTCTTTGCTCGGACTGTACACAAAAGCCCTCCACATAACAATTCCGTTGTAAGGCTTCAGGACATCCGCCATCATATTGGCGCCATCAGCATGCGTTCTTCCGTAATCCTGAGGTCCGGGCTGCCCTTCCGAATTGGCTTTAACCAGAAAACCACCGAAGTCAGGAACCAGTTTATAGATTTCAGCGGCTTTATCTTTCCACCACTTCCGGACATTTTTATCCAGCGGATCTGAATTTTCCAGTCCGCCGAGAACTTTCGGGGATGAAAAATTAACCGAGAG
The DNA here is from genome assembly GCF_001421435.1 of Chryseobacterium sp. Leaf201. Lineage (GTDB taxonomy): Bacteria > Bacteroidota > Bacteroidia > Flavobacteriales > Weeksellaceae > Chryseobacterium. Next base: position 7,121 of record NZ_LMKA01000112.1, read on the forward strand.
ATATACTTTAATCCCGTAAGGACGGAAAATATCTGCCAGTGCTTTCACTTTAACCAGATAGTCATTGCGGAGCATGTTGGGTGAAGCATTCACATTGTTAAGCACCACCGAATTAATTCCTATGGAAGCATTCGCGCGTGCATATTCTTCATACCTCGGCGAAATCTTTCCCGGTAAATCTTCCCATTTCCATAATGATCTTCCGGCATAGCCTCTTTCAATACTGCCGTCCAGGTTGTCCCAGTGGTTGAGGATCCTTACATCATAAGAAGGCTTTTCCGTAATATCAAGACCTGTTACAACTGATTTTGTCTGCTGAAGGCGTAAAATATGATAGACTCCGTACAACAGCCCGATTTCTTTTTCAGCAGAAATAACCAGTTTATTCTGAACCGTTTTTATGGTATAGCCGCCTTTCAGGTTTTTTAATGACCGGTCTGTACGGAGTTCGACGGTCTGTCCCTGCCAGTGACTGCTTAACTCTTTTCTTGCAATAGTCAACGTCGGACTATTCCCTCTGGAAATAATCTGATCTGCTGAAATTCCGTTTTTTGCCGGAAATCTAAGCCAGAGCCGGCTTCCGTCTTCTGCAAAAGCCGTTAACGGAATCATTAAAAATAATATGATGTATACTCTGAAATGCTGCATCTGGAACTGTTTTTTATCCATAGACTGACCTATGGTTATTGATATTGCACAGGTTGCACCTATGCTATTGTTGTTGAACCCTCCGGATTCTCTTGAAAGCTTTTATTGTAACAGAATAATCTCTGTATTGGATTTATTATAAGCCCCTTACCTATTCCTGGCCTTCAATGGTTTTGATTTTACCGTCGCTGTCATATTCAAGCTCAACCACTTTCATGCTTCTGAGCCATGTTTTTCCTTCGCTCGGAACACAGTCATGGAAGAACAGGTACCATTTCCCTTTAAATTCCACAATACTGTGGTGGGTGGTCCATCCTACAACAGGCGTCAGGATTTCCCCCTGGAAAGTAAACGGCCCGTAAGGATTGTCCCCCGTTGCATAACATATCAGATGGGTGTCTCCGGTAGAATATGAAAAATAATATTTGCCGTTGTATTTATGCATCCATGAAGCTTCAAAAAAGCGGTGTTTGTCGCCGTGAAGCAAAGGACTGCCTTTTTCATCAAGAATCAGAACATCTTTGGCTTCTTCCCCGAATTCCAGCATATCATCGCTCAAAGCAACAACTTTTGAAGAAATTGCAGGTTCATTTTCATCGGGAAGAACTGCAGATTCCAGCGCTTTGTTATTTCTGTAACGCTGTAACTGTCCGCCCCAGATCCCTCCGAAATACATATAATGCCTGCCGTTGTCTTCAAAAATACACGGGTCAATGCTGTAGCTTCCCAGCATCGGATGCTTTTCAGGGATGAAAGGCCCGTAAGGTCTGTCGCTTACCGCAACGCCGATGCGGAAGATATCATTTTTATCTTTCAGCGGATAATACATATAATATTTGCCGTCTTTACAGGCAACATCACAATCCCAGAGCTGTCTTCCTGCCCACGGGATATCTTTTACCGAAAGTACGACACCGTGATCTTGGATTTCGCCATTTTCCACATCATCAAGGGAAAAAACATGGTAATCATTCATGTCAAAATGGTCGCCGTTGTCATTTTCCTCAATTCCGCTTTCGCGGTCGTGGGACGGGTAGATATAAAGCCTTCCTTCAAAAACATGTACGGAAGGATCTGCCATGAAGTCTTTTGGGAATAGATATTTTGATTTGTTCATTTTTTAATATAGATGTTTAGATAATGGACTGATAGATAATAGACTGATAGATGATAGATTGGTGGATAAATGTTTTTAATCTTTTTAAACCTTATATTATAGGTTTCAGGCTGTATTATTTTTCTTTTGTCAGCTGAATGATTTTCCCTACTACAGGTTTTGTTCTGTACTGGCGGTCAAACAATAACGGATAATCGGTTCTGCCTTTGATCGGGAAATCGTTTTTCCAGGACTGGCTGTCGGTTACGCCCCATAATGTGACCCTTCTGATGCTGTTTTTATGTTTCAGAAATAATCTGAAAAAATCCTCATACCGTTTTTCCCAACCGGCCTGTACATCTGCGGGAAGCCCTTTTTTATAGGGATTCATTTTTTCGTCGTATGCTATTTTATCAGAAACATTGGCAGACGTTCCCCACGGCGAAGGCAGGGCACTGATGTCCAGTTCTGTAATGTTTACTTTCACACCGGATTGGGCGTAAGCGGAAATGGCTGTCTCATACTCGCTTACTGACGGCGTATCCATGCCCACATGAGCCTGCATGCCTACACCGTCAATCCGGATGCCTCTTGCTTTTATGTCTTTTACCATTTTGATAACGGTGGCTACTTTTCCGGGATACCATTCATTGTAGTCATTATAATACAGTTCCGCATCAGGGTCAGCTTCATGGGCATACTGGAAAGCCAGCGGAATAAAATCTTCGCCCAGGATTTCGTAGAATTTACTTTTTCTGTAAGAGCCGTCTTCCATGATCGCTTCGTTCACCACATCCCATCCTTTCACCCTTCCTTTGTAGCGGGAAACCACAGTGGTGATGTGGTTTTTCATTCTCTGCATCAATACTTCCGGGGAAACATCCCGGCCGTCTTTTTCAGTGAAGAACCATTTCGGCAGCTGTGAATGCCAGATCAGCGTATGCCCGATGATAAACATGTTGTTCTTCTCACCGAAAGCTACGAATTTGTCAGCATCATCAAAGAAGAACTTATCCTCTTCCGGCTGCAGGAACATGGATTTCATACAGTTTTCCGCTACAATGGAACTGAACTGTTTCTTAATGATTTCAACGGATTTGCGGTCCTTGCCATAAATCTGCGGCAGGCTCATGGCTGTCCCGATGTAGAATGTATCTTTAAAAGCGGTTTTCAGGGTTGCATTACTGCGCTGCGCATTTATGTTACAGGGAGTTAAAGCTGTAATGGCTGCTGCCCCCAAGAATATAAAAAGCCGTTTCATATATTTTGTTTAAATTAATTTTGTTTGATCCCGGATGATTTTCTTCTTTCAGCCAGGTCTTTTTCAATCTGAACCTCCATCTTTTTGTTGATTTTATAAAATAAAAGCAGGCCGCAGGAAAGGAAGAACGGTACAGCCGGAAAGATGCTGACCAGCATTTTGGCACCTGCCGCCACCGTTTCGGGCTGAATAACATTCTGCGCACCTTCTGATGAAATATACCCGTAATGCCCGATGATTGACGACACCAGTGAACTGCCGATGCTTAAGCCTACCTTTAATCCCACCATCATGGCAGAGAAAATAATAGCGGTTGCGCGGCGGTTGTTTTTCCACTCGGAATAATCGGCTACGTCTGCAATCATTGCCCACAGCAAAGGGGTACTGATCCCGTAAAAGAATCCGTGAAGGATCTGTGATGTAAACATTAACCCGACTGCTTTGGGCGGGAACAGGATAAAGCACAGCACAAACAGGGTAGAAATGAACAATGAAGCGATAAATGTATCCCTTTTCCCGTATTTATCCGCAAACTTTTTAGAGAATGCAATCCCCACAATCATCATGATGATCCCTCCGGCATTGAACAGACCGAATCCTGCAGATTTAGGGTCTTCCCCAAAAAAATTCATCCCAACGGAATTGAAAAAAGCGGTAATCGGCGAGATAAATGAGGTAAGTGCATCTTCATCTACATAGTTATTGAAATAATATACATAGGAACCTCCTTTCATGGCCAGGGTAATGAAGATCAGTGCGGTTACGGTAAGCATAATGATCCACGGCTTGTTCTTAGAGAGGTCTTTAAGGTCTTCCTTCAAGCTGGATTTCTGTTCAGAGGTAGGAACAATCCTTTCCCTGGTCGTAAAAAATGTAATGAGCAGCATCACAGATCCGATAACGGCCAGCCAGGTCATCACCGTTTCAATACCCGCTGCCTTATCCCCGTTTCCTACGGATAAAATAATCGGGAGCATAAATACCTGTACAAAAAACTGTGCAAACATAACGGCCACAAAACGGTAGGATGAAATACTGTTCCGTTCCCCCATGTCACCGGTAATTACCCCGCTTAATGCAGCATACGGTAAATTGTTGGCTGCATACAGCAACAGCAGCAGTGAATAGGTTGCCGCCGCATAGATCATTTTTCCTTTGTAGGAAAAGCCGGGCGTGCTGAAAGCAAGCAGCGCGGCAATGCCCAAGGGAACTGCTGTGAACAAGATCCACGGACGGAATTTCCCCCATTTGGTGCGGGTACGGTCTGCCAGTGCCCCGATTACCGGGTTAAATCCGAATCCGGCAATCAGCCCTACAATAAGGGTGATGATGGAAGCATCTTCAGGTTTGAGTCCGTAAATATCGGTATAAAAATAAGCGAGGTAGGTCACCAGGGTCTGAAAAACAAGATTGGCAGCAAGATCACCTAAGCTATAGCCTATTTTCTCTGTTACTGATATTTTTTGTGGATGATTGTTCATATGAATTAGATGTTAGAGGATAGGCAAATAGTTTATAGATTAAATCTGCCTGTCCTTATTTTTATTTTTATGTGTTGATTTTAATATTGTTCTGTGGTAAACGGTGAAGCCGGAAGCCCGCTTTTGTTGGTGAGGTTTCCATCCGGATTATCTGCCCAGTCATACCGTACTGCAACCGGATTGCTGATGCGGTCATTCCAGACCTTGATTTTATTGCCTTCAATTTTTGCTTTTGCCCATTCATATTTTCCATCTGGACCTTTAACAGCAAAACCTTTCAGTTCTGAAACCGGGGTCAGATGGTCTGTTCCGGATTTAAAGGAAAGAATAATTGTACTGCCTTCTTTCTTCATGGATTCGTAAACAGGTCCGTCTGCCGTGATATTTTTTTTACCGGCAATCCTGAATGCCTGTAAAGCGAGCCGGTCACCTATGGTTTTTTTATTTAAAGGATGAATGTCATTCCACTCCCCTGCATCAATGCCTACAGCAAGCCCCGTATTCAGAACGGTTAGTGAAACGGTCCGCTGTTGGTTTCTCAGCTCTGCCCAGTTGCTTTCAACGGGCTGGCTTTTCGGTTCCATAAAATTAGCGAGCTGAACAATCAGGAACGGTGCTTCTTTTTCATTCCATTTTGAACGCCAGTCGGTGATCATCGTGGTCAGTAAGTCTCCGTATTCTGTCGGTTTCCCGGTATTGCTTTCTCCCTGATACCAGAGAAACCCTTTAACTTTATAATTAACCAGCGGGCTGATCATGGCATTGTACAGCCCGGTCGGTTTCCAGCGGATAAAAGTCTGGCCCGGAGCCATTTTCCCCATTTTAGCCCCTACTTTATATTTCCATTCTCCTTTCAGGTCAATTTTACGGCCGCCGATTTCCAGATAATAAGGCTTATCAGCAATGAACTGCCCTTTTCCGCTTCCGTTGGTAATTCTCACGGCAATAACATTTTTGCCTTCTTTTAAAACACCAGCCGGAATATCGTACCACCGCGGCGGATATTCATAGGTTACATTTCCTACTTTTACACCGTTAATGTAGGTGACATCGGCATCTTTAATCCTTCCCAGATTTAAAAATGCAGGCTGATCTGCTGAACCTTTGGGTAGCATAATTTCTTTTCTCAGCCATACGGATCCGTCAAATGAACCTTCCTGGTCTTCCCATGATCCCGGTACCGTCATGGTTTTCCATCCGGAATCATCAAGATCAAAGTTTTCCCAATGCTGGTTCAGCCCGGAATCTGTCCGGTCAAGTTCGGTATACCAGGCTTTGCTTAAGGCCTGCTCATCAGATTCTGTTGATTTAATTAACGCATCATTCTGCCATTTTTTGGCTTCATCCAGATACTCAGGATATTTTTTCAGGGACTTTTCGTCCATCCAGGCCTGTACCGGGGAACCTCCCAGGCTGGTGTGGATAATTCCTACCGGAACTTTATTTTTTTCATTCAGTTCTTTGGCAAAAAAATAGGCAACACCCGAAAAGTTAAGAATGGTCTGCGGATCTGTGGCTTCCCATTTACCGCCCTCCAGTTCAGTCTGCGGGGCTTTAAAATTATATTTTTGAGGAACCGTGAAAAACCGGATATTCTGGTTACCGGCATTTTTGATTTCGTTTGCATATAATGGCTTCAGCCTGCGCATCGGAAGTTCCATATTGGACTGTCCGGAAGCTACCCAGACATCGCCTACCAGGATATTTTTAAGGATAATTTCATTAACCGTCATGATGAAAGGCCCGCCTGCTTTAAGCTCGGGGAGCATAATATTCCAGTTTCCGTTTTTGTCTGCAATGGCGGTATAGGATTTATTCAGGAATGCAACGCTTACTTTCTCTCCTGCATCCGCGTAGCCCCAGATTTTCAGTTTCTGATTTCGCTGGAGAACCATGCCGTCCGAAACCAGGGCCGGAAGCTTGATTTTGGCCTCCATGAAAATGCAGAATGTGCAGAGGAGCAAAACCAGAACTTTGGTCAATTTTTTCTTATTCATATTTATATAAAATATTTTAATCAGTTTTAAACGTTGTATTACCCGCAGCCCGACTTGAGCGGAGCTCATTTTTTCATTGCGACTGCTGAATGGTTATAAGGATTGCTTTACTTCGCCCGCAATGACAAAATAGCGGGAGCGGAAGGCGGATAAAGCTGCCCAAAAACAAATTTATATTTAGCTTTTTCATTTTTAAATTTATTCTGGCGTTTCTGACAGCAATCTTACTTCAATAATTTTCGGGGTAAGCGATTTCTCACCTGAATTAAATTTTACGGTAAGGATTTCCTTATGACTTTCAGATTCAGGAATCGGGATTAACAGTGATTGTGGAGAGCTGCCCGGTTTTCCGTCGAAATCTTTAGAAATCACTTTTATTCCATTAATTTCTGCATGCAGCGTTCGGTTGTTATTGGCATCGAAATAAAGAAGATACAGGTATTTTGCATTTTTATCTCTGTTTCTCATCTGATAGCTGAACCATCCCTTTGCTTCGCGGAAATGACGGTCTTCCATATAACCAGTGTTGGAATCTTTGCTTTCAAAAAAGTGATCGGATTCCGGCTGCTGCTCGCCCAGCTGAATTTTATCCGCGGTAATGCGGTCCAGTTTTCTTATTGCTGCTTCATCCTCAGCTTTCTGCTTCTGAATTATTTCAATTTTCCCTTGGTCTGCCTGAGGAAAATAAATGATATACCGCTCTTCCTGAATTTTATAAAAGGGAATCAGCTCCAGGCCGTTGTTGAATTTATCCTGAGGATACAAGCCGTTTAATTTAAAGGTAAGGTCCTTTGCGTTAACCTTTTTCAAATGGCTTATAACTGATGCTTGGCTTCCCAAAATAACAGGGATTTCGTTTAGAGGGATCTGCGGGCCGTGTGCGATGTGTCCGCCCCTGCTTTCATCAGCAAACAATCCGGTCTGGTTTTGCGTACCGTATCTGGCAGCCAGAACAACCGGCCCGTATTTAAATGCAAAATAATCTGAATGATCCGGGAGCTGCTCGGCTGAAAGATGCATCGGCAGTTTCATTTCCACCACATCGCCTTTTTTCCATTTTTTTGAAAGGTTAAAATAGCCGTCGGCATCAGGCTGTATATGATGCTGTTTTCCATTGATAAGAATTTTCACCTCCGATGGTTCTGCCCATTCCGGAGATCTTAATTTCAGGTTTACCACTGATTTCCCTGCCAGATCAAAAACAAGCTTTGTTTCAGGATTTGCAGGAAAATTATTTTCCTGTCTCAGCATAATCTGCTTTTCCGGCCACTTTAATGTTGACGGAATGAATAGATTAACATACAGATCTTTATCAGAATGTGCATAAATCATTTCTCCGTATTTGGCGTGATTCTCCATGCCTGAACCCACGCAGCACCAGAAACCGCTTTCCGGCCGGGAATATACCCTGTAATGGCCGGGACGCATCGGCGTAAAATACACAAAGCCACCTTTTCCGGTATTCTGTGTGGAAAGAATATGGTTGTACAAAGCCCTTTCGTAATAATCTACGTAAGAGGATTTCGGATTGGTTGCATACAATTCTCTGGAGAGCTTCAGCATATTATAGGTATTGCAGGTTTCGGGACCTTCGATGCTCTTAATCATTCCGCTGAAATCATCTGTCGGATTAAAATGTTCGCTGACACTGTTTCCCCCGATAATCGCCGAACGCTTTTGTGTAACGTTGGCCCAGAAAAAATCAGCGGCACGGCTCCATGCTTTGTTGTTTTCTAAATCTGCTATCCTTTTGTATCCTATTACCTTCGGAATCTGTGTATTGGCATGCATTCCCGTAAGTTTATCTTCACTTTCCAGCAACGGATTCAAAACAGCGAGATGAGAAAAACGACGGGCGAGCTTCAGATATTCCGGATTTTCTGTAATATCATACACATCAGCAAAAACTTCGTTCAGTCCGCCGTGCTCACTGCGGAGCATCTCCTGAATCTGCTCATCAGAAAGGCCTGAAACCTCATCTGCCATCCAGCCGGTAAGTTTTACCAGCATTTTTTTTGCTTTCTCACTGCCTGCATACCAATAGGCATCACGCAGCCCTGAATAGAGTTTATGGATATTATACAGCGGAACCCAGCGGTCATTCAGTCCGAAGCCCGAAGCCCGTATGTTTCCTTCAGCAATTTCCTTCCATATTTTTTTTCCACCCGGAACTCCGGACATGTATCCTTTCCCAGATGTATCCTGACAGCGTTCCAGCTCATCAAGCATATAATCCAGGCGGTTTTTTACTTTGGTATCCCCTGTAGAAGCATACATTAATGACAGTGCGGAAAGGTAGTGCCCGCCGATATGCCCGTCCAGCCCTGTGTTTTCCCAGTTCGGATAGTTGTCTGCTTTTGGCGGCAGGCCGGCTTCTTTAAGATAGGGGGACAGCAGCCTGTCGGGGTTCATGGACATGATGTATTTCTTATCGGTATCCATCGCAGCACTGAAAACACTTTCTGATAAACGCACATCGCCCAGGGGAAAATAACTTATTTTCTTATCTGTCTGCCCAAATGAAAATGATGCGCAACTTAAAAATACGGCCAGTGCTGTTCTGTTCATAATTTTACTGATTCCTATATTTTTTAAAAATAAAAGAAAGTATTTATATATAAAAGCAATTTTAGGCTGCGGCCTGTTTATAAAACGTATTCAACACGATAAAAAGTCCGTTAACACGAACAAAACTATCCTCCTTATCATAAAATGTAAGAATATCGAAAAAGGGATGTTTTATATCTTTACCGGATACAATGGGCTGTTATCAAACCATTCATGAAAGCATGAGGGCCATCAGCTGATTTTTTAACGAATGCTTATCGTATTTTTAATAATATCCATCAAAACAAAGCTTATGAGAAGGTATTTTAATTTATATTTAAACTTTAACATAATTTTAACGTTAAATTAATATGTATATGGATTATTTTATAGATAAATCTCATCAATTACAGCTTTAGTAATCCCCTTAAATGATGTTGAAATCCCGGAATTGAGAAAATAGATATTTCCGGCCTATATAAAGTGTATATGCCACATTTATTTTACGGCCTGCTTTTATCAGCGCTAAAACAGTACCTTTGCATAAATTGATTCAGATGGTAAAAGACTACGGAAACTATCCCAGACATTTGGTTGCAGTTGACTGTATTATTTTCGGTTTTGACGGGGAAAATCTTAAGATCCTGCTGATCAAAAGGGATTTTGAGCCTGAAAAAGGGCAATGGTCTCTGATGGGTGGCTTTATTAATTCTGATGAAACCTCGGATCAGGCCGCTTCCAGGGTCCTTAATACACTGACGGGAATTGAGAATATATACCTTGAACAGCTGAAATGCTACAGTGGAACAGAGCGTGAACCTACTGCCCGAATCATATCCGTTTCTTATTATGCGCTGATCAATATCGAAAAAGACATTCAGATCAATGAGCGGTACAGTGCCCAATGGTTTGACGTGAAAGATTTTCCGCACCTGATTTTTGACCACAACGAAATGGTGCAGGATGCAGTATCCCGGTTGCGGTACCGTGCTTCTACACAGCCCATAGGATTTGAGCTCCTGCCGGAACGGTTTACCATGAAAGACCTGCAAAACCTATATGAGGCAATCTCCGGCGAAGAATATGATAAAAGAAATTTTATCAGCAAAATTAACAGCCTTGGAATTTTGGTGAGAACCGATGACAAAGACATGACTTCTTCTAAAAAGGGTTCTTTTTTATACCGGTTTGATGAAGAGAAGTACCATAAGCGGATTTCGAAAGGATTTATGTTTAAGATGTAGATTGCCCTCCCATATTATATACAAAACCCCTTAAAACTTATAGCTTTTAAGAGGTTTTTAGAATGGCACAGTGTATATTATAATCTTTCCATGACCATTTTTCTTGTGCCCATATCAATTTCCTGTTTCAGTACGTCACGGGTATCTACATCCATATAATACGTACTTATTGCCTTTTTTTCTGAGATATCATCGGTTGCGGAAACGATCCATACCGGCTTATTATTCAGGGTACCTTTTCGGGTTCCGGTAATATAGGCTTTGATGACGCCTATGGCAGATTTCGGATTGTAATCAAACAGGGCAATTTCTACGGTGTAATTTTCTTTCAGCGGAAGCCAGCGGATCAGCTGCGGATAAAAATTGCTGTCAAAAAACTTTCCGTTTGTTTCTTCACTGATCTCAGTTTTCTTATTCTGGATCTTATCCAGATAATATCCTGTTACCCTATTCTTTTTCCCGAAATCCAGCAGCATCTCCCGCTGGGTATTGAATGAGCTGTGCTTTACGGGAGCAAGACCGGGAAAAGCCACTGCTGTTTCGTCTGTCCAGTCCGGCATGTTTTTCATCTTAACGGTTGTGGTAACATTAATACGGGTACCGGTTTTCAGAATTTTCGTATCAATCTTTGCCATTTCTATTTTTGAGGTGTCCTTCAGGGCATACCAGGTCATGGAATAGTCTTCACTTTTAATGAGTGACAGGTTAACCTGGTTGTTTCCCGGCGTCTGCAGGGACTGCGCCTCTGTGTAGGAAAAGGCAGACTGGAATACAAGTATTACGGATAAAAGTTTTAATAATTTCATAGCTTTAATTTTATATTAGTACTGCTTACCGAAAGATTGTTACACCGGCTGCTTTTATATTTTATTCTTAAGCCTCTCCAAATTCTGCATTTACTATTTTCCCCTGCTCTTCTCATAAAAAAACAGGATGACCCAAAGGCATCCTGTCTGTTTAAATTTATTTGATATATCCTGTTATTTACCAAAACCTTACATAAAGTGCCGTAAGCAGTAATAATGTAATGACAATCATTACCACGGTCCTGTTATCCACTCTGAACATGGAGGCATCGATTGCAAAAGCTTTCGGATTGACCTTCGGGCCTGCAAGACTGATCATCACCATTACGGCAACTGTGATAAAGAATGACCATCCCATATTAATGAGAAACGGAATCTCTGTTATGGTCTGAACAGCGCCGTTCTCTAATTTTTCATAGGTGAAAGCCGTATACAGCCAGGTTTCTTTCCCGAAAATACCGACTGCAAAACTGTTGAAGAAAATTGCAAGTAAAAAGCCCAGAAGAACTCCAACCAACGCTGCCGTTCCTGTGGTTCTCTTCCAGAACATCCCCAAAAGGAACATCGCAAAAACCCCGGGACTGATAAATCCTGTATATTTCTGGATGAATGTGAAACCTCCTTCCCCTCCGATTCCCAGCACATCCGTCCACGTAAATGCCAGTGCAACGAACATGGCGATAATAATTGCCCAGCGCCCGGTTCTTACCATCTCGATTTCGGTAGCATCTGTTTTCAGGTATTTTTTGTAAATATCCAACGTGAAAATCGTTGAAATACTGTTTACTTTCCCTGCTAGAGAAGCTACAATTGCGGCAGTCAGTGCTGCAACGGCCAGGCCTTTCAGCCCGGTTGGCAGAAATCCTAAAATAGCTGAATACGCGCCGTCTTTTACCCCATTGAATCCCGGCAGATGGCCTTTTGTATATAAAACATACGCTGCAATCCCCGGAAGCATAACGATAACCGGCATAAATAACTTCAAAAATCCGGCAAATAAAATCCCGGTTCTTGCGGTTTTTAAATCAGCTCCCAAAGCGCGCTGCGTGATGTACTGGTTGCATCCCCAGTAATTCAGGTTAACAATCCACTGTCCTGCAAAATACATCGCCAATCCTGGCAGAACCACATATTTCTGAACACTCAGGTTCTCCGGCATTGCCAGGGTTGTGGTGGTTGTCGTTGGTTTGTCAAGCATTAATTTAAAATGCTGCGGTGCTTCATTCATCAAGGTCTGAAAACCTGCGAAAGCATTTCCTACAGCCGCACCGTTAATCCTCTGGTCAACAATCTGCAGTGCCATATAAACGGTTGCAAAACCTCCGATAATCAAAACAGCGACCTGGATTACATCGGTATATCCGATTACTTTCATCCCGCCCAGACCGATCAGCAAAGCCATCAGAAGCAGCCCGATCATGATGATATGAAGATTATCGCCTCCCAACAGCGTATCGATGGCCAAAGCTCCGAGATACAAAATGGAGGTAAGGTTGACAATTACATAGAGAAACAGCCAGAAAACCGCCATAATCAGGGAAACCGATTTGTTGTAACGGGTTTCCAGAAACTGGGGCATGGTGTAAATTTTATTTTTAAGATAAATCGGAATAAACCAGATGGCAATAATGATGAGCGCAACAGCGGCGAGCCATTCGTAAGCTGCCACGGCAATCCCTACAAAAAAGCCTTCGCCACTCATCCCGATGAACTGCTCTGCGGAAATATTGGAAGCAATTAAACTGGCCCCGATTGCCCACCAGGTAAGCGATCCCTCTGCCAGAAAATAATCTTTACTGCCGGTAGCCGCAGATTTTTTCCTGTTATAAATCCAGATCCCGTATCCTGCGACCACCACAAAATAAATAAGAAATATAATGACGTCAATAGTTGATAAGTTTCCCATAATTAATTTTTAACAGAGAATTTATAAATGGTTTTAGTCTGGTATTTCTGTCCGGGCTTCAGTTCTGTAGAAGGGAAAGCCTGCTGGTTCGGGGAATCCGGATAATGCTGGGTCTCCAGGCAGAACCCGCTTCTTTTTTCATATTTACCGCCGGTTTTGGTTTCATATTTCCCATCCAGGAAGTTTCCGGAATAGAACTGAACGCCGGGCTGGTCACTCATTACCTCCATCACTCTTCCGCTTTCCGGATGATGGACGGTTGCAATGGTTCTCAGGCCTTTCCCGTTCGGGATCCAGTTATGGTCATAACCTTCGCCTAACCGGAGCTGTTCGTCATCGGAATCAATGTCTTTGCCGATTGGTTTTGAAACGGTAAAATCAAACGGAGTCCCTTTTACCGGCTTCAGTTCTCCGGTTGGGATAACGGTCTTATTCACAGGCAGAAACCGGTCTGCGTTGATCTGCATTTCGTGATCGGTAACGGGTTTTGTGAAATCCCCTGAAAGGTTAAAATAAGAATGCTGGGTCAGATTGACAACAGTAGCCTTATCCGTCTCTGCCTCATATGAAATTTCCAGTGCATCATCATCGGTAAGCGTGTAGAATACAGTGGTGGTAAGTTTTCCCGGGAATCCTTCTTCACCGTCTGCACTTACATACGTCAGCTTAAGGGTAGGAAGCTGAGCATTTTCCACAGGTTCAACAGTCCAGATTCTGGTATCAAATCCGTTTCTACCGCCATGGAGGCTGTTCGGGCCGTCGTTTTTATCCAATTCATAGGTCTTCCCTTCTAAAGTAAACGCTGCATTGGCAATCCTGTTGCCGTATCTTCCGATCAGGGCTCCGAAAAAATACGGGTTCCCGCTGAAATAATCTTCAGGCTTTGTAAACCCCAGGACAACATCTTCATATTTACCGTTTTTACCGGGAGCCGTAAGAGAGGTGATGATCCCTCCATAACTGATGACCTCCACTTTCATCCCGTTCTTATTGGTTAAGGTGTATTTTTTAACGGAATCGCCTTTTGCCGTTACCCCATAGTCTGAAACCTGAATATTTTTCATATTTTCTGATTGAGTTTTTTGATTAGTTTCTTTTTTATTACAGCCGAAAATACATAAAACTGTTAACAAAAAGAGTAAACTTCCTCCTATTTTTTTCATAATTGATCTATTTTTCTGAAGGATTAACGGTAATATATTTCATTCCACCGAAGGGTATTTTTAAAATCACGGATTTTGGTATCTTCATCAATTACCAATGACTCGATGCCTGCGATCTCTGCAAAATCTTCCAGCTGTTCTGCACTGATGTTTTCACTGTAACATGTGTGATGCGCTCCACCGGCCAGAATCCATGCTTCCGCAGCCGTGTATAAATCCGGAAGCGGCTTCCAGAGGACTCTCGCCACAGGAAGTTTTGGTAATTCTTCGGTAATTTCCAATGCTCTTGTTTTGTTGATTAATAGTCTGAAATGATTTCCGAAATCCATTAAAGCCGCGTTCAGAGAATCGATATTTCCTCTTGAATTGAATACCAGGCGAACAGGATCGGCTTTTCCGCCAATTCCCAACGGATGAATTTCACAAGACGGTTTGTCAACCGCTAAAACAGGGTCAACTTCCAACATATGCGAGCCTAAAACCGAAGGATTTGAAGGATTGAGATGATAGGTATAATCTTCCATAAAGGCATTTCCGCCTGCCAGACCCTGCCCCATTGTTTTCATGGCACGGACTAAGGCAGCCGTTTTCCAGTCGCCTTCTCCGGCAAAACCGTATCCTTTTTCCATCAGCCTCTGAACGGCAATTCCCGGAAGCTGCTCCAACCCATGAAGGTCTTCAAAAGTATCTGAAAAACCTTTGAAATTTCCGTCTTTCAGGAATTTTTCCAGTCCTAATTCTATTCTTGCCGCTGCTTCCAATGATTTTCTGTTGCTTCCACCGGATAGAAGAGATTTTGCCATTTTGTAAGAACTTTCATATTCTTCCATCAACGTTTTCACTTCACCGTCACTAATGGAATTGACAACGCTTACCAAATCACCAATTCCCCAGGTGTTTACCGAAAATCCGAATTTTGTTTCTGCTTCTACTTTATCACCATCGGTTACGGCAACGTATCTCATATTGTCTCCAAAACGGGCGAATTTTGCACCCTGCCAGTCGTCCCAACCTGCAGCTACACGACTCCAGTCACCGATTTGTTTCTGAACCCTTTCTTCAGCCCAATGTCCGACAACGACTTTCCTGTTTTTGCGGAGGCGGCTTACCATAAACCCGAATTCACGGTCACCGTGCGCGGCCTGATTCAGGTTCATAAAATCCATATCCATTGTAGCCCACGGAATATCCTGGTTGAACTGTGTATGCAAATGCAGCATTGGCTTTTGTAAAGCCGTCAAGCCACGAATCCACATTTTTGCAGGTGAAAACGTGTGCATCCAGGTTACAATCCCGATGCAGTTTTCCGCATGATTGGCTGCCGTTAATGTCTCAAAAATTTCTTCGGTAGATTTTACAGTTGGCTTAATAATGACTTTTACAGGAATTAATGAAGACTCATTAAAAGCTTCCACAATTTTCTGTGAATGTTCTGCAACCTGAGCCAATGTTTCAGGGCCGTATAAATGCTGGCTTCCGGTGATGAACCAGATTTCTTTGGTGTTGAGAGGTGTTAGCATATATTGTAAATGATAATTGATTATTTTTATTTTTCCACAGGTTTTACCTGCGGCTATTGGTATTGAACCCTTCGGGTTCTGTCTGAAATAAATTGTTTTATCAAACCTTATAGGTTTTAGAAACCTATAAGGTTTTGTTTTTCGTTAATAAATAATTTCAGAATGATGCTATTTATTGTCCGTAGTAGGCATTTTTGCCATTCTTCAAACCTAACAGGTTTTAAAAACCTGTTAGGTTTTGCTAACGTTAACTTATCAGAAGCTATTTACTGTCCGTAATAGGAATTTTTGCCATGTTTACGTTCGTAATGTTTTTTGATGAGTGAATCTTTCAGGCGCGGTGCGTACGGGTTGATTTGTCTTGTACGATAAGCCATTTCGGCAATGGTTTCCAGAACTTTGCTGTTGTAAACGGCTTTATCCGCGTTTTTACCCCAGGTGAACGGTCCGTGGTTTCCGATAAGCACCATTTCCACTTCTTCGTAAGACAGTTCTTTTTCTTTGAAGCAATCCAGAATCTGAATTCCGGTATTGTATTCGTAATTTCCTTTAATTAAATCATCACGCATCGGCGGTGCACACGGAATATCTGTCGTTAGATGATCTGCATGTGTGGTTCCGAAAATCGGAATATCCATCTGAGCCTGAGCCCAGGCTACCGAATAAATGGCATGCGTATGAGAAATCCCGCCAATATTTTCCCAATTTTTGTAAAGGTAAGCGTGGGTTTTGGTGTCTGACGACGGTCTTAATTTTCCTTCGATAACATTCGCATCGTAATCTAAAATCACGATGTCTTCCGGTTTTAGAATCTCATAAGGCACACCGCTTGGTTTGATGGCAAAAATCCCTTTATCACGGTCGACGGCACTCACGTTTCCGAATGTATAAACGACCAGCTTCAAGGCATCCAGCTGCATATTGGCTTCGTAACATTCTCTTTGAAGTTCTTTATAGATGCTCATTTTATTTTTTATTAAATGATTAAAGATTAAATGATTTAAAAATTACAGGTGCTGCTTCGGGTTAAAGCCCGTTCCTATTGGTTTTCGTAAGCCTTGTCAAGGTTTTGAACCTTGACAAGGCTTTAACGGTGAATTGCACGCAGCCCGACCTGAGTGGAGCTCTTTTTGTGTAGCAAAGCGGAACAAAAAAGCGGGAACGGAGGGCGGATAAAGCTGCCATAAAAAATTTAGTTGTTTGTTTTTAGTTTTTGGTTTATAGACGTTTGTTAGTTTTAATTATATTTAATTAACAGGTCGCCTCTATGAGGCTTGATGTGTATCGTCTAAATCGTTTGCTATTAACAGGGCGCTCCTACGGAGCTGGCAAAAGCAGATTGTAATTTCCTATCAACTACAAACTGTCAACTTTCAACTTCTTTTTTGACTTGATATTATTTTCCGTGAAGTCTGCGAGAATCTGGTATTGGTTCATTAATTCGGCATATTTTTCCACGTGTTCTGTCTGCGGGAAATATTCCGCTTCGAAGTCGGAACCCATTTTTTGGCCTGCTTCCTGAATGTTCGGGTAAATGCCTGCCGAAACCGCTGCATAAATTGCTGCTCCCAAAGCCGGAGCCTGGTCAGATGCAGCTACAACGATCGGCATATTCAGGACGTTGGCCAACGTCTGCATAATAAATGGGGATTTTCTGGCCACACCTCCAATTCCGATGACTTTATTGATTTTTACACCTTCGTCTTCGAAACGGTCAACAATCTTTTTGGAACCGAAACAAATGGCGTTGACCAATGCTTTGAAAATATGCGGCGCTTTTGTACCGAGCGAAAGATTGCTGATCGCCGCTTTCAGTTCCTGATTGGCATCCGGCGTTCTTCGTCCGTTGATCCAGTCCAGGGCAATTGGAACGGCTTCGGAAAGAGGAATTTTTTCTGCTTCCAGCGTAAGATTGCGAATGAGATTGTTTTCTATTTCTTCTTTTAACAATTGCTTTTGGTTGTCATCAATCACGTTGGAACTCATCAGAATATTGTGAACAGGCCAGGTCAGAATATCTTTGTACCACGCCAATGCATCACCAAATGCAGACTGCCCGGCTTCAAGACCTATTAAGCCCGGAATAACGGAACCGTTTACCTGCCCGCAGATTCCTCTGACGGTTTTATCGCCGATAATATCGTTGGGTGCCACCATAATATCGCAGGTGGAAGTTCCCATAATCCGGATCAGAATATTTTCTTCCACTTTTGCACCGACCGCTCCCGAATGGGCATCGAAAGTTCCTACGGCAATAACTGTGTTGGTAGTCAATCCAAGTTTTGTTGCCCATTCCTGGTTTAAGTTTCCTGCAACCTGATCTGAAGTATATGTTTTGTCGTACAACCTGTCACGAAGTTCAGCCAAAGACGGATCTAACAAACTGAGAAACTCTTTTGACGGCAGTCCATCCCATGATTCGTGCCACATGGCTTTGTGCCCCGCTGCACAACGACTTCTTTTGAATGTCGTTAAATCCTGATTATCGGAAAGTAAAAAAGTAATATAATCGCAGTGTTCCATCCAGCTGTAAGCCGAGTTTCTCACTTTCTCATCTTGCCTGTTGATGTGCAGAATTTTTGCCCAAAACCATTCGGAGGAATAGATTCCGCCTTCAAATCTGGTATAGTCTTCACCACTCCAATTTCTCGCCAAATGGTTGATTTCTTCTGCTTCATCAATCGACGTATGGTCTTTCCATAAAACCATCATTGCATTTGGATTTTGTTCGAAACCGGGCGTTAAGGCCAACGCAACTCCTTCTTTATTTACCGGAAGCGGTGATGAGCCGGTGGTATCGATGCAGATGCTGACGATATGTTCCGGTGCTACTCCACTTTCTTTCACAACGGTGGAAATGGTTTTTTCTAAACCTTCGATGTGGTCTAACGGATGCTGGCGAAACTGATTTTCTTCCGGCTGGCAGAATTTCCCCTGCTTCCAACGTTGGTAATAGCTGACGGATGTTGCAAGTTCGGCTCCGTTTTCTGTATCAATCAGGACTGCGCGCACGGAATCTGTACCATAATCCAACCCGATAACATATTTCTTCATTTTATAATGAATTTAGTTTAATAATATTTTGATAGACCCATCGACAATCTCAGGATGATATTTCTGCTAAATGCTTAAGCTTAGATTTAATTTGATGACTAAAAAGAATCATTTTTAATTAAACTTTAACAAATCTGTTTTTGAGATAAAACAAATATAACATTCTATTCTAAATAAATGTACAAAATACACTTAATTTTATTTTTCTCTTTATTTACAAAGCTTTAGACTATTTAATCTTTAAAATAATCAAAGAATTAGCAGGAATTTCCACTGAAAATTTCCCTTTTTTAATGACAGAATCCTCTTCAACTGGCTGTATACTTTCTGTTTTAAAATTATTTTCGGCAGAAAGTACAGGAGCTGTTAGGATCATTTTTGTTAGTTTTTGCCCCAGTTTTACATTTTTAGGATTAATTTCTATTGACTTTTTCTGAGAATCTGTGTTGACAATTTTGATAATGACTTCATTATTTTGACTGTCCTTTACTGCAGTTGCATACAATTTTTCCTGCCCGCTGACTACATTTTTATTGTGGTAAATCCTCAGTAAATCCGTTCCTTTATTATTTGAAAATAATTTCTGAACATAATAATTGGGTGTTGCGTAGGACTGCAGGTTATTGAACCAGATCAAGTCCGGCGTCCATTGCCAACCATCGGCGTGAGCAAATAACGGCGCATAAGAAGTCATCGTCACGACATCCGCATTTCTTTCCAGTCCGGTCATAAAAGCGGCTTCCGAAAGTGCCGATTCCCAATTGTTTTTATTGTCCGGACTTACTGTTTTTACTGACTGAACGGCATATTCTCCGGCAAAAACTTTAGGCCCGTTTCTGTCATATTTATCATATCTCGCAGCATTTTCCTGAAACCATTTTGCCGAGTTGTAGTAATGTTCATCCACGATCTGTGCGTTGAGTTTTTGCAGCTCTTTCCAGCCGTAATCGAAAAATTCTCCGTCAGGCGACGGTCCGCTTCCTGAAATGATTTTAATCTCCGGATATTTGGAGTGAATGGCTTTTTCAAAAATTTTGTACCGTTCGATATAATCTTCGCCCCACTGTTCGTTTCCAACACCGATGTATTTCATATTAAACGGTTTGGGATGTCCCATTTCTTCACGGATTTTGCCCCATTTGGTATTGATATCCCCGTTGGCAAATTCAATTAAATCCAAAGCATCCTGAACGAAAGGATTTAATTCTTCTAAGTGAACCAGTTCGCCTGTGTTGAACTGACACGCGATTCCGCAGCTCAGAATCGGCAATGGCTCAGCTCCCAAATCTTCCGAAAGCTGGAAATATTCATAAAAACCGAGTCCAAAAGACTGCCAGTAATCCGACGTAAGACGGTGGGCAAACCCGTTGTTCCATTTGTTGATGAGATTTTCACGGTCTTCGACTTTTCCTATAGTTTTTTTCCATTGATAACGCTCTGCCAAAGTTCTTCCTTCGACGATGCAACCACCCGGGAAACGTAAAAATCCCGGTTGTAAATCGTATAATTTCTGAACCAAATCTTTTCTTAAACCGCCTTTTCTGCCTTTCCAGGTATCTTGCGGGAAGAGTGAAATCATATCCATATTCACCACACCTTTTCCGGTAAAAGTCATTTGAAGTTTTGCTTTTTCAACCGTATCTGAGGGTGAAAAAACTGCGGTATATTTTTGCCAACCTTTTCCTTTAATCAATATCGGAACTGTAGAAATTATGTTTTCATTTTCGTCTACCAAGCTTGCATTCACAGCAGAAATATTTCCTGATACATTTTCCAAGTCGAAACTGAAATCATACTTTGCACCTTGATGAAGCCCGATTCCTCTGAAACCTTCGTTCTCCAAAATATAATTTTTGTCATTGTAAACGGTGATTCTTGCGTAATTTTTATTGGTTTTAGAATGCTCAGAATAAATGGTCAAAAAACCGGAATCTAAATTTGGAGAAAGCGTTTTCGTATTAGCCTGTTTCCAGCCCGTTAAGGGTTCATTAAATTCAAAGCTTCGGTTTTTGATAAGCTCGGCGTAAATTCCGCCATCAGCTGCAAAATTGATGTCTTCAAAGAAAATCCCGTACATCGTTGGCTGGATTTTGATGTTGGTAGGACTTCCATCCAGATCTAAAGTAAATTTTGTCGTTTGTGCAGATGAAAATGCAACACAACTTGTGAGAAGAACTGTGAAAATTTTATTCTTAATTTTCATTATAATTTATTTTCGGGATTAATTCAACCAGACACTTTGACTACGTTCAGTGTGACATCTCTGATAGTGGACTTTTGAATTGAATGGTATTATTCTGTTTTATTGATAAACCTTATAGGTTTTAAAAACATATAAGGTTTCCTACATTGAGAATAGCTTATTTGACTTTCAACTGAATACTTTTTAAATCTGAGTTTTTTGAAGTTCCACCGTAAAAAATGGTATAATCACCAGGTTTTGAAATTAAATCATCCGCTTTTTCGTCATAAAATTTGAATGATTCTCCGGAAATGTTTAACTGGATGTGTTTTGTTTCTTTTGCTTTAATTAAAACTTTTTCAAAAGCCCGCAACGTTTTTACGGGTGCTAAAGGATCGTTATTCCTTTTCACATACACCTGCACCACTTCTTCACCGTCTCTTGCTGAAGTATTGGTGACCGGAATGGTTACCGTGATATTCTCATCAGGATTGATGCTGCTTTTACTTAATTCAGCATTACCAAAAGTGAATTTTGAGTAGCTCAAACCGTGGCCAAATGCATATAACGGATCTTCGGTCATATAGCGGTAGGTTCTTCCTTTCATATCATAATTCTCAAAACTCTGATGCTTGCTTGTGGTCGAAAGTGCATTATCCAACTGCTCAAGATTCCTGTAAAAAGTAATGGGTAATTTTCCCGAAGGATTATAATCTCCCGCCAGAACATCGGCAACGGCAGTTCCACTGGATTGTCCGCCGTACCAGGCATTCAGCAAAGCATCATAATTTTTTTCATCCTGCTGTAAACCAAGCGCACTTCCCGTGCACAGTACAAAAACAACTGGTTTTCCTGTTTTTCTTAATTCTGCCAGCAATTCACGCTGAACTTTCGGAAGCTCTATGGATGTTTTATCGCCCCCTTTAAAACCTTCAGCACTGACCTGCATTTCTTCTCCTTCAAGACTTGGGGAAAGTCCGCCTACAAAAACAATTACGTCCGCATTTTTCACCTTTTCTTTTACTGAATTGAAATTCACCGGATCTTTTCGGTATACTTCAAAGCCAATGCTTACGTATTTTCCTTTCTGGCTGTGTCGAAGTTCTACCAAATATTCTTTTCCTTTCTCCATTTTCACCGGAAATTCCGAAGGATGTCTGGCGTCGGGACCTTTTCTTGTGGCGATTTCTTTTCCATCGATCAAAAGCGTGTAAATATCTGATGTTGAAGCAGAAAATATAACCTCACCGGAATAACTGCTTTTAAAAACACCTGATATTCTTGCCGAAGTATTTTCCCGGGCAACTCCCGGTGCAAGCTGGGTTCCACCAAAACTATTGTAGGTAATTCCTGTTTTATTAACGGAAGTATTAACCGGTTTTTCTTTGAATTCGTTATTATTAAAAAACTCAACCTTCATTCCTTTTTCACCGTTTTCCTGACTTACAAAATTCTGATAAAGAGATCTTCTGGATGATGGATCTGCCACTTCGCTTCCTTTTTCGTAAATAATTTCAGCATTTGGAAATTTGGTTTTAATTCCTTCTAAAATCGTCACGGTTGAAGAAGGTGTTCCGTTGTAATTTCCCAACTGCATAATTCCGTCATCGGCATTGGGACCAACAACCGCTATTTTTTTAATATTTTTATGTAAAGGCAGAACATTTTTTTCATTTTTCATCAGGACAATAGACTTTTGCGCCATTTTTAATGCCTGCTCTTTGTGTTCTTTAGAATCTACCGTAGAATAAGGAATATTGTTCCAGTAAACGGAAGATTTAGGATCAAGCATACCCAGTTCAAACCAACCTTTCAGAATTCTTCGCATTGAAATGTCGAGGTCTTTTTCGGTGATTAATCCGCTTGCCAAAGATTTATTAAGATTGTTGTACGTATCACCGCATTCCAGATCTGTTGAATGTTTTAACGCATCTGCCGCGGTTGTTTTTTCATCGGGATGGGTTCCGTGGTATTTTTCCTGGTAGAAATCTGCCAGAGCCCAGCAATCTGAAACGACCATTCCGTCATATTTCCATTTACCACGAAGAATTTCATTAAGCAACGTATTGTTTGCACAGCAAGGCTGACCTTCAAAAGCATTGTAAGCGCACATCACTTCTCTCACATTGCCTTCTAACACCAATGCTTTGAAAGCCGGAAGATAAGTTTCATACAAATCTCTTCTGGAAATTTCAGCGTTGTAGGAATGCCGGTTCCATTCAGGACCGCTGTGAACGGCAAAATGCTTGGCACAGGCATGGGTCTTAAAATATTTAGGATCATTTCCCTGCAGGCCTTTTACCGCAGCAACACCCAAAACAGAAGTAAGATACGGATCTTCACCATAGGTTTCCTGACCTCTTCCCCATCTCGGATCTCTGAAAATATTGATGTTTGGAGTCCAGAATGTAAGACCTTCGTAACGTCCGGTTTTACCGGCTTCATCAAAAGATTTATTATATTTTGCCCGGGCTTCGTCTGAGATCATTTCAAAAGTTTTGAGATGTTCCGGAACGTCCCAGGTTGCCGCCAATCCGATTGCCTGAGGGAAAACGGTAGCCGTTCCTGCTCTTGCCACACCGTGAAGCGCTTCATTCCACCATCCGTAAGCCGGAATTTCCAGTCGGGGCACTGCTTTGGAATTATCCATCATCATTCCGATTTTTTCATCAACGGTTAATAATCCCAATAAGTTTTCAATCCTCTTTTCAACCGGAAGATTAGGATCTCGAAACGGATATTTATAATTCTGAGCAAAACTGAAAGCGCAGACTACAACTGATATGGTTATTAAAATTTTGTTCATATGATTGATTTTAAAGCCGTTTTCAATTAGATTATCTTAAAAATTATTACTGAATATTTCTTTATTATGTGATAAAGACAAATATAACATTCTATTTTTAATAAATGTATATATTACACTTAATTATAAACAATATAGAAAAAAGTCACCGGAATGAACCGGTAACTTTAAGTAATTGTACTCTTGAAACGATCCGGATTATTGTTTTATAAATTTACCTGTGATGTTTTTTCCTGAGCCTGATATTTCAATAAAATAAACTCCCGTAGGCAGTGCTGAGATATCAATCCTGTTTTTACCGTTGGTTAATTTTAATTTATAAGAAACGGTACTTCCTTTTGCATCAATGATAGAATACACTGCATCAGACGATTTCCAATCAACAAAAATTTCATTTTTAGCCGGATTTGGATATAAGATGATTTCATTATTTTTCGCCGTTACGTCATTAACGCCAAGTGTGGCAAAGCTCAACGGAAGAACACTATTCGTATAGGTATTATTTTCAGTAAGGTATCCCTGGAATGAGTTAATGGTTGGCTCACTGCCGGCTGTTACTTTATAAAATCCTGTAACTCCGTTTTCTGTTTTCAGTACATATCCGCCTGCAGCCACTTTTACAGCCTGATAAACTCCGTTGATCTGATCGACCGTAATAGCTTTTGGGGTAGATACAGCCCCTGATCCCGTGAAGGTTTTACTTCCTGTAGCATTGATTAACACAGGAATATTGGCAGGAATTACGCCATTGGAAATCGGTGTACAAATTACGCTTCCGGAACCCGGCTGCATCATGTATGCCGTAACTCCCGAAGGAATGGCTGACTGGAAAGGTAAAAGAACGATCCCGTATCCATTAAAAGTTCTTGTGTACGTGGCAGAACTTGCGTTGAAATTAAACGGCACCTGAAAATCTTTACCCAGATCTGAAAGCGTAAGGTTCTGACAAGAATTTCCTGAAACTACATTGACATTACTGTTGCTGACACTTCCGTTAACATAAAAAATACTGTTACGATTGGCCGAAGCACTGTTCCAGGTATCTGCCGGTGTGTTTCCTGTAACATCCCTGAAATCTACAGATGTGTAATATTCATTTTCCAGGGCATCCATAAGATTACTGTCGGTAAGCGAGTAAGCCGCTGCAAATTTTGAAGCCCTTTCATTGCCTACATTGAAATAAACATCACCCAGCATAAGGGTAAGAATGGAGCTGAAATTTCCACTTCTGAGACCAATAATACCTTTGCATCCGTAAGGCAGAACGGATCTGGATATATCAAAAACAAGATTAAAACTTCCTGATCCCGGTGTTGGGAACGCTACACTTCCGTAATTGTGATTTCGCAGTGTTCCATTGCTGTCTACGTAATACAATGTGGTATTGGAAGAAGTCGGCAGGTTGCTTGTTGTATAATTTAATACATTAAAAATTAACCTGTTGTAACGGTCATCCAGATTTAAATATCCATTACTGGCATTTGTGTTTGAGCTTATCAATGGAGTGGAATTGTAGAATGTAACCGTTTTTCCGCTCAGCTGGTAATTAGTACCAAATGCTGAATTGGTCGGAACCTGGGATTCAATCTTATTATAATGAATATCACCGCCCGTCATTAATGATGCCGGCCTGTCTCCGCTTTTATTAAAAACAAAAGTCATTACACTGGAAGGGCTCACCTGAACTGTGGGGCGGAAACTCGCCGTACTGAAAGAGAAAGGTGATGAAGCCATATTCACAGATTGCGAAGTGGTGGTCTTTACTCCTGAAGTCGTAAAGAAGGGCAGGTCAACTTTAAGATCATACGTGTTGGAGGAAGAATTGATAACAACAAGGGTAATCTGGTTACCGTCCAGCGAAATATAAGAAGATCCTTCCAATGTTCCGACTGAGGTTTCCCATTTCGCATCAATCCTGTTTTTACCTGTGGTATTTTTAGCATATTGGGATAAAATATACCCTCTTTTGGTCATGTCTCCGGCAATGGTTCCATATGTTCCGTCTCCCATCAGTCCGTAATATCTTTTTGAGGCATAATGAATCCATGCATTTACATTTCCAAGCAGTGCATTATTAACACTTTTTGCGAAAGTAAACCCGTCCGTATTCCATATAAAATCTCTCGGGGCCTGGCTGGTTGAAGAATTCCAGTTGATGAGATATTCCGTCTGCCATATTTCTTTGTTGTAATTCTGAAACTGCTTGTAAACAGACTGCATAGAACCGTACTGATGACCTCCGTACACCTCGAAGTTTGCCATTACCGCGGGATCTAAGAATGCATTGGCATAATTATCTGTAAAACCTACACTTTCGGGCGCAATGACCTTACAGTTGATCAGCTGACCGTAGTTTTTTACAAAATTCGCAATCTGTGCCGGTGTCCAGATACAGCCCTGGTACTGTGCCATTTCATCAGGTTCATTCTGTATGGATATGTAATCCAATGTTACCCCGTTATCCTGCATATAGGTGACAAAACTGTTGAGATACAGGGCATAATCCTGATATTTTTCCGGCTTAAGATAACCGATCTGCTGTATACCGTTGGCGTCGGTATATACTGCGTTCACGTGGTTATTGGTTTTCCATTCTGCGGGCATGGTCCACGGACTGGCGAATATGGTAAGTCCCATAGATTTTGCCAGTTGGGCTGTCGCAAGGGCCGTGCTCCAGTTGCTGCTCTGATCCGGAATGTAAAGGCGCATGATATTATATCCTCCGTCACTGCCTGCACCCCAGAGCTTCTGGATTTCTGTGGTCGTCATGTGGTTGTACCCGAACTGCGGGCTGCAGACAAAGCCGCCGAAACCCGTTATTTTCTGATAAGCAATCGTCTTATCGATTTTTACTTTTGCCTGCACGTTCTGTGCTTTCAGCTGTACTGACATTGTAATACCTGTAATCATTACAAGCATAAACCTGAAGATTTTGTCCATAATAGTAAATAGTTTAATTGTGATAAATAAGTTTAATGTATCTGTTAAATTATGCTTGCGATACCCAAAATATTCCAGCTTCTTTTTCTGAAAATTATCCCTTCATTAAACTTAGCATCATCAATTTTCAACAATTACCCTCTTTATTTATTTTCCTGAATAATCACTTTGAGGCGCTCCCAGATAACTTGGTTTGAGGCCTCCGGTATCAATCAATATTTTTTCTAAAACAATTCCCGGTTCCAGCACCCTGAATCTCAACGTATGTTTACCGGGTTGTGAAATCTGATGTCTTGTTACTGATTTAATGATGTGTTCCGACTGCCATTTCCCCAGTTCTCCGCGGTAATGTCCGTTGAAATTGACGGTTTGTGGCGATTGTCCGTCGAAAGAAATCTCGTAGCGAAGTCCTTTGTTGTGATTATAATTTAAAGTCGGTGCCAGCAAAAGCTGAACTTCAAATTCGCCTTTAGATTCAAAATTAATATCATATTCCAGATAGATATTTTCGTCAGATTTTGGATAGGCATTCTGTGGAAATGTGGTAATACCGGATTTAGTTTTTCCAAAGTCAGGAATCGTTTCCCAATGAATTTTGTCTGAATTATTCATTCTGGCAAAATTTCCCGCTTCGATAGAAACATAACCGTCTTTTTCCTGAAAGATTTTGTTTTTTAAAGCATTATCATCGTAAACATAGGTCACTTCGGGCATTATGTTTTCTTTAGTGTCATTCCAGTTGGTGTAGCCGATACGCATCTGATCCATCATATGTGCCCATTTTCCGCCTGCAATTTCATGGTTATATTTATGGTCGAGATACGCATTCCGTTTAAAACATTCTTTCACTTTATCGGCATAATAATTGGCCTGGATGTCATATTTTGCTGCCAGTTCTTTATTTTTAGCTACAGCATAATACATTTCGTACAAATTGCTGCATGCATCAATCGGGTAAAGAACCAGCTGATAATAGGCATCCTGATATTCTGCCGGAATCTGGTCTTTTAAACGTAACGCATCTACTGCCAACGCTCTGTAATCATTCAAAACGGTTTCAAATTCATTATAATTTTCGAGACTGAATGTTTTGCTATCTAGCGTTTCCGGCGTTACTCTGCGGTTGTATTTGGCATACAGGTTAATCATTCCGGCAATTTCCTTGGAATACTTTTCGCCAAATTGCTGTGCCGACCATTTTTCAGTGTATTCCAAAAGGTTTTTTGAGTTAAACTGTTTCGGATTCCAGGCCATTTCAAGGAAAAAACTGATCGGGAATTCCATCGGTTTTAAATCTCCTACATTAACCACCCAAACTTTATCAACTTTATGCTCATAAGAAAGATTCATCTGTTCCCAAACCCTTTGAATCGGACTGATATTGATCCATTTGGAATTTCTCGGCCCGCCCACATAATCAAAATGATAATACATTCCGTACCCGCCTTTATGCAAGGGTTTTGAAAGATCCGGAAGCTTTCTCACATTGCCCCAATTGTCGTCACAAAACAATAGAATTACATCATCCGGAACTCTCATTCCTTTGTCATAATAATCCTGGACTTCTTTGTATAATGCCCAGACCTGAGGTGTTCTTCCCGCTCTTTTTCCGGTTACGTCAGCAATGATTTTACGCTGGTCTTTTACGATATTTTCGAGTAAAGAAATGTTGGTTCCCTCTCCCATCGCTTCATCGCCGTCACCACGCATGCCGACCGTAACCAGCTTTTCCCAGTTTTTACTTCTTACCATTCCGGCTTTCCAGAATTCCTGCAATACTTTTGCATTTTTAGAATAATCCCAGACGTTCGGAAGACTGTTTCTTTTGATATACCGGTGCCAGTCGGTCTGCGCCTGCGCCATCGGCTCGTGGTGAGAAGTCCCCATCACGATTCCCATTTCGTTGGCCAAAGGTCCGCTTAAAGCATCATCGTCATAAAATGCTTTTCCCCACATGGCAGGCCAGAGATAGTTGCCTTTCAGACGGAGGATCAGTTCGAAAACCTTTTCATAAAATTTAGAATTAATTCCGCCAAAAGTTGTTCTGGCCCAACTTCCAAGTGAAGGTTCTTCGTCATTGAGGAAAATCCCGCGGTATTCTACGGCAGGTTCTCCATCAGTATAAATTCCTTTCTTGAAATATAAATTTTCTTTCTTTTCAACCGGAACATCTGCCCAGTAATTCCAGGGCGAAACGCCAATCTGCTGCGAAACTTCATAAATTCCGTAAATGGTTCCTCTTTTGTCACTTCCCGCAATCACAATGGCTTCCGAAACTCCGGGAAACGGATTGCTGATATTCCGGATAATGTATTTCTCGTTTTTTCCTGCTAAAGATTTCCCGTCAATCTTTTTCTGTTTTATTAAATCATCAATCACCGATTTTGTTCCGACCGTTCCGATGATGAGTAAAGGAGAATTCATTCCTGAAATCTGATTCAAAATTGTTGGTTGCTCACCTATGACTTTCTGGAAATCGGACTGCAGGTTTTTGACAGCTCTTAATATTCCTGCGTCGATATTACTGTTTGTAAATATTGAAATGCTGACTGATTTATCTTTCAGAAGAATGGCATCATAGCTTTTTTTCGTTGTGATAAATGGTTCGGTTGCCTGTACATTTAAACAAGCACCAAACAGCAGTACAAAGAGAAATAGTAATGGTAATCTGTTCATAATCTTTATATTTTATCTGATTGAAACCTTAGGTTTTGAAAACCTATAAGGTTTATTTGATTATTGTTTTCCACAGGTTGCATCTGTGGCTATTGATATTGAATCCTTCGGATTCTCCTGTTGCGTCGAATCTCCCGCAGCCCGACCTGAGTGGAGCTCTTTTTGTGGAGCAAAGCGGAACAAAAAAGCGGGAACGGAGGGCGGATTAAGCTGCCCAAATCATTCCTGTGTTAGTTTTTCAAAACAAACCCTCCGTTTGGCTGAATTTCTACTTTGAATTCTCCTTCTGTATTGACTTTAACTTCTTTTTCCGATGAGTTTCCCTGAGCATCGTCATTGATGAGTTTCACCGTTTTTCCGGCAAACATTGGGAGATTAATCTTCAATTTTTTCACCGTTTTTTCTGCATTCACTCCTGCCACGTACCATTTATTCTGATGTCTTCTCGCAATGACCGAATACTTTCCTGGGTAGCCGTCGATGAAAACCGTTTCGTCCCAGAGCGTGGGAACTTCTTTCATAAAATCAAGCTGGAATTTTGGAACATCGGTCAGGTTATTGGGCATTACCGCAAACATCTGAATGGGGTTCTGAAAAAGAACGGCTGTTGCCAGCTGGAAACCGTCTGTGGTGTGTCTTTTATTCTTTTCCGTATTGGATTTCGTAAGGTATTTATTAAAGAAAGTTCCGCCAAATTCCATACTTCCGACTGTATTTCTGATAAACGGATGCAAAGTGGCAAAAAACGCTTCCTGTTTGCGGACATCTTCTGAAAAATACAGCATTTCTGAGGCTAAAACGGCTTCACTGCCTGCGTAATTCGGATACATCACTTCCCAGCCCCGAGGCAAAGTGGCGCCGTGGAAAATAATGGTTAACCCAAAATCGTTGGCATCAGATAAAATATCTTCGTACAGACGCATGGTTTCCTGCTTGTCGCCGCCAAAGAAATCGACTTTCAGGCCTTTTACGCCGGCTTCTTTGAGCCATTTCATTTCTTTTTTGCGTTCTACAGAAGTACTCATCTTGTTTCTTGGTCCCATCGGAGCGTCATTGGCGGAACCGTTGGAATTGTACCAAAGCAAAACTCCTACATTTTTGGATTTTGCATACTGAATGAGCTCTTTCATCCTTTCTTTACCGATATTCTTATCCCAAAGCGCATCGATTAAAATGAATTCATAATTAAGTTTTGATGCTAAATCGATAAATTTGGTCTGGTCATCATAGTTCATGCTGTTATCCTGCCACAAAATCCAGCTCCAGGTGGAACGTCCGAACTGATAGTTCTGTGAAGGCTCGTAAAGCGGCTCTACCACATCAAACGGAATAGTAGTTTCCACAATAGGTTTCAGAGAATCGCCGATGGTGATGGTTCGCCACGGAGTTGTTCCCGGAAGAGAAATCGCTGCGCCCGAACTTCCGAAACCGTTGTTTTCTGCCATATTTGGATACGCCACTTTGTAAAGGTTTTTTTCTGACGTGGTTTCCAGATGAGAAGCACAGTACAAGCTGTTTACGCCAGTTTCCGAAAGTAAAACCCATCCATCGTTTCCGATATGGAAAAGTCCGGGGAAAACGTAACCATAATCAGCTTTCGTTCCCAATTCTGCATCGGCTTTATAACCGCTTTCGTAGCTTGGTGCTGTTCGGGCAAAACCGGTCATCGGCTTCATCATTGGTGAGAGGAAAGTCGTGGTTTGAGACGGAAATCTGTACCCTGTCATTTCTGACTGTACTACAACGCTCAAGCGGTCTTTCATTGGTTCAATACTGTAGCGAAAAGCAATATTGTTATCACTTACCTGAAACTCAATCCCGATATTGAACTGATCTGCATTCATGAAATTGACAGTCAACGTATTCGCTTTATACTCAACTTCTGATTTTTTTATTTTTTCGTTGCTGTACTTTTTGGAAATAAAGTCCTTTTTACTGTTGATGAATTTTAAATTCTCAGAAAAATCCGATTCATTAGTGATCAGTCCCAACGGAGATTTGTCAAGCATTGTTTTTTCCTGAAAGCTTACAGAATACATTGCTTTTCCTCCTTCTGAAAATACATTTAGCTTCAGCTTACCGTCCGGACTGGAAATTTCGGCGGCCTGTGCTTTCACTTCCGATAAAAAACAGAAGCTTATGAATAACAGAAATATGAGTATTACTTTTTTCATTTTAAATTATTTTGAAAACATCCAATAATCGAAGAACATGATATCTTTTTCCGCTTTTCCGTTGAATACGAAATACAGATTGTGAAGGCCCGTAATTTTGTTGGATACGTTAACTGTAACTGTTTCAAAACGGTCATCGCCACCGGTCAGGGGAACTTTTACAGTTTCTATAATTGGACCGTCCGGATTATCTAAACGAACATCCATGGTGACACCGCTGTTGTGGGTGGTTCCTACTCTTGCAGAAAAATATTTTGTCCCGCCTTTTCCGAAATCGACATTTTTCACACTTGAGTAAGCACCGTTTTTCTTTGCTTTGATGAAAACGCCCGCCGTTTTATTCTGATACGATTTTACATTTTCCGACCAGGCAATCATTTCCGCCTGATTGAAAGCGTAAGGATTAACAGTTTCAATGGCTTTCGTAATGCCGTTGGTCATTTTAAAAGGTGAAATGGAGCCGTCTTTATTGAAATTAATCTCCTGAACACTTACGGATCTGGTGAACCCGCTTCCTCCCGGCAATGCGCCGTTGTGATAGAAGAAATACGTTTTCCCCCTAAAATCAATAACGCCGGGGTGATTGGTAAAAGATTTTCCTTCCGCAGGCATTATGATTCCGCCGTACTTCCACGGACCCTGCGCACTTTTGCTGGTGGAATAACCGATAAATTCAGGAAGCGGACCGCCCGGCCAAAACAGATAATAGAGATCTTTCCGTTTGTAAAGCCACGGACCTTCTTCGTATTTTGTCGGTCTTTCAGGGTTTTCTTTTCCGTCTCTTTTGCCGAAAGCTTCTTCAGTCATCGGAACTTCAACAATATCGCCGGAATAGGAAATCATATTTTCATTCAGCTTTACATATTTAAGCTTCGGATTTCCCCAGTACAGATGCGCCTGACCATCATCATCAATAAACACTGTTGGGTCGATATCTCCCCATTCGCTCTGAACCAAAGGCTTCCCCAGCGGATCGTGGAATGGCCCGAACGGACTGTCAGCAACTCCAACTCCAATGGCGCCTTTGTTATTGGTTTTAGAAATCATCGGCACGTACATAAAAAATTTGCCGTTTCTTTCTACACATTGTGCCGCCCACGCATCTCGCTTTGCCCAGTCGAAATCTTTGTAGGAAAGAATTACGCCGTGGTCTGTCCAGTTGACCATATCATTGGTGGAAAATACCTTCCAGTCGTTCATCGTAAACCAGGTGGAATCGTCCTCGTCGTGTGTTGTATAAACATATAAACGACCGTTGTAAACCATCGGGGCAGGATCTGCGGTGTAGGAAGTCTGAATGATGGGATTCTGGGCAGAGAACGACAATCCCGTTAAAAGTAATCCGATATTCAGGGTGTATTGTAAAACCTTTTCCTTCATGACTTTGATTTTAGATTAATGCTTTACAGATTCGTCATGATTTCCCACGGTAAACTCAGAAAACTTGCTTTTGTCAACAGGTTTAAACAACAACTGTGAGAAAATATACAGATCGTTTTTCCAGACTTTGAAGTCGTGGCCGCCGGGCTCTACATAGAAAATGTGTGGAATATTATTTTCCGTGAGATAATCGCTTGTCCTTTTGCTAAAAGGCATCAGTCTGTCCTGATCTCCGCAGGAAATCCACAGCAGCTTTAATTCTTTAGCTTCTGACGGATCCGGAAGTAATTGTTGAGGTTCTCTGGTATTGGGAGCAGAAGAAAATCCGCCCACCCAGGCAAATTTGTCTATATTTCCTAATCCGAAATTCAGGGCTTGTCCGCCACCCATTGAGAGTCCGGCAATCGCACGGTTTTCTCTGTCTTTTTTTACTGGATATTTTTTTTCTATAAAAGGAATCAGGTCGTTCAGCAGGTCTTTTTCAAACGCTGCGAAAGCTTCCACCTTATCTTTTGCCATGACATCACCTGTCGCTCTGTCGTCTTTCATTGCCCTGCCGTTAGGTAAAACAACGATCATCGGCTTCACTTTTCCCCGGGCATACAGATTGTCGAGAATAATCTGAGGGTTTCCGTTTTTAAACCATTCTTTTTCGTCTCCGCCAATGCCGTGAAGTAGATACAAAACAGGATATTCATTGCCTTTTTTATAACCTGGAGGTGTATAAATCAGAGCTTTTCTCCTGGTTCCTACCGTTTCTGATTTATATTGTACAGTATCAATTTTCCCGTGTGGAATTTCTTTATTTTGAATGTCAAAACCCTGCGGTGCCTGTTTATCAAAGCTTTGTGCAGAAATAAACATTCCTGATAACACAAAACCTAAAGCGAATACAACTGATTTATTCATAACTTTTTATTTGTATTTTCAATACTTATTAATTGGGATAAAAAAATAACAGTTCATTATTCGTTATTTCATGTCTTAATCGGATTTTATTTTATGATTGAGGAATCTGTTATTCTGAAAAAATCAACATCTATGAAGCCTCCTGTACTTTTTGTGGCGTAATTAAAAACCGCAAATTTAGATCCCATAAATAACCTCCTGTAATCGAAAATCATCTTATATCCTTTTTCCATAACCGTCCAGTTTTTCTGGTCGGTGCTGTAAGAGAAATCTGCCAGGTCTTTTCCAAGATTAAAATCAGCTTCAATACGAAGATAAATTTTATCTGCAGTCAGGGGAATAGGCTTTTTCTCTACTTTTTTAACACTCAAAATGGCTTTTGTCTTGTTATCAAGACTGACTTCATTGGTAGAAAACGTCAAAAATTTCTGACTGCCTTCTTTTATAACTTCGAGCAATCCGGAATCTCCGTTAAACGCACTGAAACCGGTAACATCGCCGTCTTTCATTCCTTTTAAATCCAACGCGACAACAGCACTTGATTTCGGCCCGGTCATTCTTTGCGTCAACGTATTCGGAGCAGCGTAAAGGTTGTCCACCACGCGATTCGTTTTCAGTCTCATAAAACCTTTTCTTTCAGATAATGACCAGGCTTCGTTTACAGGATTATGATTCCACTGCCACTGGATTTTTAATTTTTTATCTGAAAACTCATCACTTTCTACCATATTATTTTTAGGTTTAAAGGGAGGAAGCGGAACTTCACCGTTCAAAGGGACTTTCCCGTTATCACCCAAAACCGGCCAGTCGTTTTCCCATTGTACGGGAATCAAAAGCGGAACGCGCCCCACTCCGCCTCTGTCCTGAAAAATCAGCGAATACCAGTTGCCGTTTTTATCATCGATCAAAGCACCTTGTCCGGCGTAGGAAAATCCTAAAAAGTTATCTTCCAGAATGACTTTTTTCTCGTAAGGCCCGATTACTTTATCGGATCTGTAGACTACCTGACGTCGTTTTTCACCTTTAGGCCAGGAAATCATCATCATATAATATTTGCCATTTCTTTTAATGATCTGATTGCCTTCGAGAAGCCCGGTTTCTGACGAATCTTTCTGAAAAACTACCGTTCCATCGGGATTTCCTATCACATCTTTAAAATCAGGACTTAATTCAAAAACTTTATTGGAAGTGAAAACATAAACCCGGTCGTCATCATCAAAAAACAAGGAAGCATCGTGAAAATGCCTGGCTCTGGTCATTAATTTCCAGTTGCCTTTTTCAGGGTTGTCCGTTACATAAAAATAGGATTTGAAAGGCTCATCATTCGGAGAAAACAGCACGTAATATTTTCCTTTATGATAACGGATCGAAGACGCCCACTGACCGCGGCCGTAAACGGTTCCGTCGATCAAATCATATTTGGAATTGTCATTCAGAGAATTAAAAACATAGCTTGCCATTTCCCAGTGGACAAGATCTCTGGAATGCATTACCGGAGCTCCCGGCATCAGGTGCATGGTGGTACTGATGAGGTAAAAATCATCTCCGTTTCTGGTAATCGATAAGTCCGGCGCATCTGCCCAAATGATGGGATTGGTAAACGGTGTTGCCTGCTTGTTCTGAACAGGATTTACCTGGGCCGAAAGAAGATTCAGCCCGATAAATCCATAAAAAGAAACTATATAAAATGATTTTTTAATTTTCAAAACTTTGCTATTTAATGTCTACGTTATTTTGTTTTAATAATCACTTGATGACACGTTTGGAACGTTGAATTGTTGCAGCCCGACTTGAGCGGAAATCCTTTTTGTTTTTTTTCTAAAAAATAAAAAGATTGAAAGCCCTTCGACAAGCTCAGGATAAACTACGGCGGATTAAGCTGCCATAAATGTTATCATAT
Organism: Chryseobacterium sp. Leaf201; assembly: GCF_001421435.1. Lineage (GTDB taxonomy): Bacteria > Bacteroidota > Bacteroidia > Flavobacteriales > Weeksellaceae > Chryseobacterium. The sequence goes on from NZ_LMKA01000112.1 coordinate 42,811, forward strand.
GATTTTAAAATTTAATCAGGTACAATATCGTTAGCCGAAGTGCTGTACAAACCAATCAGGCTTCCGGTAAATCCACCTGCCACATCGGTAGAAAGAATATCCCCGGAAACCAGGCTACCAAGATTTCTGAAGTTTTTACCATCCAAAGAGTAGCTGAAATTAAGGTCATCTTTTTCACCAACTACCTGTAATTTAATCGTTTTTGAAAGTGCAATTTTTTCACTGGCAATCAGTTTCGATTCTCCTTTTTCAGTTCTTTCCAAAACGATATAATAGTCTTTGTCTTTTTTGGTGATTCCGAAAACATAATTGAATCTTTCGCTTTGATAACAGGTGATTCCTGCTAATTCTTTTTCAGATTTAGGTTTGAAATCAAGCGTAACGGAAGTTTCGAAATCTTCGTGCTGCAATCTGTGGAATAATGCCGAAACCGGAGCCAAAGCTTTGATATTCGTTTCCATAGCATTCACTTTTACGCCATTTTTCGTAGCCGTAATAAAATTTTCACGCGGTCCGCGCATGGCGATCCATCGGAAATCCAGATTTTTATCAGTCAGCTTATCATTGTATGTAAAGTTTCCGTTCGGGAAAAACCCGTTTTGTCCGGTCTGATTTTTTACATCTTCCGGCAATTTTAATTTTGGTTTCATCGGAACCAGCCCGTTTTCAAAAACAGGATATTTTCCACTCCAGTCTACGGGAAGAATGAACGTTTCTCTTCCGTGGTTCACACGTCCTTTTTCGTTGGGGCGGATGGCTAAAAATACACCGTAATATTTTCCATCAGGCGTTTCCACCAAATCGGCATGACCTGCCCAATCCACTTTATCTTTCCTGTCTTTCGGGAAATACCGCTGCGTCAAAATCGGATTATTCTTCGCAGGAACAAACGGACCTTTTGGAGAATCAGCCATAAAAATAACTTCACTGTGATTGCCTCCTGTTCCGCCTTCGGCACACATCAGAAAATATTTACCGTTCTTTTTGTATAAATGCGGACCTTCTATCCAGATCGGTTTCTGGGAAAGATCAACACCGCCGTTTACAATAATTTTATCCGAACCTGCTACTACCTGGTCTTTTTCCAGATCATAATCCCACATTTTGATGACACGGTGACCGTTGTACTGCTCGGTTCCTTTTGGCGGCGCGTCATTGTGAACGATATAGGCTTTTCCGTCATCGTCAAAGAAAATGGCAGGATCGATACCGTCAAAATTCAGTTTTTGAACTTCGCTCCAGCCTTTTGCAGGATCTTTCGTTTTCACGACCATATTTCCGATTCCACCCGCAATTTGTGTGGTGATCATATAAAAAGTGTCGTTGAATTTATTGTATTTTATATCCGGTGCATAGATTCCCTGAGAAACGCCACCTTTTTCAACTTTAAGCTGTGAAGGCCTGTCCAGAACGTGCCCTACCTGCTTCCAGTTCACCAAATCTTTAGAAGTAAAAATCGGAACCCCGGGAAACATTGAAAATGAAGAATTGACAAGGTAATAATCGTCTCCTTTTCTGGTAATGCTCGGATCGGGGTAACAGCCCTGAAGAATTGGAGTGTAAAACTCGTTTTCTTTTAAAGGATTGTTTGTGTATATTTTATCATTTCCACGGTAGGAAAAATCTGAGAAAGTCTGCGCTGAAAAACTGCTTAAGGAAAGCAAAGAAGCCGCCGCTGCTAAAGTGAATTTATTTCTTAAAAAAATCGAGTACATTATTTTCTGTTTCATATATGGATTTTTTATTTTTTTGAAAGTGATCTGGAATTTTATCCGGTATAATGCTAGACTTCATACACTGAGCTTATCATCAGGCTTTATATTCTTCCGGTTCAGGAACCAGATGATTCCCCAGGCGGCAATGTATGATATGCCGGCAATGAAAAATATAATGTTGTATCCTCCGTTGATGTTTCCTGCTTTCTTGAAGGTGTCCAGAACAATTCCGATAAACAGCGGGAAAATAATCCCTGCTGCCGACCCCAGCATTCCGCCAAAACCAATGACAGAACTTACATAATTATTGGGTAATTTATCTCCTACCGTTGTCATCAGATTGGCTCCCCACCCCTGGTGTGCTGCCGTTGCCAAAGCAATGATCATGGTAATGAGCCACACATTGTCTACGTATTTTGAGAACATTACCGGAACCACCATCAATGCAAAAAGCAGCATCGTGAAGCTTCTCGCTCTTCCGATTCCCCAGCCTTTTTTAATTAATAATGAAGACAGGTAACCACCGCCGATACTTCCGATTGTGGTTCCGCTGTAGATAATAATCAGTGGAACAGAAGGTTTGGTCATATCCATTTTAAATACGTCTGAAAAATAAGCCGGAAGCCAGAACATAAAGAAATACCAGATAGGATCAGTCATTATTTTACCTACTGCAAAAGACCAGGTTACTCTGTGCTTTAATATTTCTGACAGCGGAACTTTGGACTGTTCCTGTGTTTTTCCGTCCTGATCACTTTTGATGTACTGTAATTCTTCCTGGCTCAGGTTTTTGGCTTTCTCCGGGATTTTATAGAATCTCCACCAAAGGACAATCCATAATAAACCTAAAGCTCCAATCCAGACGAAGGTTTCCCGCCATCCGTAATGTCCCAGAATATACGGCACAAGCAGCGGTGCCAAAATGGCTCCGACCGTGGCACCGGAGTTGAATATCCCTGTCGCCAGGGCTCTTTCTTTTTTCGGAAACCATTCTGCTACCGATTTTATGGCTGCCGGAAAATTTCCGGCTTCGCTGATTCCGAGTGTACTTCTTGCAATTAAAAATCCAACCGTACTTTTCACGAAACCATGTCCTATCGAAGCTAAACTCCAGACAATCAACGAAACGGCATACCCGATTTTGGTTCCTACCCTGTCGATAAACCTTCCCATCGCAAGATATCCGATTGCATAGGTGGTGGTAAAAGCCATCACGATATAACTGTAGTCTTTTTCGTCCCAGCTGAACTCTTTTTCAAGAACAGGCTTCAGTAATCCCATAACCTGCCGGTCTAGATAATTGATGGTGGTCGCGAGAAAGACCAGAGACAGCATAAACCATCTGATGTTGCGGTTTTTAGGAGCCTGCATTAGTTTTGATTAAGTTGTTGTAGTAAATTCTGAACTTTTTCTGTAAGCTGACCTGCTGTAAAATCTGTTTTGATAAGAGAACTTCCCAAACCGACCGCAATGGCACCGCCTTCTAGCCAGTCTGTAATATCATCAAAATCAGCACTGATGCCTCCGGTCGGCATAAAATTCATCTCCGGGAAAACCGGCTGAATGGATTTTATATAATTTTTACCCAAGGCATCTGCCGGGAAAACCTTCACCAACCGAAGCCCGTTCTGATAAGCTGAATTGACCTCAGAAGGCGTGAAACATCCCGGAATTAAACTGATATTTTTTTCAGCAGCATGTTCTGCAAGTTCTTCGCTGATGACCGGTGTAATAATAAAATCTGCTTTTGCAGCAGCATAATCATCCATTTCTTTTGTATTTTTTACAGTTCCGATCCCTAATAAAAGTCCAGGGAATTCTGTGGAAGAAATTTCTTTCAGCCGGGTAAAGTTTTCCAGTGCCTTGCCTCCACGGTTGGTATACTCGATTATACGGATCCCTCCATCGTACAAAGCTTTTATTGTATTTTTTGAAACTTCAAAAGATTCGTGGTAAAATAGCGGAATGATTTTCTGTTCTTTTATTTTCCGGATGATTGCATTCATAATTCTTCAATATTAATACGGTCATTAATGGTATCGCCTTTTATAAAAAGTTTTCTGAAAGCCACTTTTGTGGCATCTTCTAAAATCTGTTGCAGAGGATTTGTTTTTAAAGTTCCGTGGATGAGTGCTGCCATAAATGCGTCACCGCTGCCTACTCTTTCCTCAATTTTATCCGACCGGTACTGCTGCGAAACCAGAAGTTTTTCATCAGCATATAAGGTTGCAAAATAATTAACTTCCTGCCCGCTCGTGAAGCGGAATGTATTCGCGATCATTTCAACACGGGGATAGATGTTCTGAATTTCTGATGCTGACTGTTCTGCCTGTTTTAAAAGGTTTTTATCATCATAATCTCCATTCAATTCGTATTCAACAGGAATATTCAGGAATTGCTGAACGGACCAGATATTTCCCATCAAGACATTCACAAAAGGCATCAGAGATTTTATTTTATCTGAAGGGTTCCTGCCCTGCCAAAGTGCGGCGCGGTAATTCAGGTCAAGAGAAACCTTGATGTTTCTTGAAGCTGCTTCCTTCATTAACTCCAAACATTTCTGACAGGCATTTTCACTCAAAGCCGGTGTAATGGTGCTGATATGCAGCCATTGTACTTCTGAAAATACCTCATCCAGACTGAAATCATTAAAATCCGACTGTGTAAAAACCGATGGAAAGCGGTCATAAACCACCGATGTATTCTGCATATCACCATCCGAAGAGAGGTAAAAAGTCCCGATTCTGCCGTTATTTTTTTCTGCGAGAATTTCAATTCCTTTATTTCTCAATTGAGACTGCAGTTGGTTTCCCACAAAATTTCCGGGCAAAGCGGAGAGAAGCTTTACCGGGTTTTTCCATTGTGCAAGAGCTGAAGCAACGTTATATTCTGCACCACCCACGAAAACCCTGAGAGCCTGCTCACTGAGCCAGTTTCCATCTGAATCCGGAGCAAAATGGAGAAGGAGCTCCCCGAAGCAAAGTATTTTTTTTGAAGCTGTCATATGGTGTACTGCCTTGTTTCTGTTTTCTCTTTTAAGTCCTGATTGATTCAGTTTACTTTTGTTATCTGCAGGAGTTTTTTAGTAAAGACTCCTGCACGACAACTCCTTTCACTAGATTTATTTCAAACGTTTTTAAAGTGAATTTTAAAAGCCGAAATAATTTTTTGTATTGTGATAGCAGATATCCTGTATGATCCTGCCTATCCATTCTTCATCGTTGGGAAGAAGCCCTTTTTCCATTTCATTGCCGAACATATTGCAAAGCAGCCTTCTGAAATATTCATGTCTTGAAAATGACAGGAAACTTCTGGAGTCGGTCAGCATTCCGATAAAAGTACTGATCAGTCCGAGATTGGAAACGGCATTCATCTGTTTTTCCATACCGTCCAGCTGATCAAGAAACCACCATGCGGCACCGAACTGTATTTTTCCTTTGATCCCTTCTTCATTAAAGTTTCCGGCCATTGTTGCCAGCACTTCGTTAAGGGTAGGGTTAAGGGTGTAAATCACTGATTTAGCCAGCCTGTCTTCAGCATTAAGCGCATCAAACATCACACTCATCCTTTGGGCAAAATAGGATTCGCCAATCGCATCATAGCCTGTATTGGCACCGATCCTGTGAAGCATTCTGGAATTGTTGTTGCGGGTGGCACCTATATGGAACTGCTGAACCCAGCCTTTTGCAGCATACATTTTACAGAGTTGTTTCAGCAGATAGCCGGTTAAGGCTTCAGGATCTGAAAATCCGGTCCTGTCCCCGCTCAGGAATTCCCTGAACTCATGATCTAATGTCGTGTTCCATCTGGTGGTATCAGGAAAAGACTCAAAACCATGATCTGAAATCCGGGCTCCGTGCTCATGAAAATAATTGATTCTTGACTGTAAAGCATCCAACAGATCAGGTGCTGAACTGATGCCGGTGCCCACAGCTTTTTCGAGTTTCCGAATGTTTTTACGGTACGCCTCAGCATCTGTAAAAGCAATGTAGGCATCAGGCCTGAATGCCGGGAATACTCCGGTGGTACAGCCTGATTTTTTTAATGCCTGATGAAATTCCAGACTGTCTGCAGGGTCATCTGTAGTACAAAGTGCCTCTACGTTAAACTGCTGCAGCAATTGCTGCGGACGGAAAGCATCGGACTGTAGCGCATTATTCATTTCGGCATAAACTGTTTCCGAATTTTTCCCGGAAAGGTATTCTGTAATTCCGAACGGATTTTTAAGCTCCAGATGGGTCCAGTGAAACAAGGGATTCCGGAGGGTGTAAGGCACTGTTTCTGCCCATTTCCTGAACTTTTCCTCGTCACCGGCATTTCCGGAGATAAATTTTTCCTCTATTCCGAAATTCCTCATGGCCCTCCATTTGTAATGGTCGCCGTCAAGCCAGATTGCTGTCGGGGAAAGGAAGTGCTCGTTTTTTGAGATAACATCCGGCTCAAGGTGATTGTGATAATCAATAACCGGCATGTCTTTCGCGTACCCGAAATACAGGTTTTCTGCTTTTGATGATTCAAGCAAAAACGATTCTCCGAAAACTTCTTTATTTTTAATGGCGTTCGTCATGATTCAGTTAAAAAAATTAAAGCGTAATGATCTTGATTTTGTTACGGATGTATGCTGGTGTAGGTCAATCGTAAGTCAGTTCTATTTGCAGACAGAAAGTTTTAAACCCTTATTAATCAAGAAAATGACATACAACAACCGTTTAGTTAAACTCCGCTGAAAGCACTGAAGCCTCCGTCTACAGGCAGTAAAGCCCCGGTAATAAAGCTTGCGGCATCAGAACAGAGAAACTGCACGGCACCATTGAGCTCTTCCACTTCCCCGAATCGCTGCATCGGTGTTTTGGCCATAACTTTCCTGCTCCTATCGGTTAAAGAACCGTCAGGGTTCAGCAGAATAGCACGGTTCTGGTCTCCGATAAAAAATCCGGGTGCTACGGCATTCACTCTTATTTTATCTCCGTATTTTAAAGCGACATCCGAAGCAAGCCACTGGGTAAAATTGGTAATGGCCGCTTTTGCTGCAGAATATCCTGCAACGCGGGTAATGGCTGAATAAGCTGCCATGGAAGAAATATTGACGATACTTCCGCTTCCCTGCTCTGCCATAAGTTTCCCAAAAACGTAACTCGGGTAAACGGTACCATTGATGTTGAGGTCGGTAACTTCATTCCAGCCTTCTATTTTCATATCAAAAAACGACTGTTCCGGAGATAAAGTGGCGGCAGGAATATTCCCTCCTGCAATGTTCAGCAGAATATCAATCCTGCCATATTGTTCCTTAATTTTTTCTGCGGCTTTTTCAAGGCTCTGAATATCCATTACATTGGCTTCTACGGCCAGGGCTTCCCCTCCGAGATCTTTCAGTTCTTTTACCCTGCTGTCCAGCGTTTCCTGGTTTCTTCCTAAAGCAACAACCGTGGCTCCGGCTTCTGTAAAACTCTTTGCCAGGCTTCCTCCCAAAACGCCGGATGCACCTGTAATGACGGCTACTTTATCTTTTATGCTGAATATTTCGTTCATGATTTATAATTGATCAATGATAATAAATCCCGCAGGTAATACCTGCGGCTATTGTTGTTGAGCCCTTCGGGTTCTGATGTTACTGTTTTGACATTTCGTTTTGTACAGCTGCCATGACGCCTTCAATCTGTCCTAAAGCGAGCATTCTTCCCAAAAATGAATATCCGGGATGGTATCCCTTGTCGATATCGTCCGTTAAAAGTCTTCCGTGGTCCACTCTCATGGGCAGTGACGGGTTTTCTTTTTCAAATACACGGATCACCTCAATAAGCTGCCCTCTGCCGGATAAATGCATCGCTTCGATAAAATCTCCGTTTTCAAAGACATTGGTGCTTCTTAAATGGACAAATTTTGTTCTTGAAGCATATTTCTTAGCGAGTTCCGGCACATTATTATGAAGACCGGCGCTCAGTGAGCCTGCACAAAACGTGAGTCCGTTATGCGGATTATCAACGGCACTTAAAAACCAGTCGATATCTTCTTCACAGGTCACAATTCTTGGCAGTCCCAGCAGTGAAAACGGCGGATCGTCCGGGTGTACACACATCTGGATGTCCCACTGTTCGCATACCGGCATAATTTTTTCCAGAAAGTATTTCATGTTCCGGCGGAGCTGGTCTTTATCGATCCCGTCATACAGAGCCAGTAAACTTTTAAATTTAGCTACTGGATGCTCATCTCCTTCTTTGATATTCCCATTAACAAATCCCTGGGTTTTAACGATAATGGAATCAATAAGATCCTGCTCTGCTTCTTCGGTAATGGTGTTTTTTAAGGCTTCTACTTTGGTAAGAACAGCTTCATTATAATCTTTTTCTGCTCCTTCTCTTTTCAGGATGTGGATTTCGAAATAGGCAAATTTTGCCTTATCAAAATAAAGCGACGAAGCGCCGTCTTCCCACTGATAATACAGATCGGTACGCGCCCAGTCCAGTACCGGCATAAAATTGTAACATACGGTTGTAACGCCTGCTTTCCCTAAATTTTCCAGGCTCTGAATATAATTTTCTATTAAAGAGTCCCGGTCTTCACCGCCGTACTTGATTGCTTCGCTTACGGGAAGGCTTTCCACTACCGACCAGCGAAGACCGTGACTTTCTATGTATTTTTTATATTCAGTAATGGCTTCTGAAGGCCACACCTGTCCGTTTGGGATATCATGAAGGGCAGAAACAATACCTTCAACACCAATCTGGCGTAGCATATCCAACTGTATTTTATCTTTTTTACCGAACCAACGCCATGTTTTTTCCATAATCTAAAATGTTTCATTAAACAAAGCAGGTGCCTGTGACACCTACTTTGTGTTGATATGAATATAAATGTGTTTTAAATTTAATATCCCGGATTCTGATATTTGGCTTTGATATCTGCAGAAACTTCCATTGCATCCAGCTGTGCCTGAGGAATTGGTCTCAGATAATGGAATTTCTGAATATTACGGGATACCGTCTGAGGGGTATGGGCTCCATAAGAAGCTCCGCCGATCTGATAAGTTGCTGCATATTCTGCCCACTTCTGGGTACGTACCAGATCGTACCATCTGTAAAATTCTCCATAGTACTCTCTTGATCTTTCTGCAAGGATATAATCAATGGTAATGGCTGCCGGCGTAGCTGCAGTCATGGCTGCACTGTTATCTGCTATATAGGTTACATTCTGAGCATTATTGAATTTCCATTTTCCGGCTCTTGCACGGATAACGTTGATTAAATCTCTGGCTGTCATAGTTCCTGAAGCTCCTTTTACGGCTGCTTCTGCGGCAATGAAATAAAACTCAGAAAACTTAGCTACATTAAAAGGTCTTGTTAAACCGGCATTCGGATAGCCTAATCCGTTCGGATCATCAGTACGGTAAGTCCCGATTTTCCACAGACCCGGATATACAATCCTGCTGATCCCATTGGGAGCAACTACCCAGTCTGCCCTCCCCGGTAAAGTTCCGGCTCCTACTCCGTTCTGCCCTGAGCCTGACGGATATGCAGGTGTCTGGGTATCGTCATTCAGGAATGTAAGGATAGCTCCTCCCGGTTGTACCGGCAGACTGTTGGCATTGTATAATACGGCATTGGAAACCCCTGCTTTATCCCAATTTCCTCTATAAGTTGTTACAAACGTCCCGTCATATCTTGAGTCATTGGTTTTATCTGCAAATGTATTTTTAATGACTCCGATTGTGGGAGCCATCCGTACCCAAGGGCGTCCCAGAGATTGTGTTGCTGCACGCTGTACAGAACTTATTCCTGCAAATGATGAGGCGGAAGTACTGCTTCTTATGGCAGTATAGTTCCAGGTCTGCATCCAGGCTGCAAAATTATCCGGTGACCATCCGGAACCGAATCCTACAGGGTCACTTTCATTATAGAATGCACTTGCCTGCGTGTGATCTGCATATAACATACATTCGCTGTTACGATCATTAGGCCCTGCATTAACATCATAAAAAGTAGGCTGTAAACTGTAAGGAGCCGGAGAACTGATACCGGCCATGGCTATATCATAGGCCTGCTGGAAATACCATTGCGCGTTATGCCCGTCAGGATCTGTTCTGGGTGCTTCAGGATAGGTTGGGATACTGTTTGGATTTTCCAGCCACCATCCATAAGTAAGATAAGCTTTGGCTAAGAACAGTCTTGCTACATTTTTAGTCACTCCTCCTGTTACCCTTGGAGAAACCGGTAAATTATCAACTGCTTTTTTAAGGTCAGGAAATACGGCTTTTGTATATACTTCCGGAACTGTATTTCTTACAGAAGTAGTTGCTGCAGATGTATTGAAAGCAAGCTCTCCCGAACCCAGATCCAAAGGTACTCCTCCATAGGTCTGTGCCAGCATAAAATAATTAAATCCCCTGAAAAATCTGGCTTCTGAAATGAGAGATTCAGCAATTCCAAAATTCGGTCCTTTTTCTATAATCCCATTGGCTGTATTAATATAGGGGAAAACAGCTCCCCAAACCATGCCTGTAGGAAAAGTGGCAGAATTGATATTTCCGTTTCCGGACATATCCAGATCCCTGAAATTTCCGTCTGCACTTTGTGCCCAGGTAGACTCATCCGTACCAGTCTGGCAGTTACTCATAAAGTATCCGTTTCCATACAACAGCCTTAAATTCCTGTATAATGAAGTAAGACCCTGACTCACTCCCTGTTCGGTATTAAAATACTCAACAGTATAATTTGATCTCGGCTCTTCGTCTAATATTTCATTACATCCTGTGAATGTTAATGATAGAAAGATGGCTCCTAATACCAATTTTTTATTGAAATGTATCATGATTGTAGAATGTTAAAAAGTTAAATTAAGTCCCATTAAATAATTTCTTGTGGAAGGATTATTTGTTCCTATAATCAGTTGGCGTGCCTGATATCCGCTTACTGCCTGATTCTGGTTACCTACAGAGTTAGGTTCCGGATCCATTCCTGATAATTTATGATATGCAGAGAACAATACTACAGGGTTGGTCACCGTGAAATAAATTCTAAAGCTATTGATTTTCAAATCTTTTAAGAATTCCTTATTTACGTTATACCCCAAAGTAATGGTACGCAATTTCAGGTATGAAGCATCAAACATAGCTAAGGTGGAAGAATATTTAGGATTATCACCACTTAAATGGCGGCCCGGGCGTGGGAAATATGCATCTGTATTATCTTCAGTCCAGTAATCTACATCTACGTTGTTACCTCTGCCTGTCAGTCTGTTAAGATAACTTGCGGAACCATATAGTGAGCTGATCAGTATGCCCCCATGCTGAAATGCTCCAACAGTGCTTAAGTCAAAGTTTTTGTATGCGAAACGCATATTGAATCCTCCCTGAAATTTAGGAGCCGTATCAAAGATCTGTCTGTCTGCAGGACCTATCGCACGGACCGGTGTACCATCTGCATTATATCCTCCTGTATATAATACTTTTATAGAACCTATTACGTCAGCTGGTGTTCCCGGCTCAAGGATATTTTGGTAAGGGTCACCTGCCTGCCAGAGTCCGATATATTGATAATCGTAAATAGCATTGATATTATGTCCGACAAACCATAAATTATTTTCATCTTTCTCAGTTCCTGAGGCCAGTGAAAGGATTTTGTTTTTATTGGTGTAAAAATTTACGCCTGCTTCCCATGTAAACCCATCTGGATTATCGAAAATAATACCGTTTAAGGAAAATTCTACTCCTTTATTCTCAGATTCAGCAACATTTGCGGTCTGAGATCCAATACCTGATGAGATAGGAAGCGACTTTCTGGTTAAAAGATCTACTGTATGGGTACGGTAGTATTCGGCACTTCCGGTAAGCCTGTTACTGAAAAATGCAAAGTCCAAACCATAATTCTGTGTTTTAGAATATTCCCAGCCAAGATTGGTATTCGGTGCTTCAGTTACGTAAACACCTGTGCTATTTGTATTGCCAAAATTATACGGTACAACTCCCAGTCTACCCAATGTAGAATATTCAGCAACTGCCTGATTGGAGGTCTGCCCCCAGCCTGCTCTCAGCTTTAAAAGATTAATGAATTTTACATTTTGCATGAAAGATTCATTGGTAATATTCCATCCTAAGGATATTGCAGGATAAGTATGCCATTTATTTCCGGGAGCCAGCCTTGAAGAACCGTCTGCACGCAAAGTAGCCGTTAACATATACTTATTGTCAAAAGTATACATCACTCTTCCCATAGCGGAAAGAAGGCCGTTCTGGATATACTGCTGATCTTCAGGTTTCACAGAAATATCTGCCTGAGGAGCCTGTCCCAGATTATAATACTGAAAAAAGTCGGCCGGAACATTTCTTGCGCTCATATAAGAACTGACAAACCTGTTTCCTTCTGCTGAATATAATCCTACAGCATTGATTTTATGCTTCCCAAATGTACGGTCATACGTTAAAAGGTTTTCCAATACCCAGTGATAGGTCTGGTTGTTTCCTTTACCGGCAGATGAGGGACCTAATGGATTGGTATTAAATACACCTACTCCTGCATAATTCCCGCTGTTGGATGTGCGGTAATCCAACCCGACATTTAACCTGTATTTAAGGCCATTTATAATGCTAAGCTCACCGTACATATTATTATAAGATGCAAAAGATTTGCTTTCGTCAATATATTTGTCTCCTAAGCTGTTTATCCCTTCGCGTGTATAAATCCAGGTTTGATCTATCCCTCCTGCTGTCGTCATGGTTCTTTTCAGACTTCCGTCAGCATTATAAGGATTTGCCAATGGTGAGTATCCTAAAATAGCTCCGGGATTCAAACCGTTTCCATCTGATACAGAATAATTCGTGTTGGTTGTAAAACCAAATTTGAATACTTTACCTATTTGCTGGTCAATAGCCATCCTTAAAGCAAACCTTTCATAGCTCTGGATCGGGATTAATGCATCCTGCTTGAAGTAAGAAAGTCCTACATTATAGTTTCCGCCTTCCGTACCGGCTGAAATTCCAACATCATGACTCGTCATCATTGCCGGTTTGTAATATAAATCCTGCCAGTCTGTATTTATGTTATTGCTTTCATCTACCCCATTGTTATATAATGGTGTAGTGGTACCAGCCGGAACAGCATACGCCCTAAGTCTGGCAAATTTCTCTCCGTCCATCATAGGATATCGGGAAAAGAGTGTCTGCACTCCGGTAAAAGTATTATAGGTAAATCTTGCTTTCTGTCCTTTTGAACCTCGGTTGGTTGTTACCAGGATCACTCCGTTTGCTCCTCTGGAACCGTAGATTGCCGTTGCAGAAGCATCTTTAAGGATATCAAGACTTTTAATGTCACTTGAGCTTATGTCGCTCAGTGATCCAGCGAACGGAATACCATCAAGCACAACAAGGGGATCATTGCTTCCGGTTAATGATCTCGTTCCACGGATACGGATCTGCATGGCAGCTCCCGGTTTTGTGGAGGTCTGGGTAATATCTACACCTGCTGCCCTGCCCTGCAGAGCCTGCGTAATGTTTGCCGAAGGTACTTCACGCAGCATGTCTCCTTTTACGGTAGCTACGGAACCCGTTACAGATTCTTTTCTCTGGGTACCATATCCAATAACAACCACTTCATCGATCTTCTTCTCTTTTGTTACCGTATCTTTTTTAACCTGGGAATAAGCCATGCCCGAAGGCAATAAAGCCATGGCAAAGAATATTGCAGCCTTATTGGTTTTAGCAAAATGAAATCGGTTCATAATTATTATTTTTAAATATTAGGATTGAATAAAAAAGGCTGTTAATAATTACATTGTAAAATCCTCAGTGTTTATTCTGCAGCCTTTTTATTGTATTAGATATACATGTTTACGATAGCTTCGAACAGTTCCTGTTTTCCGCTTTTTGGCTGAGGCTCACCGATTTCATGTGCTATTTTCCGAAGATCCTCGAGGGAAAGGGTGCCTTCTTCAAATGCTTTTCCGTTTCCGCTGTCAAAAGAGGCATAACGGTCTGTTCTCAGTTTTTTATAATCTGAATGCTCAAGAATATCTGCTGCTGCCAGAAGGCCTTTTGCAAATACATCCATTCCGGAGATATGAGAGATGAATAAATCTTCAGGATCAATAGAATTCCTTCTGATTTTGGCATCAAAATTAACACCGCCTGTTCCCAGGCCTCCTGCAGGAAGAAGAACCAGCCACGCCTGAACCATGTCATAGTAATCTACCGGGAACTGGTCTGTATCCCATCCGTTCTGGTGGTCTCCCCTGTTCGCATCAATGCTTCCCAATAACCCTGCGTCTACGGCTACCTGAAGCTCATGTTCAAAAGTATGGCCTGCCAGTGTTGCATGGTTTACTTCAATATTAAGTTTAAAATCTTTATCCAGTCCGTAATGTCTCAGGAACCCGATTACCGTTTCAGAATCATAATCATACTGATGTTTGGTAGGCTCCATCGGTTTAGGCTCAATCAGGAAAGTTCCTTTGAAACCCTGCTGGCGGGCGTAATCCCTGGACATGGAAAGGAAGCGAGCCAGATGGTCTTTTTCACGTTTCATATCGGTGTTCAGAAGGCTCATATACCCTTCTCTGCCTCCCCAGAATACATAGTTCTCACCTCCCAATGCAATGGTTGCGTCAATAGAATTCTTAACCTGGGTACCGGCGCATGCCAGTACGTCAAAGTTCGGGTTTGTGGAAGCTCCGTTCATGTATCTTTCGTGGGTGAATACATTGGCTGTACCCCATAAAAGCTTAATTCCCGTTTCTGCCTGTTTCTGTTTTGCATATTCTACAACAGCCTGAAGGTTTTTCTCATACGCTTTCCAGTTGTCAGCAGGCTCTACCAGATCAATATCGTGGAAACAGTAATATCCGAAGCCCATTTTAGACATAAACTCGAAACCGGCATCCAACTTGTGCATGGCTCTGGTCACAGCATCATTTCCGGTATCCCAAGGGTGATGGATGGTAGGTCCGCCGAAAGGATCACTTCCGTCTGCGCATAAGGTATGCCACCAGGCCATTGCAAAACGGGTCCATTCTTTCATCGGTTTTCCCATGATGATTTTTTCTGCATCGTAATAGCGGAAGGCCATCGGGTTTCTGCTTTCTTTTCCTTCAAACTGAATTTTTTCAATACCTGTAAAAAACTCTTTTGTACCTGTTAAAGTGTTCATATTGATTTATTTATTTTTTAAAATTTTGTGTAAAAATCCCCTGCTCACCGGTGTAAAACAGCCGGTAAGTGCAATGGAAGAATTCCGTTGTTGTTCGTTTAGATGATTTCCTTAAGATGGTTTTTCCATCTTGAATAGGCTTCTATATACTGTTCCTGTTTTTCATGTTCAGGTTCTATCACTGCTATTTTTTCAAGGGAAGCGAAGGCTTCTTTAGAATCTGCATAAAAACCGATTCCCATCCCTGCTGCTCTTGCTGCACCCACAGCTCCGTCGGTATCATAAAGTTCGATAACCGCATTGCTTACACTGGAAAGCGACTGGCGGAAGATGGAGCTCAGAAACATATTGGCGTTCCCGGCCCGGATCACCTGGATATCCATCCCGATATTCCTCATGACATTCATTCCGTATTCATAGGAAAAAACAATTCCTTCCTGCGCGGCACGCAGAATATCCCCTTTTGAATGGATGTTAAAATTAATCCCGTGGATTGAACAGTTGGTTTCTTTATTCTCCAGAACCCTTTCCGCCCCGTTTCCGAAAGGCACGATGCTCAGCCCTTTGGAACCGATCGGTGACAATGAAGCCAGTTCGTTCATATCCCCGTAAGAAGACAGTGACGTAGCAAAATTATGTTTCAGCCACGAGTTTAAAATCCCTGTCCCGTTGATGCAGAGCAGAACGCCTAACCTGATCTGTTCGGGAGTGTGATTCACGTGGGCAAACGTATTTACCCTGGATAATTTATCATATTCAAGCTGATCCAGTACGCCGTACACAACGCCTGAAGTACCTGCTGTAGAAGCAATTTCCCCGGGATTGAATACATTCAGGGAAAGCGCATTGTTCGGCTGGTCTCCTGCCCGGTAAGAAATCGGTGTCCCCTCTTTTAAGCCTAATTCATGAGCAGCAGCGGCCGAAACGGTCGACTGGATTCCGAAGGTGGGTATAATTTCCGGGAAAAAACTCTTCGGGATCCCGTAATAGCTGATTACATCTTCTGAGATACAGTTATTTTTAAAATCCCAGAAAATCCCTTCAGACAAACCTTCAATTGTCATCCCGATGTGACCGGAAAGCCTCATGGCAATATAATCTCCCGGCAGCATGATCTTATCGATCTTATTAAAAATTTCCGGCTCATTTTCTTTTACCCATGCCAGTTTGGAAGCGGTAAAGTTTCCCGGGGAGTTCAGCAGATGGGACAGGCATTTTTCTTCTCCGATGGTTTTGAAGGCCTGCTCACCGTAAGGAACCGCACGGCTGTCACACCAGATAATGGAAGGCCTCAGCAGATTCTGATCTTTATCTACCAGGATAAGGCCGTGCATCTGCCAGGTAATGCCGATCCCCTTGATATCTTCAGGATGTACCCCGGACTCATGCATAACAGCTTCATGGGCAAGTTTTAGATTGGTCCACCAGTCTGCCGGATTCTGTTCCGCCCATCCCGGGTTCACAGCCGTGATTTTCATTTCCTTTTTAGGAGAAAATTCTGAAGCAACCACTTTGCCGCTGGATGCCTCAATGAGACACACTTTCACGGAAGAACTGCCAATGTCATAGCCTAGTAAGTACATAATTTAAAAAAGGGGTATTATTTTATTAATTTAGTGTTGTTTTTTTTGTAGACTTTGGCGTCGAACTTATAATATCTTGCAGCCCGGTGCGAAACATTTTTTTCTATTTCATCCAAAGGGACAATGTAATTGAATGAGGATATCTTTTTATGAAAGTTTTTAATATCAATGTGCTTTTCACTTAATGCCGTGTAAAGCTGGTACAGCTGCCTGATGGTAAATCTTTTCGGCAGCAGCTCGAAAATAATGGTAAAATCAGATTCTATCCATTTTCTGATCTCCACAAGAGACTCGCTGATGATCTTGTTATGGTCAAAAGGCAGTGTAGGAACCTCATCAATTGGGAACCAGTCTACCGTATCATATTTCGTGCTGTTGATCTTATGGTCAATCTTGCAGAGCGAAAGGTAAGCTACGGTAATGATCCTGTCAATATCATGCTTATATTCCTCGCCCATCCATTTGATGTCATGCTCACTGGTAGCGCGTGCCGGATCTGCAAAGCATTTGAACTGTTTAAGAACCATTTTCTTAATGCCTGTAAGTTCATGAAGCACCCTTTGTGCGGCATCATCAACATCCTCATCACTGAAAATAAGGCTGCCCGGCAGTTTTCTCTGACGTTCCAAAGGAACATCCTCTACATGTCGCTGAACCAGTAAAATGTTCAGCCTGTTTTCGTAATCAAATCCGAACACAACACAATCGACAGATACATACGTATGAATAAAATCAGGGCTCATTTAAAATGTTAACATTTATGTAACATCACAAATATAAAAATTCAATTGAATAAAAAAAATAAAATTACTACTATGAACTACATATCAATAATTTACATATCTATTTTTAATGATAAGTATTGTATAAAAAAAATGATAAGGTTATCATAATAACTATACTTATCAACATCGTATTACATGAATCAGCAATCAATTACGTAAAAAAATATAAAAAATAACAGGCTAAATTCTTCACTGAAATGATATGATAAGAAACATTAAAATCTATTTAACTTTTTTTTAACTGAAAGTGTATAAAAAACACTTTCCAGCTCCTATATTCTTAAAAAAAATAATTTTTCTTTTACCATTTTCATATCCAAGACTACAAAATCATAGCAAAAAGAAAAATTCAAATCATTCTCTGAATTAATTTTTTGAGAACGGAACATTAAAAGATTGTCATTTACTGCCGGATCATTATCCAGAGAAAATAATCAGATATACATGAGCCGTATGATGGTTGCAATAACGGATTATTTTCAATAAATAAGTATCATTTCATGCCCGTATTCTCAGATGCTGTATTAATTTTTTCCCAATTTTACAGGTATGGCACAACTTCTGATGTAGGAAAACCGCAACACTTTAAATCCAATATTATGTCTATAAAAATACAGGTTGCTATTTGCACACAATGCAATGGCTACTACTCATCTGCGCCTTTGGAAAAAAAGGATACCGGACATCCTGAAATTATCGATCACTTCTTTTATCACGGTGAGCCCTGGTTTACGCTGGAACAGGAAACATTTGACCGATGCAGAGGTTATGAACATACGGAAATTGCGGTGGTTGATCTTCATGAACATGCCCAGAACGACCATCAGTACTGTCATTGCAAGAAAAATGTAATTACTGAAGAAAAAATTCTTTCAGCAGGCCCTAAACTTCAGAAAAGCATTCCGGTTGCAGAGAAATATGAAATTGAAACTGAAATTTATTTTAAAGACCTGTATTATACTTACAATAATTTTCATGGAATACAGATTCCTGCGGCCGGCAATTATAATTCCAACAGAAAGTACGGTTAACAGCCAGTCCTTTCATTTTTAATAAATAACGGTATCTGAGAATAATTTACAGGCTAAATTAAACTCATGATATTTTCAACATATAACTGAGAAATGCGCACGTTTTTGTGCCGCATTTTTCTATGTCGTAATAAACTATGATTTTATACTTATCTGAATATAAATTTCAACACCAATCCATATATTTTTTTCACACCGGTAATACCCCGTATTAATTGATGCTGATTGATTATAATAAAGCTATATCTTTTCCAGCAGGTGCCCGAAATAATCTCTCTTAGTCATCAGGTAGCTTTCATTCACCGCATTGGAGTCTATTTCCAGGGAATCCTTCCCGCCAGAGTAATGCCGCTGTTCTCCAGTGCCTTCAGCTTATCCGGATTGTTGGTGAGCAGGTAAATACTATTTACATCCAGAAGTTTAAGCATCTCTATGGCTACTCCAAAATTCCTTCCATCAGCAGGTAATCCCAGGCGGAGATTGGCTTCAACCGTATCCAGCCCCTGCTCCTGAAGTGCATATGCTTTTAATTTATTGATGATCCCGATATTCCGTCCTTCCTGGCGAAGGTAAATAATCATCCCTCCGTTTTCAGAAACAAATTTCATGGCGGCATCAAGCTGCTGGCCGCACTCACATTTCTTAGAATGGAAGATTTCACCGGTGATACATTCTGAATGGAACCGTACATTAACCGCCCTGCTGAAATCCGTTGTTTTGGAAACCCATACCAGATGAGGCATCCAGTCGGTCTCGTCTTCAGAAAATGCGTATACGGTAAAGATCCCAAAATCAGTCGGGATATCGGACTGTGCCTGTATTCTTAACATCATCTAAAATTTAAATCATTTTTATAGTACAAATTTATACTTTATTTTAATTTAAAGTAATATTATTTACTAAATTTGTAAGAAAGAAATTCAAATGGAAAATCAAGATCAGAATTATATAACCTCAGAAAGCATACTTGAACTGTACGGCGATTACATTCTTAACCATGGCGAAAAACCGAAAAATGTGTATCTGTTTGCCAAAGAAAACGGATTTGAAGAAAAAGAATTCTACCATTTCTTTTCCGGGTTTGAGCATATGGAAAGGGAAATTTTCAATCACCTTTTTAAAAAATCCCTGGAACTTGCAGCTGAAGTCAATATCTCTGAAGAAGTAACGGCTAAGGAAAAGCTGCTGAATGTTTATTTTATCTTCTTTGAGAACCTTACAATGAACAGATCACTCATTCTTTCATTGTTGGGAAAAGACAGAATGGAAAATGCAAAGGTTCTGAAAAGCCTGAAAAAGACCCATCAGCAATTTATCAGTACGCTGGATTTCAACGAATGGGAAATACTGAGGAAAGCGGAAAAAATCAGGAATTTCAACGAAAAATCCAGACAGCAGGCATTATGGCTGCACCTCGTATCATGTATCGAGTTCTGGAAAAAAGACACATCGCCGGACTTTGAAAAGACAGATATCTTTATTGAAAAAACAATTGATACCGGATTTGAGCTGATTGATAACGAACCGCTGAAGAAGCTTCTCGATCTCGGAAAATTTTTATGGAAAGAACACAGGTAAACAAGCATTTATGAAAACATTAGATAAAATACCGACGGGGAAAATTGAAAGAACCGGAAGCCTCCTGAAAGCAGGTGCCAAAGTGGGCGTCAATTACCTTAAATATTACGGCAATAAAATAACCAAAGATGAAGGCGAAGCAAGAAAAATCCTGAATGAAGACAATGCTTCGGACATATATGATTCATTGAAAGAACTGAAAGGGTCTGCTCTGAAAGTTGCGCAGATGCTGAGCATGGAGAAAAATATGCTTCCGGTGGAATATGTGGAAAAGTTTTCGCTGTCCCAGTTCTCAGTACCGCCGCTTTCAGGGGCACTGGTAAGAAAGACGTTCAGGAAATACTTCGGGAAAAATCCTGAAGAAATATTTGATGAATTTTCTTCGGAATCGGTAAACGCGGCAAGCATCGGCCAGGTACATAAAGCCCGGAAAAATGATAAATCCCTCGCGGTGAAAATACAGTATCCCGGCGTGCGTGAAAGCATCAGCAGCGACCTTAAAATGGTAAAGCCTATTGCCATGAAAATGTTCAACATTAAAAAGGACGGCTCGGAATCTTATTTTCAGGAAGTTGAAGACAAGCTTTACGAGGAAACCGACTATAATCTCGAACTTCAGCGGAGCCAGCATTTTGCATCGGAATGCAGGCATCTCCCGAACCTTCTTTTTCCAGCCTATTATCCGGAATATTCATGTGAAAAAATCATTACGATGGACTGGATGCCTGGGCTTCATTTTTCAGAGTTTACCAAAAAAAGCAATACACAGGAAGAGCTGAACCTGATAGGGCAGACTCTCTGGGACTTTTATATGTACCAGATGCACATCCTTAAAAAAGTACATGCAGATCCGCATCCGGGTAATTTCCTGGTTTCTGATGATCAGAAGCTCCTGGTTATTGATTTCGGATGCATCAAGGAAATCCCGGAAGATTTTTATACGCCTTATTTTGAAATGGCGAAAGAAGAAAACCTGAAGAATCCTGAGATATTCAGGGATAAATTATACACGCTGGAAATACTGCGTGATGACGATACGCCTGAGGAAACCGCCTTTTTCTCAAAACTCTTCTATGAACTGCTGGAACTGTTTACCAGGCCTTTCAACCGGGAAGATTTTGATTTTTCAGATGATTCGTTCTTTAATGAAATCGCAGACCTCGGACAGCGGTATTCAAAGCTCAGCGATATGAAAGGAATGAATGCCAACAGGGGTTCAAGACATTTTATCTACCTCAACAGGACATTCTTCGGGCTGTACCATATGATGCATGACCTGAAATCAAACCGTGTGGTTATCAACAATTATAAAAATTTTGTAAAACCGTAAATATGCCTGCCGGAATGCCTTCAAAGACCTGTGAAGTCTGCGGACTTCCGTTCAACTGGCGAAAAAAGTGGAAAAAAAACTGGGACGAAATTAAATACTGCAGCGAACGATGCCGGAAAAACAGAAAATCAATATCCTCTGGTACACCAAAGACCTGAGAACGAGAGACCAGGAATCCCTGTACCGGATTATGCAGGAAGATACGCCGTTTCTTGCCCTGTATATTTTTGATGAGGACTTTTACCGTGAAAAACAATGGGGATTCAGGAAGTGCGGCCGCTACCGGGCAAAATTCCTGCTGGAAACGGTCCGTGGCCTCAGCTCTGCTTTAAAAGAGAAGAATATTCCGTTTCTGGTAAAATACGGAAAAACAGAATCCATTTTCAAAGAGCTTTCTGAAAAATATACGGTGGAAAAAATCTTCTGCCAACAGGAATGGACACGGGATGAAAACGAAACGGAACGCAGGATAAAAAACGTTCTCCCTTTTACATCATGGGAAAAATCATACACCCAGTTTCTTATCAGTCCTGATTGTACCCGGGAATATTTTGCAAAAGTCCCGATACAGTTTACCGCTTTCAGGCAGAAGCTTGAAAAAAACTTTACGGTCCGTGAAGAATTTGATTCCGAACATCTGACCTATAATAAATCCGGCCCTGAACTTCATTTTACCAGTGATGATGTCAGCCTGAAATCATTGGGGTTTGATGAATTTGAACCTGACCGCCGTACTGCTTTCCCGTTTTCGGGAGGTGAACGGCAGGCGTCTGAGCGGTTATCCTATTACTTTTCCGGATCCGGAAAGCTGGACACCTATAAAGAAACCAGAAACGGAATGAAAGGTACTGATTACAGCAGCCGGTTCTCCGCCTGGCTGGCTGACGGAAGTCTTTCTGCCGTAACGGTGTACCACGAAATAAAAAAATATGAAGCACGGAAAGGAAGCAGTGAATCTTCTTACTGGATGGTTTTTGAGCTGCTCTGGCGGGATTTCTTCAGGCATACTTCATTAGAATATAGAGACCGTATATTCCATCAGCGCGGTATTAACGGGAAGATATATGATTACACTCCTGACCCGGAGCTGATCCGGCAGTGGACCGAAGGAGAAACAGCTTCCGGTTTTATCAATGCGAATATGATGGAATTAAAGCATACCGGATGGATGAGCAATCGCGGAAGGCAGAATGTTGCCTCTTACTTCAGCAAAATTCTGAAACAGGACTGGAGAATCGGGGCTGCTTATTTTGAAGAAATGCTGATCGATTATGATGTGCACAGCAATTACGGCAACTGGATGTACCTCGCCGGAGTAGGAAATGATCCGCGGAATAGGATATTCAGCCCCGAAAAACAGGCAGCCCAGTATGACCCTGAACAGGAATTCATACAATTGTGGCTGAACAGATAAACGTACGGAACAATTATTCCTTTTGAGGTTGGAAGCAACAAAATACCTAAATACAGAAAAAAGAAAACAATATTTTACAATACGTCAACCTTATAAAACAACATAGTATGGACAAACCATTCACTCTTGAGCAGATAGACCGGATTATTGAAATGGCCTGGGAAGACCGGACACCGTTTGAAGCCATTGCCTTTCAGTTCGGGATCAGTGAGGCGGAAGTTATCCAGCTGATGCGCGCGGAGCTTAAACCATCAAGCTTCAGGTTATGGAGAAAACGGGTCAACTCGGGAGTCAGCCAAAAGCACCTTATGAAAAGAAAAGAGGAAATTACCCGGTTCCGGTGCAGCAGGCAGCGTGTGATCAGCAATAATAAAATCTCAAAAAGATAAATTTTAAGTAATCTTCCATTTGATCTCATGACTGAATTAAACCTTCGATTATAATTTAATAAAGTTAAGAACCCATTTAACGGTTTCTCGCAGATTGAAGGGATTACGCGGATTTTGTGTATTTAAACCTGAATAATCTGCAGCAGCAGCTCTGAAATTTTTAATCAATAATAAACTAAAAAATAAAATATGAAAAATATGGTCATCATCGGATGCGGATCAGGAATCGGACTGGCTGCTGCGAAAATTCTTTCCGAAAATCATAAAGTTACCGGTATTTCCAGGACATTTAACCCGGAACTTCAGCATGAAAATATCGAATTTCACGAGATGGATATCCTTACGGGAAATTTAGACGATATTGCTTTTCCCGAAAGTATTGACGGCCTTGTGTATGCACCCGGAAGCATCAACCTTAAACCGTTTAACCGCCTGACCGAAGGTGATTTCAGAAATGATTTTGAAATTAATGTTTTGGGAGCTGTAAAATGTATCCAAAAACTGCTTCCGAACCTTAAAAAACCGGAAAGCTCCTCCATTGTACTGTACAGTTCCGTGGCGGCAAAGCTCGGAATGCCGTTCCATGCTTCGGTTGCTACTAGCAAAAGTGCTGTTGAAGGACTGGTAAGAAGCCTTGCGGCAGAATTTTCAGCACAGAAAATCCGGGTCAATGCCATTGCGCCTTCTTTAACGGATACGTCACTTGCTTCACAGCTGCTTTCCACCCCGGAAAAACGGGAAGCTTCAGGCAAAAGACATCCGATACAGAGAATCGGGAGCCCTGCGGAAATGGCAGAGATGACGGCTTTCTTACTTTCTGATAAAGCATCATGGATTACCGGACAGATTTTCGGGA
Organism: Chryseobacterium sp. Leaf201; assembly: GCF_001421435.1. Classification (GTDB taxonomy): domain Bacteria; phylum Bacteroidota; class Bacteroidia; order Flavobacteriales; family Weeksellaceae; genus Chryseobacterium. The sequence goes on from NZ_LMKA01000112.1 coordinate 66,625, forward strand.
TTGACGGCGGAATGGGAAGTGTTAAACTGTAATTTTGAATCCCGTAACCAAACGTATATCTTTACACCAAAAATTATATCATGCATACTGATTTTTTTATCGATCTGCTTCTGCAGGTAAAAGATTTTGAAAATTCCGGATCCTACACGCCTCAAGCTAAAGTAGAAGACTTCCGCCTGTGGCTGAACGATAAAAAATACAGGGAAGAAAGCCCTACCAAACTTTTTAGGAATGAACAGCATGAGGTTTCCTTCAGAGAAAATGAAATCTGTAAGCAGATCCTTTTGCTGAGCAGGTATTCTAAACAGCTGATCAGGAAAGGGCTTGGGGAATTTCCGGAGCTGGCCAATGAAGAATTTACCTACCTGTACCGCCTGAAAGACGAACCGAATCTTACCAAAATACAGTTGATTGAAAGAAACGGCCATGAGAAACAGACCGGCACACAGATCATCAAAAGACTTCTGGAAGCGGGGCTGATTGAGGAAAAAAATGATGAGGAAGACCGCAGGAGCAAAAGGCTGAACCTGACCAAAAAAGGGGAAGAACGTTTTCACCAGTCGGTTGAGAAAGTGAATCTTACCTCCGTTATCCTGTCAGGGAAACTCTGTGATGAAGAAAAAAGCGATTTATTAAAAACTTTAATCAAGCTGAATGATTTCCATTCCCATCTGTATTCCGAGCACAGAAATTCAGATGTACGCATGATCAGCCAATTAATTTAATTAACATAAAGAATATCATATATCTTTTATTCCAAAGCTGCCGTGGTGATAGTAAACGGATCTGTCCAGGAAATTTTATGCCGTAACCTAAATCCGTCTGTAAAAAAGAAACCGACAAGATATTCAAATCCAAATAAAACTTTAAGGCCCTGATATCATTTATTTGCCATATCAGGGCTTTTATCTGATCGCGATGGTTACCGGAACGTATGCTCCAGTAACGGATTCTCATAAATTAACAGTATCTTTACCGAAACCGTCTGTTTTATAATTTATTTATTATCCGGCAGACATCATGATAAGAATAATTCTGTTTTAACCGGAGGCATGCAGAGTAATCATCTCTTTGCAGGCTGTCCATCCCGATACCAGCATTGTCGCATTTCAATAGTATTAAGATGCATTCCGGCAGGATCAGTTAACATTTCCAATTCCACTCCCTATTCTTTTATTACTGAACAGACCGTAAAAACCTTATGAAGAAAAAAATATATCTTTTAACCTGGACTATCCTGATTCCCGTTCTCGCCTGGCTGGCGTATTTCGGAAGCCATTTTTTTTCAGGCACCTTTTATTCTGCAGTCCTTTCATTATTTCTTATAGGAAGTGTCCTGGCCGCGGTATACCATTCAGAAATAATTGCCTACCGCGTGGGCGAACCGTTCGGAACACTGCTTCTCGCCTTTGCCATCACTGTAATAGAGGTGGCACTGATTATTTCCATTATGCTGGGTGCAAAAGGCCTTGAAACCATAACGCTGGCCAGGGATACCGTGTATGCTGCAGTAATGATTATTCTTACAGGAATTATCGGAGGCTGTATTATCGTGGGATCTGTTAAATTCAAAGTACAGAACTTTACGCTTCAGGGCGTGAGTACGGCACTTATTACGCTGACGTCCATCAGTATCTTTGTACTTATTTTACCGAATTATACCGTAAGCCACAATGGCGGGGAATATACTTCCCTTCAGCTGCTGTTTGTTTCGCTGATCAGCCTTTTATTATATTTGGGATTCACCATGATGCAGACCATCAGGCACCGCAGTTATTTTATTTCACCGGAAAACAGGTCAGCAGCATCTTCTGATGATAACGGAGATGATGATGAAGATGATTTTCCGGATAAACCGTCCAACCGGCAGATGAGCATGAGTATCCTGTTCCTGATCCTGTGTTTGGGAATTGTGGTTTTACTGGCCAAACTGCTTTCCGGGGATGTGGAATCTATAGTAAAATGGGCCGGAGCACCGAAATCTCTGGTAGGAATTATTATTGCGGGAATTGTTCTTCTTCCTGAAGGTATGGCCGCCTTCCGTGCAGCAAGGAATAACCAGATTCAGACTTCGCTTAACCTGGCGTTCGGTTCTGCACTGGCGAGCATCGGGCTGAGCATTCCGGCTATTGCCATTACGTCGGTAATTACCGGCATCAGGATGACACTGGGAATCGATATCAAATCTACCATTTTGCTGGGCCTGACCCTGTTTATCATCACCATTTCGCTGGCGACGGGAAGAACGAATATTATGCAGGGTTTCGTACTGGTAGCCATTTTTCTGGTGTATCTGTTTACGGTAATTATTCCTTAAAACATTAATGCTGTGAAGTTTGGAAACAATCAGGTAAGTAACAACTTATGCTGCGTATTTTTGTTTTTCTGTTGTTTAAATATCAAATGTTTCAGACATTAATTATTATGGAAACCATCTGACCGAAGTTCCCGCTCAATTTCATCAACCTCACCAAGCGGAAGGTCATAGGTCTGTTTGATATAATCCAGAATATCCGGGTCTGTTTCAGGATTTATTTTTCTGATAAAAAGATGATTGCCGGATCTTAACGATTCAATAAACCCCTCGGGGCTTCGTTTCTTAAAAAATGCTTTTTCTATGACGGCCCTTTTGTCATCATTCACAATGATATCTTTAAAGGAAGTATTCATAAAAACAGTCTGGAAAAAAGATTCTGCGGGCAGAAAGGTATGAAGATAATAGTCTTCAAAATCCATTACCTTCTTATTGCCGGTCATAAACATACAGGTTTCGCGGGTAAGCATAAACCATTTTCCGCCTATGTAAGGAATGACTTCCTTCATAAAATCCCTTTTGTAAATAAGCGAAGAAATCTTGTGGGTAAGTTCGGTAAAATGATTCTGTATCCGCTGCAGCGTATCCGGCCTGTGAAACTTCTGGTCATAATAAAAAATGTAGTTCCTGCCTTTGTTGGCGGTAAGAAACTTTCTGATGATGTCCTGTGATTTCAGGGGATAATCTTCGCCGCTCAGATTGATGAAATAATCCCATTCCCTGCTTGCATTCAGAAGGAATTCCATAGCGTCAAGCTCAGCCTGGATCATACTGAACCCGCCGGAAACAATATTCATGCTTTCAAGAACATATGCGTTGGGAAACCGGACTAAAAACAACTGAATTTCTTCTGTGATCTCAGGTTCTGCCTTCCGGTCAATATGGATCAGATAAAACTGGTCCTGGGAATAAATTTCAGCAAACATAGCCTTAAATACTTCAGGTTTATGATGAACCATAATGAAGTAGGCAATCTTCACACGCGTACCTGCCTGTAAGGGCAGAGGACGGAGGCAGGGCTGGGTAACGGGTGAAGAAGTCTGCATATACGGAGCTTAAAACCATCCGCTTTTTGCAGACCATTGTTTAACATGGGGAAGCTAAGAACAAATTTCTGATAATCAACACCTTAAAACTGCAGTTATTCCGTTTTTTTATCGTATGTTTGCAAAAGCATTTACAAAACAGGTTTCTGCCTTCGCCATTCTGTATAAGTTTAAAATCACAATTTTTCTTTCAGTCTCGCTTTTCAGCTGCCCGCTTTAAACTTCATTTTATTACCATAGAATAATACAGGCGATTGATTGGCTGGTTCCGGAATATCCATACAGACAGAACAATCCTTTTATAAAAGTTTATTTTTTACTTTAAAGATGTAGATGAGCCACAGTGAAGGTAAAGGATAAATTCTTATGCCGTCCGTTGTGTGAGATATGCATTGCAAAGCCCTACAGCTGTATTTTCACTGAGAATATTTCTGCTGCTGAAGCAAATAAACAGGTTGGAAAGATCATTCTTTGTTAACTTGTTTACAAAAATACATCAATTCAGATCTCATAAATAAAGATCTGTCCATAAAAACAACAGAAATTCTGATGTCCAGTATAAGTTTTAAACATTTAAATTTAATTAATCCTATTGTCCGCGCCGTAACGGAAGCCGGATACTCCAAGCCTACTGAAATTCAATATACTGCCATCCCCCATATTTTAGCCGGAAAAGACATTATGGGATGTGTACAGACGGGAATGGGGAAAACCGCCGCATTTGCCATGCCTGTTATGCAGCTGCTGAAAAAAAACACGCCTGACCATAACGAAATAAGAACCCTGATCCTGACCCCGACACGCGAACTGGCGGTACAGATTGAGGATGACTTTAAGATGTACAGCAAATACCTGCCTTTATCCCAGCTTTCTATTTTCGAAGGTGTTTCCGCAGGAGGACAGCTTGCAGCCCTCAGAAAAAGAGTGGATATTCTTATTGCCACGCCGGGAAGGCTTCTGGAACTGATAAACCAAAGGCATATCGATCTTTCAAAAATCGAAATACTGATCCTGGATGAAGCAGATACCATGCTTGATCTGGAACTGATTACTGATGTGAGAAAAATCCTTCAGCAGGTTTCAAAAAAGAGGCAGACTTTATTGTTCTCCGCTACCCTATCCGCAGAAATCCGTGCTGTAGCCGATACACTACTTCAGAATCCGGTAGAGGTCAGCACCTCCCCTGTTTCACCGAAAGCACAGAGCATTCCGCAGCCTGTATATGCTGATAAAAGAAATATGCCTAATGTACAGATGGAGTTTACCCTGCCTGTTGCAACACCGGATTTCCGGTATAAAAACTAAGCTGACAGGTATTGTTTTACCTGATCATCATACACAAGTAAGAATAACAACAATTTAATATAATTACCATGCAAGAAGGCACCGTAAAATTTTTTAATGAAGCAAAAGGCTTCGGATTTATTGCTCCGGCAGACGGAAGCAGTGATATATTTGTACATTCTTCAGGACTGACGGTAAGGTCGATCCGTGAAAATGACAAAGTGGTTTTTGATGTACAGAAAAGCGAAAAAGGCCTGAATGCCGTTAACGTTAAGCTTGCGTAATTAAAATCCCTGCACGGTTTCATATAAGAAAAGAGCCTGAAGATTTGTATATAACGGAATTAATGAACAGAAAAACACAAATATTGTATCGATAAATCCCGTTATCCTGTCTGGTCTGACCATCTGATCTGACAGAACAAATTTTCCGACCTTTTCCGAATAATAAACAGGATAAAATCAATACCCTCTCATATCTATGGGAGGGTATTGATTTTTAATAACAACAGCTGATCTCTTGATTTAAAAAATGATTTACAGTATCTCCTGTTTGTACTGATCCGGTCTGTTCTTCAGATACAGCAGCCGTGCAATCTGCAGAAATTGGATCCCGATGATGAGTCCTCCGAGAATATCGGTAAACCAATGTGCTCCGAGATAAATCCTCGAAACAGCACCGCAGATAATCATAAAAACCAATAAAGAAATCAGTACGGTTCTGGCCCTTCTGCTTATCTTTTGCGAATAATAAATGATCATACATAATATTCCGAAAAAAACCGTGTAGAAAAGCACATGGCCGCTGGGAAAACTCTGGTATTTTGTTTCTTCAATAACCCTTACGATATCAGCACCGGGTCTCGGCCGGTCAATCAGCATTTTAAGGGTCCAGCTGATGGCACCGGAGAGTACCGTGGAACCGATCAGGACGGCTTCCCTTTTTTTTTCGGAAATCAAAAACAGCAGTGAAGCAAGACAGATGGCAAAAAAAGCAACCCGCACCCTTCCCAGCCAGCTGAATCCTTTCATAATATAATCCAGAACGGTATGCTGCTGATGCTGAAGCACACCCGTTACATAATAATCCCAGTGGGCAGAGCGGTTAGAAAGTACAAAAAAGGTTAACACCAGAAATGAAACGGTAAGCAGAAAAAACAGCAAGGCGTTTGTAAATACTGTACGGCTGAATAAGGACTCATAGATCCTGAATCTTTTTCTATGCATGAAAGGAATAATAGATTGATGAATTAATGATGATGATAATTAAAATCGGTTTTAAAAGGAAATGCTTTATTTGATAATAAAACTGTCCTGAAATTGATGCTGAAGCGGTTAAATATACTTGTCGGGAAAGTTTATAACCTCTGCTTTTTGCCTACAAAAAAAGCTACCGAAGTAGCTTATTATTCATAAAAGGAATCAAAAACTAAAATAAATTATTCTGCTTAAGGCTTCCGCTGGCTCCTTTAGGCAGGAACACAACTTTCCGGCTGATCATTTTGGCTTTCTCAAGAACTTTAATCGCTTTCTGACGTTCGATTTCCTTATTCATCGTTGAGGGGCTGTCCCATTGAGTAGATTCTTTCATATTATATAATTTTGTGGTGTTAGTGGCAGTGAAATCAGGTACTCATTTACCTGCTTATTATTCTCTTAGCATAAAACAGACCATTTTTAAAAAAATCAGGGGGTAAAATGAAAAAAGTTTCCCGTATGGTATCAGTTTTGTAAACTTTCAATGCATCCGGGTAGCAATTAAAAAATAAAATACCGGCAAAAACATAATAAAAAACACAGGATGAAAATATTTCTTACAGGAGCAACGGGATACATCGGAAAAAGACTGCTTATCCAGCTTTTAAGTGATGGGCATGAAGTCATCTGTTCGGTACGTGATAAAAAAAGGTTTGATACTTCAATGTATCAGAATTACCAGGATAAGCTGAGCATTGTTGAACATGATTACAATGATTCCAAAACCCTTACGCCCATAGAAAAAGATATTGATGCGGCATATTATCTTATCCACTCCATGTCTTCCAATGCAGACTTCAGCAAAGCGGAAAAAATATCTGCCCGGAATTTCTCCGAGACCATTGAAAAGACTTCCTGCCAACAGGTGATTTACCTTACGGGAATTGTGAATGAAGATAAACTTTCCAAGCACCTCCAGTCGCGGAAAGATGTTGAAGAGGAACTGAAATCTCCCAGCTACAGCCTTACCGTGCTCCGTGCAGGGATTATCATCGGATCCGGATCGGCATCCTTTGAAATCATCCGTGACCTGGTGGAAAAACTGCCGGTGATGGTTGCTCCGAAATGGCTGAAGACACTCTGCCAGCCCATTGCCATCAGAAATGTTATTGAACTTCTCACCGGCGTTATGCACAAACCGTTTACCTATAACAAACACTTTGATATTGCAGGCCCGGATGTGCTTTCCTATAAAGAAATGCTGCTCATGTTTGCCCGTGAGCGCAAGCTGAAAAGAATGATTATTTCCGTCCCCTTCCTCAGCCCTAAATTATCTTCCTACTGGCTGTATTTTATTACTTCAACCTCTTATGCTTTGGCAAAAAACCTCGTCGACAGCATGACCATTAATGTAGTGGCTGAAGATAACGACCTGGCAAAAAAGCTTAATGTAAAACTCCTCACTTATCAGGAAAGCCTTAAACTGAGCTTTGATAAAATTGAACAGAACGAAGTGCTGTCTACCTGGTATGACTCATTCGGGAATTACCGCTATACCAAAAATGTATGGGAATTTTTAGAGGTTCCGAGCAAGGGTGTTTTTAAAGACAGAAGGACGCATGAAGTGAAAGATGAAAAAAAGACCTTAAGCAAAATCTTCGGGATCGGAGGGAAAAACGGATGGTATTATGCCAATCACCTCTGGAGTATACGGGGAATACTGGATAAGCTCTTCGGCGGTGTGGGACTGAAGAGAGGCCGTAAAAATTCGGCTACGGTGAATGCCGGGGACAGCGTAGACTTCTGGAGGGTACTGTATGCCAGCAAGGAAGACAAAAGGCTGCTGCTTTTTGCTGAAATGAAAATGCCGGGTGAAGCATGGCTGGATTTTAAAATCGAAAACGGAAAGCTGATCCAGGAAGCCACTTTCAGGCCTGTAGGTCTGATGGGCAGGCTCTACTGGTATTCCGTACTTCCGTTTCATGCGTATCTGTTTAACGGAATGATTAAAAAACTTACTGATGACCGGTAATCTGAGCCCCGGAAATACCTTAATAACATGTTTCCGGGACAGCGTTTTTTAACCACATAAGAATGTATAAATTTTGCGAGGTACCACTTTTTTATTTTTTTTATAATACCTTTACTGTATCTATTAGCGCAACCTTTTCCTTATCTATTAGAAAAACACTATGATTGAAAATACTTTTGGAATAAATATCGTGCCTGAAAATGAGGCAGGCCGTCTTGATGCTTTGAAACGCTACCGGATTACCGACACTCCTTCAGAAGAAAGCTTTGACGGTATTGCCAGGCTTGCTGCACAGATTTTTAACACACCGGTATCATTGCTCTCGCTGGTAGATGCCGAATCCGTATTTTTTAAAGCAAACGTAGGAATGGGTAAAGCGACCCGCGCCAACAGAGGGAAAAGCCTTTGTGCCCTTGCGGTAATGGACGAAAAGGTAACGGTATTTGAAGATGCCCTGAAAGAGCCCTGCCTGATTGCCAACCCCAATGTAACCGGAGATTTCGGACTGCGTTTTTACGCAGGAGCACCGCTGATTACGCATGACGGATTTCTTATCGGTACATTGTGTATCATCGACCAAAAATCAAGATTATTCAGTGATGCGGAAAGGTTGATCCTTGAAGGCCTTGCCAGAACAGCCATGGATCATATAGAACTCCGGAGATCTTCTTTGGATACCATAGATGAGGTAAAACAGGTTAATAGCCAGTTGAACAAAACCCGGAAAAATCTGGAACAGGCGGTACATGAACTGGCTGAGTTCAATATGGAAATGGAAGCCACCAATGATGAGCTCAACAAAGTAAACAATGAACTGAGCAAATCTTATGATCTCACGGTTTTACTGAATACCAGCCTTAAAAACAGCGAACAGCGCCTGAAATCATTTATCAGCAAAGCGCCTGTTGCATTCGGTATCCTTGCCGGAAGAGAACTGATGATAGAGGTAGCCAATGATATGATTCTCAAGGTATGGGGCAAGACCGGCTCCGTTATCGGCATGCCGCTTGCAAAAGCCCTGCCTGAACTGGAAGGCCAGCCTTATCTCAGTATACTTGACGGTGTTTTTACCTCAGGTAATGCTTACACAGGTGACACTGCCCATGTAAAGCTGGAATACGAAGGAATTATCAATGACTGCTATTTCGACTTTATCTATGAGCCGCTTAAAAATGAACACGGGGAAACTGTAGCCATTATAGTGATTGCCAATGAAGTTACCTACCGTATCAATAAAAAGAAAAGACTGGAAGAACTGAACCAGCAGCTTCAGATTGCCCTGCATGCAGGCAGGCTCGGATCCTATAATCTGGATCTCAAAACAGGTATCATGAGCTGCTCGGAGATCTGTAAGGCCAATTACGGCGTTGCCAATGAAGATCCCTTTAATTTTGATGACCTGATGAACAGCATCCTGCCGGAATACAGGGAATATGTAAAAAAAGAAGTTAACAGTTCTGTGAAGAATGCACTGCCCTATCATGCAGAATACATGATCAGGTGGCCGGATGGTTCTCTGCACTGGATGAGTGCATCAGGACTGCCAGGTTATGACAGCGAAGGAAACCCCGCAAATATGAACGGGGTTACCATAGATATTACCAAAAGAAAAAATTACGAAGTACAGAAAGATGATTTTCTGGGGATTGCAAGCCATGAACTTAAAACACCTATTACGAGCTTAAAAGCAACCATCCAGCTTCTTACAAGGATGAAAGGAAATCCGGGCCATGAGATGGTTCCGCGGCTTATTGACCAGGCTGCGGGCAGTATGAAGAAACTGAATGCCCTCGTAGACGACCTCCTGAATATGCACCGCATCAGTGAAGGGCAGCTCGAACTCAAGAAAGAAATATTCAATGTTTCCAAAATGCTGGATAACTGCTGCAATGACATCCGGTTCATCGGGAAATATAACCTTGTAATAGACGGGGACCGTGAAGCTTCTGTTTTTGCAGATGAGAACAGGATTGAGCAGGTAGTGGTGAACTTTGTGAACAATGCCGTTAAATATGCACCGAATTCCAGAGATATCTACCTGTTTATAGAAACTGTTGACAACGGTCTGGTAAAGGTCAGCGTAAAGGATAACGGCGACGGTATTGACCCTGCCATCCAGCCTTTTATCTTTGACCGTTATTACAGGGCGAACCATCAGGGTAAAAAGTATTCAGGCCTCGGGCTGGGGCTGTATATTTCTTCTGAAATTATTAAACGCCATGAAGGGGACATAGGGGTTGAAAGCACTTTAGGCGAAGGCAGCCGCTTCTGGTTTACCCTGCCGGCAAAAGAGGCGGTGTAAATTCATACCTGATAAAATTACCTTAACATAATGATATTAAACAGATTAATTAATTATTGCATATAAATCATAGTATAGGCATGCTATTTGTGTATGAAGTATTCGATATACAGATTTGCAAAATTTTGTGCTTTTTCTCATATTTGCAGATCAATGTCAACAATAACAGTACAATTTGAAAGCATTACAACACAGCTACAGTATGATGGACAATAATATTGACATTTATATTCAGGCGCTGAATTCAGCTAACTGCGGGATTATCATTACCGATAACACCCAGCCTGACAATCCCATTATTTACTGTAACAAGGCATTTGAAACCATGACGGGTTATTCTTATGATGAGATCATAGGACATAACTGCCGTTTTCTCCAGGCCCAGGACCGCTCACAGCCCGAAAGGAATTTTCTTAAAGAATGTATCTTCAAAGGGAATGAATGCCGCGTGGAGATCAGGAATTATAAAAAGAACGGGCATCTGTTCTGGAATGAACTTTTTATTTCACCTGTTAAAAACAAAGAAGGTAAAGTTACACACTTTATCGGTGTCCAGAATGACATCACCGAGCGCAAGAGATCTGAGCATGAACTGCGTGAAGAAAAATCTTCAGTTGAAAGAAAAATCAAGGAACGTACCAAGGAACTTGTAGAAAAAGAAGTTTTCCTTTCAAGTATCATCCAGACCGTAAGAGAGAGCCTTCTCGTATTGGATTCAGATTATAAAGTACTGAGTGCCAATAATCATTTTTTAAACTCGTTTAAAGTTACCTCGGAAGATACCGTAGGAAAAATTTTATTTGAACTTGGAAACCACCAGTGGAACATCGGGCCTTTAAAAGAACTTCTGACGAAGATCCTCCCTACCAACAATCCGGTGATCGATTATGAGGTGGAACACAATTTCCCGTATATCGGTAAAAAAGTAATGCTGGTAAATGCCTACCGCATTGAATTCGAGGGACAGTATAAGGACAGGATATTAATTGCCATAGAAGATATCACGGAGAAAAAAGAAATTGACCGCCGGAAAGATGATTTCCTTTCCATAGCGAGCCATGAGCTTAAAACACCGCTTACAACCATTAAAGGGCTGATCCAGCTTCTTCAGAGGATGGCGCCTGAAGGTTCTTCTGAAAAATACACCACTACGCTTGATAAGGTGTCGGTATATGTAGACCGCTTGAATATCCTGATCTCAGATCTTCTGGATACTTCTAAAATACAGTCGGGCAACATAGAACTTCACAAAGAGCCGTTTAAAATTGATAAAACCATTACCGATACGGTAGAAAATTTATCACTGGCCGCTCCCAACCATAGGATTTCTTTAATCGGAAGTACGGAATCAACTGTTTTAGGGGATGAGCTGCAGATTTCACAGGTAATCAATAATCTGATTTCCAATGCCATTAAATACTCTCCCGGTTCAGATAAAGTTGAGGTGTATATCAACAGGGTAGGTAATTTTGTGAAGATTTCGGTGAAAGACTACGGAATGGGCATCAATGCCCAGGACAAAGCAAAAATTTTCGAAAGGTTTTTCCGGGCAAGGGATATCCAGAAAAAATTTCCGGGGCTTGGTATCGGCCTCTACATCTCACACGAAATTGTTGTTAACCATAACGGAACACTTTGGGTAGAAAGCGAAGTGGGCGAAGGATCAACCTTCAGCTTTACGCTACCTATAATGAAAAATGATGAAAATTGAAAATGAATAGCAAAAAGATCATCGTCTGTGATGACGATCAGGGCATACTGGATGTGTTACAGATGCTCCTTGAAACAGAAGGATTTACAGTTCTTACAGAAATCAACAGTACCAACCTGATCAAACAGATTCAAAGCAATACGCCTGATCTTATCCTGCTGGATCTCTGGATGCCTCTTCTTTCCGGCGACCAGGTGCTCAAAATGATCCGCAATACTGAAGGAATAAAGGATATGCCTGTCATTGTTTTATCTGCCAGTGTAGACGGCAGTGATATTGCCGCTGATGCCGGAGCTAATGACTTTGTTGCCAAACCTTTTGATCTTGATGACATCATCCTTAAAATCAATAATTTATTGAACAGTTAATTTACTGATTACCCTTTTAAAATATAATACCGCTACGGAATGCTTCATTCCGTACATTCGTGTTTTATAATTTCAGCCAAACTTTCTGTCAGTGCTGTTTTACTTTAGATTTTTATTTGTATTGATGAATGAATAAGCAGAATGTGCGCTACTGATACTGGAATGCCTTTTTTGATGAATTTTTTCTAAGCTTAAATTATAAAGCCGGTACCAGATAATGATGTACAGGAACTGTTTTTTCTTCCGGCAGCTTAAAGCTGAACAGCGGAAAATTCCCGTTTATAAAAGTATAGCTGATGTTTTTTGAATCCAGATAATCTTTGGTGGTTTTTATCAGAACAGATATCATCCAAATATTGAGCTTTATTTCCTGATTTTGGAACAGATGTATTGAATTATAAATATTGATAAAGGTAAGTTCAATAATTTCATCTGAATATTCTTTCAGGCATGAAGACTGTAAGGTAAGGCCATACAGCAGGCCGCAATATTTATCATACAGATAATCAAAACCTTCCCTATCTTTCTTAATAAGTAAAGAATAAAGTTCAGGATCTGAAAATAAGGTTGTTATTGTTGTCATCGGTATTCATTATTGCTGTTTTTCACTCCTCACCATGCACTAATGAATTGTTAAAAACGGATATAATTTGATTGACTGTCATCTTCGGATTATGACGAGGATCAGATCTTTGTTCCTTTTTAAAAATATTAGATATGTTCTCTAAATCAAAACATGTGCTAAACTTATTATTTTATGATTCTGATTATAAAATATCCTAAAATTATCATAAAAGAATATTTTTATTATGTAGATTAATCTGTATCGTTTTAAAATATTAATATGCAGACCATAGCCTCTCAGCCTTTATTTTTCTTCCATTCCTTTTTCATCCGGGCATATTGGCTGTCGGCTTCCGCTTCTTTCCACTTGTCATAAAAAATTGCTGCTGATGCGGCCTTTTCAGGATCGCCGGTTCCCCTTTCCAAAGGTTTATATTCATTTTCCTTGTCATACTTTTTGCCTCCTTTATAATTGCAGTACCTCCGCGCCCGGGTATAACCCATCTGCAGGTATTTCCTGGCCATGTCTGCGCCTACAAAATCATGATCTTTAACATACTGCCTGAACATCCCGAAAATCTTTTCCGAGCTTTCCTCTGCAATCTCTATGTTTTTGAAACGCCAGTGCGGCCCTATTTCACTTTTATACGGTTCACAGATCAAAACACCCTGCTCTCCTTTCCCCACACGGTACAGCTCAGGGTGAGCACGGTAATCAATATCGGGTTTCCAGGGATAATCCTCTACATTGAAATTCAGGTAACTGGGTTTATTTTCTTTCATATTTAAATAGAATCAGGAAGTAAAGAAAGCATCAATTATTTCGCGAGCCTGATTCCCGAGAACTGCCATTGAAGGTCTGCCGGAAAAAAGTTCCGGTAGGTGTGCCTGCTGTGTCCTTTGGGGGTTGCTTCAGAGGCACCGCGTAAAACCATCTGATTTACCATAAATTTCCCGTTATACTCTCCTACTGCTCCCGCTTCTTTTTTAAATCCCGGATAAGGAAGGTAGGCACTGTTGGTCCACTCCCAGCGTTTGCCCCATTTAAAATTCGGGGAAGCAATTTCCCATTCCTGTTCTGTAGGAAGACGCATGCCTTTCCAGGATGCATAGGCAGAAGCTTCATAAAAACTTACGTGACAGAGTTCCTCATCTGGGTTTACTTCCTGTAAACCGCTTAAAGTGTACATCATCCATGTTCCGTCAATATAATGCCAGTATAATGGAGAGATCATATTCTTTTCGTTTACCCAGTTCCAGCCGTCAGCATGCCAGAACCTGAAATCGGTGTATCCGCCAGCTTCTATAAACTCCATGTATTCACCATTGGTAACCGGATGTTCTGCGATCCTGAAATCATCCACATAGACTTTATGCCTACCGAGCTCATTATCAAAACAGAATCCTGTACCGGAAAACCCGATTTCATAGATTCCTGCGGAAAAAGACAGCATTTCACGGTCTTCCTGCACGCTTTTCATACGCCTCTTTTCATCAGGCTTATATACGGGAAACAAGGGATTATGCCCCAGAATATATTTGATATCCGTCATGAGCAGTTCCTGGTGCTGCTGCTCATGGTTAAGCCCGAGTTCAAGCAAGGGCTCAACAGCTTCGGTCATATACTCGCTTTCCAGGAACTCAGCCATTTTCTCATCCACATATTTCCTGTACCGGTAAACATCCGCAACCGAAGGCCGGCTCAGGTTCCCACGGTCCGTACGGATTACACGGGCACCGATGGTTTCATAATAACTGTTGAACACAAAATTATATTGAGGGTCAAATACCTTATAGGAAGGATCATACTGCTGAAGGATAAAAGTCTCAAAAAACCAGGTCGTATGTCCGAGATGCCATTTGGGAGGACTGACATCCACTACAGGCTGCACCACATAATCTTCAATTTCCAGCGGCGCACAGATCGCTGCCGAATGCCGGCGGATATCCTGAAACCGTTTAACCAGGGCATTCGTTATTATATTAGTTTCCATAAACATCAGTTTTAAGATGATCCTTTTTCCAGATACTGTCAACAAACCAGTTTTTGGAATCTTTAATTTCTCCTGCTACCTTAAAGCCTGTATGCTCTGCCAGGTGATGGATTTCATCCATTGAAAATTTCTGTGACACTTCCATATCAATGATTTCATTTTCTTCAAACATGATTTTTTCACCGGCAATCACCACTTCCTGTTTAACCAGGCTTACCAGAAAGCTCCGGCAGGATCCGCTTACGGGATCATAGGTTGCGTAATGCTGAAAATAATCCGGATTGAAATTACCTTCCAGCTCGCGGTTGATCCTGGAAAGAAGATTCAGGTTGAAGGCTGCCGTGATGCCGCTCGGGTCATTATAGGCGTTTAAAACCGTATGAGGATTTTTCTTTAAATCAAAACCCACTAAAAGAATATCTTCCGGATCTGAAAGGTGATGTAATTCCCTGCAGAAACCTTCTGCTTCCTGACTGCTCATATTGCCGATATTGCCTCCGAGAAACAAAATGACTTTCCGCCTGGATGACATTGCCGATGCTTTTTTAAGCATTTCAAAATACTCCCCTTCCAACGGGATCATATTAAGTTCAGGCAGTTCTTTGTTCAGGTTTTCTTCAAGTACTGATAAGATATTGCCGGATATATCAATCGGCATATAGGTAAAGTCGGCTCCTTTTTCAGTGAGATGCCTCAGGAGAAAAGTAGATTTCATCGCATCGCCTGCTCCCAGCTCAATAAGGTCAAAAGGGCTGCCATATGCATTAATAAGATGGGCAAGATCTTCGGTTTTATTCCGGAAAATATCCAACTCGCATCGGGTAAGGTAATATTCAGGCATGGCCATGATCTTCTGAAACAGTCCGTCTCCGGTTTTATCGTAAAAATATTTGGAAGATAAATGTTTGGGATTGCTGCGGAGGCCTGTAAGAACATCTTCAAGAAAATGATTCAGCTGATCGCTTTCATGCACTGTTTCAGGTTCTTCAGTTAACGGTAGACTCATATCTATAGTAGTTTGGTAGTTAAATTCAGCAACTATCTTGCCGCCGTCGCCGAAGCTTCATTATTATTTATATACAGATAAGTTTTCGCGATAAAATTCCAGGGATTAAATCATATTTCCTTTAAAAAAATACAGGATATTCCAAGCTTGGAATGTTCATTGCTATGATACTGTAACGGCTGTACATACGGCCTACCACACCACAAAGTTTAATATTATGGAAAAAACAATCACAAGAAGAAATGCGATTGGAAAAATAGCAGCGACCCTTGCTGTTGCTGCTGTTGCTCCGAGTACCCTGGCACAGTCGCAGAATCAAAAAGTACGAAACACTACCGGTCCGGATCTTACCGATCCCACTACCAAATATCCGAGGCCTCCTTTTAAAAGTCAGTTTCAGCCATTCCCCGGATTAGCCAGTAAAATGGATCCGGTACCAGACCATGGCGAAAAAAGTTATATCGGATCCGGAAGACTGATGGGAAGAAAAGCTTTAATTACCGGCGGAGATTCCGGGATCGGCCGTGCAGCAGCCATTGCGTACGCCCGAGAAGGTGCCGATGTGGCCATCAACTACCTTCCTGAAGAAGAATCTGATGCGGCAGAAGTAATTGAACTGATCCGAAAGGCAGGGCGTAAGGCAGTTGCCATTCCGGGTGATATCAGAGATGAGGAATTCTGTAAAAAACTGGTTTCACAGGCTGTACAGCAGCTTGGCGGACTGGATATCCTGATCAACAATGCAGGACACCAGAAAACCAATGAATCCATTCTAGACATCAGTACTGAAGCATTTGACAGAACCATGAAAACCAACATATATGCACCGTTCTGGATTACAAAAGCTGCACTTCCCCACCTGAAGCCGGGATCATCCATCATCGGGCTTTCATCCGTTCAGGCCTATGACCCTTCTGAAAACCTGTATGATTACGCACAGACCAAAGCAGCGACCACCAGTTATGTAAAATCGCTTGCCAAGCAGCTGGGCCCGAAAGGAATACGGGTAAACGGCGTATCTCCCGGACCGGTATGGACGGCACTGGAAGTAAGCGGCGGGCAGACCCAGGAAAACCTGGTGAAATTCGGGGGCGATACACCTTTGGGAAGGCCGGGACAGCCTGCCGAGCTGGCTTCCATTTTTGTACAGCTGGCTGCCAATGATGCCAGTTTTTCTTCAGGGCAGATTTACGGAGCCGCGGGAGGAAGCGGACAGCCATAATCCTTGAATACCCATTATTTAACTATATAAATAAAAAGAACAATTACTTATTTAAAATAATATATTATGAACAGCAAGATAAAATTAGCATTGGCCTTATTAGGCACGGGAACATTAATCTGGGGCTTAAGAAACAGGAAGAAAAACAAGGTGAAAACATTCACTGCTCCTGACGGGAATACCTATAAAGAAAACCAGCTGTACCGTACCGCTGATAACAAAGCGTATAAAAACGGTAAAGAAGTACGCTTCAGTAAGCCTATACCGGAGCAGAACAGTTCTTCTTTAAATGCTTACAACAATTCTTCAGAAAACCTTTCTAAAAATTACCAGTCTGTAAACAGAGACGTTAATTATCATCAGAAAGGTGTAAGGCATCATTAAAATAAATGATCAATACGATTCCAGATAAACAATACTCCGGCTGTCCTTGGACAGCCGGAGTATTGTTTTGTTATTGATTCAGAATAAATACGATTTTAATTCTTCGGCTTTATACTGATGGCAAACCCGCCGCTTCTCTCCATTTTAAAGCTGATCCTGGATTTGCTGGTAACGGTTTTATGGTATATATGATAACTTTGAGGATTGCTGATATAATCTGCATCCTTTCCGTCTTCATAAATGATGGCTTCATACTTTTTCCCTTTGTCCAGGAATGAAAAATCTACCGTATAGTCCCGTTTGTTTTCATCAGTAATTCCGCCCACGAACCAGTTTTCTGTTCCTTTGGCTTTTCTGGCCGTTATGATATAATCTCCGGGCTCCGCTGACAGGATTTTAGTATCGTCCCAGTCTGCCGCTACATCCTTGATAAACTGAAAAGCATCCATGTGTTTCCTATAATTTTCCGGTAAATCGGCAGCCATCTGAAGCGGCATATACATGACAACATACAGCGCCAGCTGCTTAGCCAGCGTGGTCTGCACAAACCGTTTATCACCGGGAAAATAATAATCCATTTTAGTCTGAAAAATTCCCGGCGTGTAATCCATAGAACCTCCGATCCACCTTGTAAACGGAAGAATGGTCTGATGATCCGGGTTATTGCCCTTGAAAACTTCATGTTCCGTTCCTCGGGCTGCTTCTGCAGAAACCCAGTTCGGATAGGTACGGCTTTCACCGCCCGGCCGTACGGATTCATGGGAGTTCACCATGATTTTATACTTGTTGGCTTTTTCTGCAATCCTGTAATAGTGGTTGATGCTCCATTGTGAATAATGGTGTTCCCCTCTCGGGATCATATCACCTACATATCCTGTTTTTACAGCATCATATCCGTATTTATTCATCAGCTGAAAAGCTTCGTCTGCCCATCTTTCATAATTGGTGGCGGAAGCAGAAGTTTCGTGGTGCATGATCAGCTTGATCCCTTTTGAATGTGCATATTCATTCAGCATTTTGATATCGAAATCCGGGTATGGCGTGATAAAATCGAATACAAATTCCTTATGGTGCCCGATCCAGTCTTCCCAGCCTATATTCCAGCCTTCAACCAAAAGGCCGTCGAAGCCGTTTTCAGCAGCGAAATCAATGTATTCCTTTACTTTGGTGTTGTTGGCCGCATGATTTCCGTTGGGTGTAAGTTTGGTAAAATCGGTTTCCCCAATATGGACATTGTTGGCTGTAGAGTAGGCCCATTTGGATTTTCCGATGATCATTTCCCACCAGACGCCCATGTATTTGGTGGGATGAATGTAAGAAGTATCGGTATATTTTGTGGGTTCGTTCAGGTTGAAAAGCATTTTTGAGTCCAGCACTTCTTCTGCTTTCGGCGATACAATAATGGTACGCCACGGGGAAACCGATGAAGTCTGGATGTACCCTTTAGCTCCCTGCTTATCAGGCGTCAGGTGGGTCTTGAACCTGAAATTCTGTGCATCAACTTCTAAATGGGAGGCAGGATAATTAAGGACTGCAGCTTCCGCTACATTAATATATAAAGGTTCCTTGCCTTCTTTTTTAAGCAGCAGAGGAGACTGTACGGCATTTTTAATCAGGGTCTGTGAGGAATGTTTATCGAATGCCTGATCCCAGCGTCTGGGGATTTCGGAAATTTTTGTGGTCTGCGGCTGGTATTCCTGGGAATCATAATCAGCCACGATCCACCAGGCTTTCATGTCCGTAGGAAAATCAATTTCAGAATCTTCTTCACGGATCACGAAATAGTTCAGGTTTTTCTGCTGTGGGAATTCATACCTGAAACCTAACCTGTCATTAAACAGCCTGAATTTAACAATAATATTTCTGTCGGTAGAAGCCTGATGGAGCGTAACAGCCAGTTCATTATAATGGTTGATGTAATTTTTCTTCTCTCCCAGCACCGGCTGCCAGGTTTCATTTTTAGCATCCCTCTTTTCATCAGCTTTGGTAAATCCGCTGTTCAGATCATTTTCACCGTTTCCGGGCCTTGCTATTTCGGCGGCAAAGGGAACGGAAACATCTTTAAAAAGTCTCAGTCCGAGTTTTGAATCTTCCACCACTACCGTTCTTTTGTATTTTAAACTGTAATACGGAACGCCCTGCTTCAGCTGGAAATTCATCTCAAATTTTCCGTCCGGCGACTGCAGAGACTGCGCATGAATGCCTGCACACATCATGGAGAACCACAGGGCTCCTAAGGTTTGTATTTTCATATCAATAATTTAATCTGGTCTTTAAAAAGCAACGAAATCCATACCGAAGCATCCTGTTTTTGAGACGAATAGAGAAATGAAAATTGAAAATGAAGATCTTTACTGAAACCTAACAAATTTAAGGTATTAAATAAGTTTGTCTTATGACCTGACAATGGTAAGTTGTTATTCTATTAATCTATCATATTTTATCAGATCAATTCATTTAATAAATAATATATCATATGATTGTGAATTAGGTACATATTTTGCATTACGATTAATCAAATCACCAAATATTATCATTATGAAAAAAGTATTTACTTTTATCGGACTTGTTTCGATAGCTGCATTTTCCAATGCCCAGATTGTCATCAATGAAATTTATACGGGAGGTGGAATTTTAGGGGCCACACTGACCAATGATTTCATAGAACTGAAGAACATCGGATCTTTAACATCTACACTCACCGGTGCCACCATACAGTACGGGCCTGCTTCCGGTGCATTTACCCAGTACCACACCCTGCCGAACATTACCCTGGCTCCCGGACAGACGTATCTGATCCAGGAAGGTTCAGACGGCGGGGGAATCCTTAATCTTGTCAATCCCAATCTAGTGGTGAATGTCGTACTTAATTTTAACGGATCCAACCCTACTGTGGGAACAGGACTGAGCATCGGATTTACTTCCGGGAAAGTGGCGCTCGCAAGCAGTACCACACAGGTTACAGGGCCTTTTGCATCCAACGCCCTTGATTTTGTAGGCTACGGACTGGCAGATCAGTATGAAGGTTCCGGGGCAGCACCTTCCCCAACGATATTAAACTCCATCACAAGGGTTTCCGGGGACAGCAATAATAATGCAGTTGACTTTACCATTGCCCTTGCTTCTCCTCAGGCAGGAACACTGGCCGTGGAAGATCTTTACAACAATTCTCCTCAAAACAGCTTTATCATGAATTCTCTGGTAAAAAACAATGAAATTGTATTCGGGTCAGCGGTAAAAGATGTTAAGATTTATTCGCCTTCGGGCCAATTGATTAAAGCTTCTTCTGTAAAAGCCAATGAAACTTTAAATATTTCAGAACTGCAGAAAGGAAGCTATATTGTTACCGGAACTGTTAACAACAAACCGGTTACTCAGAAAATCCTGAAAGAATAAGGTATAATGAATTTACAGATGCAAACAGCTGTTCACCGACAGCTGTTTTTTTATTTTAATGCCTGCAGTTAAATGATAATCATTAAGATTTTTTCCGGCCTGTTTTCGGAATGGTGAACCAAAAGGTGCTTCCTTCTCCTATTTTGCTGTCTACTCCTATTTTACCTGAATGTTTCCTGATGATTTCCGAACAGATATACAACCCAAGCCCTAAACCGGAATATGATTTTCCTGAATGGTCAGCACGGAAATAGCGTTCAAACAGGTGGGGAACCACAGATTCTGCAATGCCATCGCCGAAATCCTGCACGGAAATTTTCACATCATCACCGGATAACTCCGTAAGAATATGGATCTCCCCGGAATCTTTTGCATATTTTACTGCATTGTTGACGAGGTTGATCACTACCTGCTCAATCCTGTGTTCATCCGCATCTATTTCAAGAGATTCATCACCTTTTAAAACTACATGGTAATGGCCGTCATGCGTTACATGGCTGCAGTTTTTCAGCATAGCATGCAGGTTAAAGGTATTATATTCCAGCATCAGTTGGTCCTGTCCCAGCTTGCTCATATTTAAGAGGTCATCAATCAGCATGCCCATTTTCTGGATGCCTTTATCAGACTGTTCAATAAGTTTCACATGGGTCTGGGAATACGGCAGTTCCTTGATGCGGTTCAGAAGCTGTATGGATGCTTTTACAGCGGTAAGCGGTGTTTTCAGTTCATGGCTGGCCACACTCAGGAAGTCGTCTTTACGCTGTTCGGCCAGTTTTTTATCCGTGATATCAACCGTCATTCCTACAATCCTGTCTGCCATGCCATTTTCATCATATCTCGGACGGCCATAGGACTGCAGCCAGTGGATAGAATCATTTTTCCACTGTACGGGATATTCTGCTTTATATATCCCTTTTGTTTTTACCGCTTCTCTTACCTGATGCATTACGGGCTCCCTATATTCTGGAAGTATCGCTGTAAAAAGATTAGAAAAATTAAACTCTTCATCAGAAAGATATCCGAAATTATATTTAAACTGAGCGGTGCTTTCCATAGCTCCTGTGGCAAGATTAACTTCGGTATAACCAAGTCTTCCGGCATCCAGTGCAATTTCCAGGCGGTTTTTGATTTCAATGACAGATTCACGGGCTTTTACCTGCTCGGTCACATCACTGGCCACGATAAGGATAGAAATACTTTTCCTGTGTTCATCCTGTATCGGCTGATACGCAAAATTCAGGTACCGCTCACTGAGTTTCCCGTTGTACTCTATCATGGCTTTGATCTCTTTTCCTTCATAAGGCTTTCCTGTTGCATACACGCCGGCAAGCATCTCCATAAAAGGCTGTCCTTTCAGTTCGGGAACTGCTTCTTCCAGAGGCATGCCTATGATGGAACGGTCTTTATTCCATACCTGGAGCACCATATCGTTTGCAATATTCACTTCAAAATTCCCGCCGCTTACGGATGCCATGGCTACAGGTGCTTTTTCAACCAGGGTTTTAAAGCGTTTTTCATTTTCAGTAAGGGTATGGTTGGCAGTCAGGAGTTCCATTCTGGCCTGGCGGAGTTCAACGTTTGTGGCGAAGAGCTCTTCATGTTTGGAGATCAGGTCTTCATTGGTGGTCAGGTATTCTTCATTCAGGGCCGAAAGATTATTGATCAGGCCCTGTTCAGACCTGGACTTTTCTTCCACCATTCTCAGGGCGCGGTTCCTTTCTGTAACTTCAGATGCCGTATTCAGAATAAACTCGGTTTTTCCGCTTTCATCGGTAATCGCCTTGTATTCAAAATCAAAATAAAATTTGCGGAGCACTCCATCTACCTTCAGTACGGCCGGGTAATCTTTGGCGGTAAAAGTTTCCCCTGAGCGCCATACTTCCTGTAAAATATCATGGAAAGGCTGATCATGAAGTTCGGGGATGGCACTCAACAGGTCTTTTCCCACTACACTCCTGTCTTTGCCCCAGAATTTCAGCATAGCATCATTGGCACTGATGATCCTCATATCATCGCCTGTATATACCGCTGTTGCGTTGGGGGAATGGAAAAGTACGGACAGCAGTCTGTCTGGCTTGATCTGGTCTGGAGCGTTCATATCGGATTAAGAATATTCAAATATAACCATAAAAACATCATACAGCATTTTGCCTCCTGTTATTCTTCACTGTCTGAGGAAAAATCACAGGTTTAAAATTTACAAATCAATTTCATGTTTCAGGTAAATCTGATTGTTGGCATATTCAATTAACCTGCCTATTTATCCTCAAAATATACCTGATTGAATAACAGGCTGTAACAGTGTATTATAATAAAATATCCTTCCAAAAACAGAAGGATACTTATCATATGTTATTAAAATTAATTCAGTTTTTCTGCGGTAATGTATATTCTTCCCTGGTCATCATTCCAGGAAGGGCCTTTTACGGTAATTGCATCTCCCACCTGATAGCGTTTGTAGATACTTCCGCTTTTCTGGAGGTTAATCATGCTGATGGTTGCGGTATATTCTTTTCCGCCGGCATCCCTGATGGTTGCCATGTAACCGTCTTTACCGTTTTCGATATGGGTAATGGTTCCGCTTGCCGATATTATCATTTTATCATCTGCAGAATTTGCCTGAGCCGTTTTATTTGCTGTACAGTTTGTCATGCTGAAAGCACCGAATACCAAACCTCCCAAAAGAATTATTTTTTTCATGATTATGATCATTTTATTGTTGACGATTATTTTTAAAAAACTGTTAACTTTTGATTTAATTTTTACATTGAGAATCCAGCCTCTTCAAAAAATTGTATACACTTACGTTTCATTAAAGTAAATTTTAAGGGTTATAGAAAGGGCACTTAAATTTTGAAAATCTTTGATTTTCGTCTAAGTGAACTTAAATAACCGGATTCAGCAAAAACTTAAAATAACTTAAGTGTTTTAAATAAGTTTAAAAATAAAGCTCAAATGCTGTACCAAACCTTCTGATATAAATTCGTAAAATTAAACCAATAACAAAATTCATCAACATTATCAGATTAGAAAATACTGTCTAACTTTATGGCAGAGAAATTATTTTTACTTTATTAAAGTAACTTTTAACTGATTATGGATAAAGAAACAGCCGGCTATATATAACGTATTTCAGGAACCTGATAACAGATGATGAGGATCTGGCATTAAAATACCATATATATACGTATAAAAGTGACGGCAATGATAAATTAAGAAAAATAATGACTGACCGGGGCTGGATCAGTGAGAGACCTGAGATAAAAGAATTTCTTAAAAACGGGTATGAGGAATTTGAATTAAATGCAGCAAAACGCATCATGAAAGAAACGCCTGAAAAAGTTCTCCTGAACAATTGTCCGCAATGCAACAGGCTTGCAAGAACGCCTTACGCAAAGCAGTGCAGATATTGTACTTACAGCTGGCACAACCTTAACTCTGTACAGGATTGATTATCTTCATTAAACAATAATGGATTGTTTTGTATGAAGAATAAAAAAAGGCAGAGAAACTTCCCTGCCCTGATTTATTATAAAAATAACCTGCTGTTTTTATCTTGGCAATGGCATCAGCCGTGCATGCTGGATGGCAAATTTCCTGGAAGGAACAGAAGTACTGTCAGTTAATTCAGTAAACTTAGCGTTCATTACCCAAACTTTATCTTTTGCTTTTGTAGCAGTAGACGGATAGGTAAAACGGTCGGCCACCAGAGTGGATGCCGATAATTTTGCAGAAGACCAGTTGTCTTCTGAAGTCAGCTCATAAATTTTATCGCTTCCTCCATTCTGTACCACCACAAGCTTTTGATTATCAGTGAGCAATAATCCGTCACCATTGACAAAAAACTGCTCTGTAGATACTTTCGCTATATTTTTAGAATTATTGAGATCTATTTTATATAGGGTTCCCGTACCGCTGCTTACGGTAAGCAGATAGCCGGACGGATGGTATACGATTCCGTTCAGGCCGATGCCTTTTGTTTTAAAAAGCGGACTGTCTGCAAAAACCGATGCCTTGCCACCGGGCGTTACTTTATAAATCACATTAGCAAAACTGTCCGTAACATAAGCGTTCTGCTGGCTGTCAAAAGCAATATCATTGGGAAAATGCTCTCCCTGAACCAATCCTGCAAGATCAATATCATCTGTTTTTTTTCCTGTTGCTATGTCAATCCCCACCAGGCGGGCCATTTTTTTACGCGTGTCCGGTGAAGTAAATTTGCTGTAATTGGCATCCCCGATGCACGCAAACAGTCGTTTCCCATCCGGATGTACTTTCACACCGTAACTCGACTTGAATGTAGGATCGTTATTCAGGATACTGTAAGCACCGGCAGGCGTTACTTTACCGATACTTCCGAGTCTTGCCGAAGAAACAAAATAAGTATCTGAATTGCTGTCATACTCAATTCCTTCGGGATAGGCTTCGGGTGCGTTAAACTCTATTCTCGCTGTAGGCTGGTCCGGAATGGCTGCCGCACATCCTACGAACAGCGCACATACTATTATTTTTTTCATAAAGTTTTATTTTTTCTTGATACTGTACAAAACGCCGTTTGCGTCATCAGAAATAAACACGGTGCCGGATGAAGTAATTGCTACTCCTGCCGGACGGCCGAACCTGGTTTTACCTTTAAGGAAACCTGTCAGAAAATCTTCTGCACCTGCCGGCTTGCCGTTGACAAACGTTACACGCTGTACCTTAAAACCTACAGGCTTACTGCGGTTCCAGGAACCGTGCCAGTTAACAATCGCATCCCCGCTGTAAGGTGAACCGGCAGGAAAAAACTTGAAGCCGATCGGTGCCATATGGGCCTGGAATTCCATTACGGAAGGCTCGGTATTCTCTGCCAGCTTTTCTTTGCTGTCTCCCGCAGGGTCTTCCCTGGTTTGGTCTACCTCTCTTTTTGCGTAAACAAACGGATAGCCGTAATTTTTGTTTTCCTTGATCTGGTTCAGTTCTTCAGGCGGCCAGTCATCTCCTTTGGCATCACCGCCGTTGTCCATTCCCCAGAACTCGCTGGTCTGCGGATGCCAGTCGAAACCGATGGTATTCCGGAGGCCAGACGCAAAAATGGTTCTCTTCCAGGTAACCGGGTCGACCTGTACAATAGAAGCTGCTTCACGGTCACTCTCTTTACAGTCGTTACACAGGGTTGCAATTGAAATGTACAGCTTGCCGTCCGGACCGAAATCCATGGTTCTGTTCGGATGCTGGCCGGCGCTTGGCATGTCTTTAAACAGCATTTCTTTACCGCTCAGTGTTCCGTCTGTATTCATTTTATACCTTCGCAATTCATTATTGTTGCAGAGATACATCCATCCGTCTTTCATGGTAATGCCGTGCACGCCTTTGAATTCTGCCACTACGGTTCTGATATCATCGAATTTACCGTCGTTGTCGGTATCTTTCAAAAGGAGTACATCTCCCGTATCACGGCGTGTAATGTACATATTTCCGTTGGGTGTGTGGTACAGCATCCTTGGCTTCCCAAGTCCGGAGGCAGCTATAGAAACCTCCCATCCTTCGGGGACTTTAAGGAGTTTTACCATTTCGGGGACAAAGTCAAGATGTTCCGGATATTTGGTGGAATGCGTAATTTTAGTAACATCTCCCGGAGGGGTACCGCGCTGTGCCGATGCATTTGAAAATACAAGAGCGGCGACCACGGGAATAATTCTGAAAATAGTTTTACTGCTCATATTTATAATTTAAATAAATCAGGCTGCAATATGCAGCCTGATGTGTGTTAATTTATTCCTGGTCCTGATCTTCATCAGCCGCTTCAAAGTTAATTGAGTTGTATGCAGATTCAGTCAGTATCGAGTCAGCTTCTTTTTCTTCTGCCAGTGTAGCCTCCAGCAATGAAGCGATTTCGTCTTCACCCAGTGTTCTTGCGAATGCAGCCAGCGTACCGTAAGATGCTATTTCATAATGTTCTATTTTCTGAGAAGCGGAAATAATTCCCGCGTCACGCACCGGGCCTTCTTCGGTTTCTTCCATAATGCTCTCTCCTTCTTTAATCAGCCCTTCCATGGCATCACATTTTTTGCCGCGGTTGGATTCCCCCAGTATTTCAAAAATCTGTTCCAGTCTCTGAACCTGGCCTTCCGTTACGGCAACATGCTCTTCAATAGCAGCGGCCAACTTGGGTTCGCTTGCATTTTTAGCCATTTTAGGCAGTGCTTTCAGCAAAGCTCTTTCGGCATACACAATGTCTTTAAGTTCATCAACGAACAGTTCTCTAAGGCCTTCGGCAGCAGAAGATTTTGCAGTTACTTTACGGGCAGCTCTTCCATCCTGGGTGTCTGTCTTTTTCATATTATTTATTTAAATGGTTTGTGCTGTAATAAATACAAATCTGATACCTTAGTAGATATATAGCTTACTTTGTGGTATTTTTTATAGAAAAAAAAATCAATAAACAACATCTTTACGGAGATAAAAAGCACTGTTTCATTACATCTATTATCAGATTGAACAGCAGTAGAAGACATCCTGAAAACAATGGTTATCATCAGTAAAATATAAGCGGATTTCCTCAGGTACGGTTGATTTGAATTTCAGACAGATTATATCAGACAATTCAGATCTGACATCTTTTTAATATTAATGGTAAGTTGGACCGGCCATCATCTGAACTGCTACTTAAATTCACGCCTCAGGGATACCACAAAGACTGCATTTCCAAGATTTCATGATCATAAAAACGTATCATTATCCGTAAAATGATAATCTTACGCCTTCAAATACAAAAATCACTAATTACTGATATACAGCATCTTACAATAGTCAATTTTACTATATCGTGTACCATTATCAGCAAAATGATAAGTCATTTCTTAAAACCTGCTGAACATAAGGGTTAATTTTGCATCTGTAAATCCTACATATGAAAAAGTAGGAATTGATACTCTTTCTGCACTGTTCTAATGCTCAATACATAATAATCTTTTTATGACAACCCCTGATTCCGGGCGGGCTGATCTGTGAAAAAAAACACAGCCGTTAAGCCTGTAATAATGATCCGTGAAAAAGGAATAAAATCTTATGATTAATAAATTGAATTAAAAATATTCACAGCAATTATACAAACCAACATTAAAAAAAACCAATGAAAAAAAGATCAAATTTCTTAAAGGGCACGCTGCTCTATCAGGCAGCCGTGGTCTTTGTTTTGATGCTTAACAGCAATTATCTGTTTGCAGACGGGTCTCGTGACCTGTACCCGTCCGGAATAACGGGAGACCGCGCGTTCCTGAGATCCGGTACCGGAACCACTTCCAGCTGGCCCTTTGCCAATGAAGGTACCCATTACGTATATGCCAAAGCAGGTGAACGGATTACCCTGGCATCCAGCGCACAGAATGGCGGCACGGGCAGGATCAGGTTATTTTCACCAGCCGGGACCCTGATTGTTGACAACACAACGGACGGCCAGATCCTTAACCGTACTGCGGAACTGGCAGGCCCGCAGTTAGTCTCGCAGACAGGAGGAAACAGATATACCCCGATCTATTATCCTGTAAGCCAGGATGGAATATACCGTGTAGAATTGGTAGCAAGAGCCGCGGCCGACCCTTCTACGAGTGTAGCCGCTGACAGTAACTGGACTCAGGCCAGTACGAATGCAGGAATAGCCGCGTGGGATGTATCGGTAATCAATACAGACAACACCGGCTTTGTAAAAGGCCGTGTATTTGCCAACATTCTGAACCTTTCCAACGGAACCGGCAACCCGAACACCAGCGGTTTCTACGGACTTGTTTATGTCCTTACGAAGGACGGTTATACCTACAGGGTAAATAACAACGGAAACAACGGCTTATATTTTACTTTTTTTGTAAATAACGACGGTTTTGTGGACGAAGCCACACAGGCGCCGATTTATAAAAGCCTTGATCAGTCCACTCCCGCTTTTCTTGTCAACAGGGTACACAACCCGAACGATGCAGATACGGATAAGCACATCACCCACAAATTATTTTACAGCATTCCTGCGAATGATCTGCCTGCCTCTGCAACAGGTGCGGTACCGGGAGGATCAACGTGGCTGAAGAATACGGTGGTTCTGCCGGATGTATCAGCACTCCAATTAGTAGGTGTTGACGGTACGCCGGGACAGGTGAGCAATAAAGGAGGATATATCCGGTACAATGCAGCCGCTTTGGGCCAATATAAAATTACCATAGAAAGCACGGACAACCCTGCAGGGTTTGTGACCAGAGTCCTTGCCGGAGCATCTGCAACGGGCGTTAACAATATCCCGTGGGACGGTAAAGACGGTGCCGGAAACCCGCTTCCTGCAGGAGTAGTTCCTTCTAAAGTTACGGTACAGCTTCAGGGTGCAGAGGTTCATTTCCCGTTTTTTGATATGGAATATAACCAGAACGGTACTGTAATAGAACTTTTAGATCATACCAACCTCAACTCCGTTGTTTCAGATATTGTTTACTGGAATGACACGGATGTTACCAACGGGACGAACGGAAACAATGCACCGCGCGGCCGGTATTCAGACCCTAAAAACAACAGCCACTTGTTTACAGCTACGGCTGCAGGCATCAGCAGTAATGCGAACGGCCATATCTGGGGAATCGGCGGTACGGGTACGTCAGGGCTTTTCGGAGACAACAGGTCTATTGATACATGGACTTTCATTCCGGGAACTCCGGCAACCATCACTACAGCTATTACAGTAAAGGTAGCTGACTTAAAGATTTCAGCAGTGAATGCTGATAAAAGCAGTATCATCATCGGGGATAACCTTACATATACGGTTAAAGTAAAAAATGACGGACCGAGTGATACAGAAGGTGCGCCATTCACCTTTACTATTCCTGCAGGGTTCAACCATCAGGCCATGCAGTTCCAGGCCAGCGGATGCGGGAGCGAAAGTACACCGGTAACGTATAATCCGCAGACCAAAAAGTACTCATCCCTGCTTAACCTGCCTAACGGATGCGAGATTACCTATACTTTTACCGTAGGTGTAACCGCTGCAACATCAGGAAGTTCACAGCAGGCAAAAGCTACGATCCTGAGACCGAATGATGTAACGGATCCTGATGCAACCAACACAAGTGCCAATGTACCGCCGACAGATGCCCAGTATGAGTGTGACAACAGCGGACTTTCAGGTACGTGTAATAATATCCAGGCCAACAATATCGCTTTTCTGAACGGCCCTGTCTGCACAGAAGAAGTAAACGGAGCCGACTTTTCCACACAGGACGGAACTACCGTTACATTCGACCAGCCTGCTGCGGATTACGGTTTCCAGTTCGATATCTATACGCTTGACAATTCTTTCAACCTGACCATTAACGGGGTTCAGCTGGCCACCCAGGAAATCCAGTTTCAGACTTCCGGGACTTCGGGACAGAATATCAGGTTTACAGACGGTTCTATCTGGGAAGCAAATGTACCGTCAATCTGGCAGATGACCGGAAACAGTTCTGCACCTATTATCAGGGTGGTAATCAGCCCTACAGGTACAGTATCCATGTACGGAAGCAAATCTTCAGGCGGACCATTGTTCCCTCTTGAGCTTTTTAACGGAAATACATTCAACAGCATTACCTGGAACACATCTGCCCCGAATACGGTAATCGCAGCTCAGTCTGTGGTAGGCGTAACGTATATGACGGGACGCGGCAACGGTGTTAAAGTTGTTCCGTGCTACTGTGTAAAACCGGGAGCAGCAGGAACCCCTGACGGCTTTGCGAAAATGGGAGTCCTTACGAAAGGTACCCCAACCGTAGCGAACTGGCCGGAGTCTGTGCCGAACGGGTATATTGTACTGGATGCAGCAAATAAAGGAATGGTTATCAACCACATGACCACAGCCCAGAGAGATGCCATGATTGCAGTAGACGGAATGGTTATTTACAATACAGACCTGAACTGTGTACAGCTTTACAGAGGCAGTGCGCCGGGAGTTGATGCTGCCCGTACAGGCTGGAACTGTATTAAAAGAGGCTGTAACGAATAATAAATGTAAAACAGAACCTGCCTGATGATAAAAGTCCGGCAGGTTTAACAAAAATAAAACAATGAGAAAAATAATCATCTTAACCGCTTTGCTTCCGTTTTTGGGTATCAGCCAAATGAACGCCCAGGTTGCGATAGGCAAAACCGATATTACCAACGCAAGCGTATTGCTGGAATTCGGTACGGAGCCGAAAGGCATTATCCTTCCCTCTGTAGCATCTGCTCCGGGCGCAGAAGGAGGTACATTTATCTTTAATACTGCTGCTAAATCGGTACAGGTTTTCCAGGATACTGGCTGGACAAGTCTTACGGATGAAAACCAGGGGATTGCACATTCTTATACAAATGCCGGTACAGATATAGGAAACGGCATGATTATCGGTGCCAGTTCCAGTACCAAGCCGGGTGTACTGGTGTTGGAATCAACAACAAAAGCTATGGTGCTGCCTCAGGTAGCCAACCCTCATCTAACCATAAAAGGAGCGGTGGCCGGTACGCTGGTGTACGATACAGCTGCGGCTATGATTGCTGTTTATGACGGTGCCAACTGGAGCTACTGGAAGTAATTCATCACATTGGATATGCTTCATTAATCAGTAAATTATCAAAAAGAAATACTAATCAGTGTTTATACAATCTCACCAATGCCCCTTATTTAAGGGGTATTTTTATTGATTAAATGATTTTAAAACCATATTATGATTAGCTTTGTTATGAATTCATCCTGCATGTTTAGCAGGTATTTTGCTGTACCAATGATTATGAAATCTTTCCTGACCCGAATTATTTTTCTTACCCTGCTGTTCAGCTTAGTTGTTGCGTTGTCTGGAACCGCACTTTATACAGCCACGCTGGACCGTACAAAAAGTGAAATGCCGGGACTGGTGTATGGTGTGAATGCAGCGATCATCCTTGTGTTCTCACTTGCATCCTTCTGCATATACCTCAACCTGATTCCAAAGATCAGGCATTCATTATTTTATTGTCTTCTGTCATTTTTTGCTCTGCCCGTTTTAACGGCTTTATTCTTATTTACAACGCCCCTTTTATCTGAAGAAATATTTTTGTGCATGGTAACCTGCATCCCGTTCTTCTGCATGCTTGCCTATCAGTTTTTCAGGTTTAAAAAAATGCTTGCCCAATAACATTTAAAGCTCACATCTATTTTTAAATCAAATAATTAAATCATAATACTTAATTATATAATACAGAAAAGCAGAGCCGAAATACAATCTCCGGCTCCGATATGACACATACCTGCTGTTTTAATAATTTTACCACGGGATCTCCCCTGTTCCCGGATTGCTTTCTTCGCTGAAAAATTTTCCTGTAGGGCCGTCCGGTCCGGTCAAAGCATATTTAACGATGCGCTTCCCGGCTTCTTCCACCTCGCCTCCGTTGTAGCCGGTAAAGTCCGTTTTCGTATATCCCGGACAGACTGCATTTATCCTGAAAGCCGTATCCCGTAATTCATACGCCAGATGAACGGTATACATATTCATGGCTGCTTTTGATGAAGCATATACTGCATATTTGGCATAATCGTACGCCGGCCATTCCGGACTGCTCTGCAATGACAGTGAACCTACACTGGTACTTACGTTGACTATTACCGGTTCGTCAGACCGCTTCAGTAAATTGATAAACGCCTGTGTGACACGGATGACGCCGTATACATTAACATCAAACACTTCATCATAATGTGCCACAGAAGTTTCAACCGCATTTTGCGGAACCACACCGCTGATCCCTGCATTGTTTATAAGAATATCCAGTTTGCCCTGTTCTTTTTCAATGATATCACGGGCTGCTGCAATCGTTTCTTCTTTGGTAACATCAATCTGTACTGCCCTGATGTTTTTAAACCCTTTTTCCTGTAATTCCTTCACCACAGCTTTTCCTTTATCGATGTCCCTGCTTCCCAGGTAGACGAGTAATCCTTTGTCTGACAGCTGTTTTGCTGTTTCCAGACCGATGCCTTTATTGGCTCCTGTAATTAATACTGATTTCATTTTTTGATTTTAAATTCCTGAAACAAAGATGGGGCTTACGGATATGGAATGATTTACCATTTGGTAAAAAGCCCAGCGGACAATTTTAATTCTGACAGCAAGCAAAGGATTAAATTTCATTTAATAATTTAAACTGATTCTCCGTTTATTCCACACTGCTTCCCATACAGGATATCAGTTGTATTTCCTGTACTGTAAAGATGAATATGTACGGATAAATCCAGGCTATTGATCATCCACACTCATATCTTAGGCTGAGTGCTGTATATGAATTTATTATGACAGCGTACGTTCATCAGAAATAATAAGCTATATTTGTAAAAAGCGGCCTTCTATGAGTATACTTAAGAGAAACAATGTCATTGTAAGCGGAACCGGCGACACTGTGATGATGTTTGCCCATGGTTTCGGCTGCGATCAGAATATGTGGCGGTATGTTTACCCTGCTTTTCAGGACGATTACAGAACTGTTCTTTTTGATCATGTAGGGGCCGGGAATTCAGATATTTCAGCCTATTCTTTTAAAAAATACAGTTCCCTTGAAGGCTATGCCGAAGATATTGTGGAAATTGCCCGGGAACTGAACATCACAAACGGTATTTTCGTAGGACATTCCGTAAGTGCTGTTATGGGCCTTATGGCAGCGGCGATGGCTCCGGGGATTTTTAAAACACTGATCCTGGTAAGCCCTTCGCCTTCCTACATCAATCAGGACGGCTATACCGGCGGCTTCAGCAGATCAGAAATCAATGAATTGCTGGAATCTATGGACAATAACCACCTGGGCTGGTCCATGGCAATGGCACCGGTTGTTATGGGAAACCCGGACCGGAAAGAACTCGGGGAAGAACTCGCCAACAGCTTCTGTAAAACCGATCCTGAAATTGCCAGGCAGTTTGCCCGCACTACTTTTCTTACAGACAAGCGCGATATCCTGTCGCAGACTGATATTCCTGTTTTAATCCTACAATGCAGCCATGATGTGATTGCACCGGAAGAGGTAGGCCGTTATATGCACCAGCATATCCCGGACAGCACACTGGTTATCATGGATGCGACCGGACACTGCCCGAACCTCAGCGCTCCGGAAGAAACCGTTTCAGCAATAAAAAGTTATTTACATGAACAATAAACTTCCTCTTCCCCCTTCTGCCGAAGATTTTGAAGATTTTTTTGAATCTTCACTGTGTGGCTTTGTAATTACCGACAGAGAAGGGAGAATTGCGAAGATTAACAGGCGTACAGCCGGATGGCTCAATACGGTACCTGAAGAATTATTGGGCCGGCGGTTTTCTGATATCCTTGCCGTGGGCGGGAAAATTTATTTTGAAACCCATCTCTGGCCTTTGCTGCGGATGCAGGGATATTTTGATGAGGTTGCTCTTGAACTGTCAGATTCCGGAAATGGGAAGATGCCTGTTTATATAAATGGCTATGAGCGGAAAGACGAGAATGACCAGCCGCTTTTCATAAGGTTTACGGTTTTCCGTGCATCAGACCGACGCCTGTATGAAGAAAATCTTCAGACCGCCAAACAGCTTGCGGAAGCCAATCTGGAAATGGAACAGCAGAATGCCCTGATCCGTGAACAGTTTATTGCCGTTCTGGGGCATGATCTCCGGAACCCGCTCGGCGGAGTTATGAGCGCGGCACAATTGGTGGCGAGATCCAATCTGGGAGCGCGTGAAGAAAAACTCGTGAAATTAATCCAGACAGGATCAAAAAGAATGCATGATATGATTAACGACATCATGGATCTGGCACGCGGCCGCCTGGGCGGTGGATTTCCTGTAAGTCCGGTTGAAACAGATCTTGAGCAGCTGCTTAACCAGGTAAGTGATGAATTAAAAGTAGTATGGCCGGAAAAAATTATCGAATCTCATTTTAATATCAACGGGCCTGTAACCTGTGATCCCGGACGTTTGTCTCAAATGGTTTCCAACCTGCTGGCAAATGCCATTATTCATGGGTCGCCTACTACCTCAATACTTGTTCAGGCCACTGTAACAGAAGATACCTGGGAAATTTCTGTAACCAATCAGGGAAAACCGGTTCCGAGGGAAGCATTGCCGCATCTCTTCCATCCTTTCCGCAGGGAAGGCAAACAGAAAAGCCAGAACGGATTGGGCCTGGGATTGTATATCGCCTCTGAAATAGCCAAGGCCCACAACGGTACATTAACGGTGACATCAAATGAACAGCAGACGTGTTTTACGTTCCGTGCCCATTTGCAGGAAACGGTGCCTTATAAATAAATGACGCCCTGTATTCTGAAGGCGAAAGCTTAACCTTTAATTTAAACAGCTTGTTGAAGGACTGCGGATGTTCAAAACCCAGTTCATAGGCAATCTCGCTTATACTGAGCAAGGTACCTGATAATTTTTCCTTGGCTTTGTCAATTAATTTTTCATGAATATACTGCTGCGTGTTACAGCCGGTTAAAGACTGCAGCATATCACTCAGATACCGCTGTGAAACATTCAGCTGTGCCGAAATATGCTGTACACCCGGCAGCCCTTTCTTCAAGGGAGTTCCATCATTAAAATAATTTTCCAGAATATCATCCAGACGGGTAAGGATCTCATTACTGATTACTTTACGGGTGATAAACTGCCGGTTATAAAAACGGTTGCTGTAACTGAGCAGCAATGCAATCTGGCTGACCAGAACATCCTGGCTGTAAGGATCCGCAGAATTATTAAGTTCCGCTTCAATGGACCTGAATAAATCACTGATTATCTGTTTTTCCCGTGCTGAAAGAAAAAGGGCTTCCGAAACGGAGTATGAAAAAAATCCGTATTGGCTGATGGTCTGCTGCAAAGGGTAATTTCTGATGAAATCAACATGAAAAAAGAGGGAAAACCCTTCATAGCTGCGCTCGTCCCCGGAAGTGGTCACCATCTGTTTCGGCCTTAAGAAAGCCAGGCCTCCCTCTTCAAAATCATAATGCCCCTGCCCGTACTTTACCTGTCCGTTGAAACGGGTCTTAAAAGAAATCTTATAAAAATCGACCGCAATTTTCTGCTCTTCTTCAAACGGAATTAATGCCATGTCATCATAAGTGAACAAAGCAATCAGCGGGTGCACCGGTGCCGGCTGATGAAGATGGTGCATCAACTGTGATATGGTTTTAAAAGTACGGACTGGTAAGTTATCGTTTTTCATTCGTGTTGTAAAGGTACGGGTTTAGATGGTTCGGTAACCCTGCTCAACATTTAATTCTGTACGGAAGGGCGTATGACAATATCACCGATTTCAACATCGGCAGGCTGTTCCATTGCATACAGTACCGCGTTGGCAACGGCTGCCGGGCTTATCCCGAACATTTCCATATTTTCTTCTATTGCCTGTTTCATCTGTTCATTTTTAATGCTGCCGGCCAATTGGGTTTTTACAACGCCTGGTGAGATTCCGGTAATGCGGATCTGCCCGTCCGACTCCTGCCGGAATGCTTCTGCGATCGTCCGTACAGCATTTTTCGTCCCCGCATATACGCCCTGCATGGGCACGATTTTCAGTCCGGAAGTGGAAATAATATTGATGATGTGCCCTGACTTCTGCTCTTTAAAGAAAGGAAGTACAGCGGCCATGCCATACAGTGTCCCTTTGAGGTTTACATCGATCATTTCATCCCATCCTTCAACATCCAGTGAATCAATCCGGCTGAGCTGGCTGACCCCGGCATTGTTTACAATGGCATCTACCCTGCCGAACGTATCAACTGCTTTCTGAACCAAGGTATGCAGGTCCTTTTTATTCCTGACATCCGTTATACAATATTCCGCATCCCCACCCGACTTTTTTATACGGTCTGCTACTTCTTTCAGTTTCTCAATCCTGCGTGCGCCCAATACAACCTTTGCTCCGCACTCCGCGAGCCTTACGGCTACAGCTTCCCCAATTCCGCTGCCTGCCCCTGTGATAACTACTGTTTTTCCTTTGATGGTATTCATTTATTTACTGTATTATTTTGAACACAAAATTCGCTGATTCTTTTCCTGACGGTGTATCCAAAATGGTAAATATCGTAGCCTGATTGGTTATTCAGCCGGAACCATTCTTTTGCTTTAGATCTGTTCAGATTTATTCCATAAAGAATTTCCACTCCGATCATGGCAGCCATGCAGATTTTATGTGTATTTAAACGGATTGAAACTAAAAAAGTGGCTGGATTTTTTTTGGGATTATTTACTTTATCGTAACTTTTCAGTCATAAATCTAAGGCATTGAATCCTGTGCCCTTTCCGGAAATCATCTGTAAAACTACAGGAACCTCAGACTTTATTTTTTGCTAATTATAAATACCAGCAGCCCCGTATATGACCGATTTCTCCCAACAACATACGTCTGAAAAGCAAAAAACGGCGGAAACCGAAGCCCGTCTGAAAGCCTTGATTGAAGCTACGTCCGAAGTAGTATACTCATTAAGTCCTGACTGGAAGGAGATGCATGAGCTTGACGGCCGGGGTTTTCTGAAAGATGCTGACGCGCCCACTACAAACTGGAAGTCTGATAATATACATCCCGATGACCTGGATCTGGTAAATGACCGGATAGAAGAATGCATCCGTGAGAAGAAAATCTTCCATCTGGAGCACCGGGTCCTGCAGGCTGACGGTACACCGGGCTGGACCTCTTCCAAAGCCATCCCTATCCTGGATGAAAAGGGCGATATTATTGAATGGTTTGGGAGTGCACAGGATATTACCCAGCGTAAGGAAGCCGAAGAAGCTTTAATGAAAGCCGAAGCACAATCTGAACAGCAACGGAGGCTGTATGAGACCATTACATCATCAACACCGGATTTACTGTATGTATTTGACCTCGACTACCGCTTTACCTACGCTAACCGGGCACTCCTGAACATGTGGGGCAGAACATGGGAAGATTCCATCGGAAAAGGCCTGCTTGAAATAGGCTACGAACCCTGGCATGCAGAAATGCACGAGAGGGAAATCGACCGGATTATAGAGACCAAACTTCCTATACGCGGAGAAGTGTCATTTCCCCATGCAACCCTGGGCAGCCGGGTTTACGATTATATTTTCACTCCGGTTTTCAATGAGCACGGTGAGGTTGAGGCCATAGCCGGTGCCACGCGTGATGTAACGGAACGCAAGAAATGGGAAGAAAGCCTGGAAAGCAGCTCTAAAACCCTTCAGACCCTGAATGAAGAACTGGCAAATACCAACCGGGAGCTTGCGGCCACCCTTGAAGAAGTGGCTAAAGTGAATGATGAATTAATCAGGGCCCATGAGAAAATAGAGGAAGGCCAGATTGCTTTCCGCCTGGCGGTTAACGCAGCGAATTTCGGTACATGGTTTATGCATTCCATTACCCGGGAATTTATTACTGATGCCCGTTCAAAAGAACTTTTCGGCTTCTATGAAGATGATCCGCTTTCGATTGAACAGGCACTGGCACAGATTACAGAAGAATACCGGCCGGCCGTTACAGCAAAACTTGAAAATGCCATTTACAACAACGGCGATTATGATGTAACGTATCCGGTTATCGGATTCCATGATAAGCGTCTCCGCTGGCTGCGTGCGATTGGCAATCTTAAGGCAGATTCTTCAGGTACTTTTTCAGCTTTTACCGGCGTAGTAATGGATATTACCGATCAGTATCTGGCCAGCGAAGAGATCAGGCGTGCAGAGGAAAACCTAAGGATGGCAGTGGATGCAGCTGGTTTAGGTACCTTCCAGATCAGTGCGGGTGAACGGATTTTTACGGCTTCCGCAAAACTTAAAGAGTTCTTCGGTTTTTACCCGGACGAGGTGATGTCTTATGAGGCGGGTATCAGGCAGATCCATCCGGATTTCCGTAAATCAGTAATCACGAATGTTGAACGGGCATTTTCGGAGGGCGTGCGTTTTGACATGGAATACCAGATCATCGGCTACCATGATGATAAGCTCCGCTGGATACGTGCAATAGGTGAAGTACAGCAAAAAAACGGGAAAAAATATTTTACCGGCGTTATCCACGAGATTACCGAGAAAAAGCTGGACGAGATCCGCAAGAATGACTTTATCGGGATGGTAAGCCATGAACTGAAGACCCCGCTCACCTCAATAAAAGGGTATATCCAGCTCATGCAGCTTAAATTTGCAAAAACCCAGGATGAATCTTTTTCGAAAATATTGGAAAGAGCAGACCTGCAGATCAATAAGATGACTTCCATGATCAACGGCTTCCTTAATATCTCGAGGCTGGAATCCGGGAAGATCCATATCAACAGGCAGCTTTTTGACCTGGCCCTTTTAGTAAAGGAAGCTGAGGAAGAATCTACGACTACGATCAACAGCCACACGCTCATTTTCGCTTCGGTAGAGTCCGTAAAGATCAGTGCAGACCGGGATAAAATCGGACAGGTCATCCATAATCTGATCAGCAATGCAGTTAAATACTCTCCTGCCGGCAGCACGATCCACGTAGCCTGCACTTTCGATCATGAGTTTGCCTATGTCAGCGTTAAAGACCAGGGCAACGGAATCAGACCGGAAGATGCCGCCCATATTTTCGACCGCTATTACCGGGTGGAAAGCGACGATATGCATTCGATTTCCGGTTTCGGGATAGGCCTGTATCTCTGTTCGGAAATCATCAGCCACCATAAGGGTACCATTTCGGTAACCAGTGAAATCGGCAAGGGTTCTGAATTTGTGTTTACACTGCCAATGAATGTGGAATAAATGATGGGGTGTTTAAATATATTTTGTTTTATATTTTTATAATCATCTACTGTCAGGTAAATATTTTAAATTTATTTAATTCTCTGTAAATAACTACTTAATTCACTAAATTCGGAAAATTAGGTAATGATTACAGTAGGTTCCGGATAAAGCAAACAGCCATATATAAGAAAGAAGTTTTTCTACAGCAGGAAAAAGAATCCTAATTGAATCTATAATAGAATAACCCACAAATTAACTTTAAGCCTCAACAAAAAACACCCTTAACAACAATCTGTTAAGGGTAATTAGTTATCAAAAATTTGTCCTTACACGTTATCCGTTTTTAACAGTTCCTATGTGCTTGTAATGTTTCCGTAAGCGAAAGCCAAAGCAGCCAGGAAGGCGTGATGGACATCATCGGCAGCCACCGTTTTGCCGTTAATTTCCAGGTCGCGGGTTGCGCAGGCATCTGATACCACAGTACAGGAATATCCGAAATCGAAGGCGGCTCTGGTGGTAGCGTCAATGCACATATGTGTCATCATCCCGACTATCACCAGTTCAGTAATTTCATGGGTCTTAAGATGCTCTGAAAGATCCGTTTCCCGAAAACTGTTGGGATAGTATTTCTGAATAACTTTCTCACCGTCAAGAGGCTGTACATTTTCATGGATCTGAACACCGAACGATCCTTCCGCAAAAACCGGACTGTCTTTTTCTGCTGCCAGATGCTGAACGTGAATTACCGGTAAGTGACGGGTCCTGAAATGTTCAAGTATTTTACCGGCATTCAGGCTTGCCTCTACCGGATTAACCAATTCCAGGCCTCCGTTTTCAAAATATTCATTTTGGATATCAACAATGATTAATGCTTTTTTGCTCATAATTTTATTTTATTATGTAAAATTAATGCAGTCCCTCAGGAATTTACCTATCAAAGAACATCTTAAAACTACCATTTTGATAATCAGGAAAAGTTCAGGATTTGAATTTTAAAGAAGTTTCTGAATGAGTTTTTCACCCATAAAATCGTATGCACTGAATGCAGAACCGGGACATATGATGAGATTTTCAAAATCCAGACAGGAATGACAATATTGGAGTATCCTGAAAGTTTAAAATGTATAAAGCATCTGAATTTCTGCATCTGTTTTTGCAGAATACAAATTATCGCACCGGCAAGCTGAATGTAGCATACTTAAATACGTTGTCTTTATAATATTCTGAAACACCATCATTGTAAAAAATGGTACCACAAAATACTGAAAATCATCACATAAGATATAATTACTTGTAAAAAAATACGAAAATACAAA